>JBLHNU010000084.1:0-20122 GCA_047622095.1 Desulforhopalus sp.
CATAGCAAAGAGGATCCACCCGTTCCCATTCCGAACACGGAAGTTAAGCTCTTTAGCGCCGATGGTACTGCACGGGCGACTGTGTGGGAGAGTAGGTCATCGCCGTATTTTTACACTAATCCCCAATCAACAGAAATGTTGGTTGGGGATTTTTTTTGCTCTTTTTACACTGTGTTTACTGTGTCGCTTCATGGATGGCTATATATATCATCTATATATACATAGCCTTTTTATGGCTCTTTTGAAATTCGAGTGGGTAAAACAGCTCTTTTTCTCTGATAGAGAATAATAGACTGTGCCACCAGCTATGCTATGACACTGAGTCAGCCTCATTTTATAGAAAAGTCGTTTTACATAAATAAGATTTGCTGCTGGTCAACGGTGATATTTACCCACTCATATTTTATAAGAGCCCTTTTTATTTACTCTCCTTCAAACTCCATCATAGCATAGATTTCACAGCCATTAAGCTGCTCTCTCCCCTTTAAGGCCGGGAGTTCAATCAAAAAAGCACATTCTATGATTTCTGCACCAAGTTTTTTTACCAGCTTTGCTGTAGCTCCTGCCGTTCCGCCGGTTGCAATAAGGTCATCCACAATAACTACTCTTTCACCTTCACTGAGACCATCTCTATGAATTTCCAGGGTATCCACCCCGTATTCAAGGCTATAGGATTCTTCATAACAGTCAGCAGGAAGTTTTCCTTTTTTACGCACAGGAATAAACCCAATGCCTAGTTTATATGCCAGTACTGCACCAAAAACAAAACCCCGGGCATCAATTCCAACAATCTTGTCGATTTTTTGATCTTTATATCTCTCATATAGGATGTCACATGATTCTTTCAATGCTTCAGGGTCTTTCATCAGAGTTGTAAGATCTCTGAAAACGACCCCTTCAATAGGCCAATTAACAATACTTCTTACGCTACTTTTCAAATCCATTTCTGAATATCCTTTTTGTTAAGCTCGATAATTTTCTATTACGTTTATCAGTAATTGCTTTACATTATCTGCATTTTTATTAAAAACACCTAGAATTTCTTCCCATGTAGGAGGTAATTCATCTTCTTTCCAACAATCATAATCTGTCGACATTGCAACAGCTGCATATGGAACGCCAGCCTCACTTGCGAGCATTGCCTCTGGGGCAGTGGACATATTTATAACATCAGCGCCCCACATCTTAAACATTTTCGATTCAGCTATTGTTGAAAATCTTGGTCCTTCAATAGTTACAACACATCCTGTTCTGTGAACTTTTAATGTAAGATCATTTGCAGTTGTAAAGAGTGTATCTCGCAACTGCTCATCAAAAGGTTTAGCCATCGGTGTGTGTACCACCCCATTTTCAAAAGAGTCGGCGAAAGTATTTTTGCGAAAACGGGTAAAATCGATAAATTGATCCAAAATCACAAGATCTCCTCTGTCAATCTCTTCTTTCAAGCTGCCACATGCAGTTGTTGCTAAGATATGTGTGACTCCAGCATTTTTCAACGCTGTTATATTGGCGCGGTTATTTACCTGCGTTGGACTGAGCTGGTGTTGTCTACCATGCCTTGCAAGAATAACAGTTTCTACACCAGAAATTAATCCAGTCACTAGTGAAGATGAAGGTAATCCATATTGTGTTTCTACTTCTATTTTTTGTGAATTTTCAAGTATATCTGGATCATCTAAACCAGATCCACCTATTATCCCTATTTTCATTATTTCCTCTATTTGATGAATGAGTTACACTCTACACTGAGTCTCTGCGAATTTAAGACCTGGTTAGAGTTTATACTTTACCCTCTGTTTTCCTGAAAGAAAACATCCATATAAAATAGCCCTAAATACCATTATTTTCATGAGCTTTTATCTGATTTTTTAGGTAATAATTAAAATTCGTAGTTTTTGTCCTAATGAGGATCTGCTGCTTAATTATCAATTTAACACCATGTGGAGTTGAGTAATGCTAAAAGTTGGATTTGTAGGTTGGAGAGGAATGGTTGGTTCTGTACTCATGGAGCGCATGATTGCTGAAAACGATTTTGATAACATAATTCCTGTTTTCTTCACCACGTCACAAGTTGGCCAAAATGGCCCAGATATTGGCAAAGGTTCTTCACCTTTAGAAAACGCTTTAGACCTTCAAAAACTCTCAGAGATGGATGTGATATTATCGTGCCAGGGTGGAAGTTATACCACAAAAGTTTACGACGATCTTAGAAAAATATGGGATGGCTACTGGATTGATGCAGCCTCCACCTTACGAATGAGTGAAGATGCTATTATTGTTTTAGACCCTGTCAATCGAGGAGTTATTGATAAGGGCCTTGCATCTGGAATTAAAAACTTCATTGGTGGCAATTGTACAGTTTCTCTTATGATGCTCGCCATTGGTGGACTCCTTGAAAACGATCTCGTAGAGTGGATCAGTTCAATGACATACCAAGCTGCCAGTGGATCTGGAGCTAAAAACATGCGCGAACTGATTACCCAGATGGGAGAACTTGAAAATGAAGTTAAACCTCTTCTCAGCGACCCGTCTACGGCCATACTTGATATAGACAAAAAGATCACGGCTAAACTTGGCGATGGAACGATGTCTATGGCTCATTGGGGAGTACCCCTTGCAGCAAGTCTTATTCCATGGATTGATGTTCCTGTTGATGGTGGCCAAACCAAAGAAGAGTGGAAAGGTATTGCTGAAACAAACAAAATCCTTGGGAATAGTCAGGAAAACAGTATTCCTATCGATGGACTTTGTGTCCGTGTTGGTGCAATGCGCTGTCACTCACAGGCTTTGACAATAAAGCTAAAAAAAGAAATGAGTGTTGAGCAGATTGAAAAGATTCTTCAGGATCATAATGAGTGGGTAAAAGTAATTCCTAATGAGCGTGACATAACATCTCAAGAACTCACTCCAGTTAAGGTGTCAGGCACACTCAATGTTCCAATAGGCCGTATTCACAAAATGAATATTGGCCCCGAGTATATAACAGCGTTTACTGTTGGAGATCAACTTCTCTGGGGAGCTGCGGAGCCCGTTAGAAGAATGCTAAATATTGTGAAAGATCACCTCCAAAAGTAATCCTAAGAAACATCTTGCCTGAATATTTCATGAAATATTCAAGCTACAAAGGGCGGATCAAATTACTCGATTCGCCCTTTTCCGTTTTCCCTCAACCGACAGTTGTTAATCTAAATAATTCAGAAGCAGCTTTTCAACCCCAACCCCTCTATTTTTATTTTCACTCAGACTCAAATAGTATTGTTCTTCGGCATCTATTGGTTGACCTCCCTCCGCCGCTGTAATCAAAAGGTTAGGTCTATCTATTTCTTCTGTCACCTCCACAACCATACCAACACGCTTGTCAGTCAATTTCACATAGGTACCGGGAGGATACAGAGTGACCATCGAAATAAATGCCGCAAATAGGCCAGGATGAAAGCCACCCTTATCTCGCAACATAATTGAGTAGGCGATCTGAGGTTCCAATGCGGGCTTGTAGGGTCTTACTGCTGTAAGCGCTTCAAACACATCACAGACCTGTAACAATGATGTCACCGGATGCCGTACTGCCCAAAGCGGTCTCGGCGGATATCCCGAACCATCATGGCGAATATGATGTCCCCAGCAGGCCGACAAATCAAGATCTGTGATACCTTTTTGTTCCATAAGAATTTCTGCACCAGCACGAGGGTGATCTCTGATTACTCCAAATTCTTCCTCGGTTAACTTTCCTTTTTTAAGCAATATTTCATCAGGGATAACCGACTTCCCTATATCATGTAAGAGCCCCGCAGCACCAATTGCAAGAAGATCCTTATCATTCCAGCCCATTTTCGACCCAGCATAAACGGCAAGAGAAGCAACTCTCACGGAATGTCCAACGGTATAGCTGTCATAATCTGGATAATGAACATACTGCATTACATCCGCAAAGTTAGTTTGGATGTACTTGAGCATAAATTCACTGACCGATCGAGCCTGCTCAACATTGACCTCACTACCAGCAGCTGCACTTCCATATGCCTTTGAGACAAAATCATACAATTCCTGATACAGATATGTTGGAGATTGCAAACCACCACCAACGGCTTGTCCTTGCCACTTTTTCCCTTTATTTCCAAATGATGCAGCCGCGTCATCACTATACGGATCCCCTATTCTAATTGTAGTAATTCCGTAATTATCGAAAAGTGCTCTCGAATCTCCAATTTTCTTTACAGGAACATTCTTTAATGCAGTAACATCAAAAAACTTTTTAATATCTGCTACATTAACACCTCGGAGGATTCCAAATCCACCACAGTACAGCGTTTTGGCTGTCCCTATCAACTGTTTCCCTGTAACCGAAGGCCCAAAAACTCGTTTTCCTTCATAAACGAAAAAGCCATCAATAATACCTATATACAGTTCTTTGGAGTTGCTAGAGTAGAAATATTCGTTGGCAAGATCGACGATTTCAGCAGCATAAGAATCAACACGGGGATGATCAGAAAAATACAACTTTCTGTTAGACATCCCTTTACTGAGTAACATTATGATTTTATTGACTATATCTACCATAATCGTTTCCCTAAAAAAGTACCGAAACTGATACCCGTTTCAAGGATTTGAGTGCATTCTCAGCTGCTTTACGACATTTTTTAGGCCAGAGAGGTACAACTATTGCCTTTTTGGCTTTTACGATCTGCTCCAACATGTCTTTTATCCCTTTAGTATAAAATGATGACGTCGCTAGAATCGTTGTTTCAAGGAAGTCACTGCCCCTTTTTTCATCCGTTATATTCTGAAGGTATTCCAATATAATTTCTCCCCCAGCCATTCTGAGTGAGAGTGGCGGCTCTTTCTGGTGTGCCTCTAAAAGATAATTATATACAAATTCAAGATGGTGTGTTTTGTCCAGTTCAAGTAATGGCGCTACGGCTTCCATTAGTTTGTCTTGGGGCTCTTTTCGGAAAGCCTCAAGCACTTTTTCTGTCAATTGATCACCAATTGATGTTTCAAATAAAAAAGCATACAGACGGTAGGAATATATACAGGATGATCTAAAACAAATATCCGCAAGTGATGTTTGATTAAATCCATCCATTTCTTCCAATTGTGGTTTCATACTTTTCATTCCATCACCGTGCATATGTGATGCAATTTCTAGAACCTCAAAAAAGCTATCACGCTTTTCTTCCATTCCAACCACCAACAACTCATTAACAACAAAAGGCCATAATAGCATATGTGAAGCGTGGGGCATTTTGGCCCAAAACTCAACGATGAAGTCAAGAGATCGACCCGTTTGAGAATCCCTTAGCGTCTGGATGACCATTTTAAAACTACTACTAAACAGCTCAATTGAACCAAAATCTGCCAAAAACTTTATTCCAGAGATAAGCACATCTCTTTCTCGTTCTGAAAGATCCGTTACAGCAATCTTTTGAATGTTTTCTAAAATGCTTCGTAGAAGTTCATTATTTTTACATGTTACAACCAACTGCAAATAAATAGAGAGCTGTTCACTTCTATCAGCAGCAGTGAGGTTCCCCAAAATGCTTATTGGGATATTGTTGTCATATACAAATTTTTTTATTTCGGCGATTTCCATTCTTTCAGAATGAAATCGCTCTAAGCTCTTTTTACTTTCTACGGAGTCATCGTTATTTTTAGTACTCTCTTCGGGCTCCTTCCCACCTGTCAAATGTGATACTAAAAACTGAATAGTTTCCTTAGCCTTAGTGTCTATTATTCCTCGTTCAAGACTTTGAAATATCGAAGAGATTACATTAATGTCATTTTTTGCAACAGAACGAAAATGGCCGGTTTCTTTCGAATAAGCACCCGTTATTATCTGATATAGTAGCGCCTGCACATCTTCCCAGGTCGCGTTGGGAAATCCTTTCAAATCCAAACGCTTTGCTGAAGATGTCCTTGATAAGGTTAAAAGAAGATCCCGACACTGCACAGTCTGTTCTCCGGTGAGCCCCTGCTCTTTAAGAGACAAACAGAGTTCATCCAGTTTTTCTTCGCCATTATCTGCTGGGGCATCTTCACGAATACTTGCTTCATCAACTTCGAATTTTTTTTGTTCTACGTGGATGGATGGTGGAAGTTCATCAACATTAAATGAAATGAGGGTCTGCGCAGTTTCTAACTCCATGCGCCAATTGAGTAGGCTTCTTACAAACTGTAATAGCTCTTTGTGAATGACAATGCGATCAATTACAACGGCAACAATACCAAGATTGTAAAACAGTTGGTGAAGCTCTTTAGCAGATCCAAGGGCTGGTGGAATTTTTTCATCCTCAACATAAATGGACTCCCTATCAATTGAAACTTTGACTGAAGTTGCCTTGCCTGAAATTTCTCGAAGTTGCTGTATACATTTACCCGCCGCCTGATCGAGGACAACATGACCAACAGGATAATAAATACCTATTTTAAAAACCCGATAAAACGATTCAATAAAATAGCCTACAATCTCAGAGGTCTCTGTAAGAATCTCTTCTTGATTTTCAGTATTCTTCACACATTCACCATTAGCAATAAACAATCTAAGTAATCCACTGATGAGAATATCAGGGTAAAAGGGATAACACAAGCTTACCGTACCAAAGCATTGTTAAGATCAACTCACTTAGGGTCTATGATAGATGTTGCAACAATGCGGCCTCAGGTGTACAGCGGGTACCCTTCTCGCCTCTCTTAACTATTTGTTTTATAATAGTAAAGGCACTATCCCTCTTCCACTTAAACAAGGCCGACAAGGTGATATATATATAACATAACGGTATAAGTTACCAACGAGCATAGGGTAGAAAGGGCAATTATAGCTCCGGATAGCTCGGCATCAGAATCCATTTGTTGCGCCATAATATACGCTGCTGCTGCAACTGGTGTTCCGGCTAAAATAACCCCCACGCCTAGTTCCACCCCCCGGACACCGAAAAACCATAACAACGCTGCTGTAACAAGAGGTAAAATAATGATCTTATTCACTGTTGCAAACACAGCCGTCCCTAGATCGCCACGTAACTTTTTAAAAGAAAAGGATGCACCTATGGCAATAAGTGCAAGCGGCAACGCCATACCATTTACAATTGCAAGCGATCTGTCGAGTATTGTGTGAATTGGCCATTCTAAAAAACTCCACAAAAGACCGGTTAGAGATGCGACAATGAGTGGGTTATAAATAATCTGTTTTGTAATATATAAAATACTCACTTCGCTTTGCTGCTTTCGGCTTGATAACATGAGCACGGCAATAGAGAGCAAATTCAGTAACGGAACGAGAAACCCAAGTAATATTCCAGCCTTAGTAAAACCCTCATCACCATAGGCTTGGAATGTTATAGCAAGCCCAACATATGCAAGGTTCCCCCTAAACGATCCCTGGCAAAAAGCTCCCTTTATTGTTGGTTTATATCCTCTAATAGTTGCGTATAAATAAGAGAAAACACAGCAGCTTGACGTGGAAAAAATCATTACAGCCAGGAGTTTAGGGTCAAAACTTGCTGAAAAGTCAGCCGTTGCAATTTTGTGGAATAACAAGGAGGGCAAGGCTATATAATAAATCAACCTATTTAA
This sequence comes from Desulforhopalus sp., assembly GCA_047622095.1. Taxonomy (GTDB): domain Bacteria; phylum Desulfobacterota; class Desulfobulbia; order Desulfobulbales; family Desulfocapsaceae; genus Desulforhopalus_A. Next base: position 7,570 of record JBLHNU010000084.1, read on the forward strand.
CTCAAACATAAAACTGCCTTGCACCAGACCGGTCTTTTTGAGGCAAAAACCAAGCATGATTACAAGAAAAACAGGAAGTACTATTGGAAGAATGGCTGCATTCATTAAACAAATCAAAGAAAAGACAAAAACCTTTACGCTACTACTGATACTAAGAAGCAGCCACCATTAATATCTACTATCCACGTTGTAATCTCCCATGCGAAAAAAGAAAACAATTGTTTTTACGGTATATTGTTATATATCCCACGCTATCATAATAAGTTTTCAACATTCACCTTGCATATCTTCCCAGATCATAGCAAATTGCCCATTTAACATTATCCATAACTTTCAATGCGGGAGAACTCCATGGCCTCGGCTGCAACTCAAGATTTACTCAGAAAAATTAACTTTATTGAAGTTGATGTTGAAATCCAAAAACAGATTCTTTTTTCAATTCCCTCCGATCAGACGGATGAAATGGAAAAAACAATTACATTTATAGCAGAGAAGACTAAAGAAATTAATACGTTACGAGAAGAAATCAAAACACTTGACCCTGAAGAGTATCAACGCATAGCTGTCTTTGAAAAAGCGATTACCACCTTTCGAGAACTTGCTTCAACGACAGAATTTCAGTCAATCGTCAGCCGTGAAGTTGGTGGGGAATGTGTTTTGGATGTAAAAGATTTAGAAAACATCGAATGTCTCATAAAAGCTTGTGATGCTAAAGAAAACTGGACAATTATAACACTTGATGGAGAGATTCAACAATACACCAAAGATCAGGTTAACGAAATTCCACCTGAAAAGCCGGTACAGCCAATACCATTTAGCTAGTACTCGACCGAAAACCACCAATTTTGCCAATTTCTTCGTTGGACTCGACAAATTTGCAGGTTTTCGTTCAGGCACGAGTTAAAAACGTCAATCCAAATCTACAGTGACTTTTTATGTTAGAAACGCTTAAGAAAAACTGGTTTATGCTTGGTCTGGTGGCTCTATCTGTCATTGTGGTTCTTGATTTCACAGGAATACTTGTTGCACCCGGACTCTGGCTAAAAAATCATCACGGTCCTGACATTGTTATTGTGGTTATTTTCATCCTCTCTGGTATTGCACTTGACACCAGACAAATAAGAGAAGGCCTTGCCGATATTAAGGGCACCTTACTGGCACTCTTTATTATTTTTCTCGTTGCGCCAATCATCGCTTACTTTTTCTCCTTACTGCCCATTGAAACCGGTCTCATTCTAGGTGTTTTCCTTGTCGCAACAATGCCCACAACACTCAGTAGTGGTGTTGTTATGACCGGTAGTGCTGGTGGTAATATGGCGCACAGTCTACTCATAACGATTATCGCCAACTCTCTCGCTGTTATCACAATCCCAATCTCGCTATCATTTCTCATTGGTGGAAATGAAAATCAAGTCATTCATATCGATCAGCTTTCAATAATCATTAAGATTGCAACACTGGTTCTCCTCCCTCTCATTGTTGGAATTATAGCCAGGAGATTATTCAGTGCCCAGTTACAACCAATTCTTCCATACACATCTACATGGAATCAACTTGGTATTTTGACCATTGTATGGATGGCCCTATGTGGTGGTAGAAATGCCATTGTCTCAAGCCTCGATTCCATCATTTTAATTATCATCATTGTTTTTTTCTTTCATCTCTGCCTAGTATTGTCAGCATTATGGCTCACAAAGGTCTTCAAAATAGCGAAAGGAAAAAGGGAGAGTGTTATCTTCATGGGCGGGCAGAAAACCTTGGCACTCTCAGTCATTCTGCAGGTATCTCTTTTCCCAGAGTTCGGTCTAGCACTTGTCTTCTGCGTCGTACACCATATTGTACATCTCATTATGGACGCGTATCTCATTAATCATCTCAAAGTAGCTCAATAATAGTCCTATGATTGTTCTTATCCTAGCAAATGGTGAGCTTCACCAAAGTCCCACTCTTGCACGACTTTCTCAAGACGCGGATTTTGTTATTGCTGCAGACGGCGGTGCTAAACATTGCAAGGAACTGGAGCGTCTACCCGACACTCTGATAGGGGACCTTGATTCTATACCTCAGGAACTTTTAAAAGAATTTAAAACTCGTAATATTGAGATCATCCAGCATCCTGTACGAAAAAATGCAACAGACCTTGAACTTGCGATAGATCATGCGATAACAAAAGGTGCCACACAAATTTACTTTGCTGGAATGTTAGGTGGAAGATGGGATATGAGCCTTTCAAATATTTTTCTTCTTGGCCAAGATAAGTATGAAAAAATTCGTCTTTCAATTTTGAGCAATGATTGTGTCCTGCACATACTACATCCAGGAAAACACTCGTATACAACACAAATTGGCCAACGAGTATCACTCATCCCCCTTAAAGAAGATGGTCAAAACATCACTCTAACAGGTTTTGAATATCCCCTAGATCAATACACCATACCTTTTGGATCAAGTAGAGGTCTCAGCAACGTAACTTCGAGTAGTACGGTACAGATTCAACACTCCAAAGGAGTTCTGCTTATCCTCTTTTTTTATCCAGAATAGATTACCAAGATCACCACCTTTGTGAATTAATATCTCCCCAACCACCTTGCCGTCACTCAGTCAAAAAATAGGGTTTATCTTTTCTGACTGTGTCCCCATCTACTAATAAACCATTTCACATCAACAGATTAGGTCGTTCTAATTCTCGTTGACATCTCCTTTTTCGATAGGTAATGTACCATTCGCTTGTTGGGAAATAGATTGCCTTAACACTACATACTTTTCAACACGCAGTGTTTTTTCAATTCTTTGTCATTTCTAAAAAATTTAGACCTACAGAGACAAACAAAATGTCTACTCAAGATCCTTGATATTTAACCCCAAATGAAGGAGCACATGATGAAAGGAATTTTTCTGCAGCATAAGGGAAAAATCTTTGCAGCTATTGCAACCGGTATATTTTTACTCTTCTCCCAGACCGCATACTCTTCCGCCATAATTGAAGGCCAGAGAATGCATCCGGTTCAGGGAAAAGAAGGGATGGTAGTAACCAGCCACTTCCTTGCGACAGAATCAGCCCAAGAGGTTCTTAAAAATGGTGGTAATGCTATTGATGCAGCCGTTACAGCAGCATTTTCTCTTGCTGTAACCCAACCACGCTCAGGGAACATTGGTGGTGGTGGGTTCATGCTTATCTCCTCTGAAGAAAAAAATAATGTCGTTGCAATCGACTACCGTGAAAAAGCTCCCTCAAAAGCTACAGTCGATATGTTCCTCGATAAAGAAGGAAATGCCGACAGTAACGTCTCCAGATATTCGCATCTTGCTGCCGGTGTTCCTGGCACCGTCGCAGGCCTTGCTATGGCACTGGAACAATATGGAACTATCAGCTTAAAAGAGGCTATGGCTCCTGCCATCCAACTGGCGAGCGAAGGCTTTGTTGTAACACCACGATTCAGTAATGGGCTGAAAAAGAAAGAAGGTATGCTCAAGAAGTGGCCTTCATCTAAAAAGATTTTTTACAAAGCTGACGGCAGCTACTACGAGCCGGGCGATCTCTTTGTACAAAAAGATCTGGCTGCAACCCTCACCCGTATTTCGGAAAATGGAATCAAAGAGTTTTATGAGGGAAAAACAGCCGAACTGCTCGTTGCTGAAATGGCCAAACATGGCGGTCTTATTTCAATGGAGGATATGAAAAACTATACTCCAGGCTTTAGGACTCCGGTTCACGGAACCTACCGGGGATATGACATCTACTCCATGTCACCACCAAGCTCCGGCGGTACCCATGTCGTGCAAATCCTTAACATCCTCGAAGGTTACCCTGTAAGTGACTATGGCCACAACTCTGCCCAGACCATCCACCTTATGGCCGAGGCAATGAAACGGGCATACGCAGATAGATCTCATTACCTTGGTGATGAAGACTTTGTAAAAGTTCCCCTCAAAGCACTTACATCTAAAAAATATGCAGAAGGCCAGCGAAGCGAGATTGATATAGCAAAGGCGACTCCAAGCAAAACTATCTCTCCTGGCGTTGTCGTTCCCTATGAGAGCAACGAGACGACACACTTTTCCATCGTTGATAAATATGGTAACGCGGTCTCTAACACCTACACTATTAATTTTAGTTACGGTTCCGGAATTGTAGTTGAAGGTGCTGGCTTCTTACTGAACAATGAGATGGACGATTTTTCTGCAAAGCCTGGTGTTCCAAATGCTTATGGCCTACTCGGTGGTGAAGCAAACAAGATTGAACCAAACAAACGTATGCTCAGCTCAATGTCTCCAACTATAGTGAAACAGGAAGGGAAAAACTTTCTTGTAACAGGAAGTCCTGGTGGTTCAAGAATTATCACTACCACCCTACAGGTGATTATGAATGTTATCGATCATGGTCTCAACATTCAGAGCGCAGTGGCTGCTCCACGTATCCACCATCAGTGGTTACCGGATGAAATTCGTGTTGAAGAGGGTCTTAGCCCTGATACAGTAAAAGCTCTTGGAGAAATGGGACACACCATAACACCCAAGTCTTACATGGGTGCCATTCAATCGATTATGATCAAAGATGGTATGATGTATGGTGGTGCTGATCCAAGAAGATCGACTTCACTTGCTGCAGGATTATAAACAAAACCAAGTTCATAAATATTTGTTGTAGTGTACAGGGGGCGTGATCTTTTCGACAAGATCACGCCCTCTTATTTTAGATGCTTTTCATACTACCTTATCAAGACTCACTTGCACTCGGCCACTGGTAATTTCCTGCAACTCAGCTATAAACGACTCAAGCAACGCCTCTTCTACGTCGAGATAAAAGCATGGCTCAACTTCATAACGAGTATCTAAAATAACAGCTCCACGGTCTTCACAGATTCTTCGTATCACGCCTTCAAATTGATAGTGAAAACTGATGTTCATCTTTTTTTTAGCTACAAAGCCTTTTAATTCAACTTCACCCAAAGCCATTTTAATGCCATTTGAGTAGGCCCTCACAAGTCCCCCACTCCCCAGTTTTATTCCGCCAAAATATCTTGTCACCACCACTAAAACATTACCAATATTTTCATGAAGCAAAATATTCAATAAAGGCTTGCCTGCAGTCCCTGATGGCTCACCATCATCACTGCAATGAATAGCCTTAGGGCATGATGGATTACCTATGATATAGGCTGAACAATTGTGGTTGGCGCCCACTTCTCTAGAAGCAATAGCACCCAGTTGTTCAAGAGCCTGTTCTTTAGAAGAGACTTCGGACACAAAGGTTATAAACCGACTCTTTTTTTCTACAGTTGTATGAGCCACTGTATTGACTGGAGTATAGTAAAGAAAAGACATTTAATATTTTTTGGCTATACCTATTTACGAGGATTTAGAGTTGAAAATATTGTCTATTGCAAGCTGTAATCCCTGACAATCATCGAGCACCACTGTTCCCGCAGGAAATTCTATTTCACCCTGGATACCAACAAAATGAAGGCCTGTCTCCTTTGCGGCATCGTAATCTGTGAGGGCATCACCTATAAAAACACATTCTTCTGGCTGGAGTTTATATTGGTCTAATAATCTTCTGATATGAGGTGGTTTTCTGATGGGAGAGCCGAGTGACTCGATGAAATATTTAGCTATCTCTCTTTTATCTATTATATAATTGAGCTCTGGCTCAGGAGTACCTGAAATCACGAAAATATGCTCCGTAGTATCACAAACAGAATCGAGAAACTCTATGGCCCCTTTTATCCAGGGCACCTCTATTACTTTTGCAACCACAAGTTCAGAATAACGATCTGACCAGACTTTTAAATCAGCTTTATTTAATGGAGAACCAATATAATGTTCATGGGCCAGCGCAATTTTATCCACCCTGCTGATTCCACCATGTTGCTTGTGGTAATCCAGAACTTCTTGTATCACATCATCTGGATAATCCTTAAACAACAGCCGAAATGCTTCAGTTTTCGTTTCTATTGAATCAACGATGACTCCATCAAAGTCAAAAAATAATGCGCGCTGGGTTCTTGGCATGGTATTCATAGTGATAAAATATTCAATTTCAGATCAGCTGAAATGTATAAAGATTTCATAAAAAAGTGTCCTGCATAACAATAAATCTATCGAGCGAACTACATGCAATCAAAAAGAAAAGATGATGAACTGTGGAAGGTGAAAAATCCACGTATAGTACTTTCAACACCTATAATGAATGTACTCACAAGTGAGGTGGTCTGCAAGCGTAACGGAAAAGCCAAAGACTTCCATAGACTGGATTTTTCTTCCTGGGTAAATATAGTCGCTGTCACCGCACATCAGGAAATAGTGTTTATACGACAATACCGTTTTGGTTCTGGTCAGCTCGAGGTAGAAATTCCTGGTGGTGCCGTTGAAAAAGACGAAGATCCTCTTGTCGGAGGACTAAGAGAATTACTTGAAGAGACGGGCTATAGTGGGGACAACGGTAGAATCATAGGTAAGGTTTGCCCAAATCCTGCTATCCAGGACAATTTTTGTTACACCGTTCTTGTGGAAAACGTGACAAAAACTGCTGAACCTCACCTCGATGATATGGAAGATATTGAAGTTTTCACCATAAAGTGTGAAGAGTTGCCCGAATTAATGCGAAATGGTTCGATAGAGCATGGTCTTGTCCTTAATGCACTCACCTTTTACGCCATGTCCTTCACAGATTTTTTTAATAAATAGTAAATATTTTAATGGGTAAGTGACCGCTTCAAACTGATCTCCCCCCAAAAACAATTGACAGAAAGCCCATTTCCCAGTAATTGCTATGAACTTGTTTCAAAGATGATTGCGGCAGATTTCTGCCGCTTTTTTTATAGCCTCACATAACTTTCCTAAGAGCATTTGATCATGACTGAAGAAAACCAAACCCTGGCACAAAGACGAGAAAAAGCGGAATCCCTGGCAGAACTCGGAGTTAATCTCTATAGCAACGGCTTTAAACCGGCCAATGCAGTTAACGAACTCCTTCCAAAAGGTGAGTCCTTGGGACCGCAGGAAAAAGAAGATGGAGAACCTCTTTACTCTGTGGCTGGCAGAATCATGGCAATGCGTAAATTTGGAAAAGCCGCTTTTTGTACAATTACCGACAAAACTGGTCAAATTCAGATCTACATTAAAAAAGATATCGTCGGCGACGACCCTTTTGAAACCTTTAAAAAATGGGATATCGGTGACATCGTAGGTATTGAGGGATCTCTTTTTAAAACAAAAGTGGGCGAGCTTTCTGTCCAGGCAAGAACAATTGTAATGATTTCAAAATCATTACGCCCTCTCCCTGATAAGTGGCATGGACTAAGCGATGTTGAAACCAGATATCGTCAAAGATATGTTGACCTCATTGTCACCCCGAGCAGCCGCGAAACATTTAGAAAGCGTGTAGAAATAATCCGCCTTGTACGTGAGTATCTCAACGCACAAGACTTTATGGAGGTTGAGACCCCCATGATGCAGCCAGTTCCAGGTGGCGCCACCGCAAAGCCGTTCCAGACGTATCATAATGCTCTGGATATGGAAATGTATCTACGTGTTGCACCTGAACTGTACCTTAAACGACTTTTAGTTGGTGGCTTTGAGCGTGTTTTTGAGATCAATCGTAACTTTAGAAACGAAGGTCTGTCCACGAGGCACAACCCTGAGTTTACCATGCTTGAGTTCTACCAGGCATATGCAACCTATGAGGACCTCATAGAACTCACAGAAGATATGATTTCATCTATCTGTGAGAAAGTGAACGGCTCCATGAAAATCACCTATCAGGGCACCGATGTTGATCTTTCCCCGCCCTGGACAAAAATGACCATGGATGAGGCGCTGATTCAGGTTGCAGGAATTGACGCGGAACTCTTAAAAGATGGTGACAAGGTCATTGAACTTGCCAAGGAAAAAGGTATAAAACTCGAAGCTCAATCTGGCCCAGGTAAAGCAAAAACTGAGTTATTTGAACTTCTAGTGGAAGAAATGCTGATCAACCCAACCTTCATTACGTCCTACCCAACTGAGATCTCGCCACTTGCGAGAAGAAATGAGGAAAACCCGGAGGTCACTGATCGGTTTGAACTTTTTATCACTGGACGTGAGCTTGCAAATGCATTCAGCGAACTAAACGACCCTGTCGATCAATTGCAACGGTTTGAAAAGCAGATTGCTGACCGTGGGGATGATGATGAAATCCATCCTGAACTTGATCGTGATTACATCCGCGCTCTCGAATATGGAATGCCATCAGCAGCAGGTGAAGGTATCGGCATTGATCGTCTTGTGATGCTCCTTACAGATTCACCCTCTATCAGAGACGTCATTCTCTTTCCACATTTAAAACCAGAAATTAAGCAACAGCAGAGTGACAACGAATAAGCTGATCGATTTTCACAACAATAAGAGCTCATAATGTTTGAATGGTTTGTTGGCATGAGATATCTCAGGGCCAAGCATAAACATGGATTCATATCCCTCATTTCTCTGATATCTGTCGCGGGGATCACTGTAGGCGTTATTGCCCTTATTGTTGTTTTGTCCGTATATTCTGGTTTTACCACGGGACTACGGGATCAGATACTTGGGGTTAATTCGCACATCATCGTGCAAAAATTCGGTGGTGCAATAAGTAACTACCAGCTGGAAAGGGACCGAGTTCTCACTGTTAAAAATGTCACAGGTGCCACGCCCTACCTGTACACCCAGACACTGCTCAGTAGTGCTCATGGCGGCAGTGGAGTCGTACTTCGTGGCATTGACCCACAAACAGCTGAAAGAGTGGTTGGGTTATCAAAACAGATGACCAGTGGATCCATTAAAGATCTTGATCAGGATGCCTCAAACCGAGTACCAAACATCATCCTTGGTAAAAATCTGGCCTCCGATCTTCGAGTGAGCCGTGGTGATAAGCTCAGACTCATCTCTCCTTCCGGTCCCCTCACCCCCATGGGAGTGATTCCAAAAATCACGACCTGTCGCGTTTCAGGAATATTTGAAACAGGGATGTTTGAATACGATTCAACTCTTGCCTATATGGCCATTGGTAATGTTCAAAACTTTTTGGGCGTCGGTGATGTTGCCCACGGTATTGAGGTAAAAGTAAAGGACACCTATCTTGACCGAGCGGATGAAATTGCCGCTCAAATAACAGAAAAACTAGGTCCCGGCTTTATTGCAAAAGACTGGATGATGATGAACCGGAATTTATTTGCCGCCTTTAAGCTTGAAAAAATCGGTATGTTCATAGCAATGGCCCTTATCATCCTGGTAGCAGCACTTAACATTATCAGTGCTCTTATTATGGTGGTTATGGAAAAGAGTAAAGATATAGCTATCCTTAAATCCATGGGAGCGAGTTCCGGTTCCATCATGAAGATATTCTTTCTCCAGGGAATGGTCATTGCTTTTGCGGGCACAGGACTTGGAGTGGCTGGCGGTCTTGGGCTTTGCGAGCTGCTTTCCCGGTACCAATTTATTGAATTACCTTCAAACGTCTACCCGATGACTACACTCCCCATTAAAGTACTTCCTATGGATGTGACAATTATAGCCATCAGTTCAATTGTTATAACCTTATTAGCCACACTTTACCCCTCGTGGAAGGCAGCAAGTGTACAGCCAGCTGAGGTACTCTCCTGATGCCCATTTTCCAAGTTGAAAACATTACTAAAGAGTATAAGTCAGGCAATGAAACTCTGACAGTATTAAACGGAGTCAGCCTCGATATTGAATCAGGAGAAATGACAGCTATTATCGGCGCGTCAGGTTCAGGAAAGACAACTCTTTTACAGATACTCGGAACACTTGCCACCCCAACCAGTGGAAATCTTTCTTTTAACGGTACTCCACTGTTGTTGAAAAACCCGAAAGCCCTGGCTGATTTCCGCAATAAAAGCATAGGTTTTATCTTCCAATTCCACCATCTTCTTCCTGATTTTACAGCTCTTGAAAATGTTATGATGCCAGCACTCATTGCCGGCAAAAAAAAGAGCCAAATCATTGATAGAGCGAAATCTCTTCTTAAACAGGTTGAACTTGACCACCGCTATCATCATAAGGTTGCAGAATTATCAGGTGGGGAACAGCAGCGTGCGGCCCTTGCTAGAGCACTCGTTATGGAACCAGCACTTATCTTAGCCGACGAGCCCACAGGAAACCTTGACGCGAGGTCTGGAGATATCGTTTTTTCTCTATTACAGGACCTTTGTCGTGAGCACAATCTTTCCACTATTATGGTGACCCATAACACCAAACTTGCTCATCAAATGGACCATTGTAGAATACTACGTGATGGCACCCTTCTTGACGAAGATCTTTCTTGATCGCAAATTTGCTTTTCCACTTTCTTTCTTCTAACGTGTATAATTGCATTATACCGTATAGAACAATTACAATTTCCGATAGATCTTGCTCTTGTTTGCGTACAATATAAACACCATTTTTTAACAACTCATTATGCCAAATCAGGTGTTGCCCAGCTAAAATGAGATCTCAACGCATGAAAGGTATTTTCAATACCATCCGCTCTTAAAGTAGGTATCCTTACCACATTGCTCTGCTGTATCAGTTATCTTTTCGTACTCCCTCAAAAACCCAAATTATTATCTACCTTTGATACCCAAATAACAGATTTTATGTTCCACCTTCGCGGAGCCGAAGATAGTTCAGGATCTGTCGTCATTGTTGATATTGATGAAAAAAGCCTGAAAGATTATGGACAATGGCCATGGCCTCGAAATCAGGTAAGTCAACTTACAGAAAACATTATTGCTACAAATCCCATTTCTTTAGGTTTCGATGTCATATTCTCTGAAAAAGATCGCAGTTCTCCCAACACATTTCTAAAACACTATAAGTCCATTGCAAAACTTGCTGACAACAGTGCGCTTGTTGAACTTGAAAAACTTTTTGTTTCTCTACCTGATTACGACAAAAAACTTGGTGAGATATTTCTAAACCCACACATCATACAAGGTTACAGGTTCTTATTTAGAGAAGATTTCCTCAAGACAACTGATCAGACTCCACAAAAAACACACAAACTCAAACACATTCCACCTTCAATCTCCTATAATGACGTACAACTCATCACCGCATACCGTCCAATACTTAATATTTCAGAATTACGACAGGGTGGGACGGAAGGTTTTCTTAATTTATTTCATGATGAACATGGAACAGTGAGAAAAGCCCCTCTTTTCCTACTCATGGACAACGTTCCGTACCCATCAATGGTAATGGAAATGTTTCAGTCAGCACAACCTTCAACCAGCACGACCTTAATGCTCAAGCCACAAAAAAAGGGGAAGTATTACCAAATACAAAGCGTTTCTCTTGGAAAGAGCATTTTAAAAACAGATGACTTCGGCCAAATTAACATTAATTTTAGAGGTCCCTCAAACACCTTTCTCTATATCTCTGCAAGCGATGTTCTAAATGGTTCTGAAGTTTCTTTTCTCCAAGGCAAACACGTACTCCTGGGATCTACAGCCTCTGGTATGATTGGAATGAGGTGAAGGAGCAAAACGCTCTGCTTTGAAAGATTTTGTTGCTTCGCATATTTTTTATCTTCCCCTTCCCTCCCTTTGAAAAAGGGAAGGGAGAAGAAAATGCAAAACGAAAAGTACTTCACCTCAAAAAATGGAGGCAATTTACAGAATGCCTTCTCCGTAGAACCTTCGTAAATACAGGCCCAATATCAAAAGTACGCTTGAGTCGGAAGAACCGTAATGGTTCTTCAGGATTGAACGTACTTATCTGTATGTCCCAGTACTAAAGGATTGTATTTGATCGCAACTCCATTTTCTTCTCGAATGCCAGGTGTTGAAGTTCATGCGAACATTCTTGATAACCTTATAAAAAACGACACACTCACCTTAGAAAAAGATCTTGAACACCTGCTTACCTTGGTTCTTATTCTTTTTTCCGGTATTGCTATCAGTGCTTCACTGGTCTTTCTACATCCTCTTGTTGGTTTTGTGCTCAATGGTGCTCTCTTTGTTAGCCTGGCATCCGGCAACTATTTTCTTTTATTTGCACATCACAAGTTGGTCGGTTTTTCTTTTATATATTGCGCTCTTATTTTTATTTTTATCGTCGTTGTATTATGTAATTATTTTTTTGAAGGTAAAAAAAGACTCTTCATTAAAAGAGCATTTTCTCATTATGTTTCCCCCGCTGTAATAGGGGAGCTCATGAAGAACCCAGAAAAATTAGATCTACAGGTCAGCACTAAGGAGGTATCTGTCCTCTTCTGCGATATCAGAGATTTCACTACACTTGCAGAAAAGACCTCCCCTGCTGAACTCAGTCTTTTCCTCAACACCTACTTTTCGATTCTAACCGATATAGTCATGTACCACCGGCAAAGCCGGGGGCTTGAAAGCTTCTGAACCGCTCAAAGCGGTTGAAAACCTGGGGTCACCTAAAGGTGACTGTTAAAACAATTTGGCTCTTATAAAATATGAGTGGGTAAATATCACCGTTGACCAGCAGCAAATCTTATTTATGTAAAACGACTTTTCTATAAAATGAGGCTGACTCAGTGTCATAGCATAGCTGGTGGCACAGT
>JBLHNU010000085.1:0-19489 GCA_047622095.1 Desulforhopalus sp.
ACCTGCTCTTTGTTGTAGAGGCGGATTGACCCTGGGCTATCAGGATTTTGAGAAAGCTTTATGGCGATACTATCTTTGTAGTATTTTGAATTCATACGGATCGCGCGGAGTCCACCACCAGGAATAGGCTGATCCGACCCAGGCATATATTCCCGCTGGGAAAAAGCGTACGGCTGGGTCATGGCCCTTGCGGATCCGAAGCATGGAGTGATAAGACCCTCGTACTGAACACAGAACTCCAATACTTCTTTTGTCCGATGGCCAAGCATATCAATACCAACGTGCTCAACCACATAACGCTGGCCATCGGCATCGAAATATTCTGAGTTCCACATGTACTCGACTATCTCTTCAAATGAGTGGATATGCTTTCTCAGCACCAACCATTGATCATTTTGAAATCCCCAACCAAATGCAAAGATGGAAAAATAAAACTCTCCGTTGTCCTGGGTATCCACCATACCAATGAGTGAGGCAACAACCTCGGCACCAGGGAGAATGCCCTCTGGCCGGTCATCGCAGAATTCCAATATTTTATTCACCGGCTGAGCCTGCAGTTCAATCTTCCATGGCAGAGAGCGATGTGCATTTTGAAAATTCTGATAGGCAGCGAACTGTTCCTCCGGACTGAGGTTTTTATCTTTGCACTTGAGATAGGCAGAAGCCACTGAGGAAAGCGAAACAAAATAGGAGATCCAGGACGGCACGATGAAACCGATATAAATTGGACGCTCACGTCTAAGATAGGCAAACATCTCTTCACCCTTGGAACCATCGTCGGTGCGAAGATGCCAACCTCGTTTCATGTTGATACGTTGGGCGGTATTACGGGCATCATCATCCCACATTTTCTGGCAGCCTGGCACCTGGCAGATATAACGGGCGATCTTTTTCGCCTCAATTTCCATTCGATCAAGTGAGTGGCCATCCTCACCTTTTGGCCAGTAAAAGGTATCTTTCGTAAAATCCATGAGCTGCTCTATTCCGCAGTATGGACATTTGGACCAATAAACAAAAACAGCCTGGGTTTCTTTGGTGAGCTCCACCCATACGAAGCCGGTCTCGGTGGACGGCGAACTGAGCACCATCCCTTTACCACTTGACTCGTAAGTGCGGCCACGAAGTTTCAGCTGGTTAAGAGTAGTGGTCTCTTTTTTTGATGGACGCTCGTTATACTTATCAACCTCATCTGCGACCCAATATTTTACCGATCTCGATGCCAGAGACTGCAACGACCCAGCCCAGGCAATGCGATGTACAGAACCACGAAGACGGAGTTTGTGTTTTGCTATATCATCTTTACGGCCGGTGAGATGCTTTTTGAGTTTTGGCGAATCAGAAAAGAGTTTTGTAATCCGCTCATCAAGAATCTCTACCCCTGTTTTTTCATCCGGATAAACGTGGAGAAAATTGCCTGGGTTAAATTCACTCAACCAGGCACATGCCACATGGCCGAAAGTGGTCTTGGTAGTCTGAGGAGCTGCACACACCGTAACCTTGCGAATGAATGGCAGAGCAAAGGCATCAAGCATTCCGTAAAGATGTGGAGTAACGTCGAAGGAAAAGTAGCGATTTTCAAAACGACCATAGGGCACCTTGATACTTTTAGGCACCCACTTGGATGGCATTTCCCGCTTTTTCCGCTTCAACACCTTCTTTTCAGTTTTGGAAACTTTGAACCGGTACCGCCCGTTATCCAGCAGGTACGCACATTTTTCCGCATGGGAACCTATAAGAACGGAAAGATTGCCCTTAAAGGTGCGGGGCTGTTTGATGTTTTGGGCGGTTAACATAAGTTATTGTTGTTCCTGATCTTCAAAAAGAACTTCGAATTCTTCGACGTTGGCAAACTCTGTCATCAGCTCTTCCCAGATGGCAAAAACCATTTCGTTAAACTCTGGCAATTTAGACACATCTCCACCCACAGCGGCAATGATTTGCGTGGCATCCATCTCCATTCTCTGGCGATACATTCCATCCAGGGCAACATCACGAGCGGCGATCTCGAGGTAAAGCCCCTCACGCTCGATGACAGAGCCATCTTCTTTTGCTGCTTTGATTTTTTCGCGCTTGTTATGAAGACTCAATTTTTCATTTTCGAGCCGTTGCTTCTCGATAGAAAGCGACATATCCGGACCAGGAGTGGAATCCTCAATCTCACCATTTCTGAGAAGACTTTTTGCTTTTACGTAGTCACTCACCATCCTGCGGCTATAAAGACCTTCATCGTTTTTTGCGCACGTACCACGATCACAATGACGGTAGAATGTTGACTGAGCGATGTCGTAGCCCAACAACTCAAGCTGACGATGCACTTCTTTTGGCACGTCAGTGTCTTGGTATTCTTGCCATTCCATTAAACGGCCTCTTTCTTCAACGCCACAAAGGCCTGACGAAGATCGTCGATCGTCTCCACCGAAACCATGTATTCTTCCACCTCACCAGATCCACCCGACACAGGCTCGACCTCATCAAGCAGATAGCCAACGTCCCCAATCAACTTCAGTACCAAAGTCCTTACCTGTTCAGTCATCACCTGGTCTCCTTTTCAATTATCTCTTCAACTTCATCCGGTTTAGTTATCTTCCGACCATCGGTGATAACACCACCAAACATCTTCTTGACCTCTATCGCCTTCAACCCAGCTTCTAATTTTTCCTGCGGTTCCATATCACCAATCGCTACCTGCAGGTGAGCCATCTCTTTTTCTGTAAATACTGCCTTGCCTTCTTCAGTAAGCCTTCGCCATTCCGACCTCCCCTCATCGGTTAACCTCCCATTTTGAAACCTGATAAGATAAAGAACCTCACCATTAGAGAGCTCCATCTCAGCCACACAGCTTTCGGACTCTTCCGGTTTTGCCACATCATTTGAGGCGGACTCTGTGACAGCTGACGTTACAACCTCTTCCTGCACACCGAGACCAGCCTCAATCCAGACACGAAGATCAACACCCTGCTCAAAAGCCTCACCGGGATCCTTGCCAACAGGAACAGGCCAACGCTTATGCTGTTTCGGGTAAGCCTGTCGCCACCATCGTTCTGCCTGCGCCCCAGGTATCTCGATGCGACCTGTTTTTGGATTTTTCCGAGGAGTATCAAAATCGAGCGACCCAAGAATGAGACTTGAACGAGAAAGAATTTTTGCAGAACGACTATCAGGCTTAACACCAGTGGAGCCGATACCAACTGTTCCAATCAGATCACCGGCTGCTGAAATAATGGCAAGGCAGTCAAGCTCGGCTTCGGCAGTAATAAATTTTCCTGTACCGGCATCAGTGAGCCAAAGATCACGAACAGACCCCTTCACATAATGATAGCGAGCACCGTTTTTATCTGGCTGATTCATGCGGACGGTAATGCGGTGCAGATCACCATCAACAATAGATGGAATAACAATTCCAGCAGGCAGAGCTATCATGCGACTACGGCTACCATTTTTCTCATCACGAAGCCCCCAGGAAGGCCAAGGACGATAGGAGGGCTGACCTTTCTTGCCACGGGACTCCTGCCCCTCGTGATAGCCGAGCTTAAACGCCTTGATTGTATCCAGGCTGATTCCACGGTTCATCAGGTAGGCAACACCACCGTTACGCTTAAGCAGATCCTCATGACACGCATTCACGAATTTCATTCCATGCTCGCGCCATTTTTGAGGGTCCACAACCTCGGCTGGGTAATGCTTATCCTCTGGTACCCATTTTCCTTTTTTTGCCTTAGAGGGCGTTGTAGGAGCTGAGTAACGCAGATGAGATTGACGCCTGGTGTTTTTAGGCTCAATACCAAGAAAGCCACAGGCGTCAACATAAGAGAGGCCACGAAAGTGCTTGAGGTACTCAAGAATGTCCCCGCCCTTACCACAGCCAGTGTTGGCAGAGCCAGCATATCGACCGCAGAAGAAAGAACCTACGCCTTCATTTTGCTCAGGAAAGACTCCGAAGCGATCATCACCACCACATCCAGGGCAAGCACCGCGCAATTCTTTGCCCGTTCCAATGGTAATAATGCGGCTAGTAACGTCCTCCAGGTAGAGTTGTTCGATGGTAATCACGCGAAAACCTCCATTTTTTGCCCTGAGTCCCTAACTCCCCGCTTTTTCCCTGCCTGACTCCCCGACTTTTCATTACCACAAACCAAACAATAACAAATACTTACTTTATATAAATTATATATATATAGTAAAATAGGGACACAGGGACAGACAAACGCCGTGCGCCCGCATATACGTATTTTTTTATTGATGTGATCTTTTTTCGCGCATACGTGCGCGCCAGAAAATAGAGTCCCTAACGCCCTAAATGACAAAATATCTTCGTTACTATTTGAAATTACGTGACATTTCTCAGGGACTAACACAGGGAAAAAGCAGGGAGTTAGGGACTTAGGAAGCATCATGATTCAAGTGCCTCCTTAGCAAGACTGATTTTTATATAGCAATAATGCCAAATACCAGACGACTTAATACGCTTAAAGCCTTTGAGTTCCATGATGCCTGAAAAATCTTTAGCACCAAGGCATCTGTAGCTATCATTGCCCTCATGCCATGTCTTGTATCGATTATAGAGATCTTTTGCTTTGGTACGGTTACCAGTGGAAGGGTCGTCTTTATCGGCTATGCAACACGCGTCGATAAAATCTTGAATGTTGTCTTCACGATCACGGTAATCCTGACTCCACTTAATGACATTTGGAGAGAGCTTAAGCCCATCACGCTGATACATTTTGTACGATTCAATGAGCCATGCAATTATCCCTGGCCCCTCATTTTCCAAAACGTATTTCTCAAGACCAGGATCAGCGACCCTATGATACGACTCTGTACATCGCTCTTTCTGTTGGTAAGAAAATGGAAAATTAAATACTCGGATTCGTGACCAGAAAGCTTCATCATCAGCCGGTGCTGTTGGCAGGTTGTTACAGATCATGATAAGTGTGTGGGTTGGATCAAAACGTGTGATGAAGTTTTCATTCATCCCACGCCCACTCATCTCATCACCACCTGACCATTTCTTCACCAACCCATTGGCAAACTTCTGATTTTTTTCCGTCTCGGATGCAAAGACTACATGCTTACCTTTAAGATCAAGTATTTCAGGAGTAGGTCCCCCAACCTTAGCACCACCACGTTGCTGCATAAGCATCTCGGTCTGGAGTGATCCGGCCATAGAGCCAAGTATTTTATTGAGAATATTAAGCAGAGTTCCTTTACCGTTTTGCCCATGAGGACCATGCAAAACCATAAACATACGTTCTTTTCTAAGGCCGGTTATTGCATATCCAATATGCCTGCGAAGACAATCGTAATCCTCCTGGTTCGCCCCAGTAGAATTAAAAAGATATTGGGCAAATTTACCGGCTTTGGCATCGAGTCCTTCAAAATTATAAGGGGAGCAAGAGGTGAGGTAATCCTCTGGATGGCCATCACGAAACTCATCATTTTCCAGATCGTAAACACCATTCGCACATGGCAGAAGCAGTTGGTTCTGGTCGAGCTGATCTGGTGAAAGAAAAAGTGGCGTCAGGTTGGTTGCAGCACAATCAAGTAAAGCAGTACGTCCTGCTTTTGAAAAAATACGATCGATACGTGCCTGAATGACTTTCTTTTTTACGATAATAGGCTTCGCTGCAGCACGTTCATCCTTGTCATTCATGTCATATTTGGCGAGCTCTTCTTCCACAGGAGCCAAAAGAAAATCAAGATATGCCTGAACAACCACCTCGGTTGCACCAAGAGCTCGCCTGTTCATCTTATCAACTTCCCAGTGGGGACCGACAAACGCCATCCAATGTTCTGAGGTATCGTTGCAGGCAAATTTATTGTGATAAATATGAGAGTACAACTCAGATCCACCGACCTCATTTCGTAAAAAACATTTATTTACAAACTCAAAATCAAGTGGCGCCTGCGAGTCTTTTTTATTGTCTTTGCTCTCAGGTCCGAGCAATTCCTTCTCCTGGGCGATACGCCCCTGGACAAGATTTTCCAATTCTTCCTTGCTGTATTCCTTACTCATAACCTTCCATCTTTTTCTGAACAGACACAGCGACTCCGTAGTATCAATAAAACTGATGCAACGGCACCGACCAGGTACCAGCCGCCCCACTCCACCAGGGCCTCTTGCCATCTTGTCCGATTCTCACTAATTCCCAACTTCCCACTGAAATTAAATATTCCCAGCGGGCCACGCCAAGAGCTGTCCCGTCCCGCTTGGTGGTTGATGGTGGAAAGGACCCGCAAAGGTAGGGAGTTGTAATCATTTGGTGTGCGGCGTTTTTGAAGGGGGTACAGGGGGGGATTAATACATGGAGAGGTGCTACCCTCCCCCGACAGACACGGGGCGCGCCAAGAGGCAACAGGCATCCACTGATTTTTGATCCAACACTTCATAGCCTATCTCCTCTATATCCTATCTTTGGTGGATTCGTACCAGGCGTCTGATGACTTAACTATGATCTGGATATGTCGACCTGGGCGACGCACTTCAAACTTCTTTTGATTGGCACGACGCAAGATGGTTTTAGTACAACAGCTGTATCGCTTGGCTGCTTCCTTAACCGATATTGTTTCGAGTAGAGCTTTCATCATCTACCTTTGTATTGGGTCATGAGTGAAAGGATGGATTGAATTGCCTCGACACCTTCCTTATCAATTCGCTGCTGTTCGTCTGGCTTGATCTTGCCATCCTTTAAGGACTCGTGGACTTCTTTGACAAACTCTCCAAACTCAACTGCTGAGTTAAGGGATGCGGCAAGTATTTCATCTGGCTTTGTTGATGTTGACTTAGGTAGTTTAATTGCGACTCGACCTACCTGGTACTCCATTACATCGAGGACCTGGTAGTCGTCAGTCAAGCTTACGAGAGGAACAATTTGCTTTGCAGGAAATCGTACGCCAGAAGCATCAGATCCACCGGTGTCGGGATCTTCTGTTGCTGCTCTATATAGATAGGACTGAGTCATGTTTAAACGCTCAGCAATATGCTTTGCCCCAAGCTTGTATCCGTGGATCGTATCGTAAAGAGCTTCCTTTAAAGTTTTGACCTGACTTATTACCAAATGATCCAGCATGAGGATTTTCTCCTTATTTTTTCATGGATATGAACGCGGGTTTGTGAAATATTTATGGAATAGGCAGCTTATTGTTGTCTGACGCTGCCAAGCCATTTACCCGAAATTTCTTGCTAAAAACGCCCGTCCCCTAGTAGGATGCATAGCTGCCAAGCTTAAACGCCCTTACTACGTCCAGGGGACAGGACTTATTCCTTTTCTTCCTCGGCCGGTTCGGGCCAAATTTCATTTACAGACTTTTTGATTATGCTGGAAATAAGCTCACGGACATCGACGTTGGTTGACTCACATTTAATGACTCGATACATCATCATCTTTGTGTGACCGTTTTCTTTGGCAATTACCGGAACTACTTTCCCGGTTGCGGCCATAATTGAGCCTATGATTTGTCTTTGATTCATGTGACTACAGTAGCAACTAATGTAAACTATAGTCAACTTATAAATTCACACTTGTTGCGAGAAGGTGTACAGATGAGTACTTTTGGTGAAAGATTACAGCATGTTATGAGAATTACAAAAATCAAAGGCACTAATCTTGCTAAAGACTTAAAACGTAATAAATCTCAAATCACGAGATGGAGAAACTCAAAAACACCTCCTGACGTGATCGTGGTCGACGAACTCGCAGAGAAAATTAAGTGCGATGCAACATGGCTTGAAACAGGCAAAGGCGAGCCATTTCCAGATCGCTACACACCGCCCGCCGGCGATGCGATCAATCTTAATTTTGGGAAGAAAGTGCCGGCGAACAATATGGTCTCAATCACCTATATTGAAGAAAATTACGCATCAGCAGGAGCAGGAATAATAAATTTCGACGCGGCCAAGGAAGTAATGAACTTTGACCGCAACTTCCTCGTCAGTCAGTTTGGGCCAACAAATTTTGAGAACGTCCACATAATCCACGCAGTTGGCGATTCAATGACACGAGCTATCGCCTCAGGAGACATGCTTTTCGTCAACCCAGGCGATAAAGAGGTAACAACAGGGGCCGTCTATGTTTTCGTTATCGGTGAAGAAACCCTCGTCAAAAGAGCAGAACGCAACCCCCTATCCGGCGAACTCACCCTACGAAGTGACAACACACAATACGCCCCAATCGAAATCAAACAGGCCGATCTCGATAAAATTATCGTCGTCGGCAGAGTAATTGGAAATTTAAAAAAGTTTTAAGATCAGCTTACTAAATACCTGTCACAACAAACAATGAACACAACCTGGGTACTGTTGCACGGAGCTTTAAGACTCACTTGTTTAAAAAACTTTAGAAACGGGTTCGAGCTTATCTTATTGACAATCAAATAAATTTGATCCAAACAAAATTGCTTGGTCTAAACTCGACAGCCAACAAAAATAAAATCCCTTACTGGAGAACAAGGTGACATCGGAAGAATTCGAAAATATCTGTTACGAAGCAGGCGCCCTCAATTATGAGGATAAAAGGCAAGAAGCTCTAAACAAATTGGTTTCAATACTGGACGAGGGTATCGACAATGAAGTTTATAAACTATGTATTGAAAGCAACATTGCCTACTATTTAAACAACAATAAAGAAGCAGTGGACATAAGCTCTAAAGCAATAACTCTTGGCCCTGATATGCCTGAGGTACTTACAAACCATGGTTATATACTGAATAGTGCCAATAAGGATTATGACGGATCAATTGAATTTTACGAGAAAGCGCTGGCTATTGACCCAAACCACGCTAGGGCGCTAAATAATACAGCATCCAAACTACAAGATGACCCTGCAACAATCAAAAAAGCTCTAAATAGGATAAATAAAGCTGTAGAATTAGCACCAACAAGGGCACTATATTGGCGTACTAAAAGTATCATTTCATACAGAACTGGGGGAAAAAAAGATAGTTATAAAGCAATACTTGAGGCTTCTAAGCTACAGTCCGATTCGAAAAAGATTGCCACAATTGCATCTTACATTTTTTCAAAACTGAGTGATGCAGACAAAACTGAATTAGGTGTAGAGGAAAACCCACCAGACACTACAAATGTAGGGGGCCTAAAAGGCTTCATCCAAACGGTACGAGAAGAATTCAAAGATACAATTGCACGATTCGAAAAACAAAAAGAAGAAAGTGAAAAACACTTACTGGATTTTATAGGAAATGATTCAAAACTAGACAAAAACAGATCAATATTTCTTGTCCTCAGGAAATGGAATTCTTTCACTCCAGCTCTCCCAATAGATGATGGCGAGAAAAGTGTTGGAGGCGGTTATTTCATATACCACCACGGCGTTGGCACTGTTATTGATCCAGGGTATAACTTTATCGAAAATTTCTACAAGGCCGGCTGCAGGCTTGTTGATATAGATAATATCATAATCACCCATGCGCACAACGATCACACTATAGACTTTGAATCCATTCTTACATTACTCCATCAAGCCCACAAAGAAAAAGTAAGACAACCGAAGTTAATAAATCTTTATCTAAACCAAGGTGCTTTATTAAAATTTTCGAGCTTATTAGACTGGCGATCAAAAAAATATATAGGAAACATTTCCACAATAAATGCTGGTGATACATATCAATTGAATGACGGTAGCACCGTACTGACCGCTCTTCCCGCTTATCATGACGAAATTGTCACCAGATACTATTCAGTGGGATTGCACTTCTCATTCACCTTCGAAGATAATGAAAAACGCAATATATTACTTACCTCAGACACAGGTCTGTATCCGCCTAAAGAAAAAAATGACATCGGGGATGTACTACAATTATCCACGACAGAGATCCATGAATTATATAAAAACATCGATGAAAATTTAGTCAATGATATTGACTTACTTATCCCGCATCTTGGTTCAATTGGCAAAAATGAATTATGTGAAATTGAGAACATGGACTGGGAACCAGAAAATATCCTTTACGGTAACCATCTTGGTGTATTAGGTGTCCTAAGGCTAATTTCATCGATTAAACCAAACCTTGCCTTAGTGAGTGAATTTGGAGAAGAGTTGAAGACTTTTCGTGGGGAGCTAATTCAACTCATGCAGAAAGTCATCGAGAAAGTTTTACCTGAAGGAAATATCAACATACTTCCTGCAGACCTACCATTTTTTTATGATGTTAAAGAAAGAAGCGCATTTTGTGTCGACACTGAACAGATGGAAGACGTTACAAAAATCAAATTTGAACAAGAAAATGACACTTTCTACTACTACTGTGATGACGAAAAGCGTAAAAATTTCACATGCCTCAAAGAACGTTTCGACAACACTAGGCGACGACCTCATTTAAAGTCTGATTGTTAATCACTTTCACTTTTCAAATCATTATGCATTTATAACGAATAGGGTCGCGAACAGGGTCGGACCAATTCAACATATCGTTTTATGGGAAAAATGATCTGTAAAAAGGCAGTTTTAGTGCTTTAAAGCCCCTTTTTGTTAACCAAAACAGCGTTCTAACCAAAAAACACACCGGATGAACCGGTGATTTTCACGTTAAGTTGCAGGAACACATAATGGCTAAAAGGAAAAAGAAAAATACAAGTTTAACACTCGGCCACTATGTTGTTGGGTTTATGGATTTACTTGGTCAACAAGAGAACCTGAGAAGTCTTAGTGTTCTTCCACTATCCCGTGACCAAGAAGAATTAGACAAAATAAAAGAGGAATTGAAAAAGACTTATGGCGCAGTTGTTGGCATGAGAAAATTTTTCAATGAATCGTTTGAAGGATTTAAAAGAAAACCAATAGACACAGCTGGCTTTTCAGCAGAGCAAAAAAAAGAATATGTCTCTCTAGATAATCATCCCATTAAAATGCAGTCGTTTTCTGACTCAATGGTGATATTTATGCCATTGAAAATGGATATGTTAAAACTTCCGGTGCGAGGTATTTATGGAATATTTGGTTCAGCTGCCACAACTTTTCTGTGCTGTTTAGCTATCGGACATCCGATCAGAGGCGGAATTGATGTTGGACTTGGTATGGACATTACGAAAAACGAAATCTATGGTCCAGCACTCTCTCGCTCATATTCATTAGAATCGAGAATTGCAAATTATCCTAGGATTGTTGTCGGAAATGAATTGATTAAACACCTAGAAACATTGAGTAATCAAGTCTCCAGTGATAATGTTTCAGAAGTTTCGAAAACAATTGCCAGGCAATGTCTCGATTGTTTGGTTGTAGATAGCGATGGTTACCATGTAATTGACTATCTAGGTCAATCCTACTTAGATCTATTTGGGGCAGCTATTGATACTTCGGTTATTACAAAATCATATCAACAAGTGTTGACATTTTGTGAAAAATTTCAGTCAGAAAAAAATACTAAGCTAGCTTTTCGCTATACTCTACTCCGTAATTATTTTGAAGATAGGTTGCATTTATGGGAAAACTTAATATCAAAACAAGATGAAAATACTAATAAAAAAATTAACCAAACGCCCAACATTGACAGCGGAAACATCACTGTTGCAAGTTAGCTCAACGTTATGAAAAGGGGTCAAGTCGGCTTTTGGCCCTTGTTGCAACTTTTAATCACAAAATCATGCACCGGATAAACCGGTGATCATCATGTTATAACTACTTATTTCTATATTGATTTTTACAAGGAAAGGTTATGGTAAAAAAATCCATATACAGCACTATCTTAGTGCTAATTTTGTTAATTACTACGACTGCATTTGCCAGCACACGAACTATTGAAATTAAGAGAGTATCATACAATTCTGCATCTATTACCGGAGAGTTGTTTGTCGATGACAAATTTATCTCACATACTCTTGAACTACCTTGGGAAAATAATAAAAGCTTTATCAGCTCAATTCCATCAGGTACGTACAGTGCGATTCTTCGGTACGATAAAAATGACAAGTGGCGCTTACAGCTTAAAGGTGTTCCTAAGCGTGAAGGGATACAATTGCATATTGGTAACTATCCATCAGATATACAAGGTTGCATTCTAGTAGGACGTAAGGTTGAAAATTCTGTCAATTCAATTAATGAAAGTGTGGAATCCTACAAAGATCTAAAGCGTGCGTTTTACGACTCTGTTAATCCCATCATGACACCTAATGTTAACTTGGTCGTCAAGATATCCTACTACCCTGATAGGACACATATTATTGGTGATAAAGTTATTATGAACTACTTGGATCAAGGGCTATGGGAAATAGGTTCAGCTGGAAATATGCGTAAATTCTCTGAAAAACACAGAGATTTTAAAAACATTGTTTTTTCAATTAGTGGAGGGAAAAAATATCTTAAAGTTCCTTTGTTTGGAGGTAACATGGGTATGTCAGAAACAATTAATGGCCCATGGTCAAAAGGGGAAAAAGTAAAACGTACAAATTGAATTCTAAAATGATGAGTGAATGCTTATTCCTGACGTAATTAATTTTATTCAAACAGAGATGGATAAATATTCTAGTTCTGATTTGAAAGTGCTTATGTCTAGAGTCACTTCTCTAGAGAGTATTGCTAACGACGTGTGATGATAAATTGGCAAACAAGCGCTTCAACACGGATAGCCAAACCGCTGCGCGCTTTGTCCACCGGTTAAGCGGGCGTTAGGGTTCTGTTCAATATCAAGGAGGTTGTATGTTTAATGGATTTGATTTTACTTTACTAGATGATCCTGACTTTAAAGAGGATTCTGTTCGTGAAGAATTGATTGTCCCTTTAATTAGAAAATTAGGTTACTTAGCAACAGGCTCAAATAAAATCGTACGTAGTAAATCACTTATTCACCCTTATGTGGCAATTGGTTCTAAGCAACGTAAAGTGTCAATTATTCCAGATTATTTATTTCTTTGCGATACTGCCCCTTTTTGGATTTTGGATGCTAAGTCTCCGACAGAAGATATTGTTAAAAGTAAGCATGTAGAACAGGCTTATAGTTATGCAATTCATCCAGAAGTAAGAGCCAAATATTATGCGTTATGTAATGGCCGAGAGTTTTCCCTCTACAGCATAAATAAATTTGAACCAATTATGCACTTTGAGTTAACAGATATTGAGAAACATTTTGATATATTAAATCGCCTTTTAAATCCTAACATTCGAGCTAATGATGAAGTCATGGATTACAACCCCGATTATGGCCTTCATATGTTGAAATTGGGAGTTAAAGACGGCTTTACATATATTGGACTTGCCGTGAATAGTTGCTTTATTTCTAAAGTCGAAGATGATCTTTACACAGCAACCACTACAATTCCTGGTGATATTGAATTTGCACAATCTATTGATTTCAATGAACAGCAGCTTGATATGCTGTTGTCTCTACAACCAGATGATATCGCCCATACTGTCCGTACTGGTCTAAAACGACAACCATATTATGTTCTGCTTGATAATGTAGAATTAAAATTTGGAGTTCATGCAACATTGTCTCAAGAAATTCAACACAATGCGGAAGAACAATATTTACCGTTTATTGTGAAAGAGTTTTTAGAATATCGTGAACTGTTGTAAAGCCCTAACAAACTGCTCCACTGGACGCTTTGTTCTTGTTACCCAACGTTTTCTCATTAATCGATGGGAAACACCCATTGGGAAACAAGTATTCAAGGAAATTATTGATGGGATAAAAAGGGGTGCGGATGTTCGCTCTGTTTTAGATCCTTATGTGTTAGACCATGTTGAGAGCTCTGACCCCTACGGCCACCCTCATTACCCGAAATCTGAAATGGGAGAAGAATCTTTTTGGGTCCTCACTCAAGACGATTTGCGAGGTATTCATGTTTACAATGAAGTCTTTTCTGATAAAGCATGGTTCGGGAGTAAAAGCTTAAACTACGCTCGTTTTTATAACTGCACATTAAGTGGAGCAAGATTTGAGAGAACGAGTTTAACGCGGACAATGTTTGAAAAATGTAATCTAAAAAATGCAGGTTTGGAAATTGCGGGTGGATACAATACCAGGTTCACCGATTGCAACATGAAACAAGCATGTTTCTATGATGCATCTCTAATAGAGACTGATTTTTCTGGAGCCGACCTTACCGGGGCATATTTTGAGAAAGCATATTTCAATAAAATTATAGTTAATTACAACACTATCTTTGGGCCAAACATAGAGAGAACCCATCAGGCTCGGGAATTGCCTAGAGAGCAAGAACCGGAGATTTTCAAGGCATTTCGAATAGCTTACGCTAATGCCGAGCTATGGAACACAGCAGATAAATTCCTCTACAAAGAGAGGTCCTCAAATCGAAAATATATTCTTTGGCCTAAAATAAAGTCAGATAAAAAAAAATCAGCCTACGTAATTTGGCTCAAAGAGTATCTATGGGATTTTGCAGCTGGGTATGGCGTCAGACCTTACAAAATATGGATTGCTGGATTTTTAGTCGCTTTAGTATTTGCGGGTATTTATTATTTTGCGGGCAATCCATGTAATGAAGCCGGATTTCCAACTTCCCTCTACTTTTCATTTACAACTTTTGCCACACTTGGGTACGGAGATTTATCATACTCGGCTTCGAGGTGGTTCATGCGTTTAATCAGTACAGCAGAAGCATGGCTCGGCGCTGTTTTGATTTCCACGTTCGTCGCTGTAATGGCGAGAAAGATTTTAAGATATTAAAAACAGGTATAACCAAAAAAATTAGCGGACGGCGATAAGTGTGGCGGCGCTGACGCGGCAAGTTTCTTGGCGCCGTCCGCTTATTTAGGTCGTTATGCCTTATAAGGGAGATCGATGTCATATTGGTGGGTTAACCAGTTAGAAACTGGCCTTCCCTCGGCAATTTTGATTTGTCAAGACAGGCTGAAATATGGTGATAGCTGGAAAACTAGACAATAACTTGTTATGATTTCAAATATAAAACTTCTTGGTTGAGACTAAACTATGGATAAATTTTTCGAGAACATTCCAGATATTTGGTATGATTTTTACGCTAGGTTTATTCCAGGTTTCACTGCTATTGTTACATTCAATTTTTTACATTCACAAAACATAAAATCGCCCAAAATTGAAGTGTTAGTTTACTATATAATTTTGGGTTACATTATCGGACATATCATTCAACCATCTTCAGCGAAAATTGCTAGAAAGATTCAGTATGAAAAATATGATAATGAAGAAAATATTAAGAACTGTAGAGAAAATATAGATGCAAGTACGAGAGAAGCCAAGCTTTTAAGTAAGCAGCATTCAGAATGTGTTTGTTTTGTATCATTATCAATTTTAACCGCTTTATTTATAGTTGCTTTAATTGTAGTACCAAACCTCATTGTCAAACCAGAGTTGTTGCAAGAATATTCAGAATTGTCCTTTGTAATTAGTTTTTGTGTATTCTTCGTTTATTTCATTTTTGCGGTATTTACAAGGGCACACGCGGTAGCTGATCGTGCCAAGTCATATTACAAAAAACACTTAAATAACAACCCACCAGCTGAACAGAAACAAAAAATACAATAATCATCATAACAAATCCATAAACACGGACTCGTTGAAGATCGTCGGTTATGTCCACGTTAGATTTCCGGAAAAGATACATATCCAATTGGAGGATTCAAAAATAATGCCGAACGTTAGGGTTAATGATAAACAATATGAATACAATACTGATCCTGATCACTGTCCAATATGCCACCATGGTATAGTGCCGACATTATTGTGTTCTTCAAATATTATTAGAAGCACGATGGACGGTGATATATTACAAAACGTATATTTGTGCCCTAGGTCAGATTGCCAAAAAGTATTTATCGGAACCTATAGACAAAACAGGTCGTATAGAGGTCATTATTCTGAAGGACCACATATTCTAAAGTCAACTTCACCTTATGTCCCACAAAGCTCAGAGGTACCAAAAGAAGTTGCCGAACTTTCTCCTAACTATTGTGAATTACTAAGCCAAAGTGAAACAGCTGAAGCTTATCAACTAAATCAAATCGCCGGTGTGGGGTATAGAAAGTCTCTAGAATTTCTAATAAAGGATTACACTATATTAAAAAATCCAGAAAAAGAGGAAGATATAAAAAAACAATTCTTGGGCAATGTAATAAATAATTTTATCTCTGATGAAAATATTAAGGAATGTGGACGGAGGGCAGCTTGGCTTGGTAATGATGAAACACATTATGTAAGGAAATGGGAAGAGAAAGATATTAATGATTTAAAAACACTCATAAAACTTACTCAAACTTGGATACATACAAGTTTGTTAACTGAGAAATATCTATCTGAAATGAAATAATAAAAATCTAACCAAACGTTTCACCATCGCTCCACTTCGTTTCGCTGGACTCGTTGAAGCTCGCCGGTGAACTAACCGTTACATGAGAAAAAAATGATAAACAATGCCTTGTATTACCCTCACATAGCCTTCTCTAATCCTAGCTGGTTGAAATCGATGGCGTTATTTTATGATAGTATATATAGGATAGTTCCAAACAACATTATTCCAGAGGATAATGAGGAGTTACAACCATTACTTGAAGATCCATCAATCGGTAAAATGATTGATCCAGCAAGATATTCACCCTCTGCATCTAATGATTTTTTAAATGATAAAGAAAATTGGGATGCTGCGGCATTTGTATGCAATGATGAAGATGAAGTGGAAAAAGTCCTATCTCGTTTGCATAGTGAAAAGACAGATGAGAAAGTTCGAACACTTTTCAGTTCATTGGGCTATGGTAATTTGGAAGATGAATGGTTTCATATACCAACAGAACTCGCTTCCCATTTCATGTTATACCTTGCAAATGATATCGCTAAAAAGAATGAACTCAATTTAATCACCAATGATTGGGCACCATGGACTGCAACAACCTATTATAACTTAGATGGTAATTTCGATGATTGTGTCCTCTTGTATGAGCAAAACAACAAATATAGTGATGACCCTTTCGCACTATTTAGTTTGATCATTGGGGAGATAACACCCATCAACATTCATGAAATATCTGGTGAAGAAATAATTTCATTTAGAGAAAAGCGTAAAGATGAAATAACCCAACTGAGAGAAACTATCTATCAACTGTACTCTGAATTGCAAAAATTAGAAGATCCAGTCGTTAGAAAAGATCTCATAGACTCAAAAATAAACGAGCTATTAAAAGCACAGGAAAATTACAAAAAGTGTGCTGATATAATTAAAGCTAAAGGCTGGATGGGATCAGTATTTCTAGGATTACCTGCGCCTGTAGCCTTAGGGAGCTTGCTCAATATTCCTTCAGCATCAATTGTATCATTAGGTGCGGCTTCGTTAGCAATTGGTGGTATTTTTAATTTGCAGTCATCAAAAGCTGAACTTCTTGAACTGCAAAAAAGAACTCCTATATCAGCTTTAGTTTCTATGAGTAAATCATTTAAGGGTGACACTTATAGAAAAAAGGAGGTTGGCTTAAACTACTTTGCTTACGATTCAATGGAGGAGTTTGTAAATGATTAAAGAACATATAACTATCTAATAAACACGGACCAGTAAACAGCGCGGGCCGGTTATCACAACATTAGTTCACCAAGTAAAGATATCTCCTATAAGTCATGACCTTAACCAGTGACATCAGGTTTCAAAATAATTCTAGATTATCAACCAAAGCAAATACTTCATTTTCGACATGCTGACTGATTGATGCTACTTAAAAACAAACCTCCAACCCCTTATCCAGGTAACAATGGCTCGGAGGTTTCAGCGCAAGTACGACCAATTTTACGACCGAAAGAAACTAACTACCTTTTTTTATACAGAATATCAATTCACTGGGGGACAAGGGGTCGGAGGTTCAAATCCTCTCATTCCGACCATTGATTTCAAGCACTTACAGTTTTTACTGTAGGTGCTTTTTTCGTTATAGGTACGTACTAGGTACGACTGACGCAGCAGAAGTTGCCAATACACTCCCTTTTAAATTCCCTGAAGAACTTCACATCCCATTCTCACAAATGCTATATTAGAGAGGGGGTATAGGGTCCCCCCCCCCGTGCCCCGCATGACCATCTACTAGTTATAAGGTACTTCTACATTTTCGGAGCCGCCTTTACATGTAGCCACGGCTTCTTCTGTTTAATAGTTAATTCCCGTGTGTTTTGTATGAAATCCTATCAACTTGGTGGTACAGTTATAGTGCTTGGTGTGATCCTCGTTGCAATCATCAGTACTTTTTCTTGTAAAACGAAAAGTAGGGAGGTGATATGAGTAAACATGGTGGAACCAAAACTGATTGGCCTGTACTGCTCTTATTGTTTGCAGGACTGCCAATAGCTTATGCTTATGGTGGATTCTTGGTTGTTATTTTAGCCCTAGTTGCTGGTATTATTGCTTTGGGTTGGCGGCAAAGGAAAACAGGTCCATTGTCACCTAATACACGTGGCAGAAAAAGACACCCGAGGTAGGAGTCCCCTTTGTGTATCACGCAGGTGGGGACGCAGCCTCAGGTGTGTAAAGGACACTGTGAGGACGGTGCGTTGAGATAGTGACCTGGGTTTTTAATGGTCTACGCTTATGGCCTTACCATTTCTTGCACTAACCCTCTATGAAACAACTGGCATTTCTTCGCCGAGTAAGGATCTCTTTGGTTTTGAGGATGAGGATGAGGCTGAGGCATTTGTGGCGTGGCATAGGCGGTAGATGGTCTGGATTTATCTATAAATTAGAGTGTTCCATTTAAGGTAAGTTTTAAGCACGATCACATATGACATGTACAGGAATAGTCTAAACTTGAATCGTTGGAAGAATATTAGGACCTTCGAGATGGCAATATTAACGTGGAGTTCAGCGAAAGCCGCACTATTTGCGGCTTTCTCTGAAACGTTTTGATGTGTGCTATTTTTATATTATACAGGTAGATAGATAAACAATTTTTGAAAGAACTTACCTGATTTTGTAATAGGTGAATGCAAGCTTGCCGTTACTCAAACTCTCGTATTTTGATTCGCCAATTTTAAAGACATCAAAGCATTGCTCTTTCCCTTCAAAAGAGTTTTTCCAAGTGACGCAAATTTGATCACCCTCTATTCTGTGGGTGCCTTTGTCAGTACCTGATTTTATACCATCGTTCCAGTATACTTCCCGTGTTCCATTTGAGTAGGCTACAACCATATAGTTGTATTCAGATTGGCTAGAAGTTCCAGCAATTACTTCGTAACCGCCTATTCTTTCAACTAACTGAGGTCCAGTAAGTTTCATTTTTTCATTTGCTTCGGCAGAAATGGCGACAAAAATCAAAAGCAATAAAATCATAAGTTTTCTAACATTCATTTTGTGCCTCCTTTTGAAAATAATTTAAAGGGCCTGTGCTTTTTTTACACACAACAAGTAATTCTGTAGGAACTGTATAACATGCTTTTTGTAAGGTTATACATGAAGAACGTTTGTCAGGCAAGTTGCAAGATAGCACGGCAGGATCGTGTATTCTCAAATGTAGAGATTTCTATTGCCAATAATAAACGATATCTAGACAGTGTCGGTTTAGATGTTTCCTGT
>JBLHNU010000086.1:0-18658 GCA_047622095.1 Desulforhopalus sp.
ATTTATAGTCTCAAAAGAACATAGTTACATATCATTCTTTTCTTCGCAATTTCATTATTTTAGGGCTGATTACTATTTACTTTGATTTTGTAACGCAGTTTAGTTACGAAAATTGCGGTAATGCAAATCTTCGTTACTGTTACCGTGACATTTGAGCGTTTTTTCAAATCAAATAAATTGATGAGCGGACAGAATCTCTCACAAAGGATTTTGTTTTTTCGCTAATGTGAGGTGAAAGATCAGAAAGGGAAGTTCCCCCCTTCTCGCTATTTTGATTCAGCCGTTGTTAACTTCATCACCTAACGTCTTACCAACTTTGAACTTAACAACAGTCTTGGCAGGAATATCAATTGGTTTGCCAGTTTGAGGGTTTCTCCCTTTTCTGGCTTCTCTGTCTACAGGAGAGAAAGTACCAAAACCAATCAGGGTCACACTTTCTTTTTCTTTGAGAGATTTTGTAATTCCCTCCAAAGTGCCTTGCAAAGCTTTATCGGCTTGAATTTTTGTGATTCCTGCGGAGTCTGAGATATAATCGACAAGCTATTTCTTGTTCATGTTTTTCCTTTTTGGATACTGTTTATGGTTATGGTTATTTTTAGATTGGTGCAAAAATAACCGCTGCACTTGCTCCGGCTATTCGATCATGATATCAAAATTACGTTTTAATACAAATTATGGTTATGCCAACCTCGTTATTTTGACTCGGTTACAATAACTCTGACTTTAGCCAAATCCTCACTTAGGGTTTTACCCAATAATGGGCAGGGTTATTTCCAGTGCTATTTTAAAAAACGGAAGTCTTACGGGGTGAAATCGCAGCTATGTTTTCAGTGGGCCGATAAAGCAACCCAAAAAGACCAGGAGGTTTTGGTGTCATGACCCTCATTATGCTTGGCAGTCTCGTTGGCGGTATAGGGCTATTTCTTCTCGGGATGAGGATGATGACTGATGGGCTCAAATACGCTGCTGGTTCCTCTTTGCGAAATATCCTCGAAAGATCAACAAGAACAACCTTTTGGGGAATATGTACCGGAGCTTTTCTTACGTCCCTGGTACAGTCGTCCAGTGCAGTAACTGTTGCTACTATCGGCTTTGTTAATGCTGGTCTTGTTGATCTTGGTCATGCTGTCAGCCTGGTTTATGGATCAAATATAGGGACAACCATGACAAGTTGGCTTGTTTCTCTGGTGGGCCTTAAAATAAATATTAAGATATTTGCCCTTCCTGCCATTGGACTTGGCATGTTTCTTCGCATTTCTCGTTCAGAAGGACGTTATGGGGCGCTTGGAGATGTGTTTGCCGGATTTGGTGTATTCTTTGTTGGGATTGATATTCTGAAGGCAGCATTTGGGTCTTTAGGACATAATGTCCAGATTTCCAGTATGCCAGGAGAAGGTGTTTTTGCATTATTTCTTTTTGTTGGTATTGGTTTTCTGCTCACTTTTTTGATGCAGTCATCCAGTGCAGCGATCGTTATAATTCTTACCGCTGTGGCCGGTGGAATTGTACCTTTAGCTGATGCTGCTGCTGTTGTTATTGGAGCTAATGTCGGAACAACTTCTACTGCGGCTCTTTCAGTGATCGGAGCAACTCCAAATGCTAAACGACTGGCAGGCGCCCATGTTCTCTTTAATATTATCACCGGATTAGTGGCATTTCTTGCTCTTCCGTTTCTTTTATTTTGGCTTCAAAATGTACAGACAGTGTTAGGAATGGGTGATTCACCTATCACTCTTCTGGCTCTTTTCCATACTACTTTTAATCTTCTCGGAGTATTGCTTGTATGTCCCTTTTCGAAACAGCTCGTCGCTTTTCTGAAAAAGAGGTTTAGAACCGCTGAAGAAGATGAATCACGACCAAAATATTTGGATCGCAATGTTTTGGTCACTCCAGTGCTTGCCCTCCATGCATTGGAAATGGAACTCAAACGAACAGGAAAGATCGCCAGACGTATGGCAAAGGGGGCAATCAGTACGGAAACATTCCCAGGGAAACGGCTTGCTGTTGATAAGGTAGTGATTGACAAATTGAATAGAACCATTGGTGGTTTTGGCAAGGAAATGGGGAAGAAAAATCTTCCGGTCGAGCTAGCGAATCAGCTCCCTAATGCACTGCGGGTAGCAGGATATTATCGTGATGTCGGCGAGTTAGCTATGGATGTTGCCAGAATGCAGTCTAATCTCGGTCATGAGGTCGGCCATCTTGAGCTTATTGCAGAACTGACTCGCTATAAGAGTAATACTGTGAAATTGTTGCGAAATGTTGATGTTGAACTGGAAGACTACTCTTCAAAATCCTGTATTGGTGAGCTTGAAGAAGTTAAAGATGAGTATCGTGCCATAAAAAACAGTCTCCTTCAGGCTGCTACCCGTGGAGAGATTTCTGTGAGAAGATCAGCACACTGTCTTGATATAATAGCGCGAATTCGGCGTATAGCTGAACAAGCCGAAAAAGGAGCCCGTTATCTCGCTGTTCTGACGGAGACTGAAGAGCATTTGCTAAATGGTGAAAAAGATGAGGAAAGGGAAAGTGAAAAAGATTTGTTAGGGCAGTAAATACCCCCCCCCCAAGAGGCCTCTTGGCCCAGTGAGAATCCTTTGCTGGAAAAGCTATCGAAGAGATACAGCTACGTGTATATTCCGTATTAGAAGGTCATAAAATGTGTGACCTTAAGAACCATTTTCTGTTTTGTCACAAGGATGACATGCCATGGTAAAGACTAACCATCCATCTCATATTACCCTTCTCGATGGAGGAATGGGGCGAGAGCTCTTGCGGATGGGAGCACCGTTTCGACAGCCCGAATGGTCAGCTCTCTCACTTATGGAGGCTCCCTGATCTCGTAAGAAAAGCACACGAATCTTGGAGAGCATGCAAAACCAGGGGAGGCACTCAGAACCAATGATGTCATCAGCCTGTAAGGTGATGGAAAACAAGTATTATTTCAACCGTTTTGTTAAATATCAACATTGCCTCCCCTGGTTTTGCATGCTCTCTTGCCCTCTTACTGCGTGATATTGCAGGAATCGGTTCCACACCTCGTGTACTACCTGAAAGAAGATTTACGACAAGTTTGGAGTTGGGTTGGTGACAAGCAGGCAGATGAATGGCATTTGAGGAGTTGGCTAGAAATGGCCAAGAACTCCACCAAAGACATGTTGTTGAAATTCGCGAAAACCCTGGAGAGGCTCCTTGAGGGCATATTGTCTATTTTAGCTTTGAGCAATGGGCTGTGGTCAGAAATGGTCTGGCCCTCTAAGGCCACCATTTTTTCCTGACCACTTATAGTGCGACTAATTCGTTTGAAACAATTATCGGAATTTTGACAAATCAGTAGTGTATCCCTTATAATCAATAAACAAAGGAAAGATTGAGTTGAACGTAAATGGAGGTGGAATATGCCGATTTTCATGATGTTTGGAAATTACTCCAAAGAGGCTATGAAGGGTATCAGTTCAGATCGAACGGATAAGGTGTTGACGCTGATCGAAAAAAACGGCGGGAAGGTAAGCTCCATGTATGCCGTAATGGGGGAACACGATCTTGTGCTGACCCTGGACTTCCCCGACCAGGAAAGTGCCTTGGCCGTATCCGTCGGACTGAAGCGATTGACCGGAATTACCTTCTCGACATCGCCAGTAGTGGAGGTGGAAAAGTTTGACAAACTGATTGCTGAGGCCAGAGACATATAAATCTGGTTCATCCGGTTAAAGTATACTTTGTTTCATGAAGAGCATAGATTTTTAATTTGAAGAATTCTATATCTCGAAAACCGTATGCCTGTTTCTGCAAGGTATTGATCTTGTTGTTGGTCCCCCTCAAAAGGACCAGTTGCTTGGCAGCATCTCAGTTTCATCGGAAAATATGAATTTTACAATCGAGAAAATCCGGTTAATATTCAAGAGGTTATAAAATTTTTGCTTGCTGAATCTGAAATCGATATTTCAGCTGTAAGTCAATGATACCATGGGCTGCAGAAGAGGTTAGTGACAAACCGGGGGTTTAGTCAAAGAACCCCGTATAGAATTGAAGTATAATAACACTTAATCCAGTGCGAGATAAAACCATACCTGCCAATAGACAGGAACGGAAAGCCACCACGGATCTAAAAACAGGTAACCGGGTTGCCTTCCTAAAGGTAGTTCGGCTTTTTGATTGAAATAATGAGAGAGACCGTACTGAGATGAAGGGTTGGTTTTCGGGAAAAGAAACAACTCATTTATACGCTTACTTACATTTACTGATGTGAACTGTTAAAAATATCGGAATTTAACCCTGCAAAATTAACATCGGAAGAGGAGATTGCCAATGCCCGTATACGAATTTATATGCCAAAAGTGCGATCATGATTTTTCCTTAGTTATAACTATTTCAGAGTACGAGAAGAAAAAATTTATCTGTCCGAAATGCAAAAGCGATAAGGTAAAGCGGCAGCTTTCATCTTTTCAAACTATTACCTCTAAAAAAAGTTAACCTTATACTGAGCGTTTTTCCTATTTTCAATAAAGTGTAGTTGCTCAATATAGATATGACATAGTTCTGTAAAGAGATTACTTCGAGATGGTTCCGGGTAGAAGCCCAGTTAACCGGCTCTTTGATTCTGGGGTGGCCCACCTGCTTTTCCCTAAGGAAATCTACTTTCTCGACCTTGCCTCAATAAAAGAGGAGCTCCTCCAACTCTTTCGCAAACAAATCGAAACAGAACAATACTAACTCGCCTCCTACACTCCTCAGTGCGTGGCTAGACTATTTCATCGCAGGTTCATGTTTTGATCTTCACTCGTTTTACTGACACACCTGAAAAGTATAGATACCACAGTGAGAAGCTCGACCAAATAAACCAAAAACGCCACTATAAAAATTAATAAATTCCAACTATTCAGCTGCACGATAGCGCTGCATAATCGTATGGCTGAAGAATAGCTGTGGCAAGATTAAGGGTCAGCGGACATTTGCTCGGTTAAGGTGTTTCATGAGCAGGTAGGATGTGTTTGTGCCTAAAAAACTAATTTTAAATGGAGCATTCCAAATTATTGATAATTCTACAAACCAGCACGCTGTCATGTTAACATATTAGGCAGAAGTGTTACCCCTTCTTGACAGAATATAATGATACCTGGTTTTTTTGAGAAACTGGATTGGTTTTTTGCCAGTAATGAGGCATTGTTTTTCTATCTGCCTAAAGACTCGACATTTTACTTGGGAAAGATTGGGCGATGGCTACTCTACAAAATGATAATTCAGATTTTGTTGTATTGCTAAGAAACTGTGTATTAATTTCCCTGAGCTGGGCGATTTTATGTTTTCTTTCAGCATATTGGAACATCGCTGCCGAAAAGGAAAAAACCTTAGAATTGGCCCAAAAAGAAGCCATGACCGTTTTTGATAAAGATCAGGCTTTTCGCTTCTGGGCAACTGATCATGAAGGCGTTTATGTACCTGTAACCGAAAGGACTCCACCAAACGAATATCTCAGCCATATTTTAGAACGTGACCTTTTAACCCCCAGTGGCAAACGACTTACTTTGATGAATCCAGCTTATATGTTGCGCCAGGTGATGAGTCATTATGCAACTTTATATTCAACCAATGGTCACTTAACCAGTTTGCAAACACTTAACCCCATTAATAAGCCGGATGCCTGGGAGACGAAGGCATTGCAGGAATTTAATGATGGTAAAGAAAGAGTTATGACGGTTACTTCTATCGAAGGTAATCAATTTCTTAGGCTCATGAAACCGATGTACACAAAGGTTGGTTGTTTAAAATGCCACGCCCATCAAGGTTATAAACTAGGAGACGTTCGAGGGGGGCTGAGTGTTTCCATCCCTCTTGCGCCTTACCGTGAAATTGAAACGAAATCCATTTTACAACTATATATTTCCCATTTGGTTTTCTTTTTTTCCGGTATCAGCGTTATAATTTTTACCTACTATCGAAGCAAAAACCGTATAATGGAGCGAGTAGAAGCCGCCCAGATCCTTCTGGAACAAAGCGATAAAATCAAACTGTTTGCTTATTCTGTTGTCCACGATTTGAAAAGCCCGGTTATTGCAATACATGGTTTGACAAACTTATTGAGAAAAAGATATCGGGATGTTCTGAATGAAAAAGGAAAACATTACTGTGAGAAAATCACAAAATCAGCGGCACAAATAGAATTACTTGTCGACCAGATAAATGTTTACATTTCAGCAAAGGAACACCCTCTCGAAATAATAGAGTTAGATTTCCTGGAAATATGTCAGACCGTCAGGGAAGAATATGCCAATCAGCTAAGCAAGAGGAATATACTGTGGTCCGAACCATCACAAGTTTCAATGATACGAGCAGACAGGATTGCCATTTTGCGCATTATTAGAAATTTTGTTGATAATGCCTTGAAATATGGAGGCGACACCATGAGTAGAATTGATATAATCTACAAGGAATCAAAAGAATTTCATACTCTGTGTGTTTCGAATGATGGCAACGCAATTGTACCAGATGATTTCCAGAAACTTTTTGTCCAATTTAAAAGAAATTGCGCTGACGACAGGGTGGCTGGTGTTGGTTTGGGTTTGGCAATAATTAAAGAACTCGTGGAACTGCATGGTGGCGAAGTGTGGGGAGAATCTGACTGCAATAAAGGAGTAAATTTCAGTATTACGATTTCGAAAAATTTGTGACCTTGTGGCAGCAACGTTCAACTTATCAAGTACTACACTCTTGTTGCAGAGTGTCATAATGTGAAAGATAATTCCAGATTTTCTTTGATATGCCATCCAGGAAACATGTTAGGATTTTGACTCGATACCACAACACTATCCGCAAAAGGCAGAACACCACCTGAACATGCTCCCTGAGCCTACGCTCAGTATGATACTTTATTTTTCTCCTACACGAGTACGGGCTTTTATAATAGCGAGCCGCTACACTTAACGGACGTTTTCGCACCCTTAGACTTCAAACTCCGTGATATAACTGTTGGGTCTACCCCGACAAGGTGAGGTTTTTTTATGGATCCCATCATCCTATCAATAGCTTTTCTGCTGGGATTTTTATGTCGTCAGGTGCGACTACCTCCAATGGTCGGTTTTCTATTAACCGGTTTTGTGCTCAATGGACTTGGCATTCAGGGAGGAGAGGTCCTGGAAACAATAGCAGACCTCGGAGTGACTCTTCTCCTTTTCACAATTGGTTTGAAATTGAGGCTGAAAAGCCTGGCACGGCCTGAGGTGTGGGCTGTGTCTTCTCTTCATATGGGAGGCATCACCTTGGTGTTTGGGACCGGCTTGTACATGCTCGGCCGAGCCGGACTGCCCATGCTCTCTCCCCTCTCATTTCCCCTTGCTTTACTCATTGGGTTTGCCCTCAGCTTTTCCAGTACGGTGTTTGCAGTCAAGATACTTGAAGAAAAGGCAGAATCATCATCTCTGCACGGACGAGTGGTCATTGGAATTCTCATCATGCAGGATATGTTTGCAGTGTTGTTTCTTACCGTTTCACTGGGCAAGAACCCTGCACTTTGGGCTGTTTTAATACCGTTTACACTCATCCTGATCCGGCCTCTCCTCTGTAGGCTGATGGAAAAATCTGGACATGGTGAACTACTAGTTCTCTTTGGCCTCTTTGTATCTATTGTAATTGGTGCCGGCGGCTTTGAAACAGGAGACCTAAAGGCAGATCTGGGAGCATTGATACTGGGAATGTTACTGGCAGGGCACACAAAAAGTCCGGAAGTAGCCAAATCTTTGATGGGACTCAAGGATTTGTTTCTTGTTGGCTTCTTTCTCACAATCGGCCTGTCAGGTATTCCTGATTTCTTGTCGATTGCTATAGCACTATTATTTGTGGCGCTTGTTCCCCTGAAGGGTTTTCTGTTTTATTTTCTGCTGACGCGGTTTAACCTCCGTGCCAGGTCATCGTTGCTCGGTACTTTAGCCCTCTCAAATTACAGCGAGTTTGGCCTTATTGTCATTTCTGTAAGTGTAAGAAACGGATGGATCGGTTCAGAATGGTTGGTGATCATAGCCTTTGCACTGGCAATAAGTTTTGTAGTAGCCGCTCCGATAAATACCAAAAGTGATGTCTTCTATGACATGTTTCGCCAGGGTTTAAAGAGATTTGAAACAGATCGCCGCCACCCAGATGATCAGCCTGTTGATCTGGGTAAGGCAACCATCAGTATCTTCGGTATGGGGCGCATAGGAACCGCAGCATATGAATATATGCATGAACGTTACGGTGACATTGTCCTTGGTTTTGATTTCAATTCAGAGGTGGTGAATGGCCACCGCAAAGCCGGAAGAAATGTTGTATTCGGAGACCCTACAGATCCAGATTTCTGGTCAAGACTGCAACCAAATCCAAATGAAATTCCTCGGTTAGCCATGCTGGCAATGCCGAAACACTCAGCCAATATAGCTGCGATAATGCATCTTCGCAATTCAGGTTTTTCCGGGTTGATAACTGCTGTCGGCACATTTGATGATCAAGTGGCTGAATTGATCCGTGTTGGCGCAAAATGTGCCTTCAATATTTACAATGAGGCGGGAACCGGTTTTGCCGAGAACGTCCTGAGTATAATGGAATCAAATACCGAAACGGCACAGAAAAAGGCACCGTGGATGCGCCAAACTCCAGGTCATCGTTCTTGAGTGAATTCCGAACACCTTTTTTTCATAGCTGCCCACTCTTTCCATATCAGGCCAACGTTCTTTGGGAACCGCCTTACGGACCCGCTTGCAAAGTGATGCAGGGAAGATTCGAAATAAATTTGCACTTACCCGATGCGGCGAATGTTCCACCACCATTTGTGGATCTCCATTGCCACAAAGATCGTGAACGCAAGCCCCAGCAACGATGCAAATGTGACGAAATCGACAGGTTCGACGTGCAATATTCGCTGCATGAATGGAATCTGCATGGCTGCCATGTGAACAAGAAACGCCAGGATGGAACCGCCTAAGAGGATGGGACTTTTAAAAGGAGAGAGTCGCAAAGCTGAAGTCGTTTCTGAGCGACAGTTGCCGATGTGAGGTGCGGAACCGATTCCTACTAAATCACGCAGTAGGGAAAATAAAACACCACTTATTGCTTGAATATTCAGTTAGATAAAGACACCTCCGGCAAACGATAATTTATGTTTATTGCATCCCGAGGTGTGGAGCCAATTTCTGTTAAATCACGCAGTAGGATAGTTAAAATCCGTGTCAGGTAAGCATCTATATCAAATAAGTTTCACGATTCCCAACCCCTCGCATTTCCTTTGGGAATGGCTCACCTATTCTTTCCCCGACCATTAAAATAGTTGTATCCTGTTAAAATATAAACTAAAAAAATAGTCATAACAATCGGTCTGATCGATGCTATCCTCACGAATTAGCCACAAAACAGGGGTTACCTATGCCTACGCCTCAGGAAACCGCATACCCGACACTGAAGACTCAAGTATCAAAGGAAACCCTGGAGAACGTATACACCCCCTGTGCAGATGAGATCACCTTTGTAAAAAAGCATTCACGTTCTCCTCAAAACAGAGCCTGTATGCTCACTCTGCTTAAATGCACGCAGCGGTTGGGTTATTTCGTATTTCTAAGCAATATCCCCCGATCCATACCTGAATACTTAGCAAGGCACGTTCGTTGTCGCTTCTCATTGAAGATGCTGAGTTTCTATGATGATGCGCGTGTTCGGACCTCCCACATCAAGAAAATCAGAGCTTATCTCAACATCAAACCAGCGGATAAAAACGCGCGCTCTATAGCCCTTAAAGCAATGGAGCATGCAGCCTACACAAAAGAGGATATCGTCGATGTTCTTAATGTTGGCGTTGAAGAACTGGTTCGCTTGCGGTATGAACTTCCCAAATTCGATCAACTGCTTCGGCTGGCCTACCAAGCACGACACAATACCAACACCAGCATCTATACAGCCGTGAATGAAGCCATCTCCAAGTCCACTCGTAATCAACTGGAACACTTACTTCTTGTAGACCCAGAAACCAATGAATCCCTGTGGAATCAGCTACGTCAGGACTCTGGCAAGGTCACCCTCAAGGAGATAGGCAAGGCTATTGAACGCCTAGAGTGGGTCCGATCGTTAGATTTTCCTTTCGATCTGTTTTCCTCTATCCCCTATGTCAAATTCCGACATTTCGCCATGGTGACGAAAAGCCTCAATGCCAATCGTGCAGGTGTAATTGCCCAACCGAAGCGGTCGGTATTAATGGCTGCCATGGTCAAATCAGCCTTGGCCCGCACCATCGATGACATCGTGATAATGATGATCAAGAAGGTCGGCAAAATCCATCGCGTTGGGAAGACCAAACTCGATGAATACCTTGAGGAGAACAGGGATAACACGGATCGTATCGTGACCAGTTACATGTCCATCCACGAACATGCCTATGATGAAACCGAAAAGGATCCGGAGAAGAAGCTATCCGCCATTCAGAGGGTCTTCGACCAGAGCCCGGAACTTATGGATTTCTCAGCCCAACATGCCGTATATGGCAGTAAAAACTATTCACGTTTCCTTTGGCCTCTATTCCGCGGCTCCCGCGCCGCATTTTTCAAGGCATTGAATCGGTTAGAGTTCGTATCTTCCAGCTCAGACCAAGCCTTGGTACAAGCGATCGCGTTCGCCCTGGCCAATCATAAAACGCGTGCCCTGTGGATATCCAGGGAGGTGACAGATCCAGAAACTGGGCAAACTGTTGCCATAGACGATCTGTCCTGGATCCCGGACAAATGGTGGTATTTGGTCACCGGCAAGAAGCGGCGACAGAAGGTCCCGGAAAAAATTAACCGCCACCAGTTCGAGGTTTGCCTGTTCTCCGAACTCGTTAACGAGCTCAAATGTGCAGACATGTGCATCGTTGGCAGCGAGGACTTCAGCGACCCAACGGACCAATTGGTTTCCATGGAGGAGTTCCGGAAAAAGCTCTCCAACTATGCTGAGGCGGTCGGCCAACCAATCGATACGGCCGGGTTTATCACGCATATCAAGACGCACCTCAACACCCAGGCACAGAAACATGAGGTGGCCTATCCGGGAAACAATGAGTTCTGCCTTGAACCCAACGGGGACCTGTGGCTTGCGAGGCTCAAGGCCAAGGATACGGTTCCAGGCGTCGATGAACTCACCGAAATGATCAGGAGCCGAATGCCCCAGCGCAACATCCTCGACATCATCGTCGACACGCTAAAAACGCTCAACTGGCGCAAATCATTCGGCCCAATCAGCGGATTCGAATCAAAAGTCAAAGATCCGTTGATGTCCTACGCTGTCGCCACCTTCTGCTATGGATGCAACCTCGGTCCCATGCAAACCGAGCGATCCCTGCCAGTTTTGAGCAGGAAGCACCTTGAATGGATCAATCGACGGCACATCACCGAGGAGAAGCTTGACAAAGCCATCAACGTGCTGGTCAATAGTTACAACCAGTTTTCACTCCCCACTTACTGGGGTACCGGGGAAACCGCCTCGGCGGATGGTACACGCTGGGATGTCTATGAGAACAACCTGGTCTCGGAATACCACGTACGATACGGATCCTATGGCGGCATCGGCTACTATCACGTGTCAGACAAATACATCGCGCTGTTTTCCAGGTTCATTCCCTGCGGCGTCTACGAGGCGTCGTTCATTTTGGATCCTTTTTTCCATAACAAATCAGATATTAAACCCCATACGGCATATGGGGATACGCATGCCCAGAGCCTCACTGTCTTCGGGTTGTCTTACCTCCTTGGGATCCAGCTCATGCCCCGTATCGCTCGGTGGAAAGATCTCAAAATCTACAAGTTTCCAGGTGAATCCTATCCCAACATCGATCCGATGTTCACCGTGGAAGAGATCAATGAGGACTTGATCGCGAAACACCTGGTGGACATGCAACGCGTAGCAGTCTCTATCCTAGAAGGTCGAATATCACCATCATTTATACTTCGG
The DNA here is from genome assembly GCA_047622095.1 of Desulforhopalus sp. Taxonomy (GTDB): domain Bacteria; phylum Desulfobacterota; class Desulfobulbia; order Desulfobulbales; family Desulfocapsaceae; genus Desulforhopalus_A. The sequence continues at coordinate 11,938 of JBLHNU010000086.1, forward strand.
AGATTGACCAGCGGAACACGGAAGAATAAATTGTACTATGCCTTCCAAGAGCTCGGGAAGGTCGTTCGCAGCGCCTATCTGCTCAAATACCTGCGAAAGCCCGAACTCAGAATGACTGTGAATCACGCCACCACCGTCAGTGAGAGGTTCAACGACTTCATTCAATTCGTCACCTTCGGCAACCGGGGCACCATTGCTGCCAACTCTCGCGACGAGCAACGCAAGATCATCAAGTATGGGCATCTGGTGGCCAACATTCTGATCTTCATGAATGTCCATGACCAGAGTAAAATCATGGGCGAACTCATCCAAGAGGGGCATGTGATTACGAAGGAACAGGCCGCCCGCCTGGCTCCATACCGCAAGTCCAATATCAACCGTTTAGGAGCCTACTTCCTGGATGAGCTCAGGGATGCAATAAACATAGATTATCGTTTACTGGTGGTGTCTTTATCTAACTGAATATTCAGACAATAAGTGGTGTTTTGTTTTCCATACTGCGTGATTTAGTAGGAATCGGTTCCGCACCTCGAAAGCTGCCAAACGGTTCCTTGGAAAAATACTTCGAAAAATGAAAGAATATGAAAAACCGGCTACGATCAATACCGACAAGGCTCCCAGTTATGACAGAGCTATCCGGGAGTTAAAGGAGGAGGGCCTTCTTAACGACCAAGTCTTTCACCGTAAGGTTAAGTACCTTAACAACCGGATCGAAGCGGATCATGGGAAATTGAAACGGTTGATCAAACCTACTCTAGGTTTTAAATCTATGAAGACAGCCTATACTACTATCAAAGGGTTTGAAGTCATGAGAATGTTTAAGAAAGGCCAATTCGATATATGGACCCATGACCAAGGTTTGAAAGGAGAGATCCGCCTAATTGAAAGACAATTTGATATCTATTCTGCAGCATAAAATATGTCTTCTATAAGGGGACTTTCATAAATTGACATTTTTTTGCAACAGAGCCATCTCTACTGGATGACTTGCCCGTCCAGGCCACAGGTCCTAATGGTTTCCAGGTTTCCATTTCCAATCCTCATAGTAATCCCAACTCACCATAGAATTGAGTTGTTTCAGATCTGCATCTTTTTCATGAATGACGCATTTCATGATGTCCCCACTTGAGACCAGACCGATAATTTTGCCGTCTTCTTCGATAAGCAGATGCCTGATCCGAAGCCCCAGAAATTTATCCATGAGATGAAAGACCGTATCGGTGTGGGGTGCAGATATCAGATCGGCGGTGGTCATGTAGTCTTCTATTAATGCGCCTTTAAGATCAAAGCCCTCTTGAATGACATCCTGCATGAGATCTCTTTCCGTCCATATACCGATGGTTCTTTCGCCTCTGGTGACAAGAATGGCACCCACTTTTTTCTGATTCATTTTTTCAAGTGCGGCAAACAGAGTTGTACCCACGGGAACCGTAATGATCTCCCACCCCTTGTTTGCCACCATGTTTTTGGCTGTTTCCATATTATTCCTGTATATTTGTCCTCTGAAAGACTGCTATCTCTGATTAAAAGTGTCCTCTGGCATTTGAGGTTCTGGGTCATACCATTTGATTACGCGCCGTGCACGTATCGCTTCATCGACTTGCACAATTTAAATCCCCTGACCGGAAGTGTGGTTATTGAATCAAAATGGTGCAGAGGTCTGGCCTAATTTGAATTGCTTTTTCATATCAGGAAACCCAATAAGGTCTACTGTATGTATCTAAAAGGCTATTGGCAATATTAATCCTTTTCTTAGATATGGACATTCCGGTTCCTCCAGATAGCGTAGCCTCAGCAACGGATCATTGAATTTAACATTGCCACAATGCAGGTAAACCGTTTTGTCTTTCCCTGAAACGGAAGGTGGTTCCTGTATCTTTGAACCTGGACTGGACTAAATAACGGTCTCAGATTCACGTTCTCATACGTGATAAATGTTGTCAGGGTTAGGTGTTGATACCACAACACAATCAGCTTTTCTCGGACAAGACTGATCCAGCCTGAAGTCAACAAGGGGCAAAATGCTCCAAACCTCTATTTGGGTTCAGAAACCTATTCTTACTTAATGGGTGTAATTGCACATTTAGGGTAAATCCGTCATAGGGTTTGGAAGACAAAACTTAGTTCGTTAAACATCTTCTTTGAGCTTTCTGGTTTTAATAAAGCTATTCACAGTTAACCTATGCACTCCTAAAATCCTGCCAATAGCACTGACAAAAACCTTTTTCCTTAGTAAATCCTTTATTTCTTCCTCTTTCCCAGTGAGTTTTGTTTCCTTGGATAGGCTCCCTTTGGGTCTGCCTAATGTCTGCCCCTCACTTTTTCTTCGAGCCAAAGCCTCTTTTGTTCGTAGAGAAATCAGATTTCGTTCTATTTCGGCGGAAAGAGAGGCGGCATATGTGATTGACGGCCTTATGCATAATGATGTGGTACAAAGCGATATTCATTCCACCGATACCCACGGGTACAGCGAGATGATATTTGGGGTAACCCACATGTTGGGAATTTCCTTTGCTCCTCGGATCAAGAGTTTTCAGAAACAGAATTTGTACAGCTTTGAAAGCCCTTCCGCCTTGAAGGTTCTTGGCTATCATGTATTACCAACGGAAACTATCAATCTCAAACTCATATCCGAACAGTGGGATCAAATTCTACGGTTTATTGCCACAATCAAACTGAAAGAGAACACCGCTTCACAACTTTTTAGACGACTGAGCTCCTACTCCAAACAGCATCCGCTTTACAGGGCTTTGAAACAGTTTGGACGGATCATCAAGACTCTTTTCCTGCTTAGATATATTGACGATGTGGAGTTGCGACAGACGATTGAAAAACAATTGAACAAGTTGGAAAGTTCCAACAAATTTGGAAAAGCTGTATTCCATGGCAATAATCAGGAATTTCAACTGTCCACCACAAGGAAGAACAGCTGATTGCGGACGGATGTAAACGACTCATTGAGAATGCGATTATATGTATTTATCCAAAATAATGAATGACGCCAGCTCTGATACAGAAAAAGACACCATGACCAAGACAATCAAAAACGGTTCTGTGATTATCTGGCAACACTTCAACTTGCAGGGAGAATATGATTTTTCTGAGGAAAATTTAAAGAATCCAATTCAATTTCAACTTCCAGAATTATTGGATCTACAGGTGCTCTAAAATGGGAAGTGGAATTTTGGCGTAAAACCTTGGGTGTATTGACATTTGATAAAATCCTATGACGGATTTACCCTAAATGTGCAATTACACCCAATGTCCATGACCAGAGTAAAATCATGAGCGAACTCATCCAAGAGGGGCATGTGATTACGAAGGAACAGGCCGCATGCCTAGCTCCATACCGCAAGGCCAACATCAACCGTTTCGGAGCCTACTTCCTGGATGAGCTTAGGGATGCAATAAACATTGAATATTGTTTGCCCGTGGTGTCCCTATCTAATTGAATATTCAGACAATAACTCGCCTTTAAATTCTATATTGCGGTATATTGTAAGAATTGGTTCCGTACCTCGAAACGTCAGGGAATTGCGCAATATACTCGAATGAGCAATGATCCTGGCACGAATTGTCAGATTGACTCAATGCTCCACCGGGTGGAGTAAAGCGTACGTTCAACCAGGGTATTTGCCCTCGATGTAATCCTTATAGTAGCAAATCTCCACATCCTGAACGGTGCTTTTAGCCTTGACCACGTCTCCGATCGATACCAAGCCGATCAGCTCGCCCTTGTCGACCACCGGCAGATGGCGGATTCTGTTCTTGGTCATAATCGTCATCAGTTGATCGATATCATCCTCGGGGGTCACGACGATGATGTCTCGGGTCATTATTTCACTTATCGTTATCGTCGTAATATGTTGCGGATGTTTATTTATGGCCTTGAGCACGTCGTTTGGAGCAACGATGCCAATGATCTCGTCATGGTTATTCACCACGACCATCGAGCCGATATGCTTGCTTAAAAAAATCGATACGACATCTACGAGAAGGAGCGTCTCTTGGGCCGTAGCGACTTGACTTCCCTTTTCAGAAAGAATATCCTTTGTCTTCATACACAGACTCCTCTTCATTGACGCCGAGAGCAGTGATTTGTTGCCCTGCCCGGCTCTATATCTCTATAATACGGCAAAATAGAGATTGTTTTAAAAACGCCGAAGACCGGGAATATTATTAAATTTGCAAAAACCACCATTACATCCCGAGCTTGAATACTTCATATTCCGTTGGACCTTCGAACATTTCTGCGTATTTATTTTCATGCTCTTTCCGTGTAGCACTGTCCCTATATCTGTCCCAATCCTCTTTTCTTTGCCACATGGAAACAATAAGAACAGATTGAGGATCATCATAATTGACTAATGTCTCAGTAGAGAGATAGCCCTTATTCCCCATCGCATTGCTTCGTGCTTTCATCAATATATCAGAGGCATCTTGTAAAACTTCTTTTCTGAATTTTCTTTTGATCAGAATTTTGACTGACATATTCTCCTCCCTTATTTTAATTTTTCACCCCGATTTCATGTTGCTAGGTTTTTGAGGCAACGTACTGATTACATTTACAGTAGTAGTATTAAGCTGAGTGACGCTATAGATAATAAAACCTTAGATCTGCCAATATTAGCAATGTGGTCCAGCGGCATGGGTTTTTCCAGATAAAAATCGGCAAAATTATACCAGTCCGATCATATAGTTTAATCATCGCCCCTCTTCCTGGCAAGCTGAATGGTCTTACGTTTCAGCATGGGGGCGAAAAGTCTGAACCTAGCTTTTTTTTGGGTGATGACCTGAAACGTTGAAAGCTGCCTTTTTACCTTTTTGCTTTTGCATTTCGGACAAACAAATTTTTTCTTTTCATACTCGGCAAATGCCAAGATCAAGGAAAATTTACGATCGCATTCTTCACATATGAATTCGTATACGGGAATTGCTAGTCTCCTTTTCAAGAAGTTGGACCTTGTGCCTTACTAAACTCTGCACATGATGTTTCAGTTGTCTTTATACGAAAGTCGATGCGGTGAGCAAGTCCGATGCCTATACCCTGCTTCTCAGTCTATGGTGAATCACAGTTGAAAGGTGCCGCATCGAACTGACAAAAAGTATGCAAAGACAATGACTTAAAACACAAAAGCCTCTATACTGGATAGAATCTTCCTACCAAAGAGAATTCAATCCAACACGGAGGCTTTATGCATCACAAGAATATCAAGCTCATTGTGCGAAAACAACTGAAAAAACAATATCCAGATTGGAGCCGGCTAAAAAAGAAGACCAAGAAAGCGATTATCAAAAAGATACTTGCAGAATATGGCACCGAATATGATTTCAACCAGAATATAGTATCCACGCCGGAAGAGTTACTTGGCATAGAGCAACAGGTTCCCAATAAAGACATAATGAATCTCAACGAGATGGCTCAATATATTGATATGGTAGATAATAGTAGAGTGTTCAGGTTCAGCAACTACAAACTATCTCCTATTTATATCAAAGATGAAGAGCTTCAATTCATTGATGAATTGCTTGATGACGGAATCATTAACCGGTTGTTATCCTACGAGGGATATAGCCCTGCTATGCGTGGTATCTTTCCCAGTAATTTATTTCGTGCCGAGCTGCTCAAGGCCATAAAGTACCCAGAAATCAGTTATCGCAAGTTCTGCAAAGAAGAATATTTTGGCCTGGATCGAAAACAGAACCGTGTCTTTACCAGACTGTCTCTAAGCAAAAAAGAGATGATTGACCATACTCAGCTCAGCAAATTTCGAAGCTCACTGACCTTTGTTCAGCAGGTAAATCTCCTCGTTTATATTCTCCATCATTTTAACCAATCCGGACTTATTGGCGACAATATCCTGCATGGAATCGATTCTACTGAATTAGCGAGTGATTGCAACCGCCCCTTGGTCACGCTGAGCATCAAAGGGAAAAAGATACGTATCTACAACGACATTGACTGTGACTGCGGAAAACTGCGTAATAAGCGTGACAAATCGGTATATGTTATTGGTTATCGCCTGCATACACTCACCGCCATTGATGCCAAAACAGGTCACAGCTTTCCTCTTGTGTCCCTTTTGGCACCGGCAAATCATCATGACAGCCATTTCCTTCCGTTTCTGGTCAGCTTGGGACAGGCAATGGGCCTTGACCTGCAACTCATTACAGCAGACGAGGCCTACCACGACAAAGATGGTTCTCTGTATGAAAAAACCGGGGGAGCCCATACAGTAGACTTATGATTGTGGCGTACGTGAGCCCCGTTCGCAAACCAAACCAAAAACTGGCTAGAATAAGAGGGATGAAAAACAATTGCTGATGCACTACATGAAATCCTTGATCTGAACCATGATACATCATATGCACCGCTGAAATGGAGCTAATAAGTACAATGAGTATAACCGATTTGATTATCATGCCACCCCCCTTATCATTGAATTGTTTATCATCTTTATTACTCAACACGCACTATGTATACCAGTTGGCCATCGCGGGCATAATAGACAGATTACACGTAGTATTTACAGAATAAGGACAACATCCTTACAGTTTTTCTAAAGATAAATGTAAAATAATTGGACAGTACGTATTTTTGGTTCATCCGACTAAAGCGTACTTTGTCTCGTGAAGGGCCATTATTTTCAGCTTGAAAAAATCGATATCTCTATAGCCATATGCCATTCTCTGCATTGTTTTAATTTTATTATTTGTACCC
>JBLHNU010000087.1:0-18450 GCA_047622095.1 Desulforhopalus sp.
GTTTTTGAACTTATCGCTGAAGGGTCAGGCCTTGCACCTCAAACAATTAGGCAACATCGCCTAAGACCACCAATCAAGCCGGTGAGTCTGCAGGAACTCGCAAACGCGAAAGTAGGAGAAACAGATGAAAGCTGATGTACTCATCGTCGGTGGCGGAATCATGGGTTGTGCCACTGCTATAGAACTTGCGCGTAAAGGTAAGTCGGTCATTATTTTTGAAAAAGATGTCCCCGGAAGACACGCATCAGGTAACAACTCTGGTGGCGTTCGCTGTCAGGGACGAGATATCCGTGAGATACCCTTTGCTGTGGAAGCACGTAAAATGTGGGGTCTCCATGAAAAAACCATCAATTCAGATTGTGGGTTTTACGTCTCTCCACGCCTGCGCCTTGCTGAAAACGACAAAGAGCTGGAAATACTTGTCAAACGACAGGAGACTCTCAATTCCATGGGCTACGACCATGAGGTTGTGGTTGATCTTGAGGAAGTACGTCGCCTGTCTCCACATGTCGCAGATCATGTTGTTGGTGGTCTTGTCTGTTACACAGATGGTCTTGCCAACCCTATGCTCACCTCAAAGGTGTATGCTGAGGCAGCTAAACGTGAAGGCGTCACCATCCTCACCAAGACCAGAGTTATAGAAGCCAGTACAACTTCAAGCGGGTTCAAGGTACGCACCAGTAGCCATAAATTCTACGAAGGCGAAATGCTGGTTAACTGTACCGGCGCCTGGGCTGGAAGATTTTCTGAGATGCTGGGCGACCCGCTTCCAGTTTTTTCTGCAGCACCCACAATGATGGTCACGGACCGCGTGCCCGGTTTAATGAATGGTACCTCTCTCGGACTGACTGGGCGTCTTCTAGGCCTGATGGCTGCCCAAAACGGCTCCATCGTTGTTGGTGGTGGTTATCGCTCCCCTCACGATCTTGAAAGAGAGTTGATCTGGGTAGACCCAATGCAGATGGCAAAAGCATCTAAGATCATGGTGGAAATAGTTCCCCAGCTTAAAAAAGCACAGATGATGCGCTGTTGGACTGCCTTGGAAGGTTGTCTAAAAGATAAGGTGCCCATCGTTGATCAGTCCAGAAAAGTTCCTGGTCTTTTTCATGTATGTGGTTTTACCGCCCATGGCTTTCAGCTTGCCCCAATGATGGGACGCGTTATGTCTCAGCTGATTCTAGGCCAAAAACCTGAGCTGCCACTAGATGATTTCAGATCAGATAGATTTGAAGAAGTAAAAGAAACAAAATAATTTTATCACACAAACAACAATACGACCTCACCAGATAGTTATGAGGCGGAAAAAATATAAAGGAGACAAACATGTCAGAAGGAAAAATTATAACAATCGGCAAATCAGAGCCACTCAAGCACACCTCTCAAGCAAAGACAAACCCTGATACTGGCCAGCCACACGCTAACAACTGGACTTATTTTGATCATGAGACCGGTAACTTTAAGGCTGGCGTATGGGACTGCACCGCAGGTAGCTGGACACACAACCATCCAAAACTTGAGTTCTGCTACATCGTTGAAGGAAGTGTTACCATCGAAGAAGAAGGTGGACCTACCCACGTATACAATGCAGGCGATTCCTTTGTTGTACCAAAAGGAACCCGTGTTACCTGGATAGTTAAAGAGTACGCAAAAAAACTTTTTGTTTCTGCACTGAATCTCGACGCTAAGTAAAGTAGAACGTTTTATATAAGCTACACAAAACAGGGCTGGGGAGAAAATCCTCTAGCCCTGTTCTTATATCCACCCCACGAAACGATGCCACATAATACATTTTTGTAACTTATCCATCTCCTCAAAACGTCCTTCATACAAAAAAGTGACTACACTTCGTTTTACTATGCATCGTCCTAAAAAGTACCATTTCCCCCTCAAAACAAGTTGACCTAAGCATGACTCATTTATGATTAAAGATATAATTTTGTGCATAAATGCAAGCGTATAGGCCCTTCCAGAGCAGCGACCAAGACCCCGCCCTATCTTCCCATAGTTAGGTAATTCCCTGCTCATTGGGAGCTACAAAAACCAATCCAGTTATTGTTTAAATAAAAAACATTCATTGTCCACAAGTTTTTCTTGACACTCGCCTGGTATCTGATGTATCAGATATCTACACGCAACATTTAAAACCTGCTTTTTGTTGCAGGTAAGCATCCCCTGCAACAACTGGGATAAAACAACATATATTTTTTGGAGACACACAAAATGGCTAAAATGAAAATGACTACTGAAGAAGCTTTCATCAAAGTTCTTCAAATGCACGGAATTGAGCATGCTTTTGGAATCATCGGTTCTGCGATGATGCCTATCTCTGATTTATTTCCTAAAGCGGGTATCACCTTTTGGGATTGTGCACACGAAGGTAACGCTGGAATGATGTCCGACGGTTACACCCGTGCTTCTGGCAAGATGTCTATGATGGTTGCTCAGAATGGTCCTGGCATCACCAACTTTGTTACTCCTGTAAAGACCGCCTATTGGAACCACACACCTCTTCTCCTCGTTACCCCACAGGCAGCTAATGCTACCATCGGCCAGGGTGGTTTTCAGGAAGTCGAGCAGATGGCATGTTTCAAAGATATGGTTGCATACCAGGAAGAAGTTCGTGACCCACGTCGTGTAGCTGAAGTTTTGAATCGCGTTATCATGCAAGCTAAGCGCGCTTCTGCTCCTGCACAGATCAATGTTCCACGTGATTTCTGGACCCAGGTAATCGAGATTGAGCTTCCTGCAATCGTTGAATTTGAGCTTCCTGCTGGTGGCGAAGAAGCAATTGCCCGCGCAGCTGAGCTTCTTTCTAAAGCAAAAAATCCAGTTATCCTAAACGGTGCTGGCGTTGTTATCGGTGGTGCTATTGCCGATTCAGTAGCACTTGCTGAGCGTCTTGACGCACCAGTATGTTGCGGTTACCAGCACAACGATGCCTTCCCAGGAAGCCATCCTCTCGCTGCTGGCCCACTTGGATACAATGGTTCTAAAGCTGGCATGCAACTTATTTCTGAGGCAGACGTTGTTCTCGCACTCGGAACACGCCTCAACCCATTCTCCACCCTTCCAGGTTACGGAATGGAATACTGGCCTGCAGATGCGGCGATCATCCAGGTTGATATCAACCCAGATCGTATCGGTCTCACCAAGCCTGTAACTGTTGGTATCGTAGGTGATGCTAAGAAAGTTGCTCAAGGAATCCTTGCACAGCTTTCTGCTACCGCTGGTGATGATGGCCGTGAAGAGCGCAAGGCTTCTATCGCTAAGAAGAAAGCTGACTGGGCTACTGAACTTGCTAGCCTCGTACACGAAGACGATGATCCAGGTACCTCTTGGAACGAGCGTGCACGTGACCGTGAGCCAGAAAAAATGTCTCCTCGTCAAATGTGGGCTGCTATCAAAGCGTCTACTCCTGAGAATGCAATTCTTTCTTCTGACATCGGAAACAACTGTGCAATCGGCAACGCTTTCCCTACCTTTGAAGAAGGTCGTAAGTACCTCGCACCAGGCCTTTTCGGACCTTGTGGATACGGTTTCCCTGCAATCTGTGGAGCTAAAGTTGCTCAACCAGATGTACCTGTAATCGGTATGGCTGGTGATGGTGCTTTCGGTATCTCCATGAACGAAATGGTTTCTTGTGGCCGTGAAAGCTGGCCAGCAGTTACCATGCTCGTATGTCGTAACTACCAATGGGGTGCCGAAAAACGTAACACCACCCTCTGGTACTCAGACAACTTCGTAGGTACCGAGCTTGATACAAACGTTTCTTACGCTGCAATCGCTGAAGCATGTGGTGTTAAGGGTGTTCAGGCAGTAAGCGCTGATGACCTGCAGGCTAAGCTTAAAGAAGCAGTTCGTGCTCAAATGGAAGATGGCGTTACCACCTTCATCGAAATTCTGGTTAACCAGGAGCTCGGCGAGCCTTTCCGTCGCGATGCAATGAAAGCACCAGTTGCAGTTGCTGGCGTTGACAAAGCAGACATGGTTCCACAAAAGGGCGCGAAGTAATACTTCCTCCTCTGTCATGGTACCGGTTTTACCGGTACCATGACAATTTGTATCCTGCGGGCACAAGTGCCTGCAGGTACAAATAAGGCATCACATCCTATCTCGATGTTGGTGCTCACAGAATTAACACCCCACAAGGGGGTATAAGTGCCTTGTCAATTACTTTAAGTTCTTAATTATAAAAATACTTTCCCGTTTTCTTTTTTTTTATAATAGGCGTAAGAAGTAAGGCACTAAGCAGTAACTCTAGCCGCCCCCCGACTTTACATAGTTATAATAGCCGGATCAACAGCTAGACATTTATATCTTGAACTACCTTTTGTGTTTTACTTTTTTGATTGGTTTACATACCGGAATAGAGGGATCGATACTCTTTCACGGTTCTGATTTTTGATCTACCTATGAGGAATGAGGTCATGGAAAAAACAAATTGGCTCGATTATGACGCGGATGAAATGGTTAAAGGTGACAAAGACGCTCTCTGGCACCACTTAAAGCCACATAAAGTGTTCGAGTCTCAGGAACAGATGATAATCGTTGAAGGTAAAGGCTTGAATGTAACTGATATTCGCGGCCGCGAGTACCTCGACGTCACTTCTGGTGGTGTATGGTCTATTATGGTTGGTTACGGTCGTGAGACTATTGCCAAGGCCGTTTATGACCAGCTCGTTAAAATGCCTTATTTTGCAGGCGTTTTCGGAAATGTTCCTGCCATTAAATTTGCCCAGAAACTGCTCGAAAAACTTCCACGTATGGACAAAGTCTACTTTTCCAATAGTGGTTCCGAAGCAAATGAAAAAGCGTTTAAAATCGTACGCCAAGCCTCAAGAATTGTTCCCGAAAGAGAAGGAAAATTCAAAATCCTCTTCCGCGACCGTGATTACCATGGCACCACCATTGCTGCAATGAGTGCTACTGGACAGATCCAGCGTAAGAAAGACTTTGGTCCATTTCTAGAAGGCTTTGTGGAAATCCCCCATTGCTGTTGTTACCGCTGTCCTTTTGACAAAAACTATGGTGAGTGTAACATCGAATGTGCTCATGCCCTCGAAGATGTTATCGCTAAAGAAGGCGCTGACACAATCGGAGGCCTCATCGTAGAGCCTATTGTTGCAGGTGGTGGAATTATACCTCCAGTAAAAGAATACTACCCTATCATTCAGGATATCTGCAAGAAGCACAACATCTGGCTCATCATGGATGAGGTTGTATGTGGTTTTGGTCGTACCGGAAAATTCTGGGGCCATGAGCAGTATGACGTTGATCCTGATATCGTTACCATGGCAAAAGGACTTGCGTCCTCTTACGAACCACTTTCAGCAACGGTTGTAAAACAACACGTTTATGACTGTTTTGTTAACGATCCTTCAAATGAAGAAGATCGCCTGAACTACTTCCGCGACATCAGCACCTATGGTGGCTGTGCAGGACCAATGGCCGCGGCACTTGAGTCCACAAGAATTATCGAAGACGAAAATCTTGTAGAAAACAGTAAGGAAGTTGGTGCATATCTCCTTGAGCAACTCAATACACTCAAGGATCTGCCACTCATCGGCGATATTCGGGGTATAGGCCTCTTCTGTGGTATTGAATTTGTTCGTAACAAAGAGACCAAGGAACCAATTTCAGAAGGTGAAATGGCAACTATCATGGGTCGTATGATGGCTCAGAGCGTTATTGTTGGTCGTACTAACAGTAGCTTTGATGGTCTCAACACCGTTATGAACTTTGCCCCATCTCTTACCATTACCAAAGAGCAGGTAGACCAAGTTGTTGCTGCTGTTAAAAATGCGGTTGAAGAAGGTCTGTAAAAGACAGGGCTAGTCCATCTTTTACATGCAGTAAATATACATTTTATGACCACCGAAAATATCCTTTTCGGTGGTCACTTTAAAATTACAATATAATACCTACGGAGATAGTTAATGAAAGTCGGAATCCTAAAAGAAATCAAAGTATTGGAAAACAGAGTATGTATGGTACCATCTGGTGTCGTTACTATGATCGCTAACGGTCACGAAGTAATTGTAGAGACCATGGCTGGTGCTGGTTCTGGTTTTCCTGATGCAGAATATGTAGCAGCTGGTGCTACCATCGCTGCAACTCCTGCAGATGTTTATGGCGCAAGTGACATGGTTATGCATGTTAAAGAACCACAGCCATCAGAATACGATCTTATCCGCGAAGGCCAAATTGTTTTCACTTACCTGCACCTCGCAGCAGATCGTCCTCAAACTGACGCTCTTGTTAAAGCAAAATCTGTCAACATCGCATATGAGACCATTGAAAAAGCTGATGGTTCCCTTCCACTTCTCGTGCCAATGAGTGAAGTTGCCGGCCGTATGGCAGCTCAGGAAGGTGCTAAGTACCTCGAAATGCCACAGGGCGGTCTCGGTGTACTTCTTGGTGGTGTTAAGGGTGTTGCTCCTGCAGTTGTTGTTGTTATCGGTGGTGGTGTTGTTGGTGTTAATGCTGCGAAAATGGCTGCTGGTCTTGGCGCTCAGGTTTACATGCTTGATACAAACCTTGAAAGACTCGCTTACCTTGACGACGTTATGCCTGCAAACGTATTCCCTATAATGTCAAACCCAGCAATCCTAAAAGAATATGTAACTAAAGCTGATCTCGTAATCGGTGCGGTACTTATTCCTGGCGCTAAAGCTCCTAAGCTTATCACCAGAGAAATGCTCAAAGACATGAAAAACGGCTCCGTTATCGTAGACGTTGCAATCGATCAGGGCGGATGTATTGAAACTTCTAAAGCAACTACCCATGAAGATCCTACCTTTGTTGTTGAAGGTGTTGTTCACTATTGTGTTGCTAACATGCCTGGTGCGGTCGCTCGTACTTCTACTGCAGCTCTTACCAACGCAACCCTCCCATACGCTGTTGAAATTGCAAACAAAGGCTGGAAGAAAGCGATGCAAGATAACAACGATATCAAGCTGGGTGCAAACGTTATTGATGGTCAGATCACCTATAAAGCTGTAGCTGAAGCCTTCGGCCTTGATTACACTCCTGTTGAAAAATTTCTATAGGATTTTTTGTAGTTGACGTTCTTTATACTTTTCTGTTTCTTGACAAGAAATTATTATTGAGTATTTTGAAGCCGGGTTTCGGAAAAGTATAAAACTAACATCAACAACAGAGGCAAGTCTGAATGAATAGTGGATTAAAATTTTCATCTCTTAGTGATCAGGTATATTCATACCTACGTCGACAGATGAATCATGGTGACCTATTACCGGGGTCCACTATCAATATTGGAGAAATTGCCAGTCAGCTTGGTATTAGTAAAACACCACTCCGGGATGCTTTAATTCATTTAGAGCTTGAAGGCTTTGTTACCATTTTGCCAAGGCGTGGTGTTCGTGTAAATCAGTTACAGATCGAAGATGTAAAAAACGCCTATGATGCAATAGGCCTCGTTGAGTCTTTTATCATTTTGGAGTGTATCGACAAGATCACCTCCACTCATATTAAAAAGCTTGAAGTACTCAACGATAAGATGATTAAAGATATTGAGAAGAACAATTTTTCAAAGATTTTTGAAGCAAATCTTGAATTTCATAATATTTATCTCGATATTTCAGACAATGAACTCCTCAAAAAGTTCATCTTCCCAATCAAGCATAGGCTTTATGATTTTCCGCGCCAGAACTATATACCTGAGTGGGAAATGAGAAACAGCCAGGAACATAAACAATTCATAGAGAGCTTAAAAGGCGGCAATGCATCCGATGCGGCATCTCTATTAAAAGAGACTCACTGGTCATTTGAGTTCCAGAAAGATTTCATTTATTCTTTTTACGAAGCTAAATAGCGAGTTTCTATTCGTTTTCAGCAGCTTTGGGGATGCACAGTCCTACTTGATTTAACTCAATCAAGCACATATTTCCATACGTGTGCTTTCATTATTTTACGTTTTTCACAGTTTTATAGTCGTTATACCTGTGTCAGACAAATCAGCTACAAAGCCCTTAACTACAGGACTATAGCTTTTTTCTAGACCTATGTTTTCGCTTGACAGCATATCTGATGTCTGATACATCATAGATCAGTTTCGTTATGTGAGGTTTAATAAATTTTGACTTCACAAAACATTGTCTGAATAAAAGGGAAACAAAATGAGTGATAAAAGCAAATCATCTCTTCCACTTCGCATCATCGCACCGCCATCAACGGCTTCGCCGCCGTTTCTTTCGTGGTTACGTCCGTTATTGCTTTACCCCCTCTGCTTTACCCCGCTTTTTCCCTCGATCATTTCAATCGATTCAGAATTGTCAGCAACAAACATCAATGCAATTGATGCATTGGTTCATCCTTAATCATCTTTAACGGAGATACTCATGTTTTTAAAACGAGCCAAAACTATCACCACAGTTTTCGCAGCTACAGCACTACTCATGATGGGCAACAGCATAGCAACTGCCAAGACCTACAAAATGGCTATCGGCGACGCTCAAGGCGGAACCCAGTATGCAATGTCCGAAAAATTCGCTCAACTTTTCAACGAGAAGACTGGCGGTAAGGACAAAGTTTCCATGTTCCCTAATGGTCAACTAGGTAGTGAGCAGGACACCATTAACGATGCATCCATGGGTACACTTGACTTCTCTACCCTGGCTATCAACAACCTTACTCCTTTCTCCCCAAGTGTTGGCGTTCTCACCCTCCCTTATGTTATTTTAGGGCTGGATGACGCTGTAAAACTCACCCGTGGTGATATTGGTAAAGAACTTGTAGAAAACACCATTCGTGACTCCGGCGTTCGTATCGTTGCTTGGGCTTACTCAGGATTTCGTGTACTTACCAACTCCAAAAAGCCAGTTGCTACCCTAGCAGATCTTGATGGCCTTGTGATTCGTGTACCTAAAAACGAAATCATGATCGCTTCTTACCAGGCATGGGGCATTAACCCTACTCCAATGGCATGGTCTGAGACCTTTACTGCGCTTCAACAAAAAGTTGTTGACGGACAGTGCAACCCTTTCATCACTGTTAGTGCAATGAAGTTTTACGAAGTACAGAAATACGTCACCACTATCCGTTACATCTTCTCTCTTGAGCCACTCGTTATCAGTGAGTCTTTATTCCAGAGCATGAAGCCTGAGCTCCAGACAGCAGTTCTTGAAGCTGGTCAGGAAGCAACTCTTTTCTCTGAGCAATACCTCAAGGACTCTGAAGCTGCTATCATCGCAGATCTTACAGCTAAAGGAATGGTAATCACCGCTCCTGCAGACGACGAGAAAGAGTGGATCGAAAAAGCCACCTCCGCTGTATGGCCTAAATACTACGATTCCATTGGTGGCAAAGACAAGCTTGACCACGTACTTAACGTGCTCGGCCGCTAAGAGAACCTACGTATTAACAGTACAACTGTGATACCTGTCTATCCTGAATAAGATCAATCTCTCCGGGATAGACAGTTTTATTTTGTAGGCAAACTAAAGCTCCACTCCTTTTGTAAAAAAGTATAATAAAACGCCGTTGAACAACCCGACAGGATGTTGATATGATTTTTCGCAGTTTATTGCCTAGCTCTTTTGAGTATTGTGCCAGTTACTCCAAATCAGATCACTCACCCAACGCGTGTAAAACCAAACAAGGAGCCAAGAATGAACATTAAATCATTCTTCATCAACCTGTTCGACAACCTAGAAAGTTATATCTGTCGCCTCCTACTTGTCGTATTCGTATCACTTCTGCTCGTGCAGATAGTTTCCCGAGAAATGTTTGGCTACTCCTTTTCATGGATAGAAGAGCTGGCCACATATCTGTTCGTATGGTTTGCCTATTTTGGTGCAAGTCACGCTGCTAAAATGGCAGCACACAACAGAGTTACTTTTCAATTCAAACCATTTCCTAAGATTGTACAGACTGTCAGTGAGTTAATAGCTGATATGATCTGGCTCGCATTTAATGTCTATTTTATCTATCTCAGTTATGATTTTGTCTTTCACAAAATGAACCTGTTCTGGAAATCTCAGACTCTTGGCGTACCGATGAAATATTTTTATATGGTCCTGCCTATATCATTTGCGTTTATGTCCGCTCGTGTCATTCAGGTCAACTATCTCAAATTCGTTAAAGGTATTGATATCCGTGATCCTGACTCATCAGAACTCGAAAACGCTGCTGAGATGATGAAAGTTGACAATGACGATGTTCCCCCTTTAACTGAAACCAAAAATTCATAACTGAGCTGGAGATAAATTATGGAAACCACAGTAGTCTGGGTTTTATTTGGCTCCTTTTTGGCGCTACTCTTAATAGGGGCACCTATTACCGTCTCTTTAGGTGTGTCAGCAATGGCCGCCTTTATGTATCTCGATGAAAACCCAATTAAACTAGTACAAATTGCATTTAGATCTGTTGGCTCTTTCCCCTTAATGGCGCTTCCCGCATTTATTCTTGCAGGAGCGTTGATGGAGGCTGCGGGAATATCGAGGCGGCTGGTGAAAATAGCTGAATCCTTCGCCGGCCCAATTACAGGTGGTCTTGGTGCCGCCACAGTTATGGCTTGTATCTTCTTCGGTGCTATCTCCGGTTCTGGTCCCGCGACTACAGCCGCAGTCGGCATGTTGATGATTCCTGCGATGGTAAACCGTGGATATGACCGCGGTTACGCATGTGCAATCACTGCTTCTTCAGGTGGTCTTGGAATTATTATTCCTCCATCTATCCCGATGGTTATTTTTGGAATTTCAGGTATGGGCATGCAAGCGCCAGCTGAAGCTGTCGCAAAGTTCGGCGAATTCCAATCACTTTCTATTCCAAAACTTTTTCTTGCAGGTTTTCTCCCAGCCTTGCTCGTTGCCTCCGGCATACTTATTGCTAATTACGTTCGTAGTAAAAAGCGTGGTTACGTCGGTATAACAGCAAACTGGTCTGTCGGCGAAATGGTATCAACTCTCAGGAGCGGTATCTGGTCTGTACTTGCACCTCTTATTATTCTTGGTGGAATCTACAGTGGCTTTTTTACTCCAACAGAATCCGCAATTGTAGCAATTTTTTACACAATTTTCGTCGGTGTTTTTCTGCATAGAGAATTAAAGCTCAAACAATTCTTTCATTCACTTGAAACAACCACTTGGATTACCGGACGAGTTCTTCTCATTCTTTTTACCGCCACAGTTTTCGGTCGACTGCTTGTTGAAAATGAAATCCCTTCAATTGTAGCTCAAGCACTGCTCAACTTCACAGATAACATGTACCTCATCTGGACCTTAATCATCTGCTTTTTGGTCTTTGTAGGTATGTTCATGGAGACGCTGGCTACCATCATGATTTTAACACCAGTGCTCCTCCCCATTATGTACAGCCTTGGAGTTGATCCGGTTCACTTTGGTGTGGTAATGGTTGCAACTCTTGCAATCGGTTTCCAAACGCCACCACTTGGTGAGAATCTTTTTGTGGCATCAGGTATTGGAGGCTCCTCGATAGAAGACATTTCTGTTCAAGCGATGCCTTTTTCAATCCTGGCGATTATTGCTGTATTTATAATTGCGTTTTTTCCACAGATCTCCCTCTTTTTACCGGGTCTTCTCGGATACTAACCAAGAGAAAATTCTGCTCGTAGCACTTTTCCCCATAAGCCTGTCAGTAGACCGGTTTATGGGGTTTTTTGTTCTCCTCTTCTTTTCCAAAACTACTTTTCATATCTTCCTGCCAACACCCTGCCACTTTGTCAGACCTCATAGCCTGATTTAATCTATTTGATTTTCGAACGTATAAACCATAAGATCTAATAGATGTATTTGTAATATCGCCATTTCACCCCATTAATACGTCAGTAACTTAATAGCACTTTAACTACCTATAAACGAAATATGTTCATAAAAGTACTCTCCTTACGCGCAAAGCTTCTTCTCTGCCTCATGCCCATCATACTAGCAGGCCTTATATCTGTAAGTGCAGGGGCCTATTTATATTTTAAAAGTGTTATTGAGGAAGAACTCTCACAAAGTATGCTCAACTCCGTTGCGAAAAGCGCTGAAAGTATAAATAGCTGGATATCTGCGATTATGCTTGAACCAGCAACCTTCGCCTCCACTCCAGCTGCCAAAGGAATCAACGATAATTTTGAAAAATTAGACAAACAAAACCAGTATCGCCACAAACTACTCCACGAAAAATATCCAGATATATTCAAAGATACATACGCTGCGAACAAATCGGGTAAATACCATACAATCATCCAGGATGGTGAAAGTTATAGTATCCATAAAGGTACTATTGCCAACCGTCCTTACTTTCAATCCGTTATGAATGGGGGCCCTACCCAAATTACCCAGCCGCTCATTTCCAGAACAACTGGCATTCCCACTATATTTTTGGTCTCTCCCATTCATAGTGATGACGGTCAACCGTTAGGGCTCATAGGTTCCGGTATTTCGCTTGAGTATATTCAAAAAATCACCCAGGATCTTAAAACAGGAAACACCGGTTATGGTTTTATTGTGGCTAATGATGGTACCTACATCTACCATCCTGATGACTCATTTATCATGAAAGCTAAAATCACTGAGCTTGAAAACCCATCGCTTAGAAAACTGGGCCAGCGTATGATTTCTGGTAAATCGGGAATATTTTTCTTTTCATATGAAGATAAAGAACTGGTAGCTCTTTATTCCCCAGTAGCTGTTACTGGTTGGTCGGTGGCCACCGTCATTCCGGAAGCTGAACTTTTTGCTCCAGCCATTAATATGGTAAAGATTCTTCTCGCCATAACCGTCTTTTTCGCAATGGTTGTGGGGTTCGCAATCTTTTTTGCTATGAACTATCTCACGAGACCACTGCAAAGTCTTGCATTTCGTGCCCAGGAAATATCAGCAGGAAATCTTAATGTTCCAGCTCTTGAAATTCAAACAGATGATGAAATCGGTAAATTAGCCAGAGCCTTTAATCTGATGACGACCAATCTCAATTCCACGTTATCAGGACTTCAACAAAGTGAAGATAAGTACAGGAGTATCTTTGAAAATTCATTGATCGGTATCATTCAAGTTTCTATTGATGGAGTTGTACTCAGCGCGAACCCCGCTTTTGTACAAATGCTTGGCTATACATCCCTTGAGAACATGCTTTACGAAGTGAAAGATGTGCAATCATCAATGTATCTCATCCCGGAAGACCGAGAAAAAATAGTTACACAACTCTTTAAATACGGACAATTAAAAAACCAGGAACTCCAGCTTAAGAACAGAAACTGCCGTTCTTTCTGGGTTTCTATAGACATCCGTTTGATCCGAGATAAGAATGGTATCCCATTACGAATTGAATCGCTAGTAAACGACATTAATGATCGCATACTGGCAGAGCAGGAGAAAAATAAGCTACAGTCCCAGCTGGCACAATCTCAAAAACTTGAAGCTGTTGGCAAACTCGCAGGTGGAGTAGCCCATGATTTCAACAATATCCTTTCAGTTATTATCGGAAAATCCGAGATTGCTCTCATGAAAATGGCTCCATCGGATGCATTTTATAGTTCTTTTACAGATATTAGAAAGGCAGCAGAACATTCAGCAAACCTCACGCGACAACTACTCACATTTGCAAGAAAACAAACTGTTGCCCCCCAGGTGGTTAATATAAACCACACCGTGCAAGAAACCCTTAATATGATCAAACGTATTATCAGTGAAAATATTGAAGTAACACAGGCCCCTTGCTCCGAATTGTGGCCTGTTAAAATTGACCCTGATCAAATGATACAGGTTCTCACTAACTTGTGTGTTAATGCCCGTGATGCGATTAATAGTTTTGGTAACATTCGCATCACCACTGAGAATAAAAATCTGGACAAGGAGTCTTATTCCAATTTGGACGAGTTCATTCCTGGTGACTATGTTTGCTTGTCAGTAAGCGATGATGGCTGTGGTATGTCCTCTGAGATTCAAAAACAAATTTTTGAACCTTTCTTTACAACCAAAGGGCAACACAAAGGGACAGGCCTTGGACTTGCGATGGTCTACGGAATTGTCAAACAGAATAATGGGTTTATCCATATTTCGAGTGAACTTGATCAGGGAACTATATTCAAAATATACCTTCCACGTTATACAGGCAGCAGTAAAGAGCAGCCAGAAGAACATGATAATCACTGTATTCCCAAGGGAGATGAATCCATCTTACTGGTAGAAGATGAACCGGAACTCCTCAAAGTGAGTGAACAAATATTGAAAGAATTGGGTTACACCGTTCTTGCTGTAGACCATCCTGAGGAAGCTATTCGTTATGCCGAACAACATGGAGAGAAGATCGACCTTCTTCTCACTGACATTATCATGCCCAAAATCAATGGCAGAGATCTTGCCACTCACATCCTTGACCTACATCCACATATGCACTGCCTATTTATGTCCGGATATACTGCAGACATCATAGCCCATCAGGGTGTACTTGATGAAGGTATAAATTTTCTGCAAAAACCTTTTTCTATACAAGCCCTTGCGTGCAAGGTCCGAACCGTAATTGATACCGATATAAGCGAGTAATAAGGTTTGAATCTTTACGACAGGGGGAACAAGATTTAGCTTTTGTATTTAGATTGTTTATGCATAGGATGGCTTTTTTCCACGTAGCCGTTCAGTTCTACGCTGGAATCAACTAGGAGGGAATTGCTGGGTAAGGGAAGAGGGCTTTGTTGCAGGAAGACAAAGAACCACACCTAAAATGGTTAAAGCTATGCTCTTTGTACAGCTCGGTGGTCCGCATCAACTCAAGATCATGATCTATCTTGTTGATCTCCTTTGAAACTTGGTTCAATACCTCTTTCTCGATTCAGGAAGAGGTGTTTTTGTCTAGTTTTTGTCGATTCGGGGATAGTAATGATTGCGGTTTCTAGCCCGTCTGTTGTGTTGTCGCCAGTGTTGATTACAATATCTGCATCATAGGAGTTGATTTTCGCGAGCAAAACCTGGTCGTCTCCCTCCCAATGGCGCGGTCCAAAATGCAGATCTGAAATATATAATATATTCATGTAATCCTCACAAAAAACAGATGAGGCTA
This sequence comes from Desulforhopalus sp., assembly GCA_047622095.1. GTDB lineage: Bacteria > Desulfobacterota > Desulfobulbia > Desulfobulbales > Desulfocapsaceae > Desulforhopalus_A. Next base: position 15,025 of record JBLHNU010000087.1, read on the forward strand.
GCCCGGAGAAGCACCAACCTCGACGTGGACCGATTTACAACACTTTTTGTAAGCAACTCTTAATCTACAGGTTGTTGAACTACCTTCTATACAACTTTAAGGTAGCCTTTAATCACTGCCTAAAATTGGTTTAGAATCATTCTTACTTCTTTTAGCCGCTTTTTTTTCTTTTGCGGTCATTGCTGGTTTCTTTTTACTTTCTTTGTTACTCTTTTTTTCTTTGGCCATGTTATTAGCTCCTCATGATAGATGAATTTGACCAGAAACACTCACTGTCGTTACTGGTTAGGTTAAATTTCCATACGGGTGGATCTTTATCTCCCGTTTTTCAATTTCTTTTCACTCCCTGTTCACTTAGGAGTTTTTCAAGATGAACAAGGTGATTAAAATCTTCAGCAAGCAAAATAACAGCAAAGTCACCAGTGTTGGCTAATGCGTTGCAGTTATAAGGAAAAACAGAATTTTGTTTTGTTCCGTCGTAGATGATATCCTGCAGGCGATTAACAAGTTCATCAAAAGAACAAGGATGCGTCTTAATCTTTATGAACTTCCAGCAATTAATCCTCTCTCCCTTTTTTTCAAGATTATCCACAATGAGCCGCACATATGTAGAGCCGTTAAAGCGGGCATTGTTTTCAACCGGAAAAATGCCATCAGCTGTAACGATATAGTCGATACCAAGCACTCCCCTGTATCCATACTCGGACATATGTTGAACGATCTTCTGGGATGTCTGGCTAATATATTTCTTGAGACGAGCCGATTGTGGAAGACCGTATTGAGTACCAACATGCACCATACCCCTCTCACATATCTGATCCGTAATCCCTAGATGACCAATATCCCCATTTCTTTCTATGACCCATTGATCTCCTGGACTGGAAATAACTGATAAAAAAGGTTCAATAATGACCATTTTCTCACCAGTCGTCGCTATTTTTTCATACAAATCCGGGAAATCATTGCCATCAGTCTTGTATAATGACATTCCAGATTCTCCAACAGTCCCACGAATAATGACCTGTTTATGGCTTCTGAGATAAAGGTCAATTACACCAGCCATATCACCTGGATTGGCACTGTCTTCAGGATTCACAGCAAACGAGTGCCCTGTCACTACCGGAATATCTAACTCCTGACAGATGGTCTTAAATTCTGATTTATCGTTATACTTTAATGTTGCTGCCCCTGAGGCCCCAAAAAGTTCGGCTCCAATTCTGGAGGCAGCCTCAGCTTCCATCTTCCCAGAATACCAAGGAACGTAGACGGGCCTTCGACCTGTTTTTTCAATAATTTCTAAAATTGGTTCCGGGTGTTTGACGATACGTTCAGAAAGAGACAGATCTCTTGATGATTCCTTATATTCGACGATATGGCCCGGCCCTAAATCGTGTGAACGGAGCCACGTGTAATATTGACTATCCAGTCTTCCGCGAAGCACTACTACGTCATTTTCAGAAGCCCCTGCCAAGGCCCTTTCACATTTGGATTGTATTGACTGATCACGGCGTGGAAACTGTGCAAAATTATCTGCACCAAAAATTACCAGTTCATTTACATTATTTGAAATATGCTGTCTAAGCAAAGAGGAGCTTGTCATAATCTATGTACGAAATTGAATTTAATAAGAGTGTTTTAAAAAGCTAACTGAGAGACCACTGCCAACAAAATATGACGGAGGTCATCACCGAATATGCAATGAGTACGTAATACCAGCGACCTGAAAATTTAGGTGTCTTTATGGGTGCAACATTCAACACTCCCAGCAACATAAGCAGTATATAAAGAACGATGGAAAACCCAGTGTGACTGAACAAGCCACTAAAGAGAAAAGTAAAAACCAGGATAATTGCGTTATTATCGAGTGGAAAACCCATATAGGTTGATTTGCTTACCAGCCCGAAAACATTGAAATAACTTAAGCGAATAACACCCGTGGCAACAATGATAAAAGCGCCGGGGATAAACCAGGGGCTAAAATGGCCCCAACTCAAAAGAACGATGGCCGGACAGATCCCAAAACTCACAATATCTATCAGAGAGTCAAGTTGAGCGCCATAGAGTCCTTGAACTTCCGTTCGTCCTTTCATTCGTCTTGCAAGTAGGCCGTCGCTCCAATCGAAAAAGACCGCCCATATGAGACCGATCATCGCACCATGAAACTGACCAATAAGAGCGAAATATATAGCCAACACGGTGCACAGAAGACCTATCAGGGAACAGATATTTGGAAGATCCGCTGCATATGAGACTATTGACCCTTGAGAGGAAACCAACGGGTCATCCTGATTATTTACCGAATTGAGTGATGATTCTTCTTTCATAATGACTCATCCGATATAATAATGCTGCGAAGTGCTTCAACCAAACGCAGATTTTCAGGTTGGGTTCGGCTTGCTATACGAACATAACGGTCAGATTCCGGCATCGTCTTGCCTTCGCAATGCTTTATGTAAATATTGTGCCTGGTAAATAATTTCTCAGTTACTTTGGGTGCAGACGCACTGTTATCAGGCAACCTGCAAAAAATATAATTGGCATCAGGCGGATAAACGATCATGCCAGGAATTTTTTGGAGCTCCAGGTAAAACTGATCCCTATCCTCCATTACCTTGTTGCAGCTTTGCCTGAACTTCTGTTTATACTGGGGCGCAAGGCGTAAAAATTCTTCCGCAAAACCATTAATATTCCAGATATGTATCCCTTGGCGAACCTGTTCTAAAAAATCGACATTTGCGGTGAGCATATAACCAATTCGAATACCGCAAATGCCATATGCCTTGCTCATGCTCTTGAAAATCACCAGATTCGGATACTCTTCAATTTCATTTTCAAGGGTTTCCTGGTCGCAGTCTCTGGCAAAATCAATAAACGATTCATCAACGATGAGCATACAGTCGTGATCAGCAAGTTTTTGGGTCAGGCGAATGAGCTGATCTTTCGGGACCAGTAGTGAAGTCGGGTTATTCGGTGAAACCACTACCGCGAGCCGCGCTTCATTACGAATAGCCTCTGCAGCAAACTTGTCCACGTCCAGTTGAAAGGAGGGTGGATCAATGGCAAACTGTGTGACATTATCTGCTGGCGCAGCATTGACATACTCATTAAATGATGGAACCGGCACAATCATTTTCAATCCGAGCCCGGCAATTATTTTAATGAGCTCTGCTGCTCCATTGCCAACGACTATGCGCTCAGGCGGCTGGCTGATCAAATCACCCACAAGGATTGCCAAATCCTTCTGAGCAATGGGATAATTCAACACCAGTTGACGAAGGTTTTCAGTTAGGTGACTGAAAAAATCTTCTGGCGGGAAGTAGAGGTTATAAAGGTAGTTATGATCTACAAAATCATGCCGCCAATAGCCACCATGTTGTTTTGATATATATTCGTAACGCTCTTGAGGTGTTGTGTGTATTTGAGTCA
>JBLHNU010000088.1:0-17776 GCA_047622095.1 Desulforhopalus sp.
AAAGAGGACAAACGTATTGAGCAATTGAAATTGTTTTAACAGTCACCTTTAGGTGACCCCAGGTTTTCAACCGCTTTGAGCGGTTCAGAAGCTTTCAAGCCCCCGGCTTTGCCGGTGGTACATGACTGATGTAATCCGATACAGGCCCTAGTATAGTTATACTTTCAGAACAAAGGGTTAAACCAAAAAGACATATTGGATATCTTTTCGTTAATCGAGACAAGATATCAATACTAATAGTACCTAGGAAAGGTTTTTAACGACAATTTCATGATCACATTTTTAAGTAAAATTGCCAAACAGGCTTCAATTCAAAATGTATTCCTCTTCTCACATCAGGGAGAAATACTGTTTAGTGAAAATCCCCTACCTTCCTTGAGTGTATCTCCAAAAACTGCCACCTCTTTACAAGCTATTGTTTCTGAATTTAAAAGCCCTCAAGCAGCAACCTTACATTTTGAGCAAGGATTACTTTACCTCCATAAAACTACTATTGGTTTTATTATTATTGTAATGAAAAATGATAAAATTCTGGAGGCATTAATAGATGCATGTGAGAACGTAGAAACAAAACTTGCTAAAAAGGATGTCGGTAAAAGAGTTCTACTCAGGATGCTCCCCAAAGCCCAAGATGAGACTAAACCTCTGTTTGTAAAAGCATTGGTTCCTTCTGCAAACAAAGAAGTTGCTCTAACTTTAATGAAAATCATTGCGAACCCTCAAGACTTCGCTGTAGAAGCAAGGGATCCTCTGTTACTCGTTGCATGCCAGACTCTTGGGTACTGTTCATATTTTGAGGCAACCGACTGTTTGAATACTTTATTGTCCAACCATAAGACTGGAACACATTCCCTCGATCCATATGTCGTTGAAGCTGCCAAACTTGCTCTTTCTCAATTAGCACAGGTAAAACCCGAGGCTCCTCAAACCCCACCACCAAAGACAAAAAGTGTTTCGACTACTGAGAAAAAAACTATTAGCAAAAATACCGCACCTGCCTCTATTGTCACATCTACCCCTCAATTAATTGAGAAATTACCAGAAAAGAAAAAAATAGATTCATTAGTTGCTGAAAACAAAAAAGCAGAGGCCCTTAAAGTTATTATTAGCCTTATAGAAACTGCCACACAAAATAAACAGTTTGATAAAGCTGAAGCTCTCCAAGAGTGGCTCTTGCAGATTGAACCAATGGCCCTTGCTGAAAGCATTCGTGCAACCGAATTAATAGAAGAAAGTAAGGTTGCTCTTATAGATCAAGATTTTTATCTCGTATGGAAAAGTATCGTTGATATTCTTACCACTGAAGAATTTATTGCCATCTATCATGCAATGAACTGCAAAAGTTACGCAAATGGAGAACATATAGTTAAGCAGGGCCAAATTCACTCTGAACTTTTTTTTGTAAATACCGGAAGGGTGCAACTGTACACTCATATTGAAGGTAGGGAGATCCCTATTCAAATGATTCAAGAGGGCGGTTTACTCGGTCACGATACGTTTTTTGAATTATCGGTCTGGACCAGCAGTGCTAAAAGCCAAGGAGCAGAGGTTTACGCTTTGTCTTTTGACAATTTACAGAAATTGGAAAATAAATTCCCTGGAATTGAATCTAAATTATCAGATTATTGCAGCCATTTTGATACATCAACGACTCTTCTGAAAAAAATGAGGCGTTCCAGAAGACAACTCGAAAGAAAAGTAATATCAGGAAAAATTTCTTTTTTATTATTAAGAGCAGATGGAAAGAAAACTAAAGCCGAAGGCAGAGGAAATGTCCTGGACATTTCTCAGGGTGGTCTCTGTTTTATTGTACATTCATCCAAAAGAAAAAATACCTATCAGCTGTTTGGCCAACAAATCAATCTCATGATAAAAAGGAGTAATTCCAAGGCCCACATTGAACGGAATGGTAAAATTTTAGCCGTACGAGACCATGATATAATAGGCAACGCCTACTCTGTTCATGTTCAGTTCGACACTCTCCTTACCGGTACAGAAATGCGTGAAATAGTAGCTTTTAACAGATAGATTATCTGTTAAATCGTATTTTCAAAATGTACCCTCAAGTATCTTGACGACGTCTTTCGCATAATTTTCAGATGAACATTTGATCTCAATGGGGGGCTTGCGGGGTAGGATAACAGCTGCATCGTCGGCTCTACGTTTGACAACACCAAAAGAAAACGCTCCCAAACTTGTCTGTTCACCAATGTTTTTAATTGCTTCAACGACATCAATCATCTCAGTATTCTCCGAGATGTCGTCAATTCTACTGCCAGACAATTCACCAGCTAAGAGACTACATATCTCGCCAAATTGACTTGATCTGAGTTTTGAATAATTACCGTCCTCCTGGCTATCTAATACGTCTAGCCCCACACTTTGCAGCTCAACGTCCTCGTCATCCTCATCTTTCATACTGACTGCCTGCATAATGACAGTTTGCAGTGGGAGGTTAATTGTATTTTCTATTTCAGGACAGTTGTTTTCTATAAATACCGTCACATCATCCCACCCAAAGGCTATATGAGCGGCATCTAATCCTGTTATCATTCCTACCCGAACCTCAATCAACTGTCCGTCGTTGAAATAGAGTACACCACCCTGTTGTGAGCCATTGTCTAAAACACGTGCGGTGCATGTTTTTGCCTCCATCTCCATAAACTGAAAAAACACAGGAGGCGACACATTGTTCATAATACCGCCCTGTGCTTCTTTTTGGAGATGTTGCACAATACATTTACCAAGCAGTTTTGCCTGCAACGGTTTGGTAAAATACTCAAGGACACCTTGAGGAGGTACAAGTTTCTGCATCTCTTCTTTTGATCTGGCAGATAAGATAATTACTGGGATATCAGGAAAATGACTGCGAATATGTGCAAAGAGATTAGCACCTTTCATACGAGGCATTATCAGGTCAATGCATACAAGTGAAAAGCATTTGCTTTCGAGTTTTTTTATTGCATCAAGACCATCATTTGCAAAGACTAAACTGAAATGATCAGCGAAAGCTCTTAACTGCTGTTCCGCAATAATTTGTATGACGCGGTCGTCATCGACAAAGAGAATTTTTCGATTCATGTTTTACGTTGCACTCCGGTCTCTATAATATGATATTTGCTCTGCCCATCGATGTTCATTGGATCAAACGCTTTTTTCTGAGAGGTAATCAAGGAATCTACTCACAGCGGGAGATGCAGCCTGGCCTTTTGGGAACACACAAACCAGCTTACGGACAGCCCAACTATCTGACAGAGGAATGTATTTGAGATTTTTATTTTTCCAATACGGTTGCAATTCTCGCTCACCTATAATCCCTAATCCAAGTCCTGCTTCAACGCATTTAAATAGTGAACTAACACGGGATAATTTAACGCTGTATTTCAATTTTTTACCCGCTTTGCGTCTTGCATCGGCTATAAGGTCGTCCAGAACGCCACCATCATGATACGAAATATGCTCAAATTCGAGTGTATCTTTATATGAGATAGACTTCTTACCCTTGTATCTTAAAAATACAGGATGATCCTTATTCCCGACAATCCAAAGATGATCCTCTTTAAACGGTATAGATTGTAGCCCTTTCAGATCGACCGAATCATAAACAATTGCCAGATCAGCCAGATCTTCACGAAGCACCCGAACCCCCTGCCGGGAAAATATTTCCTGGATTGTCACATGAACTTCAGGAGTTTCTTCTTTGAATTCAGCGATAATAAATGGCAGAGTACCATCAATGGCTCTGGGAATTGCAGCGATTCTCAAATCGCCAGCCTGTCCACGTGCAAACCGTTTCAGATCTGTACGAATATCGGCATATTTACTGAGGAGTTCTTCACAATGGATAGAAAATGCTTTTCCTGCAGAGGTAAGATTGGTACCTGCAGGCGTTCGTATTATAAGATCAATATCGAGTTCATGTTCCAGATCACGTATCCGCCTTGAAACAGCTGACGCCGCGATATGCTCATTCTTGGCTGCGGCTCCAATACTACCTAAGCGCGAAGTTGCCAAAAAAACCCGTAATGTTACAATGTCAAAACCCTGCATGAACCTCCTACTTATTTATCTTCCGATAAATTTCTTAACATTGCATCTTTGCCATAAGGATAATCGTGCGCCGTACTTGCTGCTCGTAATCCCTTCTTCATTGTATTTATAAAAGTTACCTACATTGCTAGGTCAACACCTCAGACTTCTCATTAGAGCATAACCTCTTGCCTAGAAACTAATCATACTGCAAACATAAATTAGTCCAACTCTTATCTCTTCTACTACTTCCTCAATTTGAAAAGTTCCTGTACCTGCAAATCTTTATAATTACTGTTTAGCGTCTTCCAAGATATGTTTTCTATAACGTTTTTTCTGAATGCGGGTGAAACATATAAGAGCAACGGGATAACTGATAAGCGCTGGAATCACAGCGAGTAGTAATCCTCCGACAAGAATCACCAAGCCAGCATCAAAACCCACACTAAAAATCAATGAAAGAGATTCAGAAAATCCTACCTCTACGATACGCTGCAAGGTAGAGCTAAGAACAGTCCAACTTGCACGCCCTGGTAGAATAAGATTGCCAATAAACCAGGCAAGATAATAGAGAGGAACATAGGTCAGAGGGTTGCAAATAACCGTTGTAGTTAGAAATGCTGCCACAGTGCTTGAGGGAACAACCATAGTCAAGAATAGGATTAATATACTCTTTAGTGGTAGCAATGGTGCAAAACCAAGAAAGGTACCAATAGCCACCCCGCGGGCAATGGAAGCAGGATCCCCCTGAAGTTCTTTAAAGCGTTTAATAAGTTTTTGTATCTTTTCTTTCATCTTTTATTCCAACAAACCTTTTACATTGGGGTTATTTCAAATCCAAATACCTTCACACAACAGTTCTTAAACAAGACAGATTCAAAAACCAAAATCGTTAACGACCCCACTTTCAACATTTGTTTTTGCATCATCTCTGAATTCGCATACCAAAACTACAGATATAAGTACACTGATCACACTCCTTGAGGTTCTAGTTTAGCATAAGCAGCAAGTAATACCATCTCTCCGTGATCGTCAAAGAGAACCGTCAAACGTCCCTGCTTCTTATCCTTAATTGCAGTGATAGTTCCAGAACCAAAGGCTGGATGAAAGACCATCAAGCCTTCACTCATATCTGAGATACCAAGAAACTTTGGTTGTTGTGGTTTGTTCGTGTTTTCATTCTCTTTTACAGGCGTAACATCCATTTTTTTCTGTGTGAGACTCGTTTTAAGCCCCAAAGCCTGTAAATAGCTTTCTGCAATTAAAACCTCATCCGCCTCAAGCCCTTTGCCATTGTCTTTCTTTCCTATTGAATCACCAAGTCCTACTGAAAGACCAATATTTGCCTCATATAAAAAACGACTCGCTCGCAGATTCCCAGGCGGAACCTTGCTCCAATTCATGGAAATATTTCTTTTAAGTTGCGCATCCACGGGATGAACACAAACAACTTTCTCGATTCCACGGGTCATCGCCACATAAAAAAGTCTGCGTTCATCTTCCAGTTCTCCTTCTTTGTCCTTGTCTCTATAAAATGGCAAACTTCCATCCTCAAGACCAGGAAGAACGACAAGGGGCCATTCCAGACCTTTGGCTCTATGTATGGAAGTTATGAGCAGTGAGTCCTCATGTTCACCATTTTTTTCGATCTGCAATTCATCAATTTTGTCAATGATGCCTGCAATGGAAAGATTATGATTTACGGAAAAATTGATAAATGCTTCGCAGGTTTTCACCCGGTTTTCAGCTGTTGCAGCACGGGCGGAAAAAGAGTGATAAAACTCATAAAGCTTGAGCTTTTCTACCAGCTTTTTAAGAAAAGGCCCTGCGATTCCGGAACTGCCGTTTAACAACAACCAGCTCCAAGTCTTGGCCGCTTCATCAAACCTTCTTTTTATAAAGGGTGGAACTCCGCCATCACACCATTCACTCAGTATCTCAGGGCCACGACTGAGATCCTCTACAATAGTTGCGACAAGTGTTTGAATTTCATCTCTTCGAATACCCAGATGCGGTTGAGAAAACATTGCTCCCAGCTGCTTTTGCTGGTTTTCTATGGAATCCTCTTGAAACGAACCATATCCAAGTTTGAGATAGCCCATAAGCGCTGTGATCTCAGAACAATCGAAAACATCAGCCCCACCTTCAAGACGATATGCAACACCCGCTTCCAAAAGTGCCAACTCAACAGGAACCGTTTGAGCAAAAAGACGAACGAGAACCGCAGCCTCAGACAATTTTCTGCCTGAACTTAACCACTCAGCGATTGCGGTCTGGACGGCCTTTCCACTCTCTTCCTCAACACATGAGAGTTCCGTATGTGCAGTAGATTCGTGGGACACACAAAGCTTGTTGTCTCGCTTTCTGTTATTTGCAATAAGGTGATTGGCGGCCAGTGACAGTTTATGGCCATATCGAAAGGTGTAAGAAAGCTGGTAATTCGTAGGATTAATGAAATCAGTTGCAAAACGCGTGGTGATATATTCAGGCCTTGCCCCGCGCCATTCATAAATGCATTGGTCGACGTCTCCGACGACCATCACCTTCGCTCGGGTGCCCGCAACAATCTTTATAAGCTGTTCCTGACACTCATTTATATCCTGATATTCATCAACAATAATGTGTTCAACCCTGTTTGCCACCCAGGAAGATAATTCATCACTATCCAGCATTGCCATCAAAGGTTCATGAATAAGATCAGAAAAAAAGCGGATTTTCTCATTTTTTCTCGCCTCTTCAAAGCGCTGGTACGCCTCAGGAAAGAAGTGTAGCCTGGAGGATAAATCCTGTTCATTGAACACCTTTTTTGCCCCACGAACAGTTGACTTAACCTGATCAACAAAGGTAAGGAACTCTTCAATATCATCACCTGTGAGGTAGCCATCTTCATCCTGACCATCACGGTATGCTTCATTTGCTGCCTTTCTTGCGATCCGCTCCTGCATGTAATCTTCGGTCACAAGACGATGCTGAGGTAAAGTACCTTTTTTTGTAAAGCTATTTACCAGCCGTAACCCAAAGGAGTGGAAGGTGCGAACCTCCGGCAGGGACGCCTCCAGATACGATAGGTTTTTCTGCATCGCAGCTTGAAAAGCATCCCGTGCAGATCGATTAAACATGAGAATCAGAATCTGCCCTGGTTCTACTCCCGACTCGAGCAGGTGGCCAATCCGTGCCACCATTGTAGTGGTTTTACCAGAACCAGCCACAGCACTCACCCGTGCATGTCCACTGGTGTGCTGTACAATGCGTAACTGTTCCTCGGTCAGATTCATCTTTGTTTCTGGTTTTGCATAAAAAAATAACAGGGCCACACAATTATAAAAGAGTGGCCCTGAAAGGATAGAAATCGAGCAGTCTAACTATTTCTTTTTCGGTGGCATAACATCGGTTATGGAACCATCAACAATCTCTGCTGCAAAGGCAAAGGTCTCAGCCAGAGTTGGATGTGCATGGACAGTGAGACTGATATCTTCAGCCGTTGCACCCATTTCAAGGGCAAGTACCGCCTCATGGATCAGTTCACCTGCATTAAGACCACAAATTCCCGCACCGATAATACGTCCACTCTTTTTATCAAAGAGAACCTTCGTCACTCCAGTAGATGCTCCCGAACTAAGAGCCCGTCCACTGGCACCCCATGGGAACTTACCTTTTTCAAAATCAATTTTAAGTGCTTTTGCTTCTTTTTCTGTCAGCCCCATCCAGGCAACTTCAGGATTGGTATAGGCAACAGAAGGGATGGTCATAGGAGTAAAAGCTGAGTCATGACCTGCAATAACTTCAGCGGCAACCTTACCCTCATGGGTAGCCTTATGTGCGAGCATTGGTTCGCCCACAACATCGCCAATACCGTAGATGTTTGCAACAGAGGTCTGCTGTTTCTCGCTTGCAACCAGGAAGCCACGATCATCCAAGGTCAATCCAACCTTTTCAAATCCCATATCAGCAGTATTGGGTCGCCTGCCAACAGCCACAAGGACAGCGTCATACTCTCCCGTTTCTGGAGCTTTTTTCCCTTCAAAAGAAACTATAATACCAGCATCACCAGGAACAATTTCTGTCACCTTGGTCTTGGTCATAATGGTATATTTCTTCTTCAGCTTCAAAAAGAGAGGCTGTACCAGGTCCTTATCAGCAGGTGGGATGATCTGTTCAAGCATCTCAACAATTGTTACTTCAGAGCCAAGAGCACTGTAGATCTGAGCCATCTCAAGACCAATAATGCCACCACCTATTATAAGAAAACGCTTGGGAACTGTAGCAAGGGCCAGAGCATCCGTTGAATCCCAAATTCTTGGATCTTCTGGAACGCCTGGCAAAACGAAAGGATACGAACCAGTAGCCACAATTGCATTTGCAAAGTTGACCTCTTGTTCTACACCATCAACGTCAACAGTTATAGTGTTGGCATCTTTGAATGCACCTTTACCTTTTATGCGAGTGATCTTTCGTGCCGTGCAGAGTCCATCAAGGCCTCCGGTGAGTTGCTCAATGACAGCATTCTTTTTGCCAAGCAACTTTTCAAGATCAACTTCAGGCGCCTTAAAACTGACACCATATTCCTCAATTTCAGCCGCCTCTTCTATTACAACAGCCGCATGAAGCAAGGTTTTAGAAGGTATACAACCAACATTAAGACATACTCCGCCGAGCCTTTCCTGCTGTTCAACAAGACAGACAGAAAGGCCAAGATCCGCTGCACGGAATGCAGCAGTGTATCCGCCAGGACCACCACCCAACACAACTACATCAAATTTTCCTACTTCTGACATTAGTCCGCTCCTTAGTGCCTTACTCCTGAAAGCCTGTCATCAAAAACAAGAAATCCGGAGTGCTTTTTAATATTAGAAACCTCATACAAGCACCAAGGCACTTATGCCGGCTTGCATACCGTTTACCGGTGTTAAATAAGGGTTCTTTTCATATCTTCAATATTCATCCGCAAGGTTTTACAAAATCTCGCAGCCTCTGCTCCATCAATAACTCTGTGATCATATGATACAGAAAAAGGCAGAGTTAAACGGGGAATAAATTTTTCTCCATCCCACTGGGGTTTCATAAAACTTCTCGAAAGACCAAGAATTGCGACTTGTGGGCTGGATACGATTGGGGTAAAACCGGTCCCCCCTATTCCACCAAGACTTGAGATGGTAAAAGTCGCACCCTGCAAATCTGTAATACCAAGCTTAGCCGCTCTTGCGTTGGTGCTGAGTGTTAACACATCTTCAGCAATTTCCGTAAGACTCTTTTTATCAACGTCTTTTACAACAGGTACCATGAGACCATCCGGAGTATCTACCGCAATCCCTATGTTATAGAATTTTTTAAGAATAACCTTGTCTCCTTCTGGCACCAGAGAGCAGTTAAAAAATGGAAAGCTTTTCAAGGCAGCAGCAACCGCCTTGGTGATAAAAATCAAAGAACTGAATTTCACATCACCTTCTTTCGCAGAAGCGTTCAGGTCTTTTCTGAACTCTTCAATCTCTGTTATATCAGCTTCATCAAAATGGGTTACATGGGGGACAGTTACCCAGCTTCGATGCAGGTGTGGCCCGGAAATCTTCTTGATCCGTCCCAGAACACGTTCTTCAACCTCACCATATTTACTAAAATCTTCCAGAGGAATCACAGGAACTGAAAAGCCTTGGCCTCCAGCTGGTGCAGGCGCTTTACCAGCGGCAGCCAGCACATCCTCATGCAGAATACGGCCATTGGGGCCGTTCCCCGTAATTTGTCCAAGATCGACACCCTGCTCTCGTGCGTAAATACGAACAGAAGGAGTCGCGTGGGAAACCGCTCCCTTTTTCTGCTCCACGACGGGACCACCGGCATCTTTTACTGATTCCTTTTTCTTTGCTGATTCTTCCTGTGCAGGAACTGCATCTGTATCTTTTGCAGCCTCTTCACTTACGGTAGCACTACCAGTAGTTTCAATAAGAGCAATAACATCACCACTAGAAACGACGTCATCTTCTTTGACCAGGATCTCTTTAATCACACCAGCCAGAGCAGATGGAATATCCATAACCGCTTTTTCACTCTCCAGAGCAATCAAAGAGTCTTCTACTTCAACCGTGTCACCCACAGCCACAAAGATCTCTACAACCGCAATCTCCTGAACATCACCGAAATCGGGAATAATTAATTTTTCTACAGCCATTTATTTTTTCTCCAAGTGAGATTTGCAGTTATCTATCTCTTTAAAGCGTGGGGTTCATCAGCATTCACACCATATTTTTCTATTGCTTCACTTACCATTTTATACGGTACTTTGTCCATATCCGCTAAACTTTTAAGTGCTGTAATAACCACATGGTATTTATCAACCTTAAAGAACCTGCGCAGGGTTTCCCGGGAGTCACTTCGGCCATAGCCATCGGTACCAAGTATGGTGAGTGGTCGGTCAATAAAACGACGTAATTGCTCGCAATACGCCCCAACGTAATCAGTACTTATGATCACTGGCCCTTCATAGGAGGCAAGCTGTTCCTCAACGTAGGTTTTCTTCTTTGGCTCTTCAGGATGCATACGATTCCAATCTTCAATGAGTACCCCTTCTCTATTGAGTTGATTTACTCCTAGAATCGACCAGACGTCAGCCTGCACACCAAAATCGTCACGAAGAAGGTCTGCCGCCTCAATCACTTCTCTAAAAATAGCACCAGATCCCATAAGCTGAACGCGCAATTCTCCTTCAGCACCCTTTTGATACAGGTACATTCCCCGGTCAATACCTTCCGCAACACCTTCAGGCATCTCGGGCTGGGCATAGTTCTCATTTAAAAGGGTGATATAATAAAAAATATCTTCTCCCTTTTCATACATACGCTCAATGCCTTTTTGAACAAGCACTGCAACTTCGTAACTAAATGTTGGGTCATAGGCAACACAAGATGGATACACAGAAGCAAAGAGCAGCGCCTGACCATCCTGATGCTGCAAGCCTTCACCATTTAAGGTGGTACGCCCGGCAGTGGCTCCCATAAGAAACCCTCGCGCCCGACTATCACCTGCGGCCCAGAGCTGGTCACCAATACGCTGAAAACCAAACATTGAGTAAAATGTGTAGAATGGGATCATCGGCACCCCGTAATTAGTATGGGCGGTGGCCGCAGCAAGCCAGGAAGATATTGCACCAGCTTCCGTTATACCTTCTTCTAAAATCTGACCTTTTGGGTCCTCTTTGTACCAGGACACTGTTTCGGAATCCTGTGGTTCATACAACTGACCAGTGGGGGCGTAGATTCCAAGTTGCCTGAATAAACCTTCCATACCAAAGGTTCTCGCCTCATCGGGGATAATGGGTACCACATTTTTACCCATTGTCTTGTCTTTAACAAGCGTTCCGAGCATACGGACAAAGGCCATGGTTGTTGAAAGCTCACGTCCCTTAGATGAGGCAAGTAGTGGTTTGAATTTTTCAAGAGGTGGAGCCACAAACGGAATATGCTTGGTCTCCCTGTATGGAACCGGTCCACCCAGCGCATCACGGCGTTCTTCAATAAATTTTGCCTCAGGGCTTCCTTCTGGCGGTCGGATAAACGGGAGGTCTGTGAGCTGGTCATCTTCAAGAGGTACTGAAAACTTGTCCCGAAAAACCTTGAGAGAATCAACATCCATTTTCTTGACGTTATGGGCGACCATCACAGACTCACCAGCCTGTCCCATACCAAAACCTTTGATGGTTTTAACCAGTATTACAGTAGGCTTTCCTTTATATTGGGTCGCTGTTGAGTAAGCGGCATACACCTTTCTTGGGTCGTGCCCACCTCGCGTCATTTGCCAAAGTTCATCATCGCTGATATCTTCAACGAGAGCCATAAGCTTTGGATCGTCCCCAAAAACCATTTCTCTGAGATACGCTGGGCCTCTGGCTCGTAAGGTTTGAAAATCACCATCAACCATTGAGCCAAATTTCTTTATCAGTAAACCCTCTGTATCCCGCTGAAGGATCTTATCCCACTCACTCCCCCAGATTAGTTTAATCACGTGCCAGCCAGCGCCACGAAAACGCCCTTCAAGCTCCTGAATAATCTTACCATTTCCCCGAACCGGTCCATCAAGACGTTGCAGGTTGCAGTTCACCACAAAAATGAGGTTATCAAGATTTTCCCGAGCTGCAAGAGAAAGAGCTCCTAAGGATTCGGGCTCATCAGACTCTCCATCTCCCATGAACACCCAAACTTTTCTATCACCACTCTCTTTTAGGCCCCTGCTATCCATATACTTCATAAACCTGGCCTGATAGATTGCAGCCATTGGCCCAAGCCCCATTGACACAGTGGGGAATTGCCAAAAATCAGGCATCAACCATGGATGGGGATAAGATGAAAGACCATGACCATCAACTTCCTGGCGAAAGTTCTGCAAATGTTCTTCATCAAGTCTTCCTTCCACAAACGCCCGTGCATAGATACCTGGAGAAGAATGACCTTGAAAATAGATCATATCTGCGCCAAAAAGGGCATCTGGGCCTCTGAAGAACCAGTTGTAACCAACTTCATACATGGCTGAAACAGAGGTGAAAGTCGCAATATGTCCGCCTAAGCCCTTGCCATCCTTATTGGCTTTTGCCACCATGGCCATAGCATTCCAACGCACATAGGCCGCAACATTTCTTGCGAGCAGCGAATCACCAGGAATCTGTTCTTCATTTTCAGGCAGGATAGTATTTGAATATGGTGTTAAGACGCCTGGAGAAGTAGCAACACCCAAAGAGTGGGCATAGTCTGTCAGGCGATTCAACAGATAATCCGCCTTTTCCCCTCCTTCATGGACGACAACACCCTCAAGAGAATCGAGCCAATCCTGCGTCTCTTGTGGATCCTGATCACGAAAATAAAAACTCATAGAACACCTCTTTTGTATAGTCTGTTACCTAAATCTGGCATGTCAAACATGACAAAAAACACTTTTACCACATCAATTCAATACGTTAGTGTACATTTGAAAAAGGAATATCTTTATTTATTAATGAACTCAAAGAGTGTGTTTTTCCCATATTTTCCACCCTTCAGGATCACCAACTTCACCGAAGCTGCTGCGTTAACAGCCACTTGAGGTACACATGTACGTCTACGTGTCTGTTGCCTTTCATCTCCGGTAAATTTGGCGATTGCAAAATTTAGGTGTTACCTAAATCTTGCATCTATTTGTGCTGCCCAAATTTTTCATAGCTCACTCGCTCATACAAAAGAGAAGACTCAGGCTGGCCCTGTTTATCTTCTTTTGGGTAACCGATGGCAATAATCGCCTCAACTCTCATGTCTTCTTTCAGATCAAGGACCTTCCCCACATACAATTCGGAACTGAGGGATTCATCAAACTGTCGTTCACGAATCTGTATCCAGCAGCTACCAAGCCCAAGATCAGTTGCGGCAAGGTGAAGATTAAGCGCAGCAATAGAACAATCTTCTACCCATACGTCTGATACTGATGGATCAGCACACACCACTATGGCAAGAGGTGCATTTTTGAGGAATGTTGCACCATGGGGTTTTGATTTTGATAATTCAACTATTGTATCAGCTTCTGTAACTACGACAAAATGCCATGGATTAAGACTTCTTGAGGATGGTGCTCGCAACATTGATTCCACCAGCTGATCGACATCTTTTTCGGTAACTGGTTTCGCTTCATACTGTCGTATACTTCGTCGTTTTCTGAGGAGATCAAGGAACATAATTCCACCTTTTTAATAGATATGGGGTGAGTAAAAGTGTAACATCCAAATAACGTTGGGAGAAATAGTATTCATTCTCCGCAAATAAAAAAGAATGAAGACAAGAAAACTGTAAACTAACTCCGAAAACCAAAGATACAACGGAATAAGCTCATGGATCCGCACACATTTATCACCTGCCTCATCGCTGTGACCATACTCACTCTCACGCCCGGAGTAGACACCATGCTTGTCATCCGTAACTCAGGCAGAGGTGGCTGGTCAGATGGTGCGACGACATCCCTTGGTATTTGCTGTGGCCTCTTTGTTCATGCAACGCTTTCTGCGCTGGGTATTTCTATCATTTTACTTAAAACCGCCTGGGCCTTTACTCTGTTAAAATATGCAGGGGCCGTTTACCTCATCTGGCTGGGCGTCAATAGCTGGAGACAAGCCGCCACAAAAACACAAGCTCAGGCAACAACAAATCTTGACGCAGTAGCGGATCAATTCCTGGCTGCACGCTCCCTGCGAGAAGGTTTTTTATCCAATGTCCTCAACCCTAAAACTATATTATTTTACATGGCCTTTTTACCACAGTTTATTGATCCGACCAGATCGCCACTGTCGCAATCACTCTTTATTGCCTTCATCCATTTTTGTATTGGAATGATCTATCAGTGTGGCCTGGCTGCAATGGTGACCAAGGCAAAACGATTGATCAAAGGCGGAACTACAGGCAAAGTACTTAACGCCCTTTGTGGAACAGTCCTCGTATATATTGGGGTCAGGCTCGCTGCAGTTAAATAACACCTCTAAGGATAAAAGAGTTCTATTTTGAAAGAAAAAAAAGAAAGTCACAAGAGAGAAGGTGTCATCGTTGCCCACTACGGAGTCGCCGTTGATGTCCTTTTTGCCGGCGATACCAACCGTACCATGGTCAGAGTAAAAAGAAAGTCTGGCCATGTCGTTGGAGATAATGTTGTCGTAGAGGATGAAACCCTCACAAGACTCGAGAGAATATCAGAAATAGCCCGTATGGACTCCAGGGGTGGTGTACACATCGTAGGTGCAAACCTGGATATACTCTGCATTGTAGTTACCTGTGAACCCATGCCTCCTCCGGGATTTATTGACAGAGCAATCGTTGCGGCCAGAGCCTCCGGCCATACTCCGGTGCTGGTGCTCAATAAATCTGACCTAGCCTGTTTTGCAGGGTACGAAAAAATGATTCGACCTCTTTATACCGAGTCTGTTGATATTTTTTCTGTCAGTGCTGAAACCAGTGACAACCTCAAAGAACTAAAAGCATTTTTCAGCGAAGGCCATCGTGGAATATTTGTTGGTTCTACCGGAGTTGGAAAAAGTTCCATTCTCAACAAAATCCTCCCTGAGATCAAGCTTACCACGGGAGAAATTAGTGAATCCAAGAAACGAGGACGCCACACCACCACAGTCTCAACCCTACATCAGCTTGATGATGGAGGAGAATTGGTGGATTCCCCTGGATTTAATGATTTTGGCCTTGTCGATACCACGGTTCCTGAGCTGGCATACTATTTTCCCGGATTTGAAAAAGCAACAGAGACTCCCTGCAAATTTAGGGATTGTAAGCACCGTAACGAACCCGGCTGTTCGGTAATCGAGGCACTTGATGCGGGTGCAATTAACAGAGGCCGCTATAAAACGTATCTGCAGGTCTTAGAAGAAGTCGAAGCGATAGATCTTGAACCCAAATACAGGGAAAGAAGAAATCGCCGAAAAAAGTAACAGAACAACACCTGTTTGATCCTATCAAACCATCTGACTCCGGTAGCACTCCGAAGTCAGATGGCTATTCTTATATTTTCCCTTACATCCTGCCGCAATTTCGTCTAAAATTCTCTGCTGAACTAATTTCGATGTACGATGCGCCCTGGGCTACGCCAAAACTACCAGCCAGAACAACAATCAAGTCCTCGTCTTTAAACCGCTTTTCAGAAATCATTCGGCAAATTGAGGCCTGAAGAGGTTGATTTTCTGTCAAGTCCATCGGCTGATACTCTGCATGAACACCATACGACAGGGAAAGTTGCCGAGTTACACGCTTGTCATAGACCTGGGCGTAAATGACATTTGTCCCGCGATAAGCTGCAAGAGCACGAATTGACTTGCCTGTCACCGAATCCGCGACAATAGCCTTTGTTTCAAGCCGAATTGCTGCTTTAACTGCAGCTTTTGCCAGATAGGCGGCAAGTTTATTTTCACTGTCGTATGGGACATCAATATTACCCTTATTATCCGCCTCTACTTCTTCAGCGATCTTTGCCATAATGCGTACCGCAAGTTCTGGATACTTACCATTGGCAGTCTCTCCTGAGAGCATCAACGCGTCAGTGTGATCCAGACAGGCATTCGCTACATCTGACACTTCAGCCCTCGTAGGTCGTGGTGATTCGATCATTGAGTGGAGCATCTGCGTTGCAACAATAACGGGCTTTCTCTTTTCAATACACTCCTTGATTATCCGCTTCTGGATTAAAGGAATCTGCTCTGTTGGAATTTCTACCGCAAGATCACCCCGCGCTATCATAATTCCGTAACAGTGATTAAGAATTTCAGACAGATTCTCTACACCTTCTGAGTTTTCAATTTTAGAAATTATCTTAATACCGGACTTCTTCTCATCTAGAATGGCCTGAACCGCCATCAAATCTTCTTTATTTCTTACGAAAGAATGAGCGATAAAATCCAGGTCATTATCGGCTGCAAATGCGATAAAGCCTTTATCCTTTTCACTGAGAGCAGGCAATGTGACGTGCACGGAGGGGATATTTATGCTCTTTCTCTCGTTTATAACGCCGTCATTTTCTACAGTACAAACCAGATAGCCATCTTCTTTTTCAACTACTCCAAGAGCAAGTAGACCATCATCAATAAGAATAGAACTGCCAACGGGAACGTCTGAGACAAAACCAGCATGGGAAACACAGATAATATCTCCGTGGGATTTTTCATCAGGAGCGCCTTTAATTCGGATAATATCTCCAAACTTTACAACTAAAGGTTCATCGGTGAGGCATGTTCTGATTTCCGGCCCTTTTGTATCGAGTAATATTCCCACATTTTCTGAAACAGCTCTGGTGTTGCGAATAACGTCCAATGCATCATCATGATCCATATGGGCTGTATTAAGACGGACCACATTTACACCTGCGGCAAAAAGCCCTTTTAAGAAAGGAACAGAACAGTTTTTACTAGAAATGGTTGCTACAATTTTTGTTTTTCGGCGCATTGATATATTCCCTTAAGATTATCCTCAACTGATCGTACAATTTGGAGTTCTTTCGATTTCAACTCCCAAAGACACAAAGGGATGGTAGCACGTCAACCTAACTTGTCCAGTATTTTTTCAAGACCCTTCATGACAGCAGTTCTCAGGCGTAACAATATCGCATTGTCACAGTGAGTTACGATATTCACAATAGTATTGAGGTTATCGTTCTATTAATATGATTCACCTTTCACTTTATCAAAAAGTGATAATACTACTATTTACCAGGATACCAGTAACAACAGATCAAATCAGAACTTTTATAGCTATTACCTTAATCTTGCATCTGGCAAGTTCGGAGTCTGCGCTACCTACCGGATATACGAGGCACCGAAGCCTTGACGTACACGTATACATCAAGGCTTCTTCTCATTTTGCGTACGCAAGATTTAGATATTAGATGATAAAAACGTAGCCATGGACAATAATAATTAGAATACTTGTTGACATAACTTTTAAAACTTACTATAAACCACCGCTCGCCGCGACGTAAAGCGCGGAACACTTCAGGAGTTAATGAGGTGTTAATCGATCCTTGAAAACTAAATAACAACACATAAGCAAACGAGCCCAACGTGACTATTGCTAGTCACAATGGAGCAAGTTTTCGTAATTCGAAAACCGAGCTCTTATATAATTAAGCACTATATAAGTAACTATCTTTCTAGGAAGATAGTCTAGGATACAAACTGGAGAGTTTGATCCTGGCTCAGAACGAACGCTGGCGGCGTGCTTAACACATGCAAGTCGAACGCGAACAGTTTCTTCGG
>JBLHNU010000089.1:0-17647 GCA_047622095.1 Desulforhopalus sp.
ACTTCCCTTCCAAAAACTCTCAAGAGGGAGGTTATAATTCCTTTCCCAGGGAGCCTCAAGGAGGAGGTATTCCACGCCTGACCGGCAAAGCCTATTAGGCTCACACCAGCGGAGCTGGTGGTTTTATGGATCTAATAAATTTACTTTCTTTGTAGGAAACTTTTTTAAGGAAGGCGGAGATAGGCGAATGCTTTATAAAAAAGAACAGTACTTCAGAGAGATTTTGGGTGGTTTCATCCATGAGATTTCGCTCAGATTCAGCCAATTCCAATTCCTTAACTCTTTGTTCCAACTCCTCATAGCTGGGTTTTCTAGACATAAAAAATCCTAACATTTATCAACTTTGCCAAGCTTACTATCATTAACTCTATTGTTTATTGAATCATAAATGAGATATTTTGAAAACTTCTTTATTAAAGAATTGATGAAATTGATTCATTGGCACTCATAGCCATTTAAGTAAACCTGAAAGTTGTAACCTTTTCAGTGAAGCTGCAGTTTCAGTTGGATTGAGCAAATTTCCGGTAGGAAAGACAACGTATTTTTAGAGATGAGCACATCAAGAAATATCCAGTACTTTTCGGATTAGCTTAGCAATATCCTTTTTAGCAAGTGGTTTGAATGCAAATTCTTTTATGCCCATTTGGGTAAGTATTTCTTCATCGTCAACAAAAAGAATCCTTTCTCTACCAAGTGGAATCTGATCATTAACCTCATTTCCAGTTAATGCCTCCTTCTCTAAAGTAGGCAAAAACACGTGAAAAACAGTTCCTTCACCAAGTTCACTGTAAAATGAGATAAACCCGCCATAGTTTTTCACTATTCCATGAGCTATTGAAAGGCCCATTCCGGTCTCCCAGGTAGCGAGCGCAGAGATGATTTAGTTGGAAAATAATAGACACTTTCTGAAGCTGTGGATTTATAATTCTTGAGAAGTTATTCAATGAGCAAGGGGGAAAAGTTAAACAACGAACTCAAAGAAGAAGCAGTAACGCTGCTCAACGAAATATTCTCCTTTATCCCCTCCCTTTATATCTTGTTAAGTTGAACACAAAACTGTAATCTGCCACCGTTATTAAATGGCACGCAGCCACTTAAGTCGAAAGAATTGCCAATAACAACCAGGAACATCCTGGTCATGTCATCAAAGGTTGTCAAAATCACCCATTATCAGTCTGTTTGGAGTTACATCGTGGAAAATGTTCGTGGAAGCTTTTTTATGGTATTTGCCATGGCCGCTTTTGCTGTTGAAGACATGTTTGTTAAAGCAGCAGCCAAGACTTTACCCGTTGGTGAGATTCTGATTCTGTTCGGCCTGGGTGGCACACTGATTTATATACTTCTTACCCTCCTGCAAGGAGACGGTATTTTGCACCGGAAAATTCTATCAAAGGTCATAATAATACGTGCAATTTCTGAGAGCGCAGGTCGGCTGTTTTATACCCTTGCTATCGCGTTAACCCCTCTTTCCAGTGCTTCAGCAATTTTACAGGCAACGCCTCTTATCGTCGTTATGGGCGCTGCTATTTTTTTTGGTGAGAAGGTTGGTTGGCAGCGCTGGACAGCCATTGGAATTGGCTTAATTGGCGTAATGATGATACTTCGACCAGGCCTGGAAGGGTTTGAAGCAGCATCGTTGTTTGCCTTGCTCGGAACATTAGGTTTTGCTGGTCGAGATCTCGCCACACGCGCTGCACCGCTTGTATTGTCCAACATGCAATTGGGAATATATGGTTTTTTCATTCTTATACCTACCGGCGCAGTTTTGGTACCTTTTACTGGGGGACTCGTCTTACCGGATTCCAAAACAAGTCTAGAGGTTCTGGGCGTAATATTATTTGGTGTTACAGCATATTATTTCTTAACGTGTGCAATGCGTACAGGCGAAGTTTCAGTAGTAACTCCTTTTCGCTATACCCGTCTGGTTTTCGCTTTGATCATCGGTCTAATTGTATTTTCTGAGCGTCCAGATTTTATGACGTTATTGGGTAGTGCAATAGTTGTTTTAAGCGGAATATTCTCCTTACTGAAAAGCCGAAACCGCCAACAGTAATGTCAAGGCATAAATCAGTAGATCTCCAAAAGAAGAACGAAGCTCTAAATAGCGAGGGCGACGCAATTATAAGAGCGCCGAGAACGGTCAGATAGATTGCAGAAGGTTTTCTGCAATGTGAGTTGCAAAGTCGCTATATGATTTTTCTTTTCTGCCTTAAGTTTCTGGGTAAAATCTGATTCGATATCACAAATTGTTTTTGCAGTTTCAACGGCACTATGATGAAACTCATCAACATTGGCACCGATCATGCCAAAGCCAAATCCACGTTGGGAGTGGCCGTATATAATTGTGTAGTAAGGGATAGCGGCCGCAGTAGTAACTTCCAAAGCCCGCTCCAGAAGATGAGGAAAGAACCAGAACCACCGTTTTGGGTGAGATTAAACCATCGGGTGCATTGGGGGGCAAAATTGAGGTAGCGGCAATCAAGGCCCAACATACCATCTTGAATCAAAGCAGAAGCTGGTTTTTTATCCAGACTTTGCTCTTTAAACGTTGGAGCCTGTCTGTTGAAATCAAAAGATCCCAATATACCTTCAAAGTCTTTTTCCGTAGTCTTTGCAAACTTAAATAGATTAATTCCTTAAAATTCCGGTTTAATACGATTTACTCGTAAAAAGTGCCTATCTGGTATATTCTCATTTTTTTTAATGCGGATATTTAAAAATTTTCACATGTATGATTTGTCACAATAATTTTTATCTCGGAGAATTTTGATGAGTAGCAATTCGAAATCACACACCGGTATCACCAGCCAGAAAAATCAAGATATCCTTACATCAATGGATAAGATTGCCTCTACGCTTAAAAATAAGGGGAATCATAGTGCTGCACGTGAGTTTGATGAGCAGATACTCGAAAAAAGAATAGAGATACTCGGCCCTGAACATCAGGAAACCCTCACATCAATGGGCAATCTTGCAGTTACATTAGCAAATATTGGAGAATTGGAACTCGCTGAACGTCATGCAAGTACCGCCTGGGAAAAAAGTAGAAACTCTCTCGGCAAACAACATCCCGGTACGGCCATCTCAGCCTGGATATATTTTAACTGCCTGCATCAACTTGAACGTCATCAAGAGGCTCAACCAATTATCCGATCACTTGAGTGGTTATGTGAAGTTGAGGAAGATTCACTTCCTACTGATCTTCGTGAGCTACGTAGACACTTACAACCCTTATTCAAGACTGAAAAAGAAAACGGTCAATCTGTGTCCACCGAAATTCAACAAAAAGCAGCAGGAGCTCAAAAGCTCATGCAACAGGAAGAATGGGTAGAAGCTGAAGAGATCTGGCAACAGCTATATAGCGAACATCTGAAGAACGATGGTGAAGAGCACCCGCACACAGCGCGAACTGCGTTTATGCTCTTCCAATGCCTTCATCGGCAAGAAAAAACTGACTTAGCCCAGGATATGCTTCAGAGTCTTCGCTGGATTACTGAAAACGATGAAGCCCAAATACCTATTGAACTCAGAGAACTGAGACAGGTACTTCATCAAATAAATGAATCAGATTCTCCAAATGTAGAGGAGAAAACTCCGGAAGAAATGCTCAAAAAACTCTCAGAAGTAGTAGAAGAGCATGGCGATAATGCCCCTCCAGTGCTTCAGGCAAAATCCAGAACAGCTCTTCATTTTGTCAACAGAGGAGAATTACGGCACGCAGCTGATCTTTTTGCTTCACTTCATAAATATCATTTACAACAAGATGGTAAACAGCATCCCCATACTGCCTTGATTGCCTGGAACTATTTCCATTGTCTTCGGCGTCAGGACAAACATGATGATGCGAGTGCAATTTTCGAAACCCTCAGCTGGGTACGAGAGCTGGACAATAACGAGTTGCCGGAAGAGCTTCTCGACCTTCGAAAGAAGATTGACGATTACATTGAAAGTAAGGATGCCGAAAATCTAAAGGGATAATCCTGAATGATTTAGAGGCCAGCAATAAAAAGTACCGCCATCCTGAGCCATTAGATGTTCACTGTAAATCTATCAAAATGGACAAAATCGGTTATCTCTTTTCTTTTAGGCGCTGCTGGTTGATGATCTGGGTAACCTATTGGAATAAGGGCTACGAGTTCTACACCTTTCGGAATTTCCAATAACTCTTCTACAGCCCGGTGATCAAATGAACCAACAATCACTGAGCCGAGTCCAAGTTCCCACGCTTTCAGGCAAATATTTTGACTGACGATACCCAGATCATAAAGAAACCAGTGCGTATATCGGGTCACCTGAGTCGAATTGTAATAACCAGATTTTTGAGGATTGCCGCATACAGCTATGACCACTGGTGCCCTTTTTGTACATATTGTCGCCGGATTTTTCTTTGAGAGTAGTTCTGCAAGTTTTTCCTTATCATCTGCTGCCTGCACTATAACCAACTCTTGGCATTGTAAATTACCCCAGGTGGGGGACATTCTGGCGGCTTCGAAAATCTGATTGAGTTTTTCGGACTCTATCTCTTTCTCCTGAAACCTGCGTATACTTCTCCTACTGCTCAACAGATCTTTCATGGTATTTTCCTCTGGTCTCATATTATTTAGTGCCCGACCGAAAACCGCCAATTTCCTCAATGACGTCTACAATATCACTTCTGAAGTTATCTGGATGCTCGGGAGTGATATTAACTTCGTGTGCAATAGGCCGCAAAAAATCTTCTGTAAACTTACAAACACAAATAGTCGATTTAGGTGCATAAACCGTCAACCATTAGACCATGACTATGAGGATGCCATTTCGCATAATCACCAATAGTGTGATTGTCTCGGCGACGGTCCGGGATTTCGTTCATCGCTTACCTGAATATCCAGGGCGAATCCCGAAATCCCAGTCACAACCGGTTTTACAGATTCAACGTACTTCGTCTTAAAACTTAGGCCATTGCATCTTCGAGTGCAGCATTTAATGTAGCACTTGGACGCATAGTCTCTTTAACCCGCTCTGGCACTGGGTGGTAGTAACCCCCCAGATCAGCTGCTTGGCCTTGAGCTGCGATTAGCTCTGCTAAGATCTTCGCTTCATTGTCAGTTAATACTTTCGCAAATTTGGCAAATTTGGCTGCTAATTCGATATCTTCTGTTTGTGCGGCAACAGCTTGTGCCCAATACATCGCAAGGTAGAAATGACTACCACGATTGTCTAATTCGCCAGTGCGACGTGAAGGTGATTTGTTGTTTTGTAGCAATTTGCTTGTCGCTTCATCTAATGTTTTAGATAAGATAGTGGCTTTATTGTTGCCTTGTTTAATACCCATATCTTCTAAAGAAACAGTCATTGCCATGAATTCCCCTAAGGAATCCCAACGTAAATGATTTTCTTCAGTAACTTGTTGTACGTGTCGCGGGGCACTACCTCCGGCACCCGTTTCGTACATACCACCGCCAGTAAGCATTGGTACGATTGAAAGCATTTTTGCTGATGTACCCAGTTCTAAAATTGGGAATAAATCTGTGAGGTAATCACGCAATACATTACCCGTAACCGAGATAGTATCTAGACCGCGTATTTGACGTTCCATCGAGAACCGAATAGCAGAGTTATAATCCATTGTATAGATTTCGAGGTCAGTCAAGTCGTGGTCTTGTAGATACTTGTCTACTTTCTGTTTTAGTTGCAGATCATGTGGACGCTCAGGGTCTAACCAGAAGATTGCAGGAGTGTTTGATTGACGAGCACGAGTTACGGCAAGTTTAACCCAATCACGAACAGGAGCATCTTTAGTTTGACATGCACGCCAGATATCGCCTTTCTCAACATTGTGTTGCAGTAAGACAGTGTCATCTTGATCTACAACACGCATTACGCCATCACCTTCGACTTCGAATGTTTTGTCGTGGGAACCGTACTCTTCGGCTTTTTTAGCCATCAGGCCAACGTTAGGCACTGTACCCATAGTCGTTGGATCGAAAGAACCGTTCGTCTTACAGAAGTTAATCACTTCTTGGTAGATGCGTGCGTAAGTAGACTCAGGCATTACTGCTTTAGTATCTTTAGCGTTACCGTCTGGGCCCCACATTTTACCAGCATTACGAATCATTGCTGGCATAGATGCATCAACGATTATATCGCTTGGAACGTGAAGGTTAGAAATACCTTTGACTGAATCAACCATCGCCATTTCTGGACGAGCAGTGTGACACGCTTGGATGTCACGCTCAATTTGCTCACGTAATGTACGTGGTACACCTTGAATTTTGTCGTAAACATCAGCTAAGCCATTGTTGGGGTTTACACCCAATTTTTCAAAAATTTCAGCGTGTTTTTCGAATGCATCTTTGTAGAATACTGATACAGCATGCCCAAACACGATTGGATGAGATACTTTCATCATAGTTGCTTTAACATGCAGCGACCACATAACGCCAGAATCACGACAATCATTTAACGATTTTTCAAAAAATGCACGTAGCGCTTTGCTACTCATGAACATGCTGTCTATGATTTCGCTCTCTTCGAGAGTCAATTCTTTTTTTAGCGTAATATCACCGTTAAGCGTAACATGTTCAATGCGAATTTTAGTCTCTTTTGCAACAGTTACAGATTGCTCTGAGGAAAAAAAATCGCCTTCACGCATGTAATCAGCGTGTGAGCGAGAAGATTTTTCCCATTTGCCCATCGAGTGTGGGAATTTTTTTACATATGCTTTCACGGCCTGTGGAGCACGACGGTCAGAGTTACCTTCACGAAGAACTGGGTTTACCGCACTACCAAGTACTTTAGCGTAAATTGCTTTTACAGCTTCTTCTTCAGCATTTTGTGGTACTTCAGGGTAATCTGGTAGGTTAAAGCCTTGCTCTTGGAGTTCTGCGATACAAGCTTTAAGCTGTGGGAGTGAAGCACTGATGTTTGGTAACTTAATAATATTTGCGTTTTCGTCTTGCGTTAATGAACCTAGAATAGCTAGTCCATCTTCAACACGCTGCTCTTCTTTTAGACGGTCGTTAAAACCAGCCAATACACGTGCACTGAAAGATATGTCGCTTAATTTCATGTCGATGCCAGCAGCAGCAGTAAAGGTTCTGAAAACTGGTAGTAAAGAACAAGTCGCCAATGCTGGCGCCTCATCAGTCATCGTATAATAAATGGTATTTTTGTTAGACATTCATTTTTCCTAGTCTGGCGGCAACTCCGATCATCACCGCAATTAACATTGCCTTATTGAAATTTTGCTCATTTCAATTTCTCCTTTCTCTTTATACTACTATTCACCTTTTTATTCATAGGGTGAGGAGTGAGCTTTATTCTCAATTCACGTGAGCCCATTTGCAATTAATCTAAATTCGCTCGTAGCTATTGTGAACTCCTCTCCTATTTACAATCGGCAGCAGGTTGTTGATGAGTCTGTTGATTTACTAGGCTTTTTGTTGGAGATCAAGGCATACTAAAAAAATAACCACAGGCATATAGTTGATATTCCGAGGATTATTTTTTTCGTATAACGAAGATATCGGGCCAGATAGCGTAGACTTCGAAAGACAGTAAATCAACGGGCTCATTGATCTAGGCTGAATCATTGTCTTTGATCATAAGTTGATATACACCCTGGCTGTCATGGCTCGTCATTTCGATAACCTTCTCCTTGTTTATATGGGCAACGATAATGTCACCAATTTCTTCAATAACATCACCAAATAAACCATATCGTTTCATGCCATTGGTTTGATGTCGATTATCATCGGTCGGGGTCATGTATTGAATCACGTCTCCTTTGTATCGGTGTATCAAAAAGAGTTGAAGAAGGGTCATAAGCCGCTTTCTGCGCAGAGCAGTATCATGAGTTCTCTGGTCGCGGATAAAGAGAAAAACCTTATCTTCGCGATCACGCAATACTGTAAAGATCACCTCAGCAACATGGTTGCCTGCTTTATCGAGAACGGCAAGCTCCAATATGTCTGAACCTGAATCTTTGGGCTTCAGTCGAGCTTTGAGTTCATTGCTAACATTATGGAGTTCAGACCACTTGGACAACCAACTTTCAAGAAGTGTGATCGGTGGTTCGGTCTGGATCAGGTGTTGAAATTGAGTGGATCCTTTCCCCATTGCCTTGGTGGTTGCAGTTCTTCCCGATGATGCAGCCAGGGCTCCATCCAGTCTGGGGCCGCCAACCAAAGATTGCGGAGTCGTATAGGGAGATTCAAGTAATCGTAGCTTTCGCTGTAATCTTGCCAAGGCAAGCATACCATCCTGCACGAGAGCAGTTGCAAGCTCTTCACCTGCAATCCCGTCTGCCTGATGTCCACCGTAGGTAATGAAATTAAACACATATCCCAATTTCCCTATTTCACTTGGAAATTGTCGCATCTCTTCATCACTCATTCCTGTCGTATCCCAATTAAATGAAGGGGAGAGATTATAGGCGAGCATTTTCTCCGGATAAACGGCATGGATGGCTTCAGCAAATTCAATAGCCTCAGGCAAATGGGCCGTTTTGGTTTCCATCCAAATAAGGTCGGCAAAGGGAGCAACCGCCAAGGATTTGGCGATGGCGTAGTTGATGCCTCCCCGTATCTGGAAGAAACCCTCAGTCGTCCTAGGCCGATTCCAATCCCAACTAATATTGGCACCAATCTGCTTAGCCTTCTGCCTCGCCATAAAGTGCGATACACCCACGGCGTACTTCATCCACTCATCAACAGTCATTTCGGTTTCTTGACCATCATCTTGAAGGAGTTGCAGCTGTTCTGCAACAGCTTCAGGAAAGGTTTTAATACCGGCATCACTCTCCCAGGCCAGCACCACAATACTCATCGCCTCATCAAGCATATGGTCTAATTCAAATCTATCATCTGATATTTTCTTTGAAATTATTGTTTCGAGCTTTCCATAGATATCGGCAGCTTTAAACCAATTGGTGGCTAATTGATACTGCTCTTCAGCCAGATTAAAGAGAAGATGACCAAGTACATCCTTATGCCCGGCATCGTTAAACATGCGTAGCAAGGTTAAAGCACAAAATTTATAGAGAGGTACATCTAAGTTCGTTGCACCTAGAATAAAGGCATGATCCCGGCTATCGTTATTACTCTCAAGCAGGGTAGCGGCTTCTGCATCGGTTCGGGCCACAATAATACCTGGAACCTGCATTATATCTAATTGAAATCGAGCTGTGTTGAGTCGTTTTATCTGTTCGTCCACTGAAACCAAAACCTTGCCGCCCTGGTGGCCGCATTTTTTGGTTCCCGGCCGCTGATCTTCAATATGATACCCAGGGACACCGACTTCAACAAAGCGTCGTATCAGGTTGCGGATATGTGCATCTCCACCGTGTCCAGTATCGGCATCAGCGATAATGAATGGACGAAAATCGTAGACAGGCGACTTTTCTCTTTCACTCTCAGTCATCCTGGAACGGAAAAATTTTTGATTTCTGTCGGCCGTGAGCAAGGCTCTGACAACAGGGGCGGCCTCATCAGGAACCTGACTCAATGGATAAGAGGCCAGGTCTGCTCCTGGGTCTTCCTTGCCAGACCCCTTTGCGGAGGTAGCCCACCCGCCAAGGTAAATTCCCTGGATCCCGGCTCTTTTTATGGTTACGGCCTGTCCTGGGGAATATGGGCCAAAGGTGGTGATTGCTGTTTTGTTGGCAAATTTCTCTCTGAGAAGTGTATAAAAACCCTCTGCGGATTCCCTGGCCACAGTATAGTCATTGGCAATGGTTCCTTGCTGTTCTGCGACCTGCCGTTCAGAATAAAGCCTTTGTACTCCATCAAAACGAGGAGTGGAAAAGTATTCTTGTAAACCGCTTATCTGTTTTTCGAGCATTTTTTTCTCCTTGTCATTATTTTGTATGGTCTAATCTTTCTGTAATCCGATGACCGGTTTTCCTGAATTCTTTGAGGTAAGCCGCGATTCGCCTTTTGCCTTCGCCCAGATCCTCATTGTTGAGATTGATATTCAACAAATCGATATACCAAGGAATTTTCACCTTCTCATTAATGTAGTCTTTTGCCATTTCATAAATAATCGGCAGGGAGGTCGTTTTGGATTCCTCATGTACATCCCGACTCTCTGCCTTCATCAATTTTGGGTACTCTTCTTCCAGTAAACGTTTAAAAATTTCCTTGGTGAACACATCTCCTTTTTGTATTCTTGTTGCGGTATCATCTTCTGTCATGATTCCGCTCTTGTGTACCCATTCCCAAAGGATACTCATGCGAATTTCACCGGTCGCCATATCTTCCATCAAGTAAAGAATGTCATCGTTGCCGAAGAAATCGCCAGGCTTCAGTGCTGCCGCTTGATACCCTTGAGCAAATGCATTGCCATATTGCAGGGCGACACTTAAAAGATTTCTTGCTCCACGAATGGTCCGGGGTGCATCTTCTAAGAGAAAGAGAGCATCAGCATCTTCCTGTGCATAACCAAGTTTCGAAAAGGATTTGCCAAGCTGGTTGTTTTCCCCCACCTTCTCCCATACAGGTCGTACAATGTGGACCATCTTCCAGTGGGCAACCCATTTCCCGCTAGCGCCTGCCTTTTGTTCCCGCTCGGCTCCGGCGAGGGCATTTTTCATACTCGCTTCCACACCCTCCTTGGATCCAACGGGAATATTGGGCTCCATTCCACCTTGGAACAGCGCGTAGTTTCCGTTTTTGTCAGGAGTATTAACGCAGCGACGCACTCTATCTTCATAGTTGCGCATATAGCCGTAGGTCATGGTGATTGCTTCAATATTGGGGTTGATAAAGGCAGAATCCCACGCCATGGCATCAGCCACGCTATTGATATAATCCCATCGACCAGTGTTAAAACCGACAAAGTGCCCCCCTAAAGCGGCTCGTATCTCCATTATCTGAAAGGTTGCTTCAACCTGCTCAAGAAGAACGTAAACGAGTATTGAATTTTGCTGCAATCCTAGGACAGATTCGAGGTTATCCAGTATTTTTTTCCAAAAGGCTGCTTCCTCGGCAGTCTGGATTTTAGGAAGGTACAGTACCAGGGAAGAACCGTTTTTACGCAGTTCTTCATGGGTATTGCAGATATAGAGTGTTGTGTCGACAATGGATGCTGCAAGCCCTCGGCCATCAGCATCCCTGAAATGCCGGTCATCAAGATGGAGTCCTCGAGGCCTGAATATTTTAGTGGTGAATGTAAGCTGCTTCCGCCAGTCTTCTATGATTTTTTTCCCAAGAAAGGATTCAGCCCACCTGTTCATGTCCCCTGCTACTTTCTCTGCGACATCAAGAAATTTTGGATCATTTCGGAAGGCTAGCTTAAGATTACGTATATTATCCAAAGACATAGTTTCGATCTGCCCCAAGGCATCCTCTCCGTCAAACATCCAGCCATCTGCTCCGGAAAGAAGGGCATAAGCAACGTTTCTTATGCTGCTTTCAAGAGGTGCTCCAGGTTTTGCGGCAGGTCCCGTACCTTGAATCCATTGTCGCTGTAAATCTTGGGGAATATGAGGACCGCTGAACTTTCCATCTCTGGCATCAGCAACTGTTATTTCTGTGCCACCAATAACCCCATCACGCTTCAGGAAGGTTATTCGCTCGCAACTTTCAAATCTTTGCCGCCTTCTATTGTCCCGCTTTTCCATGAGGGCGATACGTTCTGCGTTGAGCACTGCCAGTTTCTCAAGAGCGGCAAGCGCATCGCCGTTCAGAACATCTGAATAGTTCTCTGCTATTTCGTTAGGGAACAACAGCCGTTTTGTAATTAATCCTGACATGCTTCCTCCTTGTTGAATTAGTTTTAACTAACGATAGGTATCACCCGAGAGAGCGTCAAGCGAAATTTCGCTACAGAAGATATTTCGTAAAATATTGAAATTTCATCCTGAGTGACATATATTGCAAGACATGACACAGCTAATGAATGAAGGAAATCTAAAAATTATTTTCGGTATAAAGATAAAATCGTACAGAACTCATCTGGGATTATCTTTACAGGAACTATCCAAGAAAACCACCATTGCAATTTCATACCTCAGTGAAATTGAATCCGGAAAAAAGTACCCCAAACCGGAGAAATTGATCCGTCTGGCCCAGGCCCTTGAGGTAGACTATGACACATTGGTCTCTACCAAAGTCAGTAAAGACCTTGATCCTTTTGCCGCCCTCATCAACTCAGATTTGATTAAACAGTTCCCCTTTCATCTCTTTGGTATTTCAGCAAGTCATATACTTGGATTGTTTAAAAATAATCCGGAACATGCTCATGCTTTCCTGCAGACTTTTTTACAGATCAGTCGAGCGTACGATATGTCTCTGGATAATTTTCTCTTTGCCGCGCTACGGACCTATGTCAGGCAATGTGAAAATTATTTTCCTGATTTAGAAAAACTGGCGAAGCAATATGCTCATCAACAAGAAATTGATAGCCTGCCCCCTTCTTTTACTCAACTCAAAAAGATTCTTCAGGAAAACTATTCCTACACGGTAGAGGAAACAGAACTTACAGAGCACCCTGAATTGAATGTGCTTCGTTCAGTTTTAAGGGGGAAGGGCCTGCTTTCGATAAACGGTAAATTGTTGTCTTCCCAGAAGGCGTTTATTCTGGCGCGGGAAATTGGCTTTCTTGAATTGAAAATAAAAGAACGGCCCCGTACGTCTTCATGGATCAAAGTACAGAGTTTCGATCAGTTGGTTAATAATTTCAAAGCATCTTATTTTGCTGGGGCTATTCTCCTGCAACAGGATCGGGTGGTGCGCGATTTAAAACGGTTGCTGAAGCAACCAGATTGGGATAGCGAGTCCTTTATGGAACTACTCAGCATGTATCAGGCCACTCCTGAAATGCTTCTTCACCGTATGAGCCAGCTCCTTCCGGGAATTTTCGGGTTGAAGGACGTCTTTTATTTTAGGTTTATTAACGGAGTAGACCGTCTATCGGTAACACTCACCAAGGAACTTAATATGACAGATAGTCTTATTTCTTATGGCTTGGGAATTAATGAACATCATTGTCGTCGACTGCTCCCCCTTCGACTCCTTCAAAAAATACACCACAATATGGTGCCAATCGCGGTAGGAGTACAAAAGGTTGAATTTGTGAAAAGTGGTGCTTGTTTTCTCCTTTTAAGCATGGCCCGGCCGTTATCATTGTCAAAAACACGTGGATCGGCAATTGCCCTCGGCATCAAAATTGACAAAAAATCAGAATCGATAATTAAGTTTATTAACGCCCCCGGGATTGAAACCGAAAAAGTCAGCGAGTCATGCGAACGCTGTCCGTTAACAGATTGCAGTGAACGGGTGGCTGAGGCTAGCCTGATTAGCAAGCAAAAGGCTTTAGAAAAACGGGAGGCAGCCTTGCAAAGATTTATTGGAGAGTAATGGAATTCATAACTCGTTAATCTGCTTTTCTTTCTTGTTCATTTAACAGTCCCCTCCTCCCTTTAAAAAAGGGAGGAGGGAGCAGAAAGCGTTATTTGGCAAATCATCTATCTCATAAAGTAGTGTCGGTGGACAATAAAGTTTGACCAAAATGTGATTGTGACAATAAAGTCTGATCATTCTTTACGAAGAATCTTGAGTCTGAATGCGGCCGATTTCACACTTCCCTCCCGGTTGATTGCAGCGTACTATCAATCAGCGTATCTCTTCAAAATAGAGCAACTTTTGGGTAGCGTTTTTACTTGATTTGAAGATGTTCCCCTTTGAGGATTTACAGGAAACATCTCAAGCTTGAGTCCTAACCACTTTTTGAGAGGTGTGATCTGGCAATCTCTACCTAAGCCACCATGACCGATACGAAAGTACTGATATGGTTAACACTGTCTTCTAATGGATTAATTTCTGTGTTCATAATTTGCTAACATCGAAGGCGAGAATCTAGCTAAATACGATCGTCAGTTTTTTTCAGAACATGTATTTAGCGTTGATTTTTTCTATAAAACCTTCAGCTTTCATTTCTTTGAGAACCGCTGAAAACATGCTTGCTAGATCTTTTTCGTTCAGTTTCTCCGCTGCTTTGGAAAAAGCAACGTATGTCTTTTTTTCTGTTACAATGTAATTGAGAATTCTGAATCTATCTTCCATACCAATTTGTTTGCACCAATATTTAGCCACACGCTCATCAATAACCACAAAGTCTGTTCTTTTCGCAGCCTGCTTTCTGAGAAGAGATTCATTGGTAGTTGCTAGGTCTTTTACTATTTGGTCAGCTGTATCGAATTCTTCTCCGTATGAACTGCCTAAATAGATTCCCACTGTTTTGCCCTTCATATCTTCCATACTATTTATTTCAATATTGCTTTCCCGGTTGGTAACCAGAACCATCCTGACCGTATTGATATTTTCTTCGGGAAAATTGTAATATCTAATTCTTTCATCATTTTTAAACAGTGAGAAAACAGCACTGGCATTGCCTATTTTTGCATAATTGAGAGCACGCCTCCACGGAAGCTGTATAAAAACGGGTGTCACATCAAGCCGGTGGCATGCCTCTTCGATAATTTCCTTATTTATTCCAGTAGAAGAGCCGTTTTCTGTGTATTCAAACGGGGGAAAATCACTGAAAACAAATTCCAATGTTTCAGCCATGCTGAGCGACGAGACACCTAATAGAAGCAGCAGTAATACGCAGTGTTTCATAAATTACCTCGATGTTCTTCGTTTCACTATTTTTAAAACACCCATTTTCCCAAGGCAATAACTCTTATCTGTTTTTTTTGAAAAGATATCCCAATTTTTTTTCATGTCTAAAAATGGCATCACTAGAGTTGTTCAAAATGGTACGGTAGCGATTCTCAGTGACTTGCAACTGCTCAAGCTCAGGGAACAATTCAGCTCCCATCCGTCACCAAAGTACTCTATTGGAGATACTATTGATAACGGATGGGTAACTACTTAAACAATGAACTTGGCAATCATATTTTTGAGATTAAGGGCGATTCCCGAAAGATCCCCGGCACTCTCATTAACTCGGGAGCTGGCTTGATTCATCTCGTTGGCGCTATTGTTAACTTCGGCAATGTCGCTTGCTATTTCTCCTGCAACAGTAGAGCTTTGCGCTACATTTTCGTTGACCTCAGTTATGCCAGTAGATGCTTGGCTGACATTCTCTGCTATCTCCCTGGTGGTCGCCGTCTGTTCTTCAATAGCCGCTGCAATCGTTGATACAATTTGATCAATATTAGATATAACAGATTGAATGTCATTAATTTCCGTTACAGTGATACCCGTTGCCTCCTGAATCCCTAGGATTTTTGTTTTGATATCCAAGGTCGCCTGCGCGGTCTGTTTTGCCAAATCTTTAATTTCATTAGCAACGACCGCAAAGCCTTTACCGGCTTCACCAGCTCGTGCCGCCTCGATAGTGGCATTCAGT
Source organism: Desulforhopalus sp. (assembly GCA_047622095.1). Taxonomy (GTDB): domain Bacteria; phylum Desulfobacterota; class Desulfobulbia; order Desulfobulbales; family Desulfocapsaceae; genus Desulforhopalus_A. The sequence goes on from JBLHNU010000089.1 coordinate 15,337, forward strand.
GCCAAGAGATTCGTCTGCTCAGAAATTTCGGTTATTACTTCAGTTACTTGACTAATCTCGTTTGCAGCCTTTCCTAATTCATCGACTCGCTGTGAGGCTTTCTTTGATTTGTCTACTGCTTCGGTTGTGATTTCTTTTGCATTATTAGAGTTTCGGGCTATTTCGCTAATGGTAGCATTCATTTCCTCTGTTGCCGTTGCCACCATGTTCACATTGACTGATGCCTGTTCCATCGCTGCAGCTACAGTGTTCTGGTTTGCACTCATCTCCTCGGCTGCTGCTGCCACTTGTCCTGACCTGCTTACGGTATCTTCAGAGCCAGATTGCATCTGGTTGGAAATCGCAGCCAGCTGAGTGGAAGAATCGTCGACACTCTCAACGCCCTGGCTGACGTCTGTAATCATTTTGCGAAGATTCTTTGCCATTTCATTTAATGATTGTGCCAAAATGCCTATTTCATCTTTTTGATCGACATCCATGGTTTTGGTCATATCACCACCCGCCATGGCTTTGGAAAGTTCAACTCCTTTTTGTAAAGGTTTGGTGATAATATAAGTGAGATAGAATCCAAGAATCAGAGCGAGTGCAATACCGAGACAAATACCGATAATTGTGATAACTTGGCTCGTTTTTGCAACACCTTCGCCTCTTTTGACAGTGTTTGCGGACTCTTCCTCAGCTTTTTTGACTATTTTGTCTATGGCCTTGAACGTATTGTCTTGGTGAACAGCAGCATCATTAAGCAACAGTTTATTCATTTCTACAAAAGATGAGTAGCCGACATCACTTACAGCTTTCATTTGAGCCACAAGTTTGAAAACCTGTTCAGAAAGAGGAAAAAGTTCATCGACGCTTATATCCCGAGCTTCAGAGGTTCTGTCGTCAGTAATATACTCTTTTATTTCGCCGACATGTTGGTGCAATTGTAAATGAATTGGCTGTAATTCTTTGGCCAATGCGACAATCTCAGAATTTGTTGTATCCATATTGTCCAGCCATTTGCCAAGGGAACAGGTCGTTCCATCGGTGCCACCCTCAAAGGCAATGTTAAAAGCAAGGAACTTACCAAGCTTTGCCAAAAGCGCTTGGTGAGCAATCTCAAAATCATTCATGTGATTGTTCAGATTGGTTGGGTTGGTCATGTCGGTGTCGATAAGTTTTTTGGAAATCTCGACCGCCTTATTGTTAACTGTAACCCATTTGCTTATATGGCTTGAAAAATCTTCGAGTTCTGGTTTCACAGTCTCTGCAAAACCAAGGGCTAGAAAAGATTTTTTGGCTGCACCATAGATTTTTCTGGACTCCCCAAGTCCCTGATGAGCAAGTTTACGTTGATCAACAGAAGCATATGGAGTGAGTAATGTGCGCATAAGGCTGGCTATTGCTGCTGCCTCACTTTTTATTATCAGGATATTTTGTACTGCCGGTAAATCATCTTCCGCCATCTCTTTCTGCAAGTGATGCATTTTTCCCTGCTGTACAATTGCGGTAATTCCTACAGCTAAAATGATAATAGCGGTGAGGATGAAACCTCCAACCAGTTTCACTCCAATTTTCAGGTTTTTCATTCTGATACTCCTTTGCCGTCGTGCAAAAAACATTGATTAAAATAATTACGGCAACATTAAACTGCAAAGTGCTGACGCAACAATGGAAATAAGCAAATTCATAAACATAAGTCTCTGTGTTTACTTGAGTTAAGTCAAGGTGAATATATTATTCCAAGCAAAATTTCTGTTGGATGATTGATATTGGTAGTATAATAGGGCGTAAATGTAACAAAATAAAAATCTAGATTATTCCAGTTTGTTTTCAGTATTCCTTCCAAATAAATTGTCAGGCATGACGATTGATACCACAACAGTGTCAGGCAGTCTGCCCGATAGTAACTGACAACACGATTTGAGAACCGGTACCTGCACTGCTAAATAAAAGTATTGTCTTGCATCCCACCGCTAAAAAAGTGGAGCATCTTTTCCTTTTTGAGATGAACGATAGAACTGGGGTGTCAGTCGTATTTGCCTAAGACAACTCTCAAGGTGACCAATAAACATTCTCTGGAATTATTTAGGATAGGAAGAAAGTTAAAATGCGTTAGGTATTTGGCCCCAATGCACCTGTGACTCACAGGAATAGTGTGAACTTTCAGTTTTGCTTAAATGGTTAACGTTGCCAATGGTAGCCTATACCGAGAGGCCTCATTCGACCATCCCCTTTTGGTATCTCTACACGCTTAACTGGTGGAGGAAAATAACTGCCAGAAGACATCCTGTTCCATATTTTGAAGAGGTTATTGGAAATATCTTCTTCA
>JBLHNU010000090.1:0-17574 GCA_047622095.1 Desulforhopalus sp.
GCTATCCTACGCTTAAAACTTTACGTTACCATAAAGTCTCCAAAGACTCGCTACCCAGTGGTTGGCCTACCTTCCGGGACGGGATTCCCACCCGCTTGATTATACGACCTTGCCCGGCCGCACTTAGAAATATACCTTCTTTGCCTCTCTTTTTTACAGTTACTGAAAACGAGAGAGGCAAACTTTACTTTGGTTCAATAAACTTGATGAGAGCGTCAAGCAGCTTATCTGGTTGCTCAATATGCAACCAGTGACCAGCACCAGCAATACTCACAACCGAAGATTCAGGAAAATACGTCATCCTGTCAACTTCATGGTGAGCCTGGATATAATCAGACTTTTCTCCGCGCACAAAAAGAGTACGAGCAACTGATGGTCCACATCGTTTCAACTCATCCAAACCGCAAGAAATATCTGGTAAACTTTTGAGCAACACAGGAAGATTCAGCTTCCAGACAAATGTGTTTTTCCCTGCAGGTCGGATACTTTTACCAAGAAACATTGTCAGCCGAGAATCATGTAAGCGATGTCTGATTTCTTCCAGAATGGTACGTCTCCTCCTGTGTACTGAGAGGTCAATAGCCATGAGGTTATGAATAATGTTTGCGTGATAACCCGGATTGTGTTTGGAGTAATCTGAAGGGGCAATATCGATTACCCCAAGGTGAGAGAGTTTTTCTGGATATAACAATGCAAAGTACATAGCCAGCTTCCCACCCATGGAATGACCAATTAGGCTTGCACGCATAATGTTTTCGCCTTTAAGGTATCCCAGAATATCCTCACACATCTCTTGATATGTGTGTGACGTTGCATGGGGTGATTTTCCGTGATTTCTTAAGTCGAGTAGATGAACTGCAAATCCATGGCGAGAGAGTTCTTTTGCTATACTCACCCAGTTGTCAGACATACCAAAAAGACCGTGCAACACTACAACCGGGCGACCACTACCAAATTTACGCGAGAATAACTGCAAGGTGTGTAACTCTTAATATTAATTATGAATAGTTGTAACAACAGTCTGCCATTTAACGACAAACTATTGTTACAAGGTGAACGGTCTAAAGGATAGCTAGAATTTATCTTTTAAGAATGGGACATAGGCCTTATCCGTTTTGAGGATATGGTCTTTTAGCCAACTTGTAAGAAAAAGCATCAGATCCATTGATAATCCAGCTTTTCCCGATTTAACATCATTTTTGAAATCGACTATTTTTTTCACAAGATTTGCATGAGCCTTTTTGTGCTCCACTTTGTTCCCATAATCATATTTATCAAAAACCTCTTCTTCAAAAGCAAAGTGATAAACAGTGTAATCAGTGAGTTTTTCGAGAATTGCTGCTGATTCCTGAAGTCCCGCTTTGGCTTTCATTGCACTATGAAGCTGATTTACTAAGCGAACGAGTTCCTTATGTTGTTCGTCAACCTTATCTATGCCAATACACAATTTTGATGACCAGGGAATGAGATCTTTGTGTTCAGCAACACTAAGATTACCACCACTCTTTTTATCTGTGGAGATTTTAAAAGTACTGATCATCGAACGTAACTGATTAGCAAGCTCGCTTAAGGTTTCAGAATTACTTCTCATATCCACACTACTGTCGGACATAGACGTGGCAATTGAACTCACTTCATCCATATCATGGGCTATCTGGGATGAAACAGAAGAACTTTGGGCTACATTTTCATTCACTTCAGCGATACCAAGTGATGCCTGTTCAATATTTAATGTAACCTCGGAGGCACTTGCGGCCTGCACAACCATCGCATCTGAAATCACAGACATGATCTGATTAACCTTATCTATAACCTCCGTAATACCTTCTACTTCTGCTATTGTCTCGCTAGTTGAAACCTGTATACCATCGATTTTTTCTTTGATTTCCTTTGTTGCTTCCTGGGTCTGAGTAGCAAGGTTTTTAATTTCGCCCGCTACCACGGCAAACCCCTTGCCAGCATCACCTGCTCTTGCAGCCTCTATCGTAGCATTAAGGGCAAGCAAGTTTGTTTGATCCGCTATCTCTGTTATCACCTCAGTGACTTTACTGATTTCATCTGCAGCATTCCCAAGAAGCGTTACTTTATCCGTTGCCTTTTTAACCTGGTCCGTTGCCTTATTTGAAACCATCGTTGCCTCATCGCAATGATTCGCAACCTCTTCCAGCGCATTTTTCATCTCAGTTGCAGTTCCTACAACCATGTTAATGTTCGTTGAGGCCTCTTCACTTGCCGCTGCAACGGATGACATATTTGCATTCATCTCTTCACAGGCCATTGCTAAACCATTCGTTTTTTCGCTCAGATTGATCGCCTCTTCATGCATATCCTCAGAGGCTGCAAGAGCTTCAAGAGCTGAGCTTGTTACTGTTTCAGAGTTACCATTTATCTCAACAATTATATTATTTAATCGTTCAACAAAAGAATCAAACCAACCCGCTAAAAGACCGATTTCATCAACCCGTGAACTATTTAACCGCTTGGTCAAATCCCCTTCACCTTCAGCTGCATCCCTTAAGCCTTCCGTAATTTCATGCATCGGACTCAGTATAACTATGCGTAAAAGCACGTAAACCAGAAAAACAATCCCTAAGAAACAGGCAATCCCGATAATGACCACAACCTTTGTAGTACCAGCGTTGACTTCCTCTGCTGAGTCTTTCAATATCTCAGTAGTTTCCTGTAGCGCTTTTGAATTATCTGTACCAACAAGATTGAGATCGGCGCGTATCTGTTCAACTACTTTTACAGACTCTCCACCAAGCACGGAGTTGATAGTATCTCCATTGGACTTTCTTAGTTGTTGAAAACGAACACCTAACGTCTCAATCTCTGAGACCACAACGGACTTATCAAGACAAACAATAATCTTACCAATAGGAAGATTAAAATATTCAAGATCTTTTTCAAAAATCATCACAGAGGGGTCTTCTTTGGAACCGTTAAGTACCCGGTCAATATCCTCATCCTCATCCCCCTTATCAACATAGGAAGTCACAAGATCATCAAGAACATTTATGTAATCTGTCACATTGTTACCCTTTTCATCTTGAAATACGACATAGACAATATCCTTGGTTCGGGAAACGGCCTGGCTGTACTTGGTCAACTTGTCATATTCTTTTCCCATAAGCGGATCTGGAGCAATACTGGCGAGTAACGCAGTCACAGACTCTGCATTTCCTACCAGAAGTTTTTCCATCCCGGCCTGAATGTTTCTCTCCTCTTCTAAAAGAGACTCTTCCGTTGATTTTGAAAGATTGGCAGTAGTCTGCTCACTCATTAATGAGAGCGCTGATGCGACATTTTCTTCAAGCGAGTCAAATTGTTCACGGGCTTCACCAGCTGACTTTTCAAGCTTTGTGTGAACTGTTTCACTCATTAAGCTAAGCAGACTACTCTGCTTATTAATTATTGAAATGCAGAGAACCACAAAAGCAACCACAATGATCCCTGCAAGGGCAAGCAATATCTTTAAGGTAAGATTTTTCTGTATGATTCCATTCATCGCGCTATTTGTCCCTTCATTTAGTAGGAATTAAAACGTTACAATTAACTTATACAAAAGCTGTCCATTTGTAAGTTTATCGTAGTAAAAATCCAGATACAAATTTTTTCTTCATTTTTGTAACTCAGAAGAACTTATTTATAACAGTTTGAAAACTATTTTGGATTCCGTTCTCAATAGTCAAAACTACAGTTTCACCTTTAAACAAGGTCACAACTGGAAACGATAACTGGTATTTATTTAACGGAGATACCGCTATTCACGATAACGTTTTTTTGAATTGCCCAATAGCAATAGAGAGAAAGGTGAGTGATAAAGCTGCCTGTGCTGCAATCTGCGGCCAGAGAGCAGCAACACCAACATCTTTCATCACGATGCCCCGTAGAATCTCAAGATACCAGCGCATCGGATTGAGAACGGTGGCATAACGGACCGGATCAGGCATATTACTAATAGGGAACATAAAGCCACTCAGCATGACCGCTGGCATAAGTACAAGAAAACTGGTGAGAAGCGCCTGCTGTTGGGTCGAAGCACTGCCACTGATGATAAGAGCAATCCCCATGTTTCCGGCCAGAAAAATTCCTGTCAGAGAGTAAAGTAAAATAATACTCCCCTTCACATGAACTCCGAAGAGAAAGAAAGCAACAACGAGCATAAATGACATACTGATATATCCGGTAATCATGTAAGGAATTGTCTTTCCAAGGATAAATTCCACGCCACGAATTGGAGTTACCATAACCTGCTCGATAGTTCCGATTTCCTTTTCTCTGACAATGCCAATACTTGTGAGCAGTAGGCTGAAGATAAAAAGCATGGTCGCAAGAAGCGATGGTACATAATAATAATGACTCTCCTGATTTGCATTGTACCAGGCCCGCATTTCGGTCGAAACCTGTACAGGTGGCGTGGTAAGCCCTTTCCTGTTTAACCTCTCCTTTAGTTTTATATCGTTGAATTCATTTACTATAGCCCCTGCATATCCGAGAACAATAGCTGTACTGTTACTGTCTGTTCCATCTGTGAGCAGTTGTATCTCTACACCCTTTTCTGTCAGAAGGTTTCTACCAAAACCTGTTGGTATCTGCAGAACTGCTCGGACGTCACTTCGATCAAGTAGAGGGGCAATCTCCTTTTGTGACAGCAGTGAGTGTGAGATCTGAAAATAGTTACTGGAGGTAAAAGCAGCGATCAGTTGTCTCGACACTTTCGTCCTATCCATATCGAGTACGGCCAGGCGAATATCGGTGACATCAGTGGTCAAGGCAAAGGCCATGATGGTCATTTGCACCACAGGAATACCGAAGATGACCACACGCATCCTCGGATCGCGCAGCATCTGGAGAAACTCCTTAATAAGCATACAAAAAAGGCGTTGAACCATCTCCTACTCCAGCTTAAAATTAAAACTTCGATTGGCAACAATCATCATAACCGAGGCGTATACAATCAGAAAAAGAGCGTCTATCCAGAGGATTTCAAGCCCTATGCCTTTAAGGTAAATACCACGCAAGATAGAGATAAAATAGCGAGCCGGAACGATATAAGTAAGGAACTGTAGCGGCATGGGCATATTCTCAATGGCAAAGACAAAGCCGCTCAGAATAAGTGTTGGGAGAAATCCAGCGATGATCGCCAGCTGATTTGCCAGAACCTGTGATTTCAATTTGATACTCAGGGTGATACCAAAAAACAATGCGCCAGTTAGAAAGAATACAGACATCAGAAAAAGAAGAGCTGCATTACCAACAATAGGCACAGCGAAAATCCACTTACCCATGAGAACAGCAATGATAACATCAATCATTCCGACACAAAAATAGGGCATAACCTTGCCCAAAATAAGCTCCGGACCACGCAACGGTGTACTGATGAGCTGCTCCATGGTCCCCATTTCCCACTCCTTGGCAATCGTCGTACTGGTGAGAAGAGCGGCTACAACGATCATAACCAGAGCGATTATCCCAGGAATCAAAACGTTTTGGCTACGCAGACCGGGGTTATACCAGGAACGATGGGCCAACTCTACTGGTTGCTCTAGCTCACCATTGCCCATTAACTGCATCTGTTCAGATCCTACTTCAAGAGCATAGATCGCACCAATATTGGCCGCATAGTTCATGGCCAGCCTTGAGGTGTTTGCGTCACTACCATCTCCAATAATCTGGATTTTCACAGGTTGATTACTTCTCACCTTCGAGGCAAAATCACCAGGAATGATCAAAGCCACCATGGCAACACCACTGTCGAGGGCTTGCTGCAGGCCGGTATAACCATCACGGTAATCTTTAACAGTAAAATAGGGGGAGCTATGAAACATACTGAGCAGATCACGGCTTTCAGAAGTGCGTGATTGATCCCAAATCACCGTGGGGACCTGTCGCAAGTCAAGGGTTAGAGCATATCCGTAGAGAAGTATCAGAAAAACAGGAATGCCAAGCGCCAATGTCAAGCTACGCCAGTCACGCAATAAATGAAGCGTTTCTTTACGAGCAACAGCGAGCAGACGACGCACATTCATAGGCTATCTGCCTCTCTGTCTTTTTCTTCTGTAGTATTTCTATCTACCTCTTCAATGAGTGAAATGAAAACATCTTCCATATTCGGTAAGATAGTTTCTACGCTCACCTCTTCTATACCCTGGCCTGCAAGATAACTATTGATATCCGCCTTCGCTCTTTCAGCATCTGCTGTCACAATATGGAGCCCTGAACCAAAGACAGTTACATCGCGTACCCCAGGAAATGCTCTTAAGGGATCAATTAAGGCTTGAGGATTCACACAGCGAAGATCAATGATTTCGTCATGCATAAACCTGGTTTTCAGCTCCATAGGGGAACCGGAGGCAATCATTTTACCATTATAGATCAACGCAATTCGATCACAATATTCGGCTTCTTCCATATAGTGTGTCGTGACAAATACTGTGATTCCCTGCTCCGCCATACTATAAATAAGATCCCAGAAACGCCTGCGACTAATGGGATCAACCCCGCTTGTTGGCTCATCGAGAAAGATGATAGCTGGCTCATGTAAAATAGCACAGGCAAGCGCCAACCTCTGTTTCCAGCCACCGCTCAGAATACGGGTCAGGCTCTTTCGGTGTTCTGTAAGATCCGCCATTGTAAGCGCCCACATCTTGCGTTCTTCCAGACGCTTCCCACGCAAACCGTAGATGCCGCCATAGAAATCGATATTTTCTTCCACAGTAAGATCATCATAAAGAGAAAATTTTTGGCTCATATAGCCAATATTTACTTTGATCTGTTCCGCCTGTGTCCGGATATCATAACCACCTACCCATCCACTACCAGAGCTTGGTTCGAGAAGACCACAGAGCATACGAATGGTGGTACTCTTCCCTGCGCCATTTGGGCCTAAAAAACCAAAAATCTCACCTTTTTTTACTCGAAAAGTAACCCCAGCAACCGCCGTAAAGGTACCAAAATGTCTGGTCAGCAGGTCAACCTCCACCGCCGGACTATCTTTTTCTCCATGAGCTGGAGCAAAAGTTGTGTGAGAATCGACCGTAGTTATCTCTTTATTCTTGCCACCAAGCAAGCTGACGAACACATCTTCAAGAGACGGTTGAATTTCCCTTATTTGCTGAAAATCCACATTATTTTCAGCCAGAAGACGCGTTACCTGTTGTTCCGTTTCACGAATGTGATCACAGACAAGGTGGATTGTATCACCAAACAGATTGACACTTCTGCTAAAAGTTTGTGTCTGGAGCAGACTCACTATCTCGCGAGCATGATCGCTTCTGATTGCCAGAATACGACCATCCATGAGCGTTTTTATTTCAGTAGGGGTACCGACAGCAAGTAACTGCCCCTGATCGATAAGCCCAACCCGGTCGCACCGTTCCGCTTCATCGAGATAGGCAGTGGTGACAAGAACAGCAACATCATCCTCACGTAATTTGCCCAAGATACGCCAAAAGTCCCTCCGGCTCACCGGGTCAACTCCGTTGGTAGGTTCATCGAGAAGAAGTATTTTAGGTGTATGAATAAGAGCGCAGACGAGTTGTAACTTCTGCTTCATCCCACCACTCAAATTACCGGCACGGCGATGAAGAAAGGGACGCATATTGCTGAAATCAAGAAGTTCCCCAACACGCTTTTGTCGTCCCTTGCGACTCATACCATAGAGATCAGCATAAAAATTGATGTTCTCTGCAACAGTGAGGTCCGGGTACAGACCAAACTTCTGACTCATATAGGCCAAGTGATCTTTCACCGCTGCACTTTGACTCAAAGTATCAAATCCAGCCATTGTAGCCGTGCCAGAATCTGGATCCATAATGGTCGCCAGCATCCTCAGACTCGTCGATTTTCCGGCACCATCAGGTCCAACAAGACCAAATATTTCCCCTGCAAACACCTCTAGCTGCAACTCATCAACGGCAGTAAGTTGACCAAATGTCTTCGTCAGTCTATCGGCTATTATAGCCGGGCTACGATGTTGTTTTTTTTGGTGAGAGGACATGGCTGACCTTACTTTAAAAAACTGTTAGAAAAATCAGTTGCCAAGATTGATAACCCCATCTGCAGGCATCCCCGGTTTGAGTTCGTTATCCTCATTTTGTAGAGCAACCTTGATGCGATAGACCAACTTGACCCGTTCTTCAAAGGTCTGTACTGTTTTAGGGGTAAATTCTGCCTCACTACTTATAAAACTGACTCGCCCCTCGTATTTCTTATCAGGAAATGAATCAGTTGAAACGGTGACCTTTTGATTAAGCTGTATCTTTCCTAATACCTTTTCAGAAATATAGGCCCGTAACCATGGCTTATCCAGATTCCCTAAGGTAAGTACAGGCGATGCCGGATTAAGATATTCACCCGGCTCTGCAGAAACATTGAGCACTACACCATCCATAGGTGCTATCAGCTCGGTATACGTAAGCTGTTGACGAGCTTGCTGGACACTCGAAAGTGCAATCTGCACCTTTGCTCGTGCCTGATCAATTTTCTCTTCGCGAGGACCCGCTTTAATAAGTGCATATTCCGCCTCAACCTGCGCAAGAACCGCCTCTGCTTTGTTAATCTGTTCGATGCGAGGGCCAGCTTTGAGTAAACTGAGTCGTTCAGTGGCACTCTTTGTTTTCCCCCTCGCCTCTGAAACCTGATTTCCTGCGGTATTGTAGAGAGTTTGGACGCTTTCAAATATATTATCACTCACACTGCCATCCTTATGCAGATTGGTATAGCGAGTATAATTTCTCTCTGCCTGATTTAGCTTAATGATAGCTGATTGTTCCGCTGCAACAGCTCTATCTAGCTCAGCTTTAGCAGCCTCGATATCCTCAATACGGCTGCCATTTTGTAACTCCAGCAGACTATGCCGAGCTTGCAAAACCTTGGCGTTTGTTCGGTCAATTTCTTCTTTACGACTGCCGGCTTCAAGCTCTGCTAAAACCGAGCTTGCGTAAGCAAGATTTGCCTCCGTTTGCGCAACTTTAATAGTCTGGTCTGTTTTATCTAGTCTTGCGAGAGGTTGTTTTTTGGAAACGGACTCACCTTCTTCAACCAGACGTTCTTGCAAGCGACCTGGAATCTGAAAAGACATCTGTGATTCAGTGACCTCAATATTTCCAGAAAACCTTAGGAGCGTGTCATCATCGACATGTATGTAATTCCGATAAACAGCAACTCCTACAGCAATAATGAGCAAGAGCGGAAGAATGATTCGTAATCGCTTTTTCATATCAGCACCTTGTCTTCGCAGTAATGCTTTTTCAGACCAATTTGGTATTCAGTTGCTATGTGCAAGATCTATTGATCAGCATCAACCCGAACTTTCTTTTTACGTCTGAAACCAGAGTCAACCCACGTCTTTTCTGTGGTTATACAATCCCACCCCCATTTTACCCATGCCAGTAGATTGAAGGCGAGCCATAAGGCCCAAATCAACATTAATATTCTGTAGGCCATTATAGGAATTGAAACCACAATTGGTTGCGGTAAAGTTGCTGCAATATGATCCTGATACCAGCGTAGAAAGTAACTGTTAGAACCATTGCCTACAATCTGCATATCAGGATGTCCGAGCAAGCCATGTTGTACAGCGTAAATAATCGCTCCAGACGAAAATACAGTGAGTAGGACAAGGACAATCTGCAGGCAATTAAAAGCCCCACCCGACAATAATGCCCCCTTTAATTTACGGTACTGCAGAGCTGCAAACCATGCGACAATTATTACGCAAGGAATCAACCCACTCTGACTCAGACCAAGGCCTAGCACAATCCACTTAAAAATAGACAGTGGTGTTAACTTTGAGAGCCCCAATGCTATCGCAACCAGCAATATGATGAGCAGTTCACTGTAGAAAAGTATTGCCGGTCCCTGCTGTGGGCCACGTACAAACCACACCCAACGTGCACCCGTTTTTATCTCAATCTCACTGTTCACACTGTCCAGACCAATATTGATTTTTGGTACCTGAAAGAAGGTGCTGATTCCACTCGGTGAGTTCATCTTAATTTCAATTTGCTGAGAGCCAGGCGAAAGTGGAACGACTACCGTGGTATCATTTTTAATAGGTTGTTGTCGGTTATTAATTTTTAAAGACTGCAAAACGACATTATCGGGCAGAATTATTGTTTGTTGATCTCCACGCGTGGAACGGACAGTAAATGATAATTCCAATAGTGTGGAACGAAGACCTGGAACAACTTTTAATGTACTGGATTCTATTGTTTTCGTATCACCCTCAACCCCTGGTGGCCTTGATATATTGAGGGTTATGTTCTCACCTGCCCACGGATGCCATTCAGGTTGCCATGTCCCATCGGTTGAATGATGTTGAATCACTGGTGAACCCGTTGACTCTATATGCCAGATCGGACTGGCATTAAGTTTCCAAATTTCAGTCCATTTCGTTGTGTCTGCTGCAACCAGGGTTAGCGAAGATTGTTTCTTCAACACAGAACTCCACCGCATGGTTTTCACATTCGGCCCCATATTTATTTCAATGTTGTTATCACTGATCTTATAGGCCCCATCGGTTACTGATTCACCAGTTACAAGAGGAATTTTCAGATACACAGACGTACCTATGGGTGAAAGACGCGTGACTGTCGAATCCAGGTACCATTCCATACCAAGGTGTAGTGTACGCTCTATTTTGATGAGCGGGGGTAGTGTCGACTCTCCAAAGGTTTGTTTGTCCTGTTTTTCTTGTTTTATGAATTGTAACTGACCCTCAGGAACATGATTGACATCTAAGCCCTCAATTGACCAGCCATCGTCACCTGAAAAATGAACAACATGGGGTTTCATAGGTAGGGTAAATTGAAAATCAGATGTATTGATCTGACCAGTTAAAATAATTTCGTGTTGCCCTTGAGGCAGCAAAAACCATAATTTCCCCCCTTTGGCAAGAGCCGGATTATCCTCTTTGTTCAGTTTAATATTCTTCCAAAATACGTCTTTTCCTGTTGGAAGAGGGACAGCAGCATCCTCATAACTATTTGCAGATATTCTCACTGAAATGGTTGTATCTTTCAGGCTAATATCCATAGAATTAAAGTCCGCACAAAAAGGAAAACATTCGGCAGGTTCGGTCAATCTTTCCTGAAGTGTGGTCAGAAGTTCTTTAGTTGGATACTGAGCACAAGACCCACTGGGAACAATTGTAAACAGTGAACAAAACAGAATGAGTGTTCCAAGAGCCTTACTCCCCGAACCAATATCAGCCAAATTAAATGTAATCTCCTCGTTCTTACCCTTACCCCTACGTAACATGAAAAATGCAAGCAGATAGATAGCAGCAGTTTTTAAGAGGATGAGAATCATGTTTATAAAAGGTGAGATGAGATACAGTTTTACGTCCAGTGAAGCGTCTACCGGCCCATTCCATTTCAATCGTACAACGTTCCACATTCTGTTTGGTACCCCAGGACCTGCCTGAACCTTAGACCTGGTATCAAATTGTTGTACCAAACTTTTTGCTTTTTTTACTGGTACCGCTGAACTCTGTAATGCCTCCACTGCATAGTCAGCAACAGATCCCGCAATAGTTCTCTTCGTTTCTGGCATATCGCGTTGCACAGTCTGTGCTCGATATTGATTAATATGGCCGGAATGAGATCTTTCAAGTTGAGGATAAAATCCTTCTCTTAATTGTTTAACCGAGTACGGCAGAATCACTATCACCAAACCGATAAGCAGAAGTACATTCCCCCCTTTCACAACGTTTATATATTTAAAATGAGGAGCATTTTTTATGATCGCAATACAGCTCAACAGTGCCAGCCATATATAAACAGGAGCATTCAAATCGTGATATGAAAGGACGAGTGCGATCAAGGCAACTATTGCCGGCACAGTGCCAATAATTTTAAAACACGCAATCACGATGATCAGGACGATAAAACAGTCGAGCAGCGTCCACCTTGAAACCCAACTGCGCGCAGAATCAACACCCTGTGCGTAAAACAGTTTCCATCCGGGCTGCATTACCAGCTCAGCCGATAGGTTTTCAATGGTTTGCCCCCAGCCTCCTGCAGGAAATAATCGTACCCCTTCTATTCTACTCACCGCCTGTGCTTCTATATTGCCCTGTCTGACCTCGACACCTGCTCTTCCATTATCTTCGATTTTTGTAATAAGTTGATCACGGTTATTAATTCTCATGCGTCCCAGTTTTGCAGGATTCTGCATTTCCAGACGAGGGTTTTTATGTACAACTCCTGAAAGAGTATCTTCCACAGTTATCCCTTTCCCACTTTCATCAAGCCAAAATTTACGAGAGAGGTTGAAATTGTTTGGAGCAGGCTCTGTATCACCTCGTTTAATCGTTTCAAAAAGCATTGATTCACCCTTTTTGACCATATAGGCAGGTAAAGAACGCCACTCTTGGGGAATCGATGTTTGGCTTGGATCTACAGTTGGCACACCAGATATTTTGACCATTCGAAGATTGTTTTTTGATGCGAAACTCCAATACTCTTGGTCTGGTCCATGTGATGACTTCTTAAACTGCAGGGCATCGACAGGCCCTTTTACTCTCGACTTATATATTATCTTGTAATTGCCTGGTCTTGCCTGCATATGGATTCTTTGATCGGCCCCAAGTTTAACCGGTAAAGAGCATCGTAGTTCAATGGGAATTTGATCCCCTGGTGGGGTCCAGTCGATAATTAACTCACGTGGTTTACCCGATACCTGCACATCTATCTGAGTTGTTATGAGCATCGGAATGCTGTCTGTTATGTGGCGATATATCTGGGTTTGAACAACATCTCGTTCCTGCTGATCAACATTTGTTTTTTTGGAAAGCCACAGAGTATTTCTTCTGATATCAGCTGATTGTTCTTTTCCGTTCACAGTAAGTGGGGATACAAGGCCTGTTCCTGGAGGAATAGTAAGAGACTCTGGCAGAGAGTTCCATATGAATTTCCCTGTAATTGTGTAATCTCCAGGGGACGAAACAAAAATCGCAGGAAAACCATTCCTGCTCACAACCAAAGCAGTTTTCTCGTTTATCAACACATCCTGAGGCCAATGCTCTTCTTTGCCAGGTAAAACAATCCAGCCTTTCTTCTCCATTGTCCAGCGCTGCCTAAAATTGCCTCCGGACGAGCCAACGTCCAACTGTAAAGCTTCTGGCCAAATACAAAATTTCTGCTTTCCTGTATAGGATGACGTACAAAGCTGCTCTTCTTGGTTATGCATCACCCATGGAACCCACTCTTTCAATGACTCTGGAACATCTGTTTTTGCTGCAACGGGTGAGGCCAGTATCAAGCCGACAAAAACCAACAACAATTTGTAATATATTTTTCTTTGAAAATTCATGGTCCCACCATTTCCCTTTATGTAAGCAAACTTTAGAGCCTTACTAATGAAAGTATTTAATAAAAAACAAAAAAACAGAAGTGTTTTCGAAGCTAATAATTTGAACAACCAGCAGATAGCGAGCGAAGAGTGATCTTCGAGGCACTTATACCCCTCAGGTAAGCGACAGACTCCGAGGGGGTACTATACTGAGTCCCGGCTTGCTTCCCGTTTACCGGGACCAGATAAACCTGACACTTCACTGTAAACTATATAGAAAAAATATTTAGAATTAAACTTAAATCCTTCGCTTGTTTGTGGAAATTATAATGGGGCTAAAAAGTTGTCATCTGATTCACACTGATCGCATAGTAATTATACTTTACATAAGATGAAGCGTAGTACTCAAATGTGTCATAAGTAGCATGTTCTGGAAAACCTTCCACCCACCACTCCCTCTGACAATCTTGACATATTGGCAACTGCCAGTTGAGACATGACTCAACTCCCAGCATCTCATTGTTTCGATGATCTTTTAACTACCTTTAACCCTACTGCACTTGCTTGACAACAACGCCATACAAGCTTATCAATTTAGTTAGGTAGGGCCTTCCGAAACTATTCTCGACTCTAAGCATCTCCCCTTCCCCTTTTTCGCTTTCCTTTCTGCGTTCCCAAAAACAAGGAGTGGTCCCGTGGAAAAAATCATATTCAAAAATACCGTGATACTTTTGTTGCTTCTTATTTTTGTTTCAACAGGATCAGCTTGGGCTGCTATACAATGTACTATCCGTCCACAGAAGAAAGTGAAATGTACTCCATACCCCGTCTTGCAAGATGGGACTATTACTCTTACGACAGATGGGTTCTTTAGCCTTAAAGGCACCTACAATAGCTGTTACTATAATGAATTCTTATTAATTAAAGGGAAACAAAACCAATCTGTCTCACCTGAAACCCTTTCCTTCGAACTACTCGCCACAGAGTTCATAAACACCCCAATATCTTTCCAAGAATTCCCCCGAACCATCGGAACAATTGTCTTGAATGATAAAACAATGGAAGGCTTTTATTTCGACATATGGGCCTTTATCCGAAGTAGCGGGGCCCGATGGCAACCCCCATCCCCACGAATCACCGCCTGTAAATCCCAATAATCATAGGAGGCCCCATGGAACCCTATAAAGAATCATATAAAGGCTGTGAAATACTCATCAGCAAAAATGACACATTATCTATTAATACCAAATTGATAGAGTATGAATTCAACGCTTCTGACAACACTTGGTATTCGAGGTATCTCCCCTACTCTCAGTACGACAGCCTCCTGGAAATGGCAAAAGCAATAGTGTCCAATGCTGCAGAATTTGCCACCACTCCAGATTAAAAATAAAGGAGGACTATCATGGCTATTAGAAAAGATGCAAATACACTCAACAGCTCTGAAAGAGCAGAATTTGTAAACGCCGTTAAGACCCTCAAAACCTCTGGAATTTATGACAGTTTCGTCCTGCGTCATGCCAATGCGATCATGTCTGCAATTCATCGTTGCCCAGCGTTTCTACCCTGGCATCGCAGATTCATTTGGGATTTTGAACAAGAGCTCCAGAGAGTGTCAGGAAACCCAAATCTTGGACTGCCCTATTGGAACTGGCCAACTGGAGATGAAAATTCCTCCATGTGGAATAACGATCTACTTGGTGGAAATGGTGCCTCAGGGACCCAAATTGTATCAAGTGGTCCGTTCAGGCAAAGTGAATGGCAGATTGTTAACTCAAGTGGTAATCAATCCGGGCCCCTCAGAAGAGCATTTGCTCAGGAATCATGGGCTCCCTCACTGCCAACACAGCAAGAGGTAGATCAGGTCCTGGCAATAGTTCCCTATGATGTATTTCCATGGAATGCTGGAAGTACCCCAAGCTTTCGCAACCAAATAGAAGGTTTTCGAGGCCCTAACCTCCATAACCGTGGCCATGGCTGGGTAGGAGGCTCAATGCTTCCCATGACATCACCAAACGATCCAGTTTTCTTTATGCACCACTGCATGGTTGATAAGCTATGGTATGAGTGGCAATTACGTTTTCCTAATCAGGGATATCTACCCATGAACGGAGGTCCCTTAGGACAGAATCTCAACAATGCAATGGATAGCACCCCACCAGGACCTATCGGCCCGAGACCAAGCGATGTACTGAACAGTACTATATTAGGGATAGAGTATGATCAGCTTATTGTCGGCACCCCGCAGCCTGGTCCTCCTACCCCAAACCCAGGGCCTCCAGGAGACGTTCTTCCAACAGATGGCACCAGTACCACACGGAGCATCGGAACCCCAGGAGAGGTTGATCTCTACCATTTCGACGTCAGCTCCATTGGCCAATATACAATTGAAACCTCTGGACAGTCGGATACGGTAATCACCCTCTATGGACCAGATGATCAAAACCTTGAGATCAGCTCCAACGATGATGGTGGCCAAAACTTCAATTCACGGATTTCAATGATGCTTGCAAGTGGTATGTATTTTATTCGAGTCCGCCTGTACAGTCCAAATTCTACCGGTAATTATGGTATTCAGGTAAACTCAGCTGGGACCGTCACTATTCCTCAATTGAACACTGGAGGGCAACCCTTCAATGCTGCCATTTCAACTCAAAATGAGAGTGATTTATATGGGTTCCAAGTAAGCACCCAAGGCATGTATACCATTGAGACTGAAGGCTCAACAGATACCTTTCTCACCCTCTATGGCCCTAATACCCAAACCGAAGAACTTGCAACTGACGACGACAGCGGTATAGCAAGAAATTCAAGAATTCGTATTAATTTATCTCCTGGGGACTATTTTGCCAGAATTCGTCATTACTCGAGATTTGGTACAGGAGCCTACGACATCATGATACAAAGCGGCTAACAGATCGGTGCGGGAGGAAAAATTGAGATAGAGTCAATTTCGATTTAATTTCACCTTCATGTACCAGACAAACATACAACATAAAAGGCAAAACAAGTTAAACAACAACAACAACAACAACAACAACAACAACTCCCCAGGCGATGTTGCCCCGCCCATGGGTGCTCTCCCCAAATAGGACAACGACAGTATGGAACTCTCATACTTTCCGTCACAAATTGCTGCAAAGTATGAGAGTTTAGTGCTGAACTTTTCTGGAATTATCTTTGAGATGAGTCAAGCAAAGACGCGATTTATTTTATTGTTGGTGTTCGGTAATGTGTTCCTGACTTCGGTTCTACAATTCCTTGAGTTTCTTTCCCCGTAATCTTCGCAATACCTTGACGACCAGCTCAATGTAACCTTATAAAAGCCATATTTTTTATCCACTCCTTATGTCAGTGAAAAAGGAGTTGAGTAAAAAGAAAAGAATGCTTGTCAATCAGTATTCAATATTGACCCCATGTCAGCGTCCAAGGTTGACACCTCAGGGCCAAACCGTTTTTTCAAACACCCCCTTAACTCTCTACTACAAATGGGTTTACACCAGAGTAGGATCTTATTTTTGAAACATAGGGGGGCTGTATTCAAAGGTGAAAAGGGGTCAGATTTCGACGCTTATCAACAACAGAGGTATAACACGAAGATCCGGACGTTCAAACCGCCTAGATAAGTAGAGGAAACTGATTTTGATTCACACCTTACCAGGCATTTTAACTTTTAGACATACCGCTTGAGACTGCCGTGCTATGTTGCTTCTTGCCTACCAAATATGCTTTTTGTATAACTTTACCAAAATATATCTTATGTGTAGAAACTGAGATTCTATCTGACAGCTTCTATTTTGAGTTTCGATCAATTCTGACATTTTGAAATTCGTTACTTTTTTCTGATTCGAAAGTAGTATCAACGCTTAGACTGCTTGGAAATGGAGCAACATTTTAAAGCATTTTGCGCTTTAAAGTTTTGCTTCTTTGCTCGGAGGGTTGACAGGAAAAATCTCAATCGAGTGTGTCATGCACTCTCTTTACCTTACCGATATAAACCTATTACAGTTGGAAAAACTGTACTGCTTGCTTATGAACACAAGTTCCTAAAGTTGCAGTTCAGATGGCTTGGCCAAATACTTCTCAAGAGTGGCAACCAGTTTGTCCATCTCCACCGGCTTCGCAATAAAATCATTCATTCCGGTAGCAAGACATTTTTCCTTGTCTCCCGCCATGGCGCATGCAGTCATTGCAATGACTGGGATGTTAGCCTTACTTGAAAATTCTGGTTCGTTACGGAGCATCCTCGTAACCTCGATGCCATCCATACCGGGA
>JBLHNU010000091.1:0-17460 GCA_047622095.1 Desulforhopalus sp.
AAAAACTCCTGTCCGGAATCGTCTGGAATGAGTGTCCAGATTCAAATGGAATGGGTGTCCGGAATGAAATGGAATCACCGTCCAGTTTCACGTGGAATCGGTGTCCAGATTGCTCTGGAATATGCAAATTGTCGCAGACTTGTTTGAAATCGATCTCGAATAGGATTATTCAAGATAGTCACGTCGGATAAAGAGTCTGAGATAATGGTCTCACATTCTCCGATGCCATTTGGTTTGAAGAATGGGTACTTTTAAAATGGTCGCATACATTTCATCATTATACCTCAAGTTTCAGGACTAATCGGACAACAAGCAGACTATTCGGGTAGTCAAGAATCTATGTTAGATTATTGTGTTTTTTATTAGACCACTTTTTTTTACCGGTAAACTCCAAAAGACATATTTCCTACTGATATTGAAAATGCAGGAGATGGTAGTGTAATCGGTAATACGCTATACCTATGAACAGGGATGGGGCTGATTTTCGGATTCGGTCACTTACTCCAACAAATAGATTGTTAACAGGATTCTCCTATGGTCATAATTTTAGTTCTTTACATTTTTCTCATCTGGCTACTCTTCTTTAAATTCAAGTGGTTACCTTGGAACAAGGTGAACCAATGGATCTGTATCATCGTGGGTACCGTGATTCTTTCAGGATTTCTGGTTGGTCTGCAGGCGCTCACTCCGTCGAGCAGTCAGGCGTATATTACCGGGCAGATTGTTGAAATTGCCCCACAGGTTAGCGGCCGAATCACACGGGTTAATATTAAACCGAATCAGGTGCTTAACGAAGGGGACGTCCTGTTTGAAATTGATCCTACGGCGTACCATGCACGCGTCGATGATCTGGAGGCCAGGTTGAACCTAGCCGATTTAAGGTTCAAACAGTACCAGGAGTTAGCAGCGGAGGGTGCAGGGTCAGGTTTCAAGCTTGAGCAGTCCACCGCTGAAGTGGCTCAACTCAAAGCGCAACTGGTTAGTGCACAATTTGACTTGGATAATACCCAGGTTCGCGCCCCGGGCCCGGGAATGGTGCCAGTGTTAATATTAAGGGAAGGTATGCAGGTTTCACCCTCCCGTTCTGTCATCACATTCATGGACA
The DNA here is from genome assembly GCA_047622095.1 of Desulforhopalus sp. Taxonomy (GTDB): domain Bacteria; phylum Desulfobacterota; class Desulfobulbia; order Desulfobulbales; family Desulfocapsaceae; genus Desulforhopalus_A. The sequence continues at coordinate 1,106 of JBLHNU010000091.1, forward strand.
AGAGCGTCATGTGGATCGGTGCCCAGTTTCAACAGAAAGCTTTGCAAACCGTAAAAATTGGCGATACGGCAAAGGTCAACTTCCCAGCTTTGCCTGGTCGTGTCTTCGAGACCGTGGTGCTGGGAATACCAAATGCAATCCGGGAAGCCCAGCTTGATTCCAGTGGCAAGCTACCCTCTGTAAAAGATCAGCGCATGGTTGGTTCCTGGCCAATGATCATCAAGCTGCCGGCAGGATTGCCCGAGGGCGTCCTGCGTGCCGGTGTGGCAGCTGAGGTTTATATACATACCGAGGGTGCGGGAGTTGTCGGTGCCGTAGCCGTTATTTTACAGTGGATTTCAACCTCCATAGACGCCATAACTTGAGGATACATACATGACCGCGACCGCTTTTACCATACTTGTAGTACTCGTCCTCCTGGTTATTGGGATTTACATGGCTTTGGCGAAAATCCCTGGTCAGAAAGCGCTTGAACGAAACCATCCTCAGGCGGAAGCCATCAACGTGCTGGGCTGGATAGGGCTTCTACTAGGCTTGGTCCCTTGGGTTGTTGCACTGGTTTGGGCTTACATAAAGCCGGTGACACATGCATTGAATGAGGGAGCCGACGATGAATAAGCTCGTTCGGGTTTTACCCGGCATTTGTCTGTTGTTATTTTTCCTGAGTGCCTGTGCTACCAAATTGCAAGAGGCACCAAAGCAGGAGATGATCGTTGAGGACACATTACCAGAAACAACGACCATCGCCGCCGGGTGGGCGACTCCCGCCGGCGACAAGGGAGAAGTTGATGATGGTTGGCTGGCCAACTTCAACGATCCACAACTCGTAATCCTGGTTACCGAAGCCCTAGATACACAGAATCCCCGGATGCGGTTGATGTCTTCGTTTGTGGACCGTGCTGAAGCGATGGCTAGGCTGGGAGGTGCCGCTCTGCAGCCCACCGTGGTATTGGGCGGCGGCCTGTCGGAGACTTCCGTCAATTCCTCGACATCCGCAAGTCTGGGAGTGGCAGTGTCCTGGGAGGCTGATGTCTGGGGAAGAGTAAAGGCCGGTGCCAACGCGACAGCGGAACAGTACCGCGCAGCACTAGAAGATTTTGAGTTCGCCAGGCAGTCACTGGCGGCAAATGTTGCCAGGTCGTGGTACCTGGCAACTGAATTAAGCATGCAGGAGAAACTGGCTGAGGAAGTGGTCAGTATTCTGACCGAGCAACTTCGTCTCACCAAAGTGATGGAGAAAGTCGGTCAGGTGACCAGAGAGGACGTTTACCTGGTCAGTGCCGACCTGAGTGCTGCTGAAAATTCACTACGGCAGGCCATCGGTGGCCAACGGAACGCCAGGCGTTCTCTGGAAATACTTCTGGGACGTTATCCGTCCTCGGAAATTGAGTCGAGAGAGACTCTGGTTCCGATACCACCACCAATCCCGGTAGGGTTGCCTTCAAGTCTGCTTGAGCGGCGGCCGGACCTTCGAGCAGCAGAAAGACAAGTGGCTAGTGCATTTTTCCTTTCCGAAGAAGCAAGGCTGGCGAAATTGCCATCGTTCTCTTTGACGGCGGGTGTTGGTGGTGCCAATTCGATTGATGGCCTGATCGGGAGCATTGGTGCTGGGGTCTTCGCACCATTGTTCGATGGAGGCGCATTAGAAGCAAACCTGGATGCTGCTAATTCCGATCAAGAGGCTGCTATCGCCAATTATGGTTTGGCTGTGCTGGATGCACTACAGGAAGTTGAGGGTGCCCTCACCAACGAAGCACTGCTGGCAGAACGCGAGATGTTCTTGAGTTCGGCAATGAATGATAATTCTGCGGCTTACCGACTCGCAACCAAGCGATATGACATGGGTGAGATCGAGGCACTAACTTTGTTACAAATGCAAACACGCTGGATTGGTTCACGTATATCTCATGTGAATATTCAAAACCAACAGCTTGTCCAGCGGATCAACCTGCACCTAACACTCGGCGGAAGCTTCGAAGAACAATAACCCTGATCGTATCGCCCGTCTGGATCATTGCAGCAAGTACCTGGGTGACGCCGACAGCTATTGAAGATTCGATCCGGGCATTGCAGCTTTTACTTTCTTATCTGGAGTTCAGTCCTGATTCAGTTTGGCCTATTCGTTTTCAAGTCGATATAGACTGATAATCAGCTAATCACTTGCAAGGTGCCTAACATCTCAACAACCAGATTGCAGGATATACCCGACAAAGAATTACAGGAATAACCTCAAGAGGCGGTTTTGCTGAAATCGTTAGGACTGCCAAGGCGAAGATCTTCCTGTAGAAATATTTGTTAAAGCCAACAGAGCGTGCTGGTATCAGACTAGATGCTTGACAAGGGACACTACCTATATAACCAATAATTATCTGTTTCTTACATTTTTTCTTAGAGTTGTCGAGGGGCGTTCTCCAAATCGTTTGCCATAGCTTTGGGCAAAACGGCCAAGATTAGTAAACCCGCTATGGGTGGCTATTGAGGAAACGGTGTCCGCTTCTTTGGGGTGGAGAAGGTTCTCTTGGGCATGCTGCAACCGTTGTTCCATCAAGAACTCCATCGGTGTGTAACCTCTGGAATTTTGAAATGATGAAAAGAGAACACTCCTGCTACAATCGCAAATTCGCAATAAATCTATAATAGTAATCAGTTCGTCCAGATGAGCTTTCATATACTCTTCTGCACGACGAACCATGGCAGGAGCGATGCTATTACCTTTATTTTGATTGAGTTGTTCCAATTTGTTGTGGGGTAGAGAGAGAATTGCACTTAACAGCATGTGATTAATGCTTCTGGTTTGATCAGCATTAGTTAATAGGAAATCATCACAATTTAGTTCTTGAATAATGTAGTCGACCATTCGACCAAGCATTGCACCATTACTACTGGTCAAGTCAATACAGTTGTTAAATTCAAATGAGCTTTTATGATACTGTCCCGTCAAATGCTCAAAATGGTGCAGTACTTCTGCTTGAGGTATTCTTATATCAAGAACCTCAGAACCAGCTGGTCGCTCAATGTACATCAAATTGTCGGTATTTAGAATGACGCCTTTCCTGGCAGAAACTGAGATCAGTCTTTTTCCTATTTGAAATTTTGTTGCGTTAGCATTGCTAAAAACGAAATGGAAATTGTCATCTGGCACCCCCGGTTTTAGCTTAATCTTGTTCTTGAAAAAACTATAAGTAAAGGACATCTTGCCTAATTCAATTGTCGCCAAACTTATTTGAAATTGATCTCGAATAGGATTACTCAAGATAGTCACGTCGGATAAAGTGCTTGAGATCATGGCTTCACATTCTTCGATGCCATTTGTTGTGGACACTGGGTATTTCTTAAATGGTCGAATACATTTCATCATTACACCCCAAGTTTTAGGACTAATCGGACAAGATGCAGACTAATCGGGTAGTCAATAATCTATACTATATTACATTGTTCTTTATTAGACCATTTTTTTTACCGGTAAACTCCAAGAGACATATTTCCTACTAATATTAAAAATACAGGAGATAGTAGTGACACTAAAAAATGATTTGAAAAAGAAAGACCAACGATTGGGACGACCTCCTATGGATCCGGAAAAAACACGAGATCAACGCATCGTCACATTTGTTACAAAACGTGAATTGTTTAAACTGAAACGTACTGCGGCGCAGCGAAAAGAATCTCTTTCTGCTGCTGTCCATCGAATGATTTCTAATTCTCTTTCAGAATAAACCAAGTGAGCAATCTGATGGAGCGCAGTCTAAAGCTATCCCAAAAGTCTCAATGTCCCTAGATGATAAGCTGAAAGAAAACAAAGGTTCATGAGTAACTCGGGCTATTTGAAACGTCAGTCGATCTGTTTTTAATACGAATTTTTACGGTTAGTTCCTTCCGCTTATGGATGAATATTATAGGTATGTATTCACAAACGATATAGGAGAATTTAATGAAAAAAACATCGCTTATTCTTGTAACCATTTTTTTTCTTATCAGTTTAGCTTCTCATGTTACGGCCGAAACAGACCGAAGCTCAGATGAATGGCAATTTGCTCTTTCTCCTCTCTTCTTATGGGGGATGAGTGTTGACGGAACTCAACAGATTGGGCCTGTTTCTGCACCAATAGAACTTAACTTCAAAGATGATTTGTTTGAGAACATGGGTGCAGTTTTCACTTTCCATTTTGAGGCTCAGAAAAACGACTTAGCTCTTTTCGCAGAATATCAATATGTGAAACTGGAGCCTTCTACCAATATTCCCAATGGGCCTACCGTAGATATCGACTTCACTGTCCAGAAAACTGAGTTTGGTGCAGGGTACCGAGTTGCTACCTGGTGGGGTAACACAGATATTGAACCGATATTAGGGTTTCGCTGGACCTATCAGGATCTTGACGTTCAAGGTCGAGGCGGACCAGAACTTCTCTATTCAAGCGAGTCATGGTGGGATGTGTTTGCAGGTGTGAGGCTCCACACACATTTTAATGAAAAGTGGACACTTATCAGCCGTGGTGATATTGGCGCTGGCGGTTCTGATCTTGTTTTTAATGTGTCGTTCATTGTTGATTATCAGTTCAAGGATTGGGTGTCTAGCTTTTTCGGATACCGCTGGCTTGATTATGATTATGACGACGGTTCTGGTCCAGATAGATATGCTTATGACGCTACAGAACAAGGCCCAATGGTAGGTGTGACCTTCAATTGGTAGTACCGACTGGGATCCTATGGATCCTGTAAGAACAAGGCAATTCCATTCCCGCTACTCTTTCTCTTTGAGAAAGAGTAGCGCAGGGTTTTACATGGAACCATTCATACCAAATGTTGGTGGGATAGACGTTAGATACTAATGCTGTCATAAGGAGATCGAAAATGGGAAAACTGAAAAACCTTAGCTCATCCCGTCGTACTTTTATAAAAGGAGAAAATTTTAATGCGGTGTAACACGACAATGAAATTTAAAAGCATGATACTGTGTCTTTCCACCATTTTCTTTATAACCTCTCATGCTGGAGCAACTGAAGAGAGCGCTGATGAAAATGCGAGTAATCCTTTGGCAAAAGTTAAAAATACCGACCTGCGATATCAATATCTTGATATGGAGGGAGGCCATGTAAATGACGCTTTTATTGACGGTGCATTTATGGCTCTTGATTCTCTAAAAATTAAATATGAACTCCATTATTGGGAAACTGATCTGACAGGTTCCAGCGAAAACAATCTAGAATCTTCAACCGTAAAGGCCATTTATTTTCCAACAGAAGGAGCTTGGGGGGAAGTTACCTATAGAGTTGCTCTTGGGGTAGATTGGATTCTTGATTTAGGTGACGAGGAAAAAGGTATTGGGTCGGGCTCTGATCAGTTGGCACCTTTTGCTGGCCTAGCCATGGGTGTAGGAGGTGTTACACTGATCCCTCTCGTTCAGCAATTTTGGGATTATAGTGGCGAAAAGGTGAACACAACAGCATTTAGAGTTATTGCGCTTAAACCTCTACCGAACAAGATGTGGGCTAAACTTGATGCTAAGGCCCCAGTTGACTGGGAGCATGACAACGCAATTCCAGCAACCGCTGAGCTACAGATTGGTAAAAGTATTAATAAGACCGTTGGTTTATATATAGATGGTTTAATCGGTATTGGTAGCGATAGACCATATGATTGGGGCGTAGGTACAGGTATTCGTTTTAGTTACTAATATTGAACCAGGATAACAGTTAGTGATGTCATGTTGGGTTTACCTGGTATGAGATCAAGAATCTGGATAATAGCTTGCTACCCCCAAGCAAGCCTCACCCAATGCAGATGGAGAACAAGAACAGATGAAGAACAAGAAAAAACAGATCAACTGTTTGAGAGTACTTGTCATAGCCGCGGCAACGCTTTCTATAATTGGTTCCACTCAAGAATCTCAAGCCTCTGATAAAGCAGCTGTTGTTAAGTCCGAGCGACCTAACATTTTGCTGATCGTTGCGGACGATATGGGATACACCGATATCGGATCGTTTGGTAGTGAAATTTCGACACCAACACTGGATACTTTGGCTGAAGAAGGCCTGAAACTGACCAACTTTCATGTGTTGCCCACATGTTCACCCAGTCGATCAGTTTTACTTTCTGGTGTCGATAATCATAGGGCTGGGCTCGGCACCATGGGAGAACTGACAACTCCGGAAATGGAGGGTGTTCCAGGCTATGAAGGGTATTTGAATTTCGATGTTGCCAGTCTTCCGGAGGTTTTAAAAGACGGTGGCTATCATACCTACATGGTAGGTAAATGGCATCTGGGCCATGATGCGAAAACGAGTCCGTATTCGCGAGGGTTTGAAGAAACCTACATCCTTGTTCCAGGCGGAGGAAGCCATTGGAATGACAGCAAGGCTGTTACGCCGGCAGATGATCAGGTTATGATCTATCAACGAAATGGTAAACCGGTGTCCTTACCAGCAGACTTCTATTCTACGAAGGATTATACGGACCATGTACTCCAATGGATGAAGAAGAACCAAGGTGATGAAAAACCTTTCTTTGCCTATATGGCCTACACCGCACCGCACGATCCGTTGCACGCTCCTAAAGAATATATCGATAAATATAAGGGTATGTATGACGGGGGATGGGACGAACTTCGAGAAAAACGTTTTCAAGCATTGGTTGATCTCGGAATCCTTCGCAAAGAGACCAAGCCTTTTCCACGGTTGGCCTCAGTCGAGGCTTGGGATGAACTGCCTCCCCAAAAACAAAAAGAAGCGGCTCGCGATATGGAAATCTACGCTGCGATGATTGATTATATGGACGAACAGATTCTTCGCGTAATCGACTATCTGAAAGAAACTGGGGAATACGATAACACTATGATTATCTTCATCTCAGATAATGGTGCAAACGGAGGCTCGCTCGAAGAGTACCCGGGGCAGACCGAGGAGTATTTAAGCGGGTTTGATAACAGCCTAGAAAATCGTGGTTATCCAAATTCCATGGTTGATCCGGGACCGGGCTGGGCTCAAGCCAGTATGGCACCAAGTCGGTTGTTCAAGGGGGTCACTGCAGAGGGCGGCATTAAGGCACCCATGCTCGTGAAGCTTCCGGGGAAAACGGTGAATGCCGGTGCAATGAATGATTCCTTCTTTCATATACGGGATATTATGCCAACGCTTTTGGATGTGGCGAATGTGAGCCATAAAAAAGAAATCAATGGCCGTAAGGTTATCCCCATGCAGGGGGGGTCCGTACTTGATTTATTCAAAGGTAACGTGGAAACGCCTTACCCGGGAGCTGACCAGGTCGGATATGAGTTGTTTGGCTTAAAGGCCTTCATTAATGGAGACTGGAAGGTGCTTTGGATGCCTGAGCCGATGGGCAAAGGCGACTGGGAATTGTTCAACATAAATGACGACCCGGCGGAGCTGAAGGATCTCAGTAGCCAGAATCCACAAAAACTCAAAGAACTGGTCAACCAATGGGAACAATATAAAGTGGAAAACGGCGTACTTGATACTTCTCCCAATTAATCAGTAAAGATCGAAAACTACCCACAGTGCCTAACAATTGCGTCTCGGTGCCGCTCAGAGGTTCGCTGTCCCGAGACGCCCGACGTTAAAGCGGAAGAATCCGTAAAGGAAAAAGCGGAGAAGAAAGTAGAGACAGTCGCGGTGGTTGGAGTTGCAGGGGCAAAGGTTACAGAAGACAAAGGGGAACATATTATGACACAGCGATTTTATATGTATAGTACCGCTGTATATTGCATTGGACTTCTGCTATTCCTACTTGCTTCTCCTGCGGTGTCATCAGAGCCTTTAGACGTGAAAATTGCGTTGAAAGTGAGTCAAATCACCTCCATTGACCAAAAGGCAGAAAACTTTGGCGTGGCGGCAACTCTCAAGATGGAATGGTTAGTCCCAGAATTAGCCGTTAAATCGGGGGAACAAGTGCCAGCACATCGGATATATAAAGCTGAAAATCTGATTAAGATTCTCTCTGAACGTAACTTAACCTGGCCTGCACATTCTTTTTATAATCTCCAGGGGCGCATAGCCTATCAAAATCGCGTGATCGCCGTTGATCATCAAGGAAATGTTATATATGTAGCTCGTTTCACGGCAACATTTCAGGCACCTGATTTTGATTTCACACAATTTCCCTTTGATGAACAACATTTTCACATCAAGTTGGATTCCATAGTTCCTGCACATCTGGTTCAATTTACGATTATTCCGGAATCCTCAGGTCTTGGTGACACCCTTGGTGAAGAAGAGTGGGTTCTTGATAACGTGAAGACTGAGATAACAAGCCATGACACTTTTGGGCTTGATGCTCCTCGTTTCGTTCTCTCCTTCCACGGGAAACGTCATCTCATCTATTATATCGTCCGTATTCTAATCCCTGTAATTATTATTATACTGGTGTCATGGTTCACTTTTTTCCTCAAAGATTATGGTAAACGTATTGATCTGGCCAGCGGTAATTTATTACTGTTTATTGCCTTTAATTTCACTATTGCAAACGATTTACCCCGTTTAGGATATGTAACCCTGATGGATACATTCATGATGGCCACATTTGGTATAACCGGTTTTGTTGTATTACTGAATGTATGGATGAAACGCATGCAGAGGCGTGGACGGGATAAGTATCTCAATATATTAGACTTGGTAGGTGTTTGGCTTTATCCAGTGCTTTATGTTGGTGGTGGGCTGCTGATCTATGTATTGCACTCTGGTTAAATGTAACACCTACCAACCTTTAACTTGAGACATTATCTGGAGGTTCAGATATTTTCTGTAGTTCTGGTTCAGTGTGAACAGAAATCTTCTGATGTATGAGTCAAGATACTCAGTCATATGAGCTTTCTATTTATAAGACGGTAAGGTGTACTAATGGACTTTACCTTTAACAGGCCAGAGCCAAACATCCGATGAGGAGAAGCCGAAGCTTGATCAAGACCCGACTAAGGTGATTACGAAGTTCGGCGTTGCCTACATCGACACGCTGGCGGTTACAGGATCTTTAGCGTTCGATCCAGTCCGTAAGGTCAGTATACGTCTTAGTGAGAATCTAGATGAATGGAATATCGGAGGCTCCTGGCTCTTTAAGTTTGGTATTGTCAATATAAACTTTGGAGAAAACCAATTTGATGAGGGGGGATCGCAGACTAAGTATTCCATCGGCACGTCTATCCCACTCTCAGCATTCGGAGTCGCTCCGTGGGATATCCAGATGTTTGCTATAGCCGGTTATACATACAATGACGGAGATATCCCCTGTGATACAGAAAGTGAGGCATGTGAAAGCCTCGAACCGCAAGCCAATGAGGATTTCTTATTAGTGCCCTACGATAGTCACAGCGGCTATGTGGGGCTTCTCAATCTCAAGAAAATTTCGGAGCGCTGGACAGCCTTGGCTGTCCTGAACGGCTCGATCGGCACTAACGACTACAGCGGGCTGGTAGCCGGTGGTGGTTTTGCCTGCCAGCTTACCAAGCGACAGTCGGTAAATTTAATGGGACTTTACATCGATAGCTCATACGGACAGGAAAGTAAGGCGATTTTAGCCTACAGCTATCAATTCAATTAATACGGGTGAAAATAGCTCCTAGGAACGTACAATGACAATCATCTCTGAACTATTCAATGACGCAAAATATATACTCAACTTTCGTTCGAAGCTGACGAAACAACAACGCCAACTAGAGAAAAAGGCGCCCAAAACCGGTGATATGGCCCCAGATTTCACTCTATCCGACTCCACGGGTACAGAATCGGTCACACTGTCAGATTTTCGCGGCAAAAAGCCTGTTGCACTGGTCTTTGGAAGTTATACCTGACCGCCTTATGTTAATGGTACCGTGAGTATCCAGAAAATCTATGAACAGTATCAAGAAGATATCCAATTTTTGAGAATCTACATTCGGGAAGCTCATCCAGTCGATGGTTGGTGGCTGGGTAGGAAACTGACGAAAAAAGTAGTCGGCGCCTTGGTGCCGAAAGTTTCGATGAAACACCATGACCCACAATCCATTGAAGAGCGCCGCGCAGTTGCAGGCGAGAGTGAAGACGCCTTGCAATATGGCGTTCACACGTATGTCGATGAATTGGATGACTATGTGAATAATACCTACAACGCATGGCCGACCCGGCTCTATCTGATAGGGCTAGATGGTAAAGTCGTTTATCCGGGTGGGATAGGGCCGTGGGGGATGAAACCCAAAGAATTAAAAGTGGCAATAGCGAGCTACTTGGAAGAGATCTAACGAAGTCAGTATGGAACGGGTTCCTCTAAACAAAGGTTACGTTAAGGACGACATAATTGGATCTCCGTGCACCCCTTCTGAATGCTCCCCTCCTAGCTCTAAAAGAATGTTCTTATTACAAATGCATATTGACCTTAAAGTTGAGAGGTATCTCTAATCGGGTTATTTTGAAATTTTATGTGTAGTTATCCAATAGCCTTGCTAGTGTTGATATTAGAGAATTAAACAGTTGGATAAGTCATAAGTGAATTTTTTGAGAGGTCGAGTTTGTGCTGACGCCGTTCAATCGTTTACAAAAAGAGGATACTGTGAAATCGAGTCTAATTTATTCAATAACCATTATACTGTGTTCTCTTTTCATTCCTCAATCTCTATATGCCAAACCCAGCGCATCTATAAAATTCACTACAAATCGTGAAGAAAACCCGGAGATGGATAAGGAAACACTGATTCTTCCTTACGCCTTTTCATCAGAATCATTGGGTACAACCATTGGCGTGGGAAGTCTGGCAAAAGGTTATGGGCAAGATCAACTGCTGATTGCAGGGTCGGTCTGGGGGAGTTTTGATGATGCTGCTGGTGTTGTGCTTGGGCTTTGGGATTACAAACTCCCTGCCACAAACAGGGCCTTTTTTACAATTTTGGGATCTGTTGGTGATTATCCTCGTCAGCGCGCTTATAACATTCCGGGTTTACAAGGGCAGGACGGTTCCCCAGGCTCAAATGACTCGGATAAAGATGATTACTTGGAAACCAGCGGGGAGGACAACTGGTGGGAGATGAAGGTTGAATTTGTTCTACCGATTGGCGGGATGAAAAACGATGGGATGGCCAATTATAAACTCAAGCGAGGAATACTTGTTTCTGGTGCTTCAGGTGGAAAAGAATGGAACCCACTGACTAGTGGTGCAACTGTCCTCGTGCTTAAAAATTCCAATCGTTATCAGGAATTTGAGTCAGATAATGGAGATCTGGATGGAACTATGCATCCTCTGGAGTTTGGTGTTTTATATAACAACACTGATTTTTATTCCAATCCATCTGAAGGTAGCAGCCAGTACCTGTCAGTGACTCATGATTTTGGCTGGCTGGAATCACCTGAAACCTGGACTTTTTTGGAGTTTGAGGGCAGTAAATATTTTTCCCTTGGAGCAAATGATCTCGCCAGACAGCAGGTGGTAGCCCTCAATTTATGGACTGGTACTTCTCCATCCTGGGAGACTACAACTAACGCCGACGGCCGGGTGGAGGTCTCGCATAATCCCCCGTATCTAGCTGGTGCCAGGCTTGGCGGGTTTTACCGGTTTCGCGCGTATCCAACGAATAGATTTAATGATAGAGCGGTTATTTATACAACCGCCGAATATCGCTTTACTCCTGAATGGAATCCCATTGGTGAAACATCCTGGTTACGTTGGTTAAAGATGGATTGGATGCAGCTGGTCGGTTTTGTAGAGGGCGGTCGGGTTGCAGATGAATACACCGACCTCTTTTCGGACTAGAAGGGTGATATCGGTTTCGGATTTAGAGCAATGATGGCTGGTGGTGTTGTCAGGTTCGATTTTGCTGTATCAGATGAAGGCTCTGCCGGATGGGTTATGTTTTGGCAACCGTTCTAATCGATGTGGAAATTTGAAAATTTCGTAAACGCCAGGAGGTTGTCCGGGAATATAAGATTAGTTCAAAGTTGTGGTGTTCTCGGTCAGGCTCCTAATGACGTTCGTGGGTTGGGCATTTTTGCCCACATCACCGCAAAGAGAACTGAACTGGCGAAACTTGAAATTTAATGAGTGTTGTGGATTGACAACGCAGAATTGTAAGCTACTTCAAAAAAGCCTCCCCCGAGTTTGCATGCTCTCTTGATCTGTTTTCTAATAACAATAAGGTGTCCATATGTCTATCCACGATCATTCCTTCCAGAACAAGAGAAAATCTTCCCGTTATTCGGTAATGGACAGTAGTGCGGTAATGTTGCCGTTAATGGATGCTATTTCCTATCGTGTGCTTGACATTAGTAAATCCGGGTTGTCGTTTTGCTACAATGGTAAAGCCAGTAAAAGCGAAGGGTTAAATATGGCTATGACCTTCTTTTCAGACGCTGTGAGGTCAATTGACATTCCTGTTCAGGTCATCTGTGATACCGAGCTAAACATAAACCACTTGCCAGATCAATTCGATTCAGGATACTTCAGAAATCCTAATTTGAGAAGATGTGGTGTGAAATTTAATCAGTTGTCATTTGAACAAGAAGAAACGATAAAACTTTACATTCAGCACATCGAAGAGACAATCAATGTGGTTCCAAGCTGGGTTAATTGGTCGCTTTAACCCGTATTTAGGACAAAATGTTTTAATCATTTCCCTCTCCATTTTTGATTATATTCGTGACCGATACTAATTTCGTATCGGGCATCTCTTTAGATTGCCACACAACACCTCTCGAAAGCCCAACAAGATCCCAGATTGAGTTGATTCCTGTACACCTACCGTTTGACTGTTAACGTGCGATCAGTTTGGTAGGAATCAGAGGTGCATAGGAAGAGTCTCAACCCTGTGGCAATAGAATTAATTTGGAACTGCTAGTGGGAATCTTCGAGCTGACCCTATACGATTCTGTCGTGCTATCAACACCATTGCCTAACATGGTATAAATCTGTATAACATCACCAGAAGAGTGTTATGAAATTTCTGTATTATTACTTGTTAAAAGTTACTGACACGCTGGAGGCATTTTGAAAGGCCCGAGTCCAAAAGATAAAGAACCGATGAAGGGGTTTCCCCAAGTAGGATATTTAAAGAACTATATTTCTTCTGAAAATATTGTTGTTGGTGACTACACCTATTACGATGACCCTGAAGGTCCATCACGATTTGAGAGCAATGTACTTTATCATTTTCCATTTATTGGAGATAAGCTCTTAATAGGGAAATTTTGCGCCATCGCAAAAGACGTAAGATTCATCATGAATGGTGCTAATCACAAAATTTCTGGCTTTTCGACATACCCGTTCCAAATATTCGGTAACGGTTGGGAAAAGGTAATGCCCAATGAGGGAGATCTACCCTACAAAGGCGATACAGAAATTGGAAATGATGTTTGGATCGGCTATGAGGCTACGTTTATGCCGAGAGTCAAAATTGGCAATGGGGCAATAATAGCGAGTAAGTCTGTTGTGACGGCTGATGTCCCAGCTTACAGCATTGTTGGTGGCAACCCTGCAAAAGTCATTAAATATCGGTTTGATGACAGCACAATTATTGAACTATTAGAAATAGCCTGGTGGGATTGGAGTGCAGAAAAAATTACTGAAAGTCTTGAAGCAATAGTTGGTTGTGACCTTATTTCACTTAGAAAAGCAAGTTGTTCTTAACAAAGCATCCAGCAGGCAATCCGCTAAATTCCGTGTTTTGCTCCATTGTTAGAGTGCATGATTGTTGATAGCTTCAGATATGTCAAGGCCTGTTGTTGAGGTTGGCAGGGTAAATCTCATGTGAAACGGTTTTTGCCAGAATTGAATTTTATTCCTGTTTCTCTCCAAATTCTGTAACCGAATCGCTGGGTATTGGCCAAACGGTGGGTGTACAGGAACAAGGTCAAATCGCTTGATCAATCTGTCCATTCTCATTGGCAGTGGAAATCTCTATCCGGTAATGCACGATCCTGTTGTGTTATCTTGCAGGTTGCCTGACAAACCCTCCTCTTGTATAAAGGGAAGGGTTGTACAATTTCTTCGTAATCACAAACTATCTAGACAAAAACAAAATGTCCACAGCAATAGTTACTACTGAAAGGCTCTATTTGGAGATAATCAAAAAAAGGCACTTTGGGGATCTCTATTCTCTACTTTCAAATAAAGAAGTCCAAAAGCACTTCCCCTCGATCTTAAATCGAAAAGAAGCAAAACAATTTTACGACAAAATTCAGATTCGCTACAAAGAAGATGGATATTGCTTCTTGGCAGTAAAAAGGAAACAAGACAATTTGTTTCTTGGCATCTGTGGGTTGTTAAAACAAGAAGTCGACAACCAATTTCAAATGGAAATTGGTTATAGGTTTCAAAATCAATATTGGGGAAATGGGTATGCTACAGAGGCAGTAAAAGGATGTGTTCAATATGTAAGAGAAAAGGAGTTGTTTGAATCTCTTATGATTCTCTCTGTACCAGAAAACACTCCTTCAATTAAAGTTGCAAAAAGAAGTGGCTTTACTTATTTGCGGACTACTATATTCCATGGCTTAACTCATGAAATATACCAAATAATATTACAATATTGATATAAGCAGGAGTTTAATCTGTTCTCTATTCTCACTCGAACTCGCAGGGCAACTCAATGTTACTCCATTTCTGGTAAACTCGATGCAAGATACTACTTTCGTATAAAGCGTTGATATTGGTAGTATGAAGCTCTTGAGAGTCCATTTCCACCTGATGTATACCTTATTCCTGTACACGTAATACGTGATCATACCCTGAAATACCACCCGAAATGGAGCATTCTGAAGGCAGAGATAATTCCAGAATTTTTTCAGATTTCCAGTCCAAATGTGCACTAGCGCAGGTTTGCCCTTATGGAGCTCAAGTCCCCTGAAGGTGGTATTGCCTCATCCTCCTTTAATTTCGTCGACTAAAACGAAATTCGCCCACTCACTCAGCTCTACTGCTTCCGCTGCTTTTTGTAAGCAATCAGCGAGTCCATCTAGACGGTTATGCTCAAATTTACAGATGTGCTGTTTGCCGACCTGTACCCTATAAATACAGATTCCTTCTATATCTCCACCTTCGTTTGTGATTCTGATCATAACATTCCCCTTTCACATCATTATGCCACATTTCTGTATAACATTATTAATGTATATTAATCACAAATTACACCCATACATTGCCTTAATTTTGATCTGTAGCCTCTCACTTCGAACATGTCAAAGACATGTTGCTCGGATTATTGATACTTACAGATAATATTTGCTGGCCACTTCGACAGAAGCGTTAGGCAACGTGGTTGATAGTAACTGATTGTCGGTCAGTATCGAGCTGAAACAGAATAGCCCAACATGAGTCAAACTTAACGCCAGATAGGAAAACAGTATCGCGCAAAAAATGATGATAGAGAAATGAGCAACTTTGCGACTACCTGGAAGATGGTTAATGTCTAGATTTGTACTAGTGCAATTCTCTTTGACGATCAAGTTGCTACGATACAAAAATCAGGCCATTTCCATGTCCCGTCCGGTGATCATAGACCTCAATCTCTTTAAAAGATGGATGAAGAGAGGAAGAAATCTCGAACATATACAGGAAAAATATGAAAACGATTGGAAAATGTATAATTGTTTTGGCAGCATTTATTGCTGTCAATGCAACGGCAGCGAATCAGGATTTGATCCATGTGCGCCTTAAAGATCGCTTAGATCGTCCGGACGATGGTTATTGTTTTGATATTTTGGGAACAGGCGACATCCTGCGCGTGGACCTACCCTTGTTTATTCACAACTGCAAACCTTTTGCGACATCAGATAGTGCTGTTATTTACACCAGTAAAGGCCAGCTAGTATTCCCTGCCGCGGACGTTTGTGTGACGGCCTTTGGTGTGAATAATACCGTTTTGCCTGGAACGTCCGTTTTACTCCGTCCATGCGACGAAAGCGGAGCTTTTTATGAGACGACTGACTTGCAAAAATTTGATCACACAGACAAGGGACAATTGATGCTGCGTGGTTTCAATCTCTGCTTGGCCTCAGGTTTCGAGTCTTCCAGCACTTATTCACCCTATGATCGTTGGCGCGTGCTATCGCTAGAAACCTGTTCGTCTACCTCGCTAAGTCACTCGGCATGGGAAATGGTACCTCTAAAACAGTAGAAAGAGGTCAAGTTGGCTTTTGACTCTTGCTACATGATTTTAATAACAAAATAATGCACTGGATAAACCGGTGATCATCGCGTTAATATTGCCATCTCGAAGGTCTTAACATTCTACCAGCGCTTCAAGTTTAGACTATTCCTTCTTCTTCTAAGTAACAAGATTTCCTGTTTCACACTCAATTAGCTGAAACCCCATACGTTTTGCTCTTTTTGTAAGATTTTTAAGGGTTCGTTTTTGATGGGCTTCTTCTTGGACATAAAAGACGGAT
>JBLHNU010000092.1:0-17339 GCA_047622095.1 Desulforhopalus sp.
CTATCGCCCCCTCTCAGACATTCATTAAATCCCCATAGAAGAAAATTTAAAACGCCCAGATGCTCCGCACTTCAGTTCTAAGGGTTTTATCAATAATTGCGAGAGATTAATCTGGCCAAAAAGAGTAGGACAGCGGCTTGTGTTCTGACTTACTGTTGAGATAGAGCCAGGCCGCAACAATTGATAAAACCTATTCACACTATCAACATCTGGCGATGCCGCAAATGGAGTAACATTTCCGCAGGGATTTTGCTGGAAAACCCAAAATTTTCGCTGAAGGATTAACAGGAATAGTCCTAAATTTGACTTTTCTTAAATTGATGAGATTGGCAATGGATATTTTATCCCTGCTGATTTCAAGATTTGGTCACAATTCACTGGCTATGGGTTTGTAATGACTGCCAGGATTGTATAGAAGAATCTTTAAATCTCACATCAATTCTTCTTGGCAATTTAATAAACCTTACTTATTAGTCTCGATTGTGCTATATTTTAAATTACCACATTGTAGCCTGTGTCATAAAATTTCGCTTTTCGATTAGGCAGAGAAGGTCGCTGCTTCTATATACAGTTCTGTTTATTAAAAAATGTGTCACATTATCCAACTTGCGTCACATTAGAACTGGGGAATTCTATTACAGGAGATAGCATATGAAAACCGTGTTAAGATTGATCGTAGTCGCTGGAGGAATATTTCTCCTTGCTCTTGCTGGAAATGCCTTCGCAGAAAAAGGTTATGTTGGTCATCAGACCTGTTTTAAGTGCCATCCTGGGCAATATAACGATTTTGTTGTTTCAGGCCACTCATACAAACTATCCAAGGCACATGATGCAAAGTTCAGGCCTATTCCTCTGCCTCCAGGATACGTGTGGGACGATATTTCCTATGTTATTGGCGGGAAATTCAAGAAGTCACGTTATATCGACAATAACGGATTCATTATTACCGCTGCCAAAGATGGCTCAGAACTGAAAACACAATTTAACATTGAAGATGGAACCTGGTCTTTTTACCACAAGGGTGAAAAAAAGCCTTACAACTGCGGTGGCTGCCATACCACAGGTTACAAGAAAGAAGGTCACCAGGACGGCAAAGAGGGTCTTATAGGAACCTGGGCAGAACCAGGTATTACTTGTGAAGCATGTCACGGTCCTGCGGGTGATCACATCAAGAGTGTTGAACTTGCCAAGGCCAACCCAATGATGGTTGTGGAAGAGATGAAATTGTGTGGTGGTTGTCATGTGAGGGGTGACGAGGATAAAATTCCTGCCAAAGGTGGATTTATTAAACACCATGAGCAGTTTAACGAATCACTCCGTGGACCTCACAACGAAGGAAATGATGTAACATGTATAACCTGTCACGATCAGCATAAATCGGCAAAATTCAAAGAAGGGATAAGAGTCTCATGTGAATCTTGTCATGAGGATGTTGGCAAAACTTATGCTAAGTCTACACACGGTGGTTTTGGAGTCGCCTGTATTGAATGCCATATGCCACGAGCATCAAAATCTGCTACGAAGATGGGGGAATTTGAGGGAGACGTTAGGACCCATATCTTCAAGATAGCCACTGATGCTGATGCTAAGATGTTTACCGATGACGGCAAGTATGTTGCTGGTGACAGTGTTACCCTCGATTTTGTCTGCCTGCATTGCCATCAAAATAAAGATTTAAAATGGGCAGCTGAATACGCAAAGAAAATACACTGACTTGTAATGAAATAAGTTTTTATTAAACATTAGTGTAGTACCACAATAGCGCCCCTTTCCTCAGTGATTGGGGCGCTTTTCTGTAGAGATAAGGTTTAAAAAATGCTTCCAGAACATCATCGCCCTTAGATTGACAAATCAAAACAAAAGGGAAAATACTCTAAAGTGACCTTATTCCTGTATCTATGAACCGAGCCTTTCTAAGAAAAAAGCCCCGGCCTTAACGTTTTATCATAGATGGAGTTGTTAGGATCGGCGACCGATAGCACGGCATAGTCATGTAGCAATTGGACAATACTAAACCATGGCCACATTAAAGATTTATCCAGAATATTTTGCAGGAAAGGCCCTGCTTTTTTTGCCACCGCTGGAAAAGACGGAAGGTTTCATCTATAGGAGATACCTTGACTTTTAACGTTTTAATAACTTGCCGCAACAATTTGTGCAGCCCGATGGTTGAGTTATTTGTGATTGTATGGAAAATCAATAGTTCAAAATACCGCAATCGTGTTGCGGTCTTCGTTGATTTGGTTGTTACCTCTTTTATATTATTCTAAAACTGGCCTCATAAAACTACGTTCATAGCTGAAGATGCACTTTGTTTTTTCCGCATACTTAAATGCTTTTATACATTTTTTATCAGTTGTTATTATTTCCCTATATTCTTCATACTTCGCTAAACTTGGGAAACTAAAAAGGGCGTAGGCAATGTTGTTTGCACCTTCATGAGGCAAGAAGTAGCCATGATGCTCGCCGCCAAAATCATTTATTAATGGAATCCACATTTTTGCGTATTTTTCAAATTCTTGAATTTTATAAGGGTCAATGATGTATTTTAAATAGCAGGTAATCATTTTATTTTACTCTGAGAGTTAATGAATATTATATAGAAACTGGATATCATGAATTCTATTATCGTTGGTGTTCATCAGGGGACTCGCCATCTTTTTTTCTCTCCAACAAGGAACCGCCTGCAATCAACATATGCCCACTTTATCATAACTGAAAGAAACAGTAACTGATAGAAGGTTTTTCCAAGACTATCTTGTCTGCTAACTTTTAATTGAATTTCAGGTTTAGAGATCATATTTCATCAATGCACGACTCTTAAATTGCTCTATAGGCAACGTTGCCCTTTGGCTCAGCAATGCAATAAGTAAGTGCCTACTCGTTTACTCAGGACGACTGAAAAGGCATTTTCACCACACCCTTGCACCTCTCCAACTCCTATCCATTTGTTCACGTATCTCTGTAAGGGAATACTATTGATTTGTATCACATACATGACTAAAGAATTAAAAACATTTTTACACTTTTATGCTGTAACTTCGAACACATAGCACCTACTAAATGTTGACAATTCAGTTCAACGGGATTATGTTTTTTTTGAAACTTACTGCATTATTTTAGAGCTACAAAAATGGGGGCTTGATGAACAAAAAGATAGATTTTGAAAAAAATTGCGAATGGTGGAACAATATACAAGAATTGCCCATAGACCAGGCAGCAATGCTATGGTCAGAAAATATACCACTACCACCGTGGAGGCATGAATTTATTGACTTTGATATTGACAGCGACGAACTACCAAAGTCAGATTTTAACAACTTAAATCTATTCCAACAAATACGAGTCGACTTTCCGTACTGCCCGGACCACTCACTATTATATATGGGAGATTTAACAATCGGTGTCTCGGTAATAAGGTGTTTATCTAAGTGGGGTGAGGTCTCACGAGTGAGGATGTAGTATTTTTAAAGTTCCCTTAAGTGCTTATTTATATGCAGGAAAGTGTTTTGTTTTGGATAGCTGATAGCCAATATCCGTGTAAAATACTACCTACTACCCCACCGCATCAAATATACTACGCATACCCGTTAGAAAGTTTTCTTCGCATGCACCCACCCCCGTGTGTTCAAAAAAAAGGGGGTTGCCGACAATAGCCTAAAAAGATTGAGAGAGATTTTGGGTCACAAGGTTTGGTGGTTGTTGGCAACGCCTTACGGTGTTGTGGGACTGCTTGAGACGTGGTGCAACGGTATGGGGTATAAAAAGTGGAAAATATTTTAGCTGGTAAGCAAAGGGGGGGGATGAATCACGAAAAATACTTAAACAATAGCAGGTTAAGTACTTGAAATTAAATTAATATTAAAATATCACTACGGCTATGATGGCCTGATCATCAAACATTCCCATTGGCATAGAGCGTACATACTTTGCATGCCACATATCAATAGTCTCTTCTGCAGAATCTGTATATTTTCGACCAGCCGATTTATCACCAGGTCCATCTAAGTGACAGGCGGCCATACAACCTTCTTCATCAAAGCCCTTTGTGCTAATGTCCCAAAACATCGCAAACTTATCTTCATAATAGGTGTTATCGTGACCTGTATCGTCTTTATTGGATAATTTTTTCCAGCTGCCGTCTTCTTGTTTAACCCATGGAAAACGTTCAAGACTTTTTGTCGGGTCTTTATAGGAAAACAAAAAGTAGACATGGGTATCATCATAAAGCGACTTTATCTTAACATCGGTATCCTGCATTCCCTCGAAACCATTACTAGGCTCCTCATATGGTAGCTCATCAACTTTAACCGTAATTTCATTTGCTGCCTCCCAGGCCTTATCGATTTGACCATCCAGGATAATAGCTGAACCTGCCTTACTACTGACAAGTGTTTGATCTGCAGCAATAGCTGTAGTTGATAGAGCAGCAATTGCTGCTATGGTGAGAATTCCTGTTCATTTCATAATCATCTCCAATTTGAGATTAAGAAAAACTCCTGCCTATTTTTTGGACAATCACAGGATAGGAGTTCGATGATAAGAATTCTAGATAAAGCTTACACACAAACCAGGGCTTTTTGTGAAGTAGAGTTCACAACCTGCGCTTATGTGACTGATCTGTTAAGAGATTTGTTTAGACAACATGAACAGACAGGCAACCATTTTTTCACCTTGCGGGGTAAGACTGTAGAGCTTTTCGCGATCACTGGACACTAGATTGTTAGATTTGAGACTTTTGAGGTGAAAATTAACCTTTGTGTGATCGCTTATCTTAAGCTCTCTGGTAATATTCATAAACTTCATTCTACCCTTATTCGACAACAGAGTCAAAATTTCCCTTCTAATCTGATTCGACAAACAGGAAAGCGCTTCGTCCATTCCCGGTCCGGTCAGCTGTTGTTCGAATTTGAGTTCCTCAAGGCTCTGGCGAACACTGACAAGTAGTTCATCTCTTCTAAAAGGCTTGGTTAAGTATTCATCAGCTCCACTTTTCATTGCAATCACTGCATTTTCAACCGTTGAAAATGCTGTGATCATAATAATTTTCACATTAGGGTAGTCTTTTTTCAAAATTGGAATCAGACTCATCCCTCCCATTCCCGGCATCATGTTATCGATAATAGCCAGGGCAGGTACCAAAGTATGAAATCCCTGCAGTGCCGATTCTGCAGTCTCAAATGAATCCACCTTGAAGCCATTATTTTCAAGTATTTCTGAAACGCTCTCGCGTAGGTCAAAATCATCATCAATCACATAAATGAGTTCACTCATAATTTTCCGCCACTGGTAATGTGATAGTGACAACTGCACCACCACCTTCACTGCTCACTAAGGAAATGTCACCACGGTGTTGTTGAACTATATTGTAACATACTGAGAGACCAAGTCCTGTACCTTTACCCACCTCTTTTGTTGTAAAAAATGGGTCAAAAACATTGCTTATAAGATCAGGGTGTATTCCATGGCCGGTATCCGTTATCTCAATCACAACATCGTGCATATAAAGATACGTTTCAACCTCGATGAAATCGCCTTCCTCACATGCGTCAATGCTATTCATCAGGAGGTTAATAAACACCTCCTCAAGTTTATAAGGAATCCCCATTATATCTGGAGTGTCAATGAGGTTTAAATGAACAATTGAACTCAATTTTTGACTTTTTATCAGATAATTGCTACTTCTGATCACCTCGCTAATATTAACAGGTTCAAAGGAGGTTTCTTTTTCTCTTGAAAAGTGGAGTAACTCTTTTGCAATGGTTGAAGCTCGTATAATATTTCGGTCAATAGATTTCAGTTTTCTATCCACCTCATCTTTTCCACTCACAAGATCCTTCAACATCTCGAGGTTAAGAGAGGCATTAGTGAGGGGATTATTAATTTCGTGTGCAATACCTGCCGCCAGTATCCCCATTGATGTCAGTTTTTCAGATTGAGCAAAGCGCTGTAACTTTTCATCTGTAAGTTTTCTCTGTTCCAGGCTGAAAACCGAAAGTGCATTGATGGTAAAAAACATTAACAAAAATGCACTGCCACCTCTCAATAGGATTATCTTAATATCAAAGAGTGGAATGACATAATCGGAAGGAATAATTCCTGTAAAGATTGCGTAACAGATCATGAATCCTCCGGCTAAAATAAAATTCGCAGCCACCTTCCCAGAGAAACTTCGAACAGTCCGAGAGTAAAGAATCAGGCCTATACTTGCTAATAACCCACCTGGAAAGGCAACCATACGCCTTACATTAATATCGGTATCACTCCTAAAATCAAAATAAACTGCGACAACTATCAGACCAAGTGCTCCCACTCCAACAATTACCTAAATAAAGTGAGACGTCGATTTTAGTGACTGAGAGCCGAAAACAGATATGATATTTAAGAAAATTCCAAAATAAAGCAGAAGAAGAAAGGAAGAACTTACGATGAACAACCGAAATTCGGTGAATGTTGGTGAAATAACATCGGGGTAAAGCTGCTCAAGTAGCTCCAGCCATTCATGAAATCCGTGTATAATCCCAAATCCTGCAAGCAACCATAGAATTTTTGCAATGCCCAGTTCACTTAAACGTATATCTCTGGACAGAATCGCAACCCCAAGGGTGAAAAACGCAAGACCGTAAAGAAGGTATAGTACAAAGTTCCAGACCATATTTGATCCTAGAGTGGTTGAGATATTTGGTTTCTGGTTATGCTAGTACCACATATCCAAACCATATCTGTTGCGCCGTGTAAACTCACAGCCTAACCTATAAGTCGCTCAACACCATATTCCATCGACTCATTACCTACATTATGCCTCAGGATGTGCCGAACCACAAAAGGCTCCAATTCAGTCTCAGTGAGCCACTGAACAACTACCTATCTCGTAATAGGAGTTTATTTATTGTTACATTAAACATATTTTGTTATATTGATTATGCATGATTTAAGTAGGACTCTAGATAAATTAACCAATCTAACATTCAGCAATATAATGCTTTGATGGGAGGGAGTTATGGATACTAGCTTTAGAATCAGTGCTTTTCTTATATTTTTTCTCTTATTTTTTAACATCTCAACTTTCTGTTATTCACAACCACTTCTGATACGATTTTCACACGTCGTAGGAGAAAACACCCCAAAAGGAATTGGGGCGAAAATGTTCAAGAAACTCGTTGAATCAAAGCTCAATGGTAAAGTTGTTGTAGAAATCTTCCCCAGCTCTCAAAAGTTCACCGACGAACAGGCCCTCCTAGCTTTACTGTTTGGCGATATTGAAATGGCTGCCCCCAGTTTCCCCAAATTCCATAAATTCAGCAAGAAACTCAGAATTTTTGATCTTCCATTTCTTTTTGAAAGTGTTGAAGAAATTCACAGTTTCCAACAGAGTCAAACTGGCATAGATCTTCTTTCTTCCATGGAAAATGTAGGGATAAAGGGACTACGTTACTGGGATAATGGAATGCGAGTGATCTCTACAGACACTCCTGTAAAAGAACTAGTAGATCTGGAAGGGTTAACGCTGCGGATTGAATCCTCATGCATCTTCAGAGAACAGTATGCAAATCTTGGAGCTATCGGTATACAGATGCCATTCAAACGATTACCGGACTCGCTAAGAGAAGGTGTTGTGAATGGTTATGAAAATGCCTAGTCCAACATACTGTCCAAAAAACTCCATAAACTTCGTCCCTATTTTGTAGAAACAAACCACAACTACCTGGGTTATATGGTGGTAACCAGTAACAAGTTCTGGGAAAGCGTTCCAGATGATATCCGCTCTGAGCTCGAAGTCATCCTTGATGAGGTGACACGAGAAGTCAATATACTTGCTGAACATAAAGCAGATGTTGATAGAGCTTCCATACTCAGCGACAGCAAGGTGCACATCACAACTCTCACCGAAACTGAACGGCAACCATGGAAAGATGCTATGATACCAATTTGGAAAAACTACGAGAATGAAATCGGAGTTGATGTTTTGGATGCAGCAAAGACGTCTAAAGGCAATAAAACTCAATAAACTCAATGTTCCAGAGCTCTGAGAGCCATAACGCTCTGGAACATTAACCAAAGCATGAGGCTGTTAACAATAATCTTCCATTATATAACGTTCACCATCCAGTTTCACGAAGTGAACACCATCAAATTTTGGTAATCCTGCTATTTTCCATGCCTTTTCAGGATTGTCAAATTCGTTAAACACACAGCGACTCGACTGTTGAACCTGTTTACAGACATTGTGTAGAATTGGCCAGTTGGTGTGTTTGTCATAATAAGATCGCATGAAACGTATGATAGCCTTCTGCTCATCAGATATAGTCTCAATCCCTTCTTTTTCAGCTATACTTTGGGCTACACAATCATCCCACATTCCAGGATCTGTCATGAACCCAGCTTCATCAAGGGTTATTTTTTTGCCACAACACGATAGTTCTGTCATAACGTATCTCCTATTCTAAAAGCACATTCAAAAGAAAATGTACTCAACATTTCAGCAAGGGGAAGCCCCCTGCATAATAGGTTTACGATAAGCACTCATGACAAGAAAATATAGAGAGAGGCCAAGATAGACCGTTAGGTAGACAGCGGAAAGTGTGGCCTCTGGATGCTCATATCAGGGGTTTTTCTCTCCAACCTGTAATCGATCATCTGGCTCTGATATCATCTTTCTCAGGCCGGAATGTCGCTTATGTTGCCTGAGAAGTGCAAGGGTCAGCACAGAACGATCCGCTGCAATCCGGACTTTGTCTTTTGCCCGAGTCACCGCCGTATAAATCAACTCCCTGCTCAGTACACGATTATCTTCTTTTGGTAGTATGACGAGAACTTCGCCAAATTCTGACCCCTGACTCTTATGGATTGTCATGGCATAGACAGTTTCAAAAGTGGGCAACAGGTTAATTGCATAACTTTTCAGACTCCCGTCAGGACGTTCAAACCAAACACGCAGACTCTGTTTTACGCTGTCCCAAAGACAGATCCCAATATCACCGTTATACAGATCTAATCCATAATCATTGCGGGTTATTAAAATAGGCCTGCCTGGATACCATTCGTTATATTTGCACTGCAGCCCTTTTAAAGAAAGACTTTGCTCTACCAAACGGTTAATAGCCTTCACGCCATTTGCGGTAAAAGCAACGCTGCAAAGTACCTGGAACTTACTAAAGCTTGCAAATATTTGCCTCACGTCACTTTCATTCGGATATGAAATGCTTTGTACAAAAGAAAGGTATTCCCCATAGCGGAGACTTAAATAGCTATGCAACTCGCTCTCTTTACACAAAGAGACATTTGAGCTTTGGCCACCCGTGAGCTGCTGCCAAACAGCATCATGGTCAGAGCTGTTAATATGAGTCGCTAATTGTTTAATGTTATCATCAAATCTGTACGTTTTTTTCAGCACAACACTGTTTTCAGCCAGACTATGAATGAGATCACCCAATACCGCGCCGGATTCCACAGAGGCCAATTGGTCTTTATCACCTAGTAAAATGAGACGCCCCCCAGGTTTGAGAGCATCTACCAACTTACTCATCATTGCCAGATCAACCATAGACGCTTCATCGATCACCACAACATCCATCTCGAGAGGCCTGCTGCTGTTGTGTCTAAACTGTGGAGAGTTCTTTTTCACACCGAGAAGTCGGTGCAGGGTCATTGCATTCTCTGGAATTGATCCGCGTATTGAATCTGGTAGATCAAGCTTTGAGAGGCTGTTGCCTATGGATTCACTCAGTCTCATTGCAGCCTTGCCAGTAGGTGCCGCAAGCCCAACCCGAAGAGACGTCTTGCTACTTGCAAGTAACATAGCGAGCATCTTTACAACTGTGGTTGTCTTGCCTGTTCCAGGCCCTCCGCTTACAATGATCAGGGCACGAGTAAGAGCTGCAAGGGCTGCTCGCATCTGGTCACTCTGCTCTGGTGACTCTCCAGGAAATAATATAGCTGATAAATCGCTATCGATCTCATTTTTAAAACGAATATCCGCAAGAGCTCGTACCTGACGTGCTAGTCGCATTTCATAATTATAATATCTCTCCAGATAGAGATTTGTACCATGGAGGACAAGAGGTGTTGGAGATGTGGCCTTTTCACAATCAACCACGGTCACAAGACTCAGATTGCTCAACAACTGGCTTTCTGGTATCGACACCTCAAGACAGCTGTGCCCTTCTGCCAGTGACATGGATAAACGTAAAACTAGAGCATAGAATTCATCCTTGGCTGCGCCAGTCAGTCCTGAGCGACCAGCTAAAAAAGTGGCAAAACTTTTGTCGAGCGCTGTCTCTTCTTGGCTACTGATCATTTTCATCCCCACTTAAAAGAGCCTCAAGACAAAGCAGTGTGTCATAGTCGGGTAGAGTACTATAGACACCACTTCCAGGATGATCTGGAGACATCCCTCGAACAAAAAGATACATCACCCCGCCAAAATGAACATCGTAACTGTAATCGTCAAGCAGGTTTGTAAGATGACGATGAAGCACCATAGAATAGATCCAATACTGCAAACCATAATTGTGAGATTTCATGGCATCTACAAGAAGATCGTGCTGATAGGCTGAAAGATCCCCTCCAAGATAATTTGTTTTATAGTCCATGATGTAATATTTGCCGTCTTCAAGGCAGATAAGATCAACAAAGCCGGTAAGATAACCTCGCATTTCTTTTTCTCCAACTGGCAGTACTGTTGGGTCACTCCCCAGTACGTCATTGATCGCGTTTGTCTGAAATGACGTGAGTTGAAAATAAAACGGCATCTCTTTAAGGCACTGTCTCGAAGGAAGATCCATAAGACAAAAACCTTCAGATAGCGGTGCTGAAACCACACATCCTAAAAGTTTTTCTACATCCTGGGTATTTGCCTCAACTCCATAACGCTCACATTTTCTCTCAATCTGCAAGCTAAGACCCGTTGAATCTTGAAGAGAGTCAAAATCAAATTCTTCAAGGAGATCATGAATAACATTACCAAAACTTGCTCCAGCTGGAAGACCAGGGACTTCAATTGGGCTTTCTCCCCCACCTGAGATTGCTGTTCTACTATGCTCGTATTCGTAATCGCTCAATGTTGCAAGACCTGAAAAACTCGACATCTGCCAGTCCGTATACAGAGAGCGATCCGATGGTATTAAAGACGTAAGGTCTCCGTTGTTCTTTTCACTTTCATACCTCACACCTACCTGACCTTCCTCGATTGATACATGATGGAGAGAGGTGGTCGCAGCAAGAGAATCAAAGCATGACAATTGAGCCATATTATCACACTGACCACCTGGAAAAAGAAGATATCCTAGTGCTGATTCAAAGGAATCAGACACGGAAGTATGCTTTTTGACATCACCCCACATCGTGTAACAGCGCACCTTCGCCCGCGTTAAAGCAACATAAAGAAGGCGTAAATCTTCAGCTTTTTGATCAATCTGCGCCTGTTGTTTTCTTATCTCAAATGATCCTGA
Organism: Desulforhopalus sp.; assembly: GCA_047622095.1. Classification (GTDB taxonomy): domain Bacteria; phylum Desulfobacterota; class Desulfobulbia; order Desulfobulbales; family Desulfocapsaceae; genus Desulforhopalus_A. The sequence continues at coordinate 11,451 of JBLHNU010000092.1, forward strand.
ACCAAGATCGATCAGGTTATGACCATTTTCATGTACCGAAATCTGGTGTTGCTCTGAACCCAGACGGTTTGACGAATACCAAAGATATGGACAAAACACGACAGGGTACTCAAGGCCTTTGGCCCCGTGCATGGTAACAATCTGCACCGCGTCTTTATCACTTTCTAATAAAAGCTCAGCTCCCGCCACAGAAACATCCTCAAGGTACATATTCTGCAACCATTGAATCACCTGCCCCATCCCATAATTTTCTGAGCTTTCTTCTTCCTGTACAAGTTCTATGAGTTGATACAGGTTAGCAATGGCCCGCTCGGCAAATTCTGTTCCTGCAATAGTGAGGAGAATATTCTCATCTAAGATCAAACGACTCATCATCGAAAATAGGCCTTGCTCCTGCCAAAGTCCATGATACCGAATCATCTTACCCTGCCAGAGGCTGAGCTGATCCTCATCTTCCCAGAAATCCAACAGCATATTCCCGGTTAATCGAAACCAGGATATGGTCATTGCAGATTTGAGATGTGATAGCTCAGTTGGTGCAACAATGGACTTCAGTAATACGATCAGTTCCCAACACTCAACCGTATGGAATACTGAATTTCGATTATTTACAACGGCTGGAATCCCTACCTCAAGCAAGCTCGCTTGATATTGTTCTGCCTGCTTATGGCTGCGAACCAGTATGGCTATATCCCCAGCTTCGAGGTTACGCTCTACTTCCTTTTTTGAATACGTGGCCCTTGCAAGTGGGCTAAGTAGACGAGTAATTTCGGCAACCGTGTAAGCACGAAAAACATCGGCAGCCTTACCTGACGACCACCTGCCATTTTTATCGTCTTGATTTTCAGGTAAACTACAGTAGACCATTCCGGCAAGACTCTGCCCATCCTGGGTAATATCAAAATCTGAAGCGGAAAGACCAGCAAGAACCTTGTTATAGTCGAGCATCGTCTCTTCATACAAAAATGCCTTTTCACGACTTGCAAAAAGTCTGTTTACTTCCTCCACAAGTAAAGGATGGGACCTGTAATTCTTCTCTAGGGTGAGTCTTGTTTCAGCACTGTTTCTTGCTGTAAAATAAGAATGAATATCCGCACCGCGAAACTTATAGATTGCCTGTTTGGGGTCACCGATAAGATAAAGATAATGGCCTCCGGAACCAAAAAGCTCTGAGAATATTTTATACTGGAGACTATCCGTATCCTGAAATTCGTCGATGAGAGCAAGGGAAAATCGCTTAGCAATCACTGCCTGCAGTTGGTTGCCCTTCTCACCTGTCAACCCCATGGCAAGATTTTGAATGAGGCCATCAAAGCCCATGGTTCCCTGCTTCAATAACCTTTCACTCACTTCGCTTCGAAGTGTTGCAAGCTTACAGCGAAAAGCAAGCAGTAGAGCATCTTTGCGGAGACAGAACTCTTTTACTTCATCAGAGGGCAATGACCACTGGGCAATATAATCTTGTTTTTTAGCGTCCCCTCTAAATTTATTTCCGTTCAACTCTCCCATCAGTTTATCTTCTGTGAGAAATTCCATATTCTCAGGAAGCAGATAGCTTGTCCCATCTAAAAAAACGGAAATTGAGTCAAACCAATGTTCAAAATTTTCATTTATCCATTTCTTAAAATGTTTCTTCTCCACCCCTTCAGAAAACATGGTATACAGCCCTGCTCTTTGCTGATTCCAGCTGGTTTGCAGTCTCTCCATTGATTGACTAAAACATATAACCGCCTCATCCACAGAGTGTGCTTGAGGTTGAATTTCTCCAACACTTCTAAACGCCTCTGAGACACTAACAAAGAGGGCTTCCGGTGTTCCAAATGAAGAGGTCAGTATGGCACAGGGAAGAGGATCAAGTGGATAAACTTCATTTCGCCAGAAATCATCCACCACCTGTGAGACGATATGATGAACACTTGTTACCAACTCCACATTAAACAGCTGTCCACTCTCCAAGGCCTGATCCACAAGCATCCTTTGACAAAATCCATGGATGGTAAAAATACTGGCATTATCTATATCAAAAAGTGCCAGTTTTAATCTTTGAATAGAAAGTTGTATATCGGTCAGCGTTGAAAGCCAGTCTAAAAGAGTTTCATCCGCCTCTTCTGGACCTTTGACTGCAGTGGGATCGAGACGTTTCTGAAGCAGGTCTCTGGCTTCTGCCAACCGCCCACGAATTCGAGATTTCAACTCTTCTGTTGCCGCCTTTGTAAACGTTACAATGAGGATTTTTTCGATGGGAATCCCCAGCTCGACGACCCCTCGCAACACCAGCATCCCTATTGCGTAGGTTTTACCTGTTCCGGCACTCGCCTCAACCAGACTTGTTCCTTTAACAAAAGGGACTCTGGCAGCGTCAAATACAATAATATCTTCAGCCATCAGTAAGCTCCAGGAGGGTAAACATTATATCTGTTGCGAGTTGTTCAAATCTCTCACCCAGCAGGTTGTCTTGTTCTTTATTTTGCAAAAGAAGCTGTAACTCAGGCTCATATCCTTTTTCTATCTGGTCTTGAAGTTTTCCTCCCGCCTTATCAAGAGGAGATATTTTACCTCTTCCACCGATCTGTTTTGCATAGACAAAAGCGGGTTCGACATACAACTCTGAAGGAGATGACTGTCCGGCGTGAAACAAGTCCAGCAAATAAGAGAGACTCGGGCCCCCTTCAAGTGTAGAAAAGGTGAGTACCCCCTCTTTTGTGACAAGACAGGTCCTCGTCTCTTCTCCAGGGGTACAACAGTTCGCCACAAGATGATGTAACCAGGCAGAAAGAAGATCACGTCCCCGCAATGCGCCGTAACGTACAATCATCATTCCATTTTCGTAGACATTATCAAGATGGCCTTGAAGATGGTACTCGCCCACTTTACAATCAATAACGCGCGCATCACACCTTTTGCCAAGGCCCTGACGTTGAGCTATTTCTACAAACCTTTTTATCTCATTTTTTTTAGCATGAAAGGTCAGTTCTCCAGCCTCCCCTAATGGCCAATTGGCAGAAGCTTGCGCTTTACGTAAAAAATCCTCTTCAGCAATCGCATTTTCATCAAGAGAGAGTGCAGCGCCAATAAGTGCCTGCTCTATATGATATTTATCAAGCCCTTGAAGTTGAAAGGTCTCCCGGTCTTGTGGAAGCTCTTCTATGTTTGCAAGTTGTACACCGAGACAATTACGGACAAAGTACTTTTGAGGATTATTAAAAAAACGAAACAATTTATCTAGTTCTACCTCGTAATCCGGTGCTTCAAGCGTCCCCTCCCACCATATTGGAGAGCTTGCTTTTTCAGCCCGCAACAGCTTAGCGACCTCACAGGATGTACTGTCGTAGCTTTTAAGCTGTGCGCCTCTGTCTTCTTGAAAATATCTCGCACTAAAACTGTGTAACGGATGATGAATAGTGAGGTCTTTTACCCCATAATGTTCTTCCAGGGTTTCCAAGAGTTCGGTGATCACAACTGAAGGTGGGATCTTTTCATTGTTTTGAGCGGATTGACCAATATAACTGAGATACAGGTTATTTCTGGCTGCGAGAATTGCTTCCATAAACTGATACCTGTCATCAGCTCTTGCGGATCTGTCTCCTAAGCGAAAGACTCCGGCCTCTCCCATGAGATCGAAATTATCGTAGATATCTGGTGTTGGGTACGTTCCGTCATTTAAACCAAGAAGACAGACAACCTTAAATGGAATAGAGCGCATGGGCAGCATGGAACAAAACGTTAATTGCCCCCGTAAAAAGCCTGAGCTGGTTCTCTTCTCCTGAGCAGCACCGCTAAACCATTCACGAATAACTTCAAAACCTATATTGTTTGCAGGAAAACCCTCCATACTCCTACCGAGATCTGCCACCAGAATCCGGAGCTCCATAAGCTCCCGTTCCCCCTCTTCTCCAAAGAGTTTGCTTATATAGTCAAGAAGTAGTTCAGACCAGTTATCGAGGCTGCGATCCGTTTTAAATAGAAGTCTCGCCTCATCAATAATATCTATAAAGCGACACAATCCGCCAAGAGGAGCAGCGCCTCTCCCTTCAAGTTCTGTAAAGGGCAGCACACCGTCAATGAAATCCTCAGCCCCACTCGCATAACCCATAAGGAGTCTATCAAGACCTGCCCGCCAACTGCTTTCCTCAAAAGAGCGTACTCCAGCATCCCCTCTCTGCTCAGCAGATAGGCCCCAGCGAATCCCCGCCTTAGTCACCCAGTACTCTATTGTATCAAAATCACTTTCAGTAAGATCAAACTGAGAACAGATCGCGGGCTGCCTTAAGATATCCAAGATCTCACTCCAGCCAAAACGTCCTGAAAAGAGTTCAATAAAAGCAATAAAACTAGCAAAGATAGAATTTCTTCGACGGACACTACGATCAGCAATGGAGTGTTGGATTTCAGAAAATAGTGCAGGAATAAGCGGTGCATACTCTTGAATATCCGGCGCCATAACAATGATATCACGGAGTTCTAGCTCAGGATCGGTATGGAGAAAATGTAACAGTTGTTCGCGTAAGACAGTGAGCTCGCGAAGTTTGGAGTGACACGATATAACCTGTATAGAATCATCTTTAGCTACTTCAGTTGTAACTTCTGCTCTGAATGTACCCTCTAATAAGTCTGCCTGGACTTTGGTAAGAAGGCTCACTTCATCAAAATCAACTCCTGCCAGTGGATCAGAATAACTGGCAAACTCAAGTGCAAACTCAGCCCCTTCAAGCATCATAGACTGTAATTCTTTGCCCTGACGACCAAGGCTGGCAAGAAGCGGATGGTGTTCTAAAATTTCAGTAGGGGAGGGAATCGTCCCTGACCTGATCATGTTTTTATATAGCTGCCGCTTCGTCTGCACATCACCCCAATAGTGCCGACATGGAGAGAGGAGGAAAAAATGTACATCCATATGTGTCGCAAGCGCATTAAGGTACTCTAGAAAAAGCGGCGGCATGGTATGTAGCCCGATCACAGAGATACGTTTTGGTAGCTTTACTGGTAGTTCTTCATGATTTCGTAAAACATCGATCACGGAGTGTAAAAGCATCCCTCTATGTACATCGCCACCAGTCTGTGTCATAAGTCTTTGCCATAGAGCCATCTGCCAAGGCTCAGAAATGTGATCAGTGGCCAAAGCACCCTTTTCCCAACCAAGCAGCATGTCTGGTCGCATCAACTGATATTGATCAAAAACATTTGCCAGCCTTCTTGCAAGCTGAAACCTTTTCAATTTTGCATTATCACCCTGCAAATAATTCTGTAGAGGTTGATACTCATCACCTTCTATCTCTGTTAACAGTTCTTCGATACGAAAGGTGAGCGTCTCCCTGCTAAAGCCATCTGGAGTAATTCCCATATCCAGTTGATCTGCAATAGTACTGAGGAAATCAAGAGGAAGAAAAAACTGGAAGTTACAAAAGCTTGTAAATTCATCGGCCAGGGTTTGAGCCACCATACGCTCCATCCCCTGACTCTGAATAAGAAACAGTTCCCCGCTAAAAAGATCTGGCTGTTTATCTACGCGTATAACTTCAGCCAACTGATTCAGTAAATTTTCTGTTTTGTTTGATACGTGCAAATAGAACATTATGTGACCATAAAAAATGATACCTAAATCTTGCATAGGCAAACTTGCCAGTTACAAGATTTAGGTGATATCAGACAACTAAATACGGTTCTTCAGACGAATCTGTGGGTAAAATAAGCCCAATAGCATTGATTAAATTGAATTAAAGGTCAAGCCCTTCGGGTCGCTGCGCGAACCTTGATTTCAATTTATTCCATGCTCAACCTGTAGTTATTATTTTTCAAAACAAAAATGTTTTGAATCAAAGTATGCATTCAGTCCGATCAGTGACTAAGTTCATTGATCTCGACGAAAATCCTAAAAAAGGAGGACTGAAT
>JBLHNU010000093.1:0-17165 GCA_047622095.1 Desulforhopalus sp.
CCGCCTGTCTCCTGCTGAGCTTGAAACCGTCTCTCAAGTGAGCCGCGTTTAAATACGGAGCATAGCTGAGGTGGTTGTTTCGGGTATTCCTTTGGTGTACTCCTGTACTTGCTGCAACGCTTACTTTGCTTCTACAGCCTTGTCTGGCTGCCAAACATCATCGACTGTTAGGATGGCTAAAAGGAAACCTTCCCCATCATTAAGCGCTATACGTTGGTCTTTGGTTATTGTTTGGGCGAGGGGTTTACGGACATCCAGATTGATTGGCATCGGCCAAACTTCGCCATCTGGAAGGCGCATGGTTGATACGACCGAATTGTATTCTTTTTTGTTCAAATACCCTGCTAAAGGATAAAACCCACGATTGAGCAAAAGTTCCAAGTCACAGAGTTGCCTGGGGGAGAGGTCGATAGATTGTAAGTCGAGGGCTTCGGCCCGTAAGGTCTCAATACGTCTGAAGTGGACGAGTAAACTCTCTGAGTGATAGCTATTCATGGGCTTTGGGTATTTTTTCCTTAAGTTTTCGGTTAGGTATGATGGAGGAGCACTTTATACCATGGCGTGATAATTATCAAAAGAAAATGTATATCTTAGGGAGTATAGTTGAGCTCAACAGGGCAGTGATCAGACCCGAGGATCTCCTGTTTGATAGAAGCATCTTTTACATTATCTTTTGCGTCCTTATTCACACAAAAATAATCAATGCGCCACCCCACATTTTTGGACCTGGCACTAAATCTATAACTCCACCAAGAGTATTGCTCTGGCTCATGATTGAACATACGGAAGGTGTCAATAAACCCAGCCTCAACAAAACTGTCCATCCAGGCCCGTTCTTCTGGACTAAAGCCCGCATTCTTAACATTCGGTTTTGGATTTTTTAGATCAATCTCTTTATGGGCAACATTAAAATCACCACAGAGGATAACATTTTTTTTCTTTTCCAACTCTTGGGCAAATAAGAGTAGTTTGGCATCAAAGCGAAGTTTATAGTCTAATCGTTTAAGCTTATCTCCTGCATTCGGGAAATATATATTGATAAGATAATAAGTGTCAAACTCAAGAGTTATAACCCTACCTTCACAATCAAATTCAGCATCACCAAGGCCATAGTGCACATCAACGGGTTTAAGGCGTGAATAGAAGGCAACACCTGAGTACCCTTTGCGTTCTGCGCTGTGCCAATATGATGTGTAGCCGGGTATGTTTTTTAAAGGATCTGAAAGTTGATCTGGTTGGGCTTTTGTTTCTTGTAAGCCAATAACATCAGCGTCAAAATCCTGGAGCATTTCTATAAAGCCTTTTTTTTCAACAGCACGAATCCCGTTAACATTCCACGATATAAATTTAAGGCCATTAGGTTGAGTCATGTTTTTGGTACCAATTTTTCTTGGACGCACCCCGTTTTGAGCACATCTGTTTTCAAGTGGACAGATATCGCAGTGTGGGCTGATTGGTCGACATATAGACTGGCCAAAAGCTACAAGAATCGAATTAACAGGGATCCAATACTTTTGAGGCAGTGTCTTGCGAAGAGCCATTTCAGTTTTGAGCGGTGTCTCTGTGTCTATGTACTGCCATATATTCATAATCCTATGTACATGAGTGTCAACACAGATTGCTGGTTTTTGGTAGGCAATACTGACCACAAGATTGGCAGTTTTACGGCCTACACCTGGAAGCGTAATCAGTTCCTCTATAGTTTCAGGAACCTGATGCCCAAATTGAGCCATCGCTTCGTATAGCTTTGTAAGGTGTTTTGCTTTTGTTTTATAAAATCCAACTGGATATATGAGTTTTTCAAGTACTTCTGCAGATAGTTTTGCAAGTGATTCTATATTGTCCGCTTTTTTGAACAATCTGGCAGATGCCCTTGCCGTGACTTCATCTTTGGTTCTCGCAGAGAGGATAGTTGCCACAAGAACCTTAAAAGGATCCTTTGTTTGCACCGCGATAAGATCAACGACCGGAACCTGTTTGTCTTTGACAGCTTCTTTTACTGTTTTGAGAAAATAATCTATATCAATTTTCTTTGGCATACGAGATTCCTGGTCTGAGTAGTCTTGTATATTGTTTATAAGGCCATTGTTACAATGCGAGTGTGTCTTTCTCAAAAGAGAGGGTAGCGAAATAGTCAGTTACATTCTCTTCTCTTCTGATAAGTTCAACACTGCCATCGGCTTTGAGTAAAAGTTCTTTGGGACGGAGACTGCCATTATAATTAAAACCCATAGCAATTCCGTGGGCCCCGGTATCTTGTATCACGAGTACGTCACCATTTGTGATTACAGGAAGTTCTCTCTGGACGGCAAACTTATCGTTGTTCTCACATAAAGAGCCAACAACATCGACTATCTCTACTTCAGAATTGTCTTTACCTACAACGTCTATGTGATGGTATGCGTCGTACATTCCCGGCCGCATAAGTGCGCTCATAGATGCATCAACTCCAACGTATGTCCTGTAGATCTCCTTTCTGTTGATAGCTTTGGTTGCCAGAACGCCATGGGGGCCGGTCATGAAACGACCACTCTCCATATATAAAGCGGGTTGGTAGTTATACTTTTCTGAAAACGCAGAAAACAGTGTTGTGATTTCCTCTGCCATGGCCTCAAGGTTAAGTTCTTCTGTGTCCGGCGTATATGGTATGCCAAGGCCTCCACCAATGTTGATGAACTCAAACTGAATGTCGAGTTGTTCAGATATTTCAACGATGAGATCCAGGAGCATCTGTACCGTCTGTACCATGTATTCATAGTTTAGTTCATTGGAGGCGAGCATGGTGTGCAGACCAAAACGGGTCGCTCCCTTTTCTTTTACCTGTTTGTACGCTTCAATAATTTGGTCGTGGCTTACACCATATTTCGCTTCGGTCGGTGTACCAATAATATCATTTCCGGTTCTTCGCGAGCCAGGGTTATAACGAAAGGAGACAAGCTCAGGTATTGAAGGAACATTGTCGATGAGATTAATATCATCCAGGTTCAGAATACAGCCGTCTGCAAGGGCAGCCTCTGTGAAATCGAGATTACTCGTATTGTTAGAGGTGAACATTATGTCCTCAGGAGTGGCACCCGCCTGTCTGCTGAGCATGAGTTCTGCGATTGAACTACAGTCAAAGCCAAAGCCCATCTCTTTCATAATGGAGAGAATAGCGGGGTTTGGTAAAGCCTTAACAGCGTAAAATTCTTTAAAACAGTTGATACCTGAAAAAGCTTTCTTTAGTTTTTCTCCTGTGTCACGAATGCCAGCTTCATCGTAGATATGGAATGGAGTCTGGTAGTGGTCAATTATTGGTTGAATAACAGGGAAAAGACGTTCTTTATATGATTGTGAAATTGGCATAGTTATATATCCGTGACTTTATATTGATTTTGGTAAAGGGAATCTACTCGTTTCTTTGTTTGTTGATAAGACAATCTCAGATCTTGTTTTGAGAACACCGTCGATTGTTTTAATTTTATTTTTTAGAATCTCTCCAAGTGCGTTACTATCTTTACATCGCACCTTTGTAAGGTAACAATCATTACCCGCTACAAAATGAACCTCTTGTACATCTGGGATTTGAGCGAGCTTTTCACCAACAGCCTCTTCTTTTTCAGGTATACAAGTTATATATATATAGGTAATCAATGATCGACTGAAAAATTCTGGGTTAAGGGTGACTTCATAGCCATCTATAACCCTTGTTTTCTCAAGCTTCTTCACTCGTTCAAGTACAGCTGAAGGTGCCAGGCCAACCTGTCTGGAAACCTCAATATTAGGAATACGCGCTTTTTTTTGAAGTATTCTCAGTATTTCTAAACTTTTTAAATCTATCATCCTATCTCCTTGTTGTTTGAGAGAATAATATTCTTCAATAGTGGTTGTGTCAAGAATTATATTCTGTGAAAGTGGGCTGCAGGAAGAACCTCCTTGGAGGTTTTAGTAGATACTAAACGTTCACAAACCGAAGTACAGAATCACAGGTTGGGTCGTGCAAGTTGGTTTTTGTAATATTTATCTAACGATATCCATATATCACCTAACTATACATGAGCCCGCTGATTTACTGCCTTTCGAAGTAAATCAACAGACTCATACATGCATTAAAGGCTAAAATGATGGGGGAGAAGAGGTTAGAATTGACAAATCAACCTTGCGGTTTTGTGTAACAGGTGGAACAATATATGATATACAAAAATACGATTTATACTTGATTGTATGCACATCGTTTTTGTGAAAAATTGTTGAGGATTATTCTTTTGATTAAAGGTTTATGAATAAGGGAGGTGCAATGGCCACAGTTACCATTATTATTCCTACTCTTAACGAGGAACAAAATATCGATTTATTATTGGAGAAAATCTTCCAAGTAAGAGATCGATCCCACCTCGATTTTGATATTCTATTTGTCGATTCGGCATCAGCTGATAAGACCTGTGCATGCGTGAAGAAATGGCAAGAGACAAGACCCGTCAGGTTATTGCGTCGAGAGGTTAATGTTGGCCTTGCTCCCGCTGTAATTGCAGCGGCCCACCAGGTAAACAGTGAGTATGTCTTGGTGATGGACGCAGACTTAAGCCATCCCCCTGAAAAAATACCCAACCTGTTACAGCCTCTTGTCGCCGGTCAGTGTGATATGGCTATCGGCAGTAGATATGTAAAAGGTGGTGCCATGCCGGACTGGCCCTTTTTCAGAAAATTATCCTCAAAACTTGCCACTTTACCGGCTCTCTGTTTTTGTAGTGTAAAAGATCCATTAGCTGGTTTTTTTGCCGTAAAAAGAAAGCTTATAACGGGTCTTCCAGCAGATGTCCCAGGGTTTAAGATAGGTTTTGCGGTACTCGCTGAATATAATAAAAAAATCCGTGTCATTGAAATCCCAATAGAGTTTAGAGATCGGGATTATGGGCAGTCGAAAATGAACAAAAATGTGGTGTACGATTACCTGCGTCAACTGGGAGGACTGGTTCGGGGGCGTATTGGCTTGTAGGACGATAAAAAAGATTTTATTCTTTTTTGGCAAATCCTCCGGCTGCTAACATTTGAGGGTCGAGCAGTTTTTCTAATTTCTCTTTCGATATTTCTGTCATTTCCTGTGCAACTTCTAGAATTGGCCTTTGTTCTTTTGCCGCTATTTTAGCAATTTCTGCAGCTTTATTATAACCTATATGTGGAGACAGCGATGTAACAAGCATCGGATTGTGACGTAAAGATGTTGAAAGTTTTTCCTTATTAACGATGATCCCTTTAATGGCCTTTTCCCCAAGGCTGTCTGCGCAACCTGTAAGTAGATCAATTGATTCTAAAATTGTAGCCGCTGCAAGTGGAAGCATGGTGTTGAGTTGGAAATTGCCACCAAGGCCAGCTACGCTCATTGTTGTATCATTGCCAATCACCTTTGCCGCAGCCATAAGAACTGCTTCCGGGATAACCGGGTTGATTTTTGCGGGCATAATGGATGAGCCAGGCTGCAATGCAGGTAACTGGATTTCGGCAAAGCCGTTGTTAGGGCCAGAATTCATCAATCTGAGATCATTTGCTATTTTACTCATACAGATGGCACATGTCTTCAAATGAGACATATGTTCTATGACGCTATCCAGACTACTCAACCCTTTAAAATGAGATGAACTGTGGGTGAAATCCAGTTCAAAAAGTGTATTGAGAGTTTTGATTGTTTTCTGTGAAAATTCAGGATGACAATTAACGCCATTTCCGACAGCTGTTCCACCTAGTGGAAGGCGCATGAGCCTTGAGAGAGAGCTCTCTAGGCGTTCTTTACACTCTTCAATTTGGCAGATCCAGCCCTTGCATTCGTCGGCAAGCATAATTGGAAGTGCATCCATTAGATGGGTTCTACCTGTTTTGATAACATCAATGTTATCATGTGCAAAAGCGTTGATTGTTTGTGAAAGCTGAGTAAGTGCGGGAATGAGTTTTGTTGTTGTGGCTACTGTGGCAGAAATCTGGAGAGCTGATGGGATGACATCGTTACTACTTTGACATAGGTTAACGTGGTCGTTGGCGGATATTGGGGCGTCCGGTTCGCTACTTATTGTAGCGATTACTTCATTGACGTTCATATTGCTGCTGGTACCAGATCCGGTTTGGAATACTGGGACAGGAAACTGGTCATACGGTTTTTGTTCGAGAATAAAATCTACGGCGGTGCAAATTCTGATGGATTGTTCTTTACTGAGTAATCCGAGGTCACCATTAGTTTTGGCAGCAGCGAGTTTAATGTAAAGTAGTGCCTCTATAAAACTCCAGGGCATCACCTCATTGGAGATAGTAAAGTTGTTAACAGCTCTTTGAGTTTGGGCACCATATAAAGCTGTGTATTTCACTTTAACATTGCCCATTGTGTCAGTTACAGTTCTGTATTTTTCCATAGTGTGTCCTTGTCGTTTTCTGTCAGGTTAGGCAATGTTGTGCCATTATGAAGCTGAGAAAACTATATAGCTCAAATTTACATTGTCCATAAACGTCAAATCGAAAGCCTATTCAGATTCATATGAAATGAGGACAAGGACGTCTTGTTTGGAAAAGAAGAGAGTAACTGAATTGAAGTGAAATAATGTGCGGCAACTAAAGGGGGGAGAGAGTGGCTGACTGCTGGGAAAGCAGCCAGCCCAAAAGCGGATTTATTTTTTCCAAAGACCATGCAGGTTACAGTAAGCGCGCGCTGTAACGTTATCTGCTGTAACCGGAAAGAAAGCTTCTGGTTTGTCAGAAGGAGTTAAAAATTGTCTATAAACGGCATTTCCGGAAGAGAGTTCAATCCATTCGATCCAGTGGTCGTCGGTCATAGGATGAGCAACTGAACCAACTGTTACCTGATACCCACCATCTTTTTTCTCTACAACAGGAATGTGCTTTTCTACAGCCGCATCAGTGGTATTTTCTGCCTGTAGAGTCATCTGTTGTCCGCAACACATTATGTCAGCGCCCCCTGCAGTAAGAACTTCAGCTACGTTGCCACAGATAGTACATTTATAGACAGCGAGTTTTTGTGCCATTTGCAAATCTCCTGATATTGGATTTCGATAATAAAAATAGAAAATCGATGTATCTGTACACACGGTCGATTTTCCCTGCGTTAAGCAATCTAGTGTAAAACTAAATATTTCAACCACAACAATTGCACCTAACAGTAATCATACTCGTGTGACGGGGCAATTTTTTTTCCTGAAAAACTATGGTTCTTCTTTCTTTTGAATTTCGCTCAATTATTCAAAACCTTATCAACTCTCATTCCGCCTCAAGCAATAAGCCCAAGCATCAGTCTCTTCAGTGTGTTTGTCGTCCGGAAGATGAAGTCATCAACGGTCTCTTTATCGACAAATTTCGATTGGATGGCTCGGTGGTACTGCAGATGGAAATAAACAGCTTGTTAAACTTGAATAGTACACTTCCTGATTGTGTGGGGATCTGGCAGAAATTGCACCATTTAATGATACCCCAGATGCAGGGCTGAAGACAAGAGGGGGGATGGGGGCAAGAACAAAGTGAATTTACAGTTTTGCTCAAATTGTTGAGATAGGCTACGCAAATCCTTGAAATCAAAAATACAGACAAAATTCTAAGTACCAAAGATAAGGCTGAAGTAATACAATAAATGCAAAGCCTTTACCCTAAGATCAAAGTGCTTTTTATGTCCGGTTACACTGCTAATGTAATAGGCCACCGAGGCATTTTGGAAGAAGATGTTTGTTTCATACCGAAACCGTTTTCCAAAAAAGATCTGGCAAAAATAGTTCGAAGGGTTTTGGATGAGCCAAAGATTATAACTTCAACTGAAATATCCTAGCTATTACAATGGTGCTGAATCAACAGTAAAATCAGAAGAAATGTATCTGGAAATCCCGCTGAATTATTAACAGCGGGATTTCTTTTGAGATTTTGCATATAGACAGAGTAACTATTTTCTTTTTTTTGTATCCATTGGGAAATGAGTTAGAGACAATCTGATCACAAAAAAGGAACATTTAATCGAGATTATAAAATGGATTAATGTGGTCAGTTTTGGCTTTCACTGATTTAGCATATACAACATCTTTTAAGTCGTATGTCTCAATAAGTCTTTTAGCTGTTTTTTCACGAAAACTAGCATCGTTTTTCAGGATCCCGTCAAGATTGCCAAGGGTGACAATTCCATCTTTAATACTCACACGGGCACGGGGAGCCGAGCTGACAATTTTAGCGTGGATGTTCGCAAGTAGTGCTTCTTTTTTAATAGCAGCCGTTGATTCAGGGGTTGCATCAAAGCGGCCTTCTTTTGTAATTTTTTCCAAAATTCCAACAACATCATCAATTGTCATGATATCGATACGCAACACAAGGTCGTAAAGGTTGGAGTTCGAGGTGTCCATACCGTACAGGCTCATTCCCCATTTACGTCTTTCGTCGTCATCTTTTTTCAGGAGGTACCTGGCTTCCTCAGCCGAGGAGTTTTCTCGTTTCATCTCTTCTTTTATACGATGCTGCATTTTACCAATAATTCTTACCTTTGCAGCGTGAGCGATCCCCTGAAGGAAAAAATGACCGGAAAGTCCATGGTAGACGATGTTGTCTTTTACCATATGGCTGAGAAAGGCTGCGTGAAAATAGCTCATGTAGCGTTCTCTACCGTGACTGAAACGGTCAAGAACAGATGGCGCATCGTGTAGAGCTTTGATCAAGCGTATTTCAGGTATGGCGAATTCTTCGCAGGTTTCCAGTAAAATATCTCTGGAAACACACTCATAGCCAAGTCTTTCGGCTAGGGCCTCAGCGACTTCTTTGCCACGGCTGTATGAGCCTCTTGAAATTGATATGATTGCCATAATGTCTTCCTCTAAAAATTTGTTAAGTGTTTATTTGAAAAATTGCAATAGTGCATGGAGCGTTGTTAGCGGATGCGGTGGGCATCCTGGAATATACAAGTCTACAGGAATTATACTATTTAAGTCACCGACAATTTCGTCACTACCATAAAAAGGTCCGCCAGAAATAGGACAACAGCCACTGGCGATCACTACCTTTGGTGATGGTACTGCATCGTAGGTGTCCATCAGTGCCTGTTTCATATTATTCGTAATTGGTCCGGTAACGTGGATGCCGTCGGCATGTCGTGGTGAGGCAACAAAGTCGATGCCAAAACGTGACAAGTCAAAAAACGGGGTGTTAAGAACGTTGGTGTCGGCCTCACACGAGTTGCAGCCGCCAGCTGAGACTTGACGCAGTTGGAGTGATCGGCCAAAAAGTTTTTTGAAATGTTGTTTGGAGTGATCAGCAAGAATGGGCAAACTGCCGTCGGTGATCAGATCCGTCCGACTTGCTGCACCGAGGTCAAAATTCTCGCTAAATTGAACAAAGGCCCCATCAGCAATAGTCTCACACTGGCCACAAAAGGTGCAGCGGCCAAGATCGATTGTTTTAGTAGCAGGATCTATAGCGTCCTGTGGGCAAATGTCAACACATTGCTCAATAATTTCAGAGCTGCACTCCTTATTAATTTTGGGTAGCCCTCTAAACCTGTGATAAAGATTGATCGGTTCTTTTGGGTATTTTGAGGTTTTGCACCCCTGTTCTATTCTATTTTTAATTACTTTAAGCATAGTAGTACCTTAATGTTTCCATATGTCAGCTGGAAGGGAGATAATCAGTCATAATAATTACAGATCAAATCCACAATAAGAAAGGTTAAAGCTCTTATTGCAAAGAGGAAAATCTGAGATTTCCTGATTACGAAGAGACATTGCAAGACCTGTCCAGTTATGAAATGAAGACTCCTTAATCTTATAACGCTGTACCTGACCGTCGCTATCTGTCAAAATGCAATGTGATATTTCGCCACGCCAGCCTTCGTTGATGGTGACAACAAAAGAATCAGGGCGCAGGCTATGCTCTTTCATATGCACCGCTGTTTCATGATCCTGCAAATTTTCATGGTGACCAAGTAGGATATTAATAAGTCGCAATGAATGCATGATCTCTTCACGCCTTACCCATGCTCGACTGTTGACATCACCATCGGTTACAGCGTTACTATTTGGCGGCAGTTTTTCATAGTATTCTGTGGGGAAGGTCGTTCTCGCATCGTAGGGTAGGTTACACGCCCTACCTGCATAACCGACAAGACCCAAATCTGTTGCCATTTCATGTTCCACCGTTCCGGTGTGTTCAAATCTGGCCTGCACCGTATGGGCATCAAATAGCAGGTCGCAGACATGTTTTATCTCAGGTGTGGTCTCTGAAATTTTATCAAAGAGGAGCTGACGTTGTTCCTCTTCCATAACATGGGTTATACCGCCTGGTCGAACCAGTCCTTTACCAAATCTATTGCCGCCAAGTACCTGTAGAAGGTTGAGGAATTCTCCCCGGATTCTACCAAAGTATGCAGCCGGTGGATTAAAGGCAACGTCTCCACTCAGAGCCCCTAGATCACCTATGTGATTGCAGATGCGTTCAAGTTCCAGGGCTATTGTACGGACAATTTTGGCACCGTCATGTACCGTAAGGCCTGCCAGTGCTTCCAGAGCCTGGCACATGCAAAGATTATGACCGACACTCGTATCACCGGCAATGGACTCACAGATGATAGGGAAACGTTTTTGTGGTAGCGTTGGCAACATTTTCTCAATGCCACGATGTTGATAGCCAAGCTGAATCTCTAGGTGGAGTACTTCTTCTCCAGCACATTGAAACCTGAAATGTCCGGGTTCAATTATACCCGCGTGAACAGGACCCACAGCGACCTCATGGATTGCATTGCCTTCGACGGAAAAAAATGGGTAATTACCTGGGATTTTAGTTTTGTAATCATTGCCGAAGACATCGTCATTGCCAGAGTAGTTTTTGTGGTATCTCACCATCTTTAGCCAGGGATGGCCATCAGGCTTAATACCAAATTGTTCAGCTATTTCTCTTTCAAACATATGAAACTTTTCACTTGCGCTTCTTGTAAGAGATTGGAACGATTTACCGACTTGCGTACTAATAACAAAAAGTTCACTGTTACGGACTACCGCAATTAACGTGTGATTACCTTTATCTTTGTAAGCAAAGAATTGAACGATGAACCCATCATTATTTACGAACTCCGAAAGCGATGTGAAGAACTGTTCATAGGGAACCTGAGGTATCGACGCTCTGTCTATTGCTATACCGTTTTCTATCTTCAGGAGGTTAGACATGAGTTATGCCTCCTATTATTTTAATTGAGTTGAGAATGGTTGTGTAAACAATATCAGGCATCCATATGCAGAGACCGACTGAAGCCAAGAGCAATGCATATGAGGGCAATAAACGTATGGTATTTTCTTTCACCAGTATTTTTTTAGTGGTCTCACCATAGGACATGGACATAAAAATCCGTCCGATCCCTGCGCCAACGAGTGTAAGGGCTAACATAAACAGGGTTACGCAGATATAGCGGCGCTCTTGGAAAGCACCGACGATAATGACCATTTCACTGATGAACATACCAAAAGGCGGCATGCCGGAAATGCCGATAAAGCCAGCAAAAAAGGAGATATAGGTTTTTGGTAAATGGCGGATGATACCACCTACCCGCTGTACCTGTTTTGTGCCAAAACCGAGAAGGATGTTGCCGGCAGAGAGAAACAGCGAAGATTTTAAGAGGGAATGATGAATGATATGAAGAAAGGCACCATAAAGGGCAAAGCCGCCAATTCCAACACCAAATGCTATGATACCCATATTCTTAATAGAGGAATAAGCAAGCATTCTCTTATAATCCGGCTGGCCAATGATGAAAATGGCACCCACCATCATAGATAAAAGACCAAAACCGATCAGTAGATTGCCTGAGAATTCACCGAGTCCAGCAATACTCATCAGGACATGGGTTTTATAAATACCAAGAAAAGCACAGTTAAGCAGAGCCCCAGAGAGCAGTGCAGACGCTGGACTGGGGGCTTGACTATGAGCGTCTGGTAGCCAGGTATGCATAGGGGCGAGGCCCATTTTGGTACCAAAGCCGATCACGACAAAGATAAATCCGACTTTGAGCCAGAGAGGATCTAATTGTGTTGCGACGGTGTTCAAAGAAGTAAAAGTAAGCGGTGCATCAATATTACCGAGATCCATGGCCAGGGTAATGAAAAAATAACCGAGTAGGGCCAGGGCAATTCCTACTGAACAGATGAGAACGTATTTCCAGGTCGCTTCAAGGGCCTCTTGGGAGCGATGGATGAAGATGAGAGGGGCACTGACCAGAGTCGTTGCCTCGATGGCTATCCATAAGACTATAGGATGGTCGGAAAGCGTGACCATAGACATGGTGCCGAGGAAAAGAAGCATGCAGCAGATAAAAATCGGTTTATTCTCCATCTCTGTCTCTTTCATATAGGAAAAAGAGTAGAGGGAAATACAGACAAAGATAAAAGAGGTCACCATAAGAATCAGTAAACCTTCAGGCGAATTGCTGAAATAGTTGGTAAATACCGGAGTGAGTCGGCCCATCCAGCTCATTATAGTGAGTTGAAGATGTAATAGTGCTGTTATTAAGAGTAGTATTCTGCCAAGTGTTGCCGGTAGTGCAAGTGCCATGAAGCCGGCAGCGATTGGTAGTAAAAATATGAATTCAATCATAGTATCAATCCTTTAAACGTCCAAGTAAGGTTGTGTCAACATCATCAAATGCACTGTTGATATTGTGCAGGATGATCCCCATGATCATGACTCCCACCAAGAGATCGAGCAATACTCCGAATTCCACTACATAAAGAGTATGACTGTGTTTGGTGAGGGCGGTACCGATAAGATAGATACCATTTTCAAGCATGAGGTAGCCAATAACCTGGGTTATCGCTTTACTTCTGGCCATCATCAGGAAAAAACCGGTTGCCATAGTGGTAATAGCGGTTATCAAAACCATATCATGGCCTTCTGGAAGAGAGAGACGGAGATGGTTGGTGATGAAGACGGAGAAGAGTAAAATAGCAAGTCCAGACAGGATTGAAGCGTGATAACCGATGTAGGGTTCAATCTCACGTTTTATGGCAATTCGTTTAACAGCCATATAGAGTAGACCTGGAATAAGCAGACCTTTAATCAGGATCATTATTTGAAAAAAGATAAGTGCACCACTTCCAAGAGATCCATGGCTTTTCAGAAAAAGAGGGGTGAGTGAGACCATAATGCCCTGCAAGGCCATGATTTGGACCAGGGCAAAGAGTCTGGTAGCCCCAAGAGACAGTAGGACTGAGAGAAGTATGAGTACTAAAATTGCTTCGGTGATCATTATCATTGCAAGACTCCCATGGTTAAAATGGCAGCAAAAAAGACCAAAGCAAACGATGTGAGAATGAATTGGGGGACCAAGTTCATTTTGAATCGTGCCATTATTGACTCTGTTATGCCGATAGCAACGTAGATACAGGCGAGAATTGCATAAAAAACCAGACCATTAATAAGTCCACTGGCTTTGGTGAATGGATAAATGATCTGGGTTATAAATGCAGAGTAGAAAAACAGTTTGTAAAACGATCCCATTTCAATAAGGGCAAGATCCGGTCCACTGTGATCGAGGATCATCACCTCATGGACCATGGTCAGTTCAAGATGGGTCGCAGGGTCATCTACAGGGACGCGCGAGTTCTCCGTGAGTAGAACCATAAAGAGGGCAACAATGACAAAGAGCAACAGTGCACCTGAAGCATTGATCATGCAGATTTGATTTTCTCCGGTAAAGTACTCGGCAAAACTGAGCGAACCATTGAGGCGGTAGAACAGAATCAGGATGGTGAATATCGTCACTTCGGCAAGCATTGAGAAAAACACCTCCCGAGCAGCTCCCATCCCCTCAAAAGGAGAAGCCGTATCAAGTGCCGCGACAACGGTGAAAAAACGTCCTATTCCCATGGCGTAGAAGAGGACAATGACATCACCTTGAAAAGAAAAAAGTGGTGAACTCCCCGCAAATGGGAAGAAGAGCAGGGCAATGATCGCTGTGGCAAATGAGACGATTGGTCCGAGTTTGAACACAAAAGTGGTGCTGTTGCTGTACACCGACCCTTTTCGCAGCAGCTTAAATACCGTGTAATATTTAATGAGGAGCGGTGGACCTTGCTTACCAGCAAAAAAAGCTTTTACTTTCAAAATGATGCCAGGGAAAAGCGGTGCCGTGAGCATCGCTATGGCAAAAGTTATATATGTTTCCATTTGGGGCCTCATATGAAAAGCAGTAGGGCGATGATAGTCGCTACAATATAGCCAATATACAACTGGATATGGCCGTGTTGGATCCAACGTAATTTCGCAAGCAGATACAGAAGTGGACTGACTATTCTGTCCATCAGTGTTTTTTCTGCAATGTCGTGCACCTCGGTTCTATAGGTGGTTCGACCGGGAAATATTCTGTTGATACCTGAGTAGCTAGTCCTGATACCTACGAAGGGTCTAAAGAAGTCGACAATACTCATGGCATAGGAGGTGCCGGTATACTGCATTTTCACAGATGGCTGTGTAAAGCCACAGCCCCATGTGGGCCCAGTGGTCACGTCTTTTTTGCGGTAGAATATTTTTCGTAACAAGAGGCTGGCTAAAAAGACTATGACCAACAGGCGGGCAGCAAAGGCTAAATTGCCGGCGACGATCATCATTTCATTTGTAGGGACAACTCGTATGTATTTAATACTTTCCAGAGCCTGGCATGCTACGTGGATAAAAGGTTCTGGGAAAATACCGATAACAATACAAGCGGATGCCAGAAGAACCATAGGAAGAGTCATGGTAGTTTCAGGTTCAGAGGCGTCTGCTGCTTTTTCGCATCTGGGTTCACCTAAGAAAATAAGGCCCACAACTTTTGAAAAGCATGCTGTAGCTAACCCTCCGATAATGGCCAAAGAGAGGATCGCCAAAATAGTAAAGATAAAAGGGGCCCCTCCTAAAGTGAGACCATGAAAAGCCCCATAATATATCAAAAACTCACTGATAAAACCGTTGAATGGGGGCAGACCGGAGATGGATACAGAACCAATTAAAAATGTTTTTCCGGTTACGGGCATCCTTTTCATCAGGCCGCCCAATTGGTCAATTTGCTTAATTTTTGTTTTTTGCAGTACTGTGCCTGCGCCAAGAAAGAGCAGTGATTTGAAAATGGAATGATTGAGGACATGCAGTAGTCCACCAGCAAAACCAAAACTGGCCATGATCATGTTATCAGAAGCTATGCCGATCATACCGATTCCGGTGCCGATGAGGATGATCCCAATATTCTCAACACTACAAAAGGCAAGAAGTTTTTTGAGATCCTGATTTCCAATGGCATATACGACTCCAAGTATCCCGGAGACAATGCCGAGGATGAGCACTACTTCGCCGTAGATAAGTGAAGAGGCCCCCAAGGTGGCATAGAGACGAATGATACCGTAAATGCCCATTTTGATCATAACACCTGACATGATAGCAGAGATATTACTCGGTGCAGCAGGGTGTGCGTGGGGGAGCCAGATATGCAAGGGAAAGATACCAGCTTTTGAACCAAAGCCGATGAGGGCAAGGAAAAAGACTATCATCTTAATATTTTCGGGCATAGCTGCAAAGCTTAGGAAGTGAAATGATCTCGTATAGCTGTATGCCAGAGAAAAGGCTGCGAAGATGAACATAGCGCCGACATGGGTGAATATAAAATAAATATATCCGGCAATTCTTGTATCCTTTTTATGATAATCGTGCATAACCAAGAAAAAAGATGAGAGAGACATAACTTCCCAAACGAGAACAAAGCTGATGATGTTATCAGCTGTGACAACGAGTGCCATGGAGATAGTGAGTAAGGTAGTAAAAAAATAATTTATTGCGACTCGACCCTGTTGTGTGGGTTTATTCATATAATGAAAACTATATAGAGCCGCGAGGGGACAGATCGCAAATATGGGGATGAGAAAAAAGGCTGAAAGTGAGTCCAGGCTGAATGAGAGTGTGAAAAGGTGAAGCCATGTTGTTGAGAATACAACGATAGTTCCATCATATAAAGGTGCTTTTATTGCGTATAATCCTATTGCGCTACCGCCTATTGAAAGGGCGATATAAACAGCTTTCATAAAGTTAAACTGTCGATAAGCGAGTAGAGCAAAAAGTCCACCAGCCGATAAAACAGTAAGTGAAAGTAAAAAAGTATCCATTGGTCCTCGTTTTTCGGGCTAAGAATCGTTTTGTTAGTCACTATGGTGAATGTTGTGTTGCTATGGTGTCTCGGTGTGTCAGCATAATGTGCTCATAGTGCCTCCAGGTCTGTCGTTTTGGAAATTTCATATTGTTTAAAGTTTGTATAATTGTCTGGAAAAGGGAAAGGCGAGTTCTCTGGAGTATAAGGAGTTGTCTCGTCAGAAAAAATAAGAACTCCAGGGGCCTTCATTTTATTGGGTTTGATGAAGGTTTGGTTTCTCGAAAGTGAATCCAAACCAAAGATCTTCCTCACCGGCCTGTGATGTTGGAGTGATTTCTTGAAAATTGCTGATCCTGCACTTGAGATAGGCTAGCCAATTAAGAGCATCAAGCCGTGATGCAAAAGGACCAAGCTCTGTCAAAGTTCCGTCTTGCCCAAGATGTTGGTAGAGATAATCTTTTATTTTTTCCGGGTTTTTGGTAACGCCAATGAATATTTTCACTTGCCACCTTCTTTTGAAATTTAAGTAATGAAGTTTCGTAAGGTGAAGCAATATGAATGCCAATTCATTTCAGGAGGTTTTGTGGTTAGTTATGTTGTCGATAGTATGAGTAAAAATTCAGTAGTGAAAAGGGCTAATATAAGAAAAACAAGGACGAAAGGGTATTATTGGAAGGGTGGCGGGGCACTATGCCCCAAATGCGGAGAAGGTATCAGAAAAGTGGCGTACGAAAAGCTAGGAATTGTTTGAACAAATAGGTGGGGAAGCAGTTAGTGGTGGCTGAACTTAATGTAAAATGGATTCCTCAGAGTGGCTTTGGGGCATTTTACCCCAGGATGGCAAAATGCCCCGTGTTTAATTGGAGTCTGATGGTAGTTTGCAAGAAAGTATTGTCTTCCGTGAGTTCATTCAAAAATGCAGCAATTGTATCGGTTGATTCTCTGGAATTAGTGTGCCACGAGAGCAAGTAATTTTTGCTCGTAACTACACGAAAGATGAGGGTAGGTCCCTCGGAGTCGGCTTGCAGGAGCAGGCTTCAAACCACCTTAAGCTGCTGTGGTA
>JBLHNU010000094.1:0-16134 GCA_047622095.1 Desulforhopalus sp.
TATTGTTTTATTCATGGCCTGCCTCCTTGATTTTGGCTCTGAGTTGTTGGCTGTTGCTTTCAACTTAACCCACGTTTGCAAGGTTGGCAGGTCTGTTTTGCTTAGGTGGTAACCATTATATCTATCGTCCTATTCCCGGGATTGATGAGTGGATTCGCCGCAGAATACGGATGTGTTACTGGAAACAGTGGCGATATGTCCGAACAAAAGTACGAAACCTCCTGAAACTCGGTACCAATAGGCGGCATGCCATTCTATCCACTCTGAGTCGTAAAAGCTTTTGGCACATGTCAAGGACACTGGCCACACAGTCAGGCATGACAAACCAATGGTTGGCTGATCAAGGGCTTGTATCAATCAAGAAATTGTGGAGTGTGATTCACTATCCGGCTACGGCCCGATAATCTTCGTGAAATGCCTAGTACGGACCCGTATGCTAGGTGTTGTGGGGGCTGGGGGAGAAAAACCTCCTGCTACCCGATTAACTGATTTTGTTATATATTTCTTTTCTATGTCCTACTTTTACAACCCAAACCGTTAACTCATAGTCTTGGATAGAATAGACAATACGATATTTTCCTTGCCGTAAACGATATCTCTCTTGCCCTGTGAGCTTTTGACTTCCAACAGGTCGAGGGTTATCTTGAAGGGACTCAATTTTGCTTAAAATTCTGAGAAGTTCTTTTTTAGGAATGGACTTAAAGTCTTTCTCAACAGATTTCTTGAAAAAGACTTTATATTGAGCCATTCTTCTTCAACTTTTTGACCATTTGGTCATAGCTTATTAAAGGTTCATTTTTTCTTTTTTCAAATGCAATAATATCTTCTGCATCCTCAGAAAGTGCTTCTCTGACTGCTTCGTTTACTAAGTCAGTTATTGATCTTGACGTTTCCACGGATTTTAATTTTAACGCTTTGTGAAGAGTAGGGTCGAAATATATTGTTGCCCTTTTTACTTGTGTGGCCATAATGACACCTCCTAATAACATTATAGCGTTATAACGTCATTGTGTCAATCTCCTACAGTTAATGCCCGAGCTAAATACGGGTCCCCGTTAGTTCGGGCATTCCCAAGGTGGTTTGGGAGCGAAGCGAGCGCCATGGGAACCATTGATTATCAGGTCTATTCTACCTGATAAGCTGTCAGGTGTATTGTTGTCAGGTAAAGTTTGGGCATGGACCTAACCTGTTGAGGTCGTCAATGTCAAGCGCAAATGACAAGAAAATAATTGATGAAGTAAAGGAGAAGATGCGAGTTTTGCATTATTCAACCATACTGAAAAACCATATTGTGATTTATCAGATGTTGCAGATTTCTATTCGTTCAGGAAAAGGTGGTAAAGACAGGTTTAGTACCTTTCCTGCATCGATTAGTCCTGTACTTAACAATCATTTGTCAAAGGTGAAAACACTCCACGATAAAGACCTTCTTAATGGATGGGTCTGTTGATTTACGAGGGTTTATCTTCCGTATGCTCTTTGCTGGAAATATCCAAATGTAGAAAAGCAGTTTAATTGGCAGTATGTCTTTCCTTCAAGAAATTTATCAACAGATCCTCGTAGTGGAAAGGTAAGAAGGCACCATGTCGATCCGAGTATGGTGAACAAGGCAATCAAGTCTGCGGTAAGAAAACTTGAAATCAATAAAAACGTTTCAGCCCATACTTTTCGGCATAATTTTGCTACCCATTTACTGGAACGAGGTACCGATATACGAACAATTCAAGCCCTGTTGGGTCATAAGGATGTTTCAACGACAATGATTTATACTCATGTCCTTCAACAAGGTGGCCATGGAGTCCTTAGCCCTTTGGATGATTTGTAATGACCTATGTAGTGCCCGACCGAAAACCACCAATTTTCCAAATTTCTTCGTTGGGCTCAAATTTTAATCCTCCGGTAAGCGAGGTACGAGACTCCGAGATACTTTATGTATTCCTGCGGTTAAAATTATCGTCCTCCTTGAACTTGAAAAAATTTACAGGTTTTCGTTCAGACACTATGTAGCCGATAGTTTGTGGTGCCCAGAAGATTGAATCATTGTTTTCTTTAGTCCGGGGACTCTGATGTGGTTAGGAAACATGATTATTTTTTATCTCTCCTGGTACGCAACAGCTATAACAGTAGGGTGAAATATTAACATTGATGACTAACGTATTGATAATGCATCATTAGCGTTGCTTGAATGTTACGCGAACTTGTAGTAGAAGAAGAGGAAACAATATGAGACGGGAGTATAGGTTATGGAAATTATTATTGGATCAATTCCTCCTTTGTCGGGATATGGTCGGAAATTACCAGAAAAAAGTGCTGGAGCCATAGAAGCACAACTTCTTCATGTCCGCCCTCCACGAAAAGGTATTGCAGGTCCTTCAGGTAGAGAAAGACGAGTAAAAGAGGGGACTGATCCTTCCAGGGGAAGGGTGCTTACCATCATGGTACCTGATGCAACTCAGCTACCAGCAGATATTGATACTGCCAGGTATGATGTGAGTGTTCGTCTTATTCGAAGGTAGGTCTAAAAACAGAAACGGGCCATCAGCATATAATGCTGATGGCCCGTTCGTTTTTATATGAACCCTTTTTAAAAAGGATTCATCGCCCATATTCCGCAAGGGCAAGTATCAGCACAAAATCCACAGCCAATACATTTGTTGTCGTCTGAAACATACTCATAATCAACATCCAGACCTACCTGATAACCCGCCTGTGTCATAGGGTTGAGTTCGCGTCTGGTGATGGCTCCGGTCGGACAGATCGTCTCACAAAGATGACAATCCCTGCAGGATGCGCAAGATAAACATCTATCCGCTTGACTCTGCTCAGTTGTATTTGCTTGTTCTGGAACGTAATGGGTTATGGTGAGCGCTTTTTGAGGAATGAGAGGCTTGGTAAAAGGTTGCCATTCAAGCCCTTTTGCCTGGGCGATGATAAACTCAGCTGCGGTTTTACCGGCACCTAGTGCATGGGTTGCAAGGCCTGGTCTTTCTACATCACCGATTGCAAGAACCTTCGCATCCGTGGTGAGATGAGCCTTGTCAGTTGTTACCCAGGCAGCTCCGCCAACAGTCATGGTATTAACCGAGTCAGGAAGAAAAGAAAGAGCGGGAACGTCCCCTATGGAAATGATAACAGTTTGTGCAGGTATCAGATCACCGTCTTCTGTCAATATTCCTTCATCTGTGACTTCCTTAGTAATAACGGGCCATCTAAAGATTGAACCAAGGGCTTCAGCGGCTTCTTTTTCCTTACCAAAGGCGAGTGGCTTTTGGATATCTACAAGCGTCACCTTGTCAGCGCCAAGTCGGTATGCTTCACAGGCGACATCGCAACCAACATTACCAGCACCTATTACCACAACTTCCTTGCCAACCGGGATAGGGTTTTCTGATTTTGCTCTTTTAAGAAAATCCAGGGCCGCAAGTACTTTTTCATGGCCGGGAAATTGAATTGTTCTTGGGACATGAGTACCAACCGCAACAACGATATAGTCATACTCTTTTTGCAGCTCAGTAAATTTATCCTTGGTCATATCTGTGCCGAGGCTGACAGATATATAAGGCGTGTTCATGAAGCGTTGAATCTCCTGGTCCCAGATGGCCTGAGATAATCTCTCCCATGGAATGACCTGGGCGAGTTTACCACCTATCATCTCATCTTGTTCAAAGATATGAGATTCAATTCCGGCAAGAGACAGTTGCCAGGCAACGTTCATACCGGCAGGGCCACCACCAATAACAGCAACCTTTTTACCAAGTGGCTCAGCAGTGGGTGGAGCTTTGGAATCTCCAACGGCCCGACCAAGAACCTGCACATCTATAGGGTCATCCACTCCTCTTCTTGAGCAGTTGTCCATACATAAGTTTGGACAAACCGCACCGCAGACGGAGGCGGGAAGGGGGGTGTACTGAAGGAGCATTTCGTATGCTTCATCTATCTTACCTTCTCTGATAAGACGAAGACGATCCACTGTAGGAATATGTACTGGACAATAGTAGGTGCACGGAGCTGCGGATTCCGCATTGGCCCAATAGGGTTGCTTGCGACGTAAATCACCTGATACAATTGTCGCAATCGGACTGCGATCAAGACCAGGGGCCAAGTCCCTTAAAGGGTCACCGCCTAAGGCCTTGTTCCAGTGCTCGTTTCTGAACTCGGCCATAGCCATTGGCCCTGAAAACATAAGGGCACGTTCTTGCGGCGTGATGGCAATGAGGATGTTCCATTCTTCACGTTTACTGAGGGTGTCAAGAAGTTCAGGCTGGCGAATCTTTTCAAGATAACCGGCTATGTTGTCCTGTAACCATTGCCATTGTGCATCATCTGGCTGGGTGAGTTTAGAATTTGTTTTAGAGAAAGTGTCATCTATCTTTCCCCGAAAATAGATGGTGCCGCCAACCATTCCTACACATGGGCGGTAACCCAGGATGTTCTTTGGGTTTTTAGGATTTACGCCACAAACAACTGCGGTACCGCCGCAGTTAAACTCGGCAAATGAATCACCCGTTGAACCGAGAACCCAGAGCTCTGGCTTTTCGTGTTCGGGGTTCCATTTGGTCATGGTAAGACCACGTGCTCCAATGGAACCTGCGATGAACACCTTACCGTTGGCCATGGCGTTACAGGCTCCATTGGAGGCATCGCCAAGTACGGTGATTTCGGCACCGATGTTGAGATAACCAACATCATCGGAGGTGGCACCTTCGCAAACTATTTTTGTTCCAGGCAAGCCCATACATCCAAGTCGCTGACCAGAAGGGCCTTTAACTGTAACGTTCAATCCATCTTCGCGCTGAAGACGTATACCTATATTGTGTTGACCAAAAGA
This sequence comes from Desulforhopalus sp., assembly GCA_047622095.1. GTDB lineage: Bacteria > Desulfobacterota > Desulfobulbia > Desulfobulbales > Desulfocapsaceae > Desulforhopalus_A. The sequence continues at coordinate 4,829 of JBLHNU010000094.1, forward strand.
TTCGAGGATGAGATCGTTTGAACTGGTAGCGGCGTCGCGTACCAGCTTTTCGAACTCCATGGAGGCGATGCGTAAGCCTTTATCATTTAGACCTTTTACAACCGTTGTAGACACAGAAAACTCCTTATATCAGGTGTTAACGAATTATTATGCTTTATTCATGAGCCCGTTGATTTACTGCCTTTTGTCCCGATATCTTCGTTATACGAAAATAACAATCCTCGGAGGTAAGCGCAGACTCCGATATCAATTATATGCCTGTGGTTGTTTTTTTCGTATGTCTAGATCTCAAACCAGATAGCGTAGACTTCGAAATCCTAGTAAATCAACAGACTCATTAATCACGTTCTATACATTTATGTAACTGCCTAGCAGACGTATCTGATTTTTAATCTATCCGCCGCCGCCTGATTTCCAATGCCAATAGCATCAGACATTCCTACAGGAAGACTTTGTGAGCGACCAAGAGGTGCCATGATCTTTTTGACCTCTGTGTTAATAGACATAAACGTCTCTGCTACTCTCTCGGCAACCTTATCTGGATCAAGACGGCGATAGAGCTTTGGGTTCTGACTGGTAATTCCTTTAGGGCAGATACCAAGGTTACAGACGTTACAACGATTTTTTTCGTTACCAAGACATCCGGCTACGGACTGCATGATGTATTTGCCGATGTGGACACCGGAAGCGCCAAGCATAACCATGGCCATGCCATTTTGTGCAACGTTACCATTTTTGCCAATTCCACCTGCTGCAAAAATAGGGATCTCGTTTTGCTTACCTTGTGCTACAAGGTCGAGATAACAATCCCGTACACAAGATGCGATGGGGTGCCCGGTCGCCTCCATTGAGACATTGTAGGCCGCACCTGTTCCACCATCAATACCATCAATCATAAGACCTGCTGCATACGGATTTCTGACAAGATTGTTGAGAACTGATTTAGCAGAAGTAGAAGCAGAGATCTTCGGATACACCGGTACCTTGTGGTTAAAGGCCGTGGAAAGAGTCTGCATCATTTTCATGACGCTTTCCTCGATAGAGTACAGTGTCTGGTGAACAGGAGGTGAAGGTAAGTCGACACCTTCGGGGACTCCACGTAATCTGGCAATAAGTTTGGAAACCTTATACCACATGAGTAAGCCACCATCGCCTGGCTTTGCACCCTGACCATATTTGATCTCAATGGCTGCAGGGTCACACTGCATATCCGGGATAGCCCGGATGATCTCATCCCAGCCAAAATAACCGGAAGCAATCTGTAGAATTATATATTTAAGATAAGGGCTTTTGAGTACCCATGGAGGGCAACCGCCCTCGCCAGTACACATGACGACAGGTATACCAAGGACTTCATTACAATATGCAACACCCTGAAGAAGACCGAGCCACATGTTTGGTGAAAGTGCACCAAAAGACATGGAGCCGATAACAAAGGGGAAGATCTCTCTGGTTGGAGGAATCCAGCCGCCGTTCATTGTGCGGTCAAGAAAATCCTCGGGCGAGAGAACTCTGCCAAGTGATGTTGTGACTGTAAACTCATGTCGTCCTGCATCAAGAGCCGGATCGGTCAGCATAGAGATACGATTAAACATGATCTGGTCGAGAAGTGTTGGGCCGGGAGAATTTCTCCGACCACCGCGCTTCATCGGTTCACCTTTTCGGTTATCAAAAAAAACAGTTCTGTTTTCGTTGGTTCCCGGGTGAGGGATTATTGCGTCATTTGGGCACACCATGGAACACATACCACAGCCAATGCACAGTTTTTCGGGGTCGAGTTCCTGGCGAATACCTGTGAAGGTTTTGTAGTCATTGCCTCTTTTTTTCTGGAAGACGTCAAGCTTTGGTATCCGCTTTCGCATATGAGCAAGAGTAATCGCACCTTTTGGACAGACAGCAGTACAATGCCCACAGAGGGTGCAACGATCTTCTCTGTGCTCAATAATCCAGGGGAAATCTGTCGGTGTTAAGCTGCTAGGGGTAACGGAAACGGATCGTACTGAGACCATATTTCTAATTCCTTTCTATCTGGGGGAACGATAACTGTGTGTTCACGCATTGGTTGGAAATCAAGTGAAGGATCACGATCAGGAACCATTGCTTGTACGCCACAAACCTCAGAGGCAATAGCCCAGGATCCGTCTCTACCACCAACGATTGCGGGGCGGAGTTTTTTCTGGTCCATTGCCAGCAAACATGTTTCATCAGGAAGAGTTCCAATGATGGCATTGGGCCCATCAATCACAAGCCTTCTGCACACTTGACGAAGACCCATGAGGAATTCTCCCTGTGGGTGATCCTGAAGTTCTTTGGTGGTCAGTGGTGTGATGATATGTTTGTATGCTTCGAGTGGGAGTTTGAGCTTTTTTAAGGCGTAGTGAAGGATGTGTGTGAAGACCTCACTGTCGCTTTGGTAGCCAGAGTAACCCGGAATATGTTTTCCTTCCAGCCAGTCCTTGATAGGGACAAAGGCGGTGTTTTCACCATTGGTCATAGTGGAAATACCCTGGATGAAAAATGGGTGGCAGGCATTGAGGTTAATACCGTAATTAGTATTCTGTCTTCCCTGTGCCATGCATACCCGGGATTTGATTTGGTTATCGTAGAGACTGAGACCGTCTCCGATCTGCAATGGCCATCCAACTTCTTTGATCATTGCCACATCAGGGTAAAAGGAGAAGACGGTTATGTTGTCTTCTAGTGTGGCAAGAGCTCTTAGCGAAAGTCGAGCTTTGAGCATTTCCTCTTCTCGCACTTCCGTTGGAGCATCTTTGAAGCGTTCGGGCATCCGGTAAGCGCGTAAGAAGTAGCGGAAGCGATCAGCGTCTATATGACCTTTTTTTAATGTAAAACGATGATCATATTTGAGTTCATAACCTCGGTTTTCCATGAACTCGGTGACCTGGTGCCATGATTTTTCAGTGTGAGCGATACCGGAGAGGATTGGGAAATGGGTTTTGTATTTGAAATCTTCAAATTCCATTCCCCGTAGTAAAAGGCCAAGACCTGACCCGTCGTATCCTTCCTGCATGGCTTCCATGGCAGAGAGAACCTCATAGGGTGAAAAGGGTTCATTGGCAGTTTTCAGGGCTAAACGACACATGTTTTCTCCTGATAAGTGTAAGGAATGCCTAATGGCATGGATAAAAGTCTATCGGATGTGGACCTAAAAGGGAGTCATGCCGGATAAACAAAGACAAAAACGTATGATTGTATTGGATCTAATATCATATTGTTACAAAAAAGTCAAGAATATTGCATAGAGGGGCTGCGTGGAAAACCTCAATAAAAAATAACAAAAATGTAATAAGTGTATGGAGGAGTCACATTAACAGATTGAAAAAAGAGGGGTAAATGACAACTTTTAGTTATAATTGCGAAAGCCTTCCATTCGTATGGAAAGAAGCAAGGTGATGAATTTATACGAGATTTGTTAGCACGAGAGGGATGGGCTTGAGAAGAAAGCAGGCGTAACGCCAGGTGTGAAGGGGAAGGTCATAAACAAAAACAGCAGTATACCAATAGTTGGTATACTGCTGTTGGTTGAGCGCTATGAGCAAATATGAGAGTTACTTCAAGATGTTCTCGATTTTACCAAGATTTTTGACCTGTTGAACTTTTTCTTTCACTTCAGCGACTTCTTTTACCCCAGGAATGTCATTTATGATTTCTTTGCCGCTTTCTTCAACGTCACTGATCCCTTTTTTAAATGAGGTGATTGCTTTACCTAGGCCGGAACCGATTTCAGGTAATTTTTTACCACCAAAGATGAGAAAAGCGATACCTAAAATGACAACGAGTTCAGGGGTTCCAAGTCCAAACATAAGTTTCTTACTCCTGGAATGCTGGTTATGAATATAAAGATGTTAGCACTGAGCAACTAACTGAGAAACATTACACACAGTGCTAGGAGGCTGTCCGAGAATGGCCTTTCGCCCAAACTCTTCGGAATTCTCAAAAAATAATGCTCGCAATATCAATTATATGGCTGTGCTTATTTTGTGAAAATGTCTCGATTTTGACCAAAATCCCTATTCTCGGACAAGCCCCTAGTTGCTGTGTGGTCGACTAAAGCTTTGTTATGCCTGGTTGTCTGGTCCTTTTTCATCTTCGTCAATTTTTTTGGACTCGTCTTCTTTTTTGGTGGCTTCTTTGAAATTCTTGATACCTTTTCCTATACCGGAACCAATTTCTGGTAGCTTACCGGCCCCAAAAATAATTACAATTATTACTAAGATTACAACAAGCTCTGGCATTCCGAGTCCAAACATAGTTTTACCTCTTGTAGAAAATAAACAATAATATATATAAGCTTTTCAGCGTACTGTGCTTAGGTGACAATTTCATCCAAATGACATTAGATTAGTCGTGCTAACTTGTCAAGTTTCTACGCAATTCGATTGCGTCTGTAAGCTGGCTTTAGGAAGAAGACTCCAAAGAATGTTCAGCTACAAAATGTTGAATAGCGTTTTTATCAGCGGCCATGAGTTTGCATCTGGTCTCTTTGTCCATGATCCCTTCAAGGTTCGCAGGTATTTCAGGGCTGATACCGATGGCCTGTTTAACGACGTCACCGAACTTTGCAGGATGAGCTGTTGCCAGACAAACTATAGGAACTCCGCCAGTCCTGAAGTCCTTTGCTGCTTTTACGCCAACGGCGGTATGTGGATCGAGTATGTATCCAAATTCCTTGTGGAACGCGGTTATGGTTTCAGATACTTCTTCTTGGGTGACTTTAGCTGCTACAAAATCTCTCTTGATGAGGTCTTGAGAACCTGAAAGATCAATTTTTCCATTTGCAGCAAATTCCTCCATAAGAGCTTTGGTCTTAGCTGGGTCACTGTCCATCAAATAATAAAGATATCTCTCAAAATTAGAGGCTGCCTGTATATCCATTGATGGGCTGGTTGTGATTTTCACCTCACCTAAAGAGTAGTCTCCAGTATTGACAAATCTGCTGAGAATATCATTGTCGTTAGTGGCGAGAATGAGTTGACGTATAGTCCCCTGGGGTAACATTTTTTTAGCAATGTAACCCGCAAAAACATCACCAAAATTACCAGTGGGGATAGCAAAGTCAACTGAGGAGTCTTTCTCATGTTTGGCCACATGAATACAGCTATGGACATAGTAGACAACTTGTGCGAGTACGCGGGCCCAGTTAATTGAATTTATCGCGCCGAGGCGGTATTTATTTTTAAATTCAATGTCGTTGAAAATTCTTTTAACAATATTTTGTCCATCATCAAAAGAGCCGTCAATGGCAATGTTAAAAACATTATCATCAAGGACCGTAGTCATCTGACGTTCCTGGACCTCGCTGACGCGTTGGTGTGGATGGAGGATAAAAATATTAATTCTTTCTTTACCTCGCACTCCGTAAATCGCTGCAGATCCAGTATCACCTGACGTGGCGCCTATAATATTAAGTACAGACTCATCTTTTTTAAGAAGATATTCAAAGAGATTGCCTAAAAACTGCAAGGCAACGTCCTTGAAGGCCAGAGTTGGGCCATGGAAGAGTTCGAGTATGTGAACATCTCCATGGTGTACCAATGGTGTGACCTCATCAGATGCAAAGGACGCATATGAATTATTAATGATCTCTTTGAGGTCACTGCCTGGGATGTCATCGATAAAGCGCGACATAATTTCAAACGCGAGCTCGGAGTAACTCAGTTCCTGCCAGGAATTCAACGTCTCCAAACCGATGCGTGGGATAGTTCTCGGAAGGAGTAGTCCGCCATCTTCAGCAAGACCCATCATCACAGCCTGAGTAAACGATATTGGGGAAATACCACCCCTAGTGCTTAAATATTGCATAGTTTACAAATTATTATTTTTAGTAGGTAATTCATTTAACCTGCTTGAGTTACGCTTCTTCAACTTCAATTTGTTTTGCTCCGGACCAGAGGCCCTCAATGTCGTAGAATTCTCTCTGTTCATGGTAGAAAACATGAACAACAACATCATCAAAATCAAGGAGAACCCACATTCCTTCCTGTAAGCCTTCCGCTGAAGATTCTTTTACACGTTTTGAGCGTAGTTTTCCTTCGACGGCTTCAGCGAGTGCCTGAACATGGCGGGTTGATTTACCATTCATGATTACAAAATAATCAGTAAAGGTGTTGAGGTCACGCACGTCGAGGATAACAACATCTTCTGCCTTGGTGTCAAGACCTGCATTTGCACAAATCTGTGCGACATCATGACCACTCTTGTCTATAAATTCTTTTTTAATCTGTTTCATTATATTTTCCCCTTTGTTGGAAGAGGAAGTGAAAAATTATTGTTTTCGCTTAGATTTCCTAGGTGGAAATTCAAAACTTACTTTACCATTTTTAGCAAGAATCAGATAGGCATCAAAGGGTTTTTTCCTCTTTGAGATAAATCCTATGATGAGCTCTGTCTTGCCATCGACTAAAAGTTGTGTAATATTCTCAGCACTTATCTCTTTAGAGAGTATAATTTTACTGATTCGGAGTCCTTTTTTTGTATCGCCATCCAGTGCTGATTCGGAGAGGAAAGCCATAGGGGTGTCGAACACCTTGGTGTCATCAACTGGAGAAACTCCAAGAGAAGGTGTTTTTTTAATAGCCTCTATATCCAAGTCTGCCATTGAATCAGCAAACATAAACTCAATTTTGTTTTTTACAAGTCGAACTGAGGCGGTGAAGGGCTTACCACGTTTGGAACGGAAATCACTGTAGGGGCCAATTGTTTCGCCCTTGAGTAGCGCCACAACATGATCTTCGGCTAGCATCTTGCCGCCGAGAATCTTGCGAATGCTAATTTTTTCATCTTTTGAAATATATGCAGTAGGAGAGCAGAACATATGGATACCGTCCACAGGGCTAAATGGTGCCTCGAGACGGACCTCATTAGATTCAAAATTTTTGACCTGATCAATGATGTGCTGGGTCATAGATCTGATCTCAGCCATGAATTTGTCGCGGGTAAGTTCACCTTTCAGGATTTGATTGAGCTTGTATTCCCATTCTCCTGTCATCTCAGGTGAGGCAAGAACTTCAATTTTCATCGCTTCAAGCAGTGAAAGAAGTTCAAAGGCTTTTCCTGTTGGAGTCAGGTCTTTACCTTCGCGAACAACGTATTTTTCGTTGATCAGTTTTTCTATAATAGAAGCACGCGTGGCAGGTGTTCCAAGTCCACGCTCTTTCATTGCATCTGCAAGTTCCTCATCGGCTATGAGCTTATCGGAGTTCTCCATAGCAGAAAGCAGCGTTGCCTCGTTAAAACGAGTAGGAGGTGTAGTTTCGTGCTCATCTTTTTCGACTGATGGGCATGAGACTGGAGCATTCTCAGGTAGTTGTGTAAGGATCTTGTCTTTGCCATCACCCTTGTCGGTGCCATAGATACTTTTCCAGCCTGCTTCTAGAAGAATTTTACCTTCGGTGAGAAAGGTTTCTTCTTCCACAACAGATAATCTTTTGGTGTTTAGATATTGTGCTGGTGGATAAAAGACAGCCAGAAATCTCTGTACGACCAGATGATAAATTTTCTCTTCAGGCTCTGAGAGGGTGGATGGGATGTTGGTCGTTGGTATAATAGCGTGGTGATCAGATATTTTGGAGTTATCAAATATTTTTTTTGTGAGTTTGATGTACTTATTATCGATGGCGAGTTGAGCAAATTTCTCAAGTTTCCATCCTGTCTGTGCCTTAACCGTTTTTTTCACCGTTGGCACGTAGTCTTCAGGAAGGTGTTTGGAATCGGTTCGGGGATAGGTGAGAAGTTTGTGTCTCTCGTATAACGCCTGGGCGATAGACAGTGTGTTTTTAGCTGAAAAACCAAATCGTGAGTTTGCCTCTCTTTGAAGTAATGTAAGATCGTATAGAGGAGGTGAACTCTGGGATGTTTTTTTGCTCTGCTCAGTAACTGTCGCTGGTTTGCCTTCACACTTTTTAATAAGAGCATCAGCATCTTCCGCTTTCCAGAGTCTGTCTGCCTTTTTATGTGCATCCTTAGGGTCTTTGATGAATGCCTGATCAACCCATTTACCCTCGTAACTTCCGGAGTCAAAGTGAAAGTTTCCACGCAAGGTCCAGAAGGGTTTTGAGATAAATTCAAGGCGCGCACGTTCGCGTTTAACAAGAAGAGAGAGTGTCGGAGTCTGTACGCGTCCACAAGGGGTGAGGAAGAAGCCACCACGTCTTGAATTGAATCCGGTAAGGGCACGGGTTGCGTTAATACCTATGAGCCAGTCGGATTCCGAGCGACAAAGTGCCGTGTCCTCTAAGGCAACCATTTCTTCGTTGTCGCGCAAGGAGTTAAAGGCCGTTTTTATTGCATCAGTGGTCATCGACTGCAGCCATAATCTCTTGAATGATTTCTTGGCAACAGAGTTATTCCATACATACTTGAGGATGTATTTAAAGATCAGTTCCCCTTCACGACCAGCATCACAAGCATTAATGATTTCAGTGATGTCTTTTCTGCGGATAAGTTTTTGCAGAGCGTTGAGTTGTGATTTTGTACCGTCTAATCCTTTGAGGGGAAATTCCTCAGGTAGAATGGGAAGAGTCTCCATGTCCCATTTTTGGTACGCAGGATCAATCTCTTCGGGATAGCATATAGAAACGAGATGGCCAATTGCGAAAGAAACAACGTGATGGTCCCCTTCGTAATAGGATTTGTTTTTCTTAAACTTTCCTGGAAGCACCTTGGCAAGGTCTCCGGCTACACTGGGTTTCTCTGCAATAATGAGCGTTTTGTTGGTCATGAATATATATGTAATTAATATTTAAAAACTATTTTATATAGTACCTTCTAGATTGTTTTCTGCATTTTTGTGGCAGAAGATCATTTGGTGAAGGTACTTATCCCGACTTATTTCCCGTTTATCGGGGTGAGGATAGCAAGAAAGAGAGCGTTTGCTGGAGTAAGGATGTGTTATACATGTCAGCAATATAAATTATTCAATCGAGTTGTTCCGGTAATAAAAGATAGAATGAAAGCGCTGGAACTGTCGTTTAAATATAGTGCGCACTGTAGTTTGTCAAATACAATTTTAATATGTTGTTTAGCACAGATGGCGAAATAGGGCGAATAATCAGGGGTCTGCGGGCTTATTGATGGTTAAAATTTAATATTATTTTTAATGACTGCTGAGTTGGATCCGTAGTATAGTGAAAAAATATACCCAAGTATTTCTTGTGTATGTCTTTATGGGTAGGTCGTGGAATAGTAGAAGCCTAAGTGGTTTCGACTTGACAAAGTTATTGTTCTGTGGTTAGATTTCTAGCGCAAATGATTCTAGTCGACTTAACCGGAAAGATGAGTCTTTCGTTAAGGATATAATCATTGAGGTTATACCTCCCTTGTCTGGGCAGTTCTTGGGAGGATTTTTTGGAAGTGGGCATTGCCCGCTTTTTTTTATGTCCGCATATTACAGAACATATCAAAATTGAGTAGTCGATCTTTATGGTGTGTTTTTAGTGGTGGTTATGAGTGATTTGATTGTTGAAAAAGTACAGGCATATCTTGCTGATTTGCTTCTGGATATGGAGCTTGATTTATTCGATGTCCAGTTTCGGGCAGATTCCCATGGCTGGGTGTTACGTGTATTTATAGATTCCCCTAACGGTATCTCCCTTGATCAATGTTCCGATGTGAGTCGTGAGCTGGGGCAGTATCTTGATGTGGAAGAAGTGATAGATCGTGCTTATAATCTTGAGGTTTCATCACCGGGTCTGGAACGGCCTCTGAGGTCTATTGCAGAGTTCAGTAAATATACTGGGACGAAGGCTCGAGTTAAGGTACATAATGCCATTGATGGAGTAAAAACATTTGAAGGTGTTATTGGCGATGTCGGTGAAGAGGTAATTAATTTGACCCTTGCTGATGGGAGTTCAATGCAGTTTACATACGATATGTTTAGTAAGGCGAGGTTAGCCATATAAGCTTTACAGGCTGTTTGAAGAACAATGGATGTAACTCCGATTTTCGGAGATGAATGTCATAGTGACGGGGTAAAAGAATGCTATCAGATTTAAAACGTATAATCGACCAGATTAGCAGGGATCGAGGTTTTGATAAAACATTACTGATAGAGGCCATCGAAGAGGCGGTCCAGTCTGCAGCTAGAAAAAAATTTGGTAGTCGTCGCGAGATTGAAGTGCGATACAATGAAGAATTCGGTGAGGTTGAAGTTTTTCAGTTTCGAATAGTTGTAGAAGATGAAATTGAAGATGAACAAACCGAAATAACATTGGATGAAGCGCAGAAACTTGACCCTGAAGTACAGGTGGGTGATGAGCTCGGCGAGAAGATGGAAAACATCACCGATCTTGGTCGAATTGCAGCCCAATCCGCCAAGCAGGTTATTATTCATCGTATGAAAGATGCTGAACGCGAAGTCATTTACGATATGTTCAAAGATCGTATTGGTGAAGTTGTGAGCGGTATCGTTCAGCGTTTTGAACGTGGCAATATGGTTGTTAATCTTGGTCGTACTGATGCAATCTTGCCAAAAGATCAGCAGATTCCTAAGAGATCCTTTAAGCAAGGTGACCGGATTCGTGCTTATCTTAAAGAAGTGCGTCAGACCAGCCGTGACTCGCAACTGATACTATCCAGAACCTGTGACGAATTTTTAGGAAAGCTCTTTCATATGGAAGTTCCTGAAATGGGTGAAGGTATTGTTCGGGTGATGGGTGTGAGCCGAGAGCCTGGGTTTCGTGCTAAGATTGCTGTGAGTTCTTCAGAGAGTGATGTTGATCCAGTAGGTGCCTGTGTAGGTATGAAAGGTGCCAGAGTACAGAACGTAGTTCAGGAGTTGCAGGGTGAGCGTATTGATATCGTTACCTGGAGCCCTGATCCAGCGAAATACGTATATAATGCATTGGCACCTGCCCATGTAAGTATGGTTATGGCTGATGAAGATGCAAATTCTCTGCTTGTGGTTGTTCCCAATGACCAGCTTTCGCTTGCTATTGGTCGTCAGGGACAGAATGTACGGCTTGCATCAAAGCTGATTGGTTGGCGCATTGATGTGAAAAGTGAACAACGCTATGCAAATTTGCAGGAGCCGAGCTATCAAAGCCTTCTGAAGCTAAGAGGTGTAGATGAGACTCTTGCCGATCAACTGCTTGGGAAAGGTATCTTTTCAACGGCAGTACTTGCAACAAAGTCCATCGAAGATCTTACTGTATTAAGAGCTATTGATGAAAAATTCGCTCAAGCACTGATTGATGAAGCAAAAATAAATCCATTTGTGCCTGAAGAAATTGAAGATGCTCCAGGTGATGAGTCCGAAGATGTGCAAGGAGAATCCGAAAACGTTCAGG
>JBLHNU010000095.1:0-15545 GCA_047622095.1 Desulforhopalus sp.
GTGTTTTATAGCTACATAGCCATTATACGCCTGACCGTGCATTGGCCTTAGTATTTGCTTAAAGCATGTCAAAAGGTAATGTATTTACTGATATGTATGGCTCGGCGGTCAGCCATCTGGTTTTATCAGGAAGAACCTTAATTTTCAGGTATCCTGGAGCCGATTAACATTACACTAGGCAATCCTATTTGACCGCCGTTTTCCTATCCCATAGCTTGAAGCTAGACCGTCTCTTATTTAAGATACATCACGATTTGGACAAAATAAAATCAGGTTGAGGTTGCCAAAACAAATCATAACCGGCCTCTTTATTATTATAATCTGTTTAAAAACATAATATGAACGAGATCCTATTAAATGAGGGAAGGACAAACTCGCAAAATATTGCGAATCGCATTTTTGTGTGCTACAATATTCAACAATACAATCTTTTAAAAACCTTTCATATCAGCTAATTAGAAGTAACGTCAAACTATTAAAAATGTTTGGTTCGATTCTTGTTTTTGATTTTTGCTATATGATCCATCTAAAACTCTTCCACCATCAACAAAAATGCCTAGCTACAACAAGATTGATACAGGAAAGGATGTGAATCACAATGAGCCAAGAACTATTAAAAGTAACGTTCGAGCAAGCCGCAGTGGGAATTGCACACGTGTTGCCGAATGGCAAATTCCTACGGATCAATCAGAAGTTCTGCGATATTGTCGGTTACACTAAAAAGGAAATGCAGAGTCGCACATTTCTGGAAATCACTCACCCAGATGACTTGGACGCAGACCTCAAATTTGTGCAGCAAGTGCTCGACGGAGAAATCGACACCTACTCAATGGAAAAACGTTACTTGCAGAAAGACCATGAGATTGTGTGGATCAATCTGACGGTTTCCCTCTTCCGTGAGGACACTGGAGACCCCAGCTACTTCATTGCCGTGGTTCAGGACATTTCCGAGCGAAAGGAGATGGAGGACCGGTTTCGTTTGCTCGTTGAACAGGCTGGTGACGCTTTCTTTATACTTGACTATGACGGTGTAATCTTTGACATCAACCGTCAAGCATGCCTGAGCTTAGGTTATTCTCGGGAAGAACTATTAGGAATGAAGATCTCAGAAGTAGATATTGAGGTTGAGAAAATGAAACATAAACTTCAATTCTGGAGTTCGCTCGAGCCCGGGCGCTACATTACATTTGAAGGTTTACATCGTCGAAAAGATGAGAACACTTTTCCTGTCGAGGTTCGCCTTGGCCGCCTAGATTTGAGAAAAAAGAGGTTTTTATTAGCATTGTGTCGCGACATTACCGACCGCAAGCAGAAGGAGGAAAAACTCGAGAAGCATGGTCAATTTCAAAAACTCGTTTACAATATTTCCTCAAAATTCATCGGCCTATCCGGAGCTGAACTAAAACGAGCAATTCAGGATGCTCTTGTGGAGGTGGGCGGATATTTTGAGGTAGATTCAGTAAGGCTTTTCCGACTATCTCTAGATGGGAGTATCTTGAATGTTAGGACCAATTGGCTTGCTGGGCACGTTGTTCCTCCGGAAGAAATGCCTGAAATTCTTAAAATGAAACTCCCCAACATGGCCACTCATTACTCACAGGGAAAATCGGTTCTGTTTGAAAGTATGGACGAGTGTCCACAATTGCCGGATCTTCGCAAAATTCTAAATATTTTTGGAACAAGGGCAGGTGTTGGCGTCCCATTAGAAATTGATGAGTCAGGAGTTGATATTTTTGCAATGGATAAGATTTTGTCGGAACATACATGGCCGGAGGATATTATCGAAAAATCTAGATCACTCGGACACATTATGCTGAGCGCTCTGCGCCGGAAGGAAACAGAGAATGAGCTTCAAGGCCGCTATGACGATATAAAGCAACTGAAAAAGCGTCTCGAGCAGGAAAACATCCACTTACGCAAAGAAATCGAGATCCTTTACAGCCATGATGAGATAGTCGGAAAAAGCAGGGCGATCAAAAACGTCCTCAGTCAAGCGGAACAGGTGGCTGAGCAGGAAACCTCTGTTCTTGTTCTTGGGGAAACCGGTACAGGCAAAGAACTCCTTGCTCGTGCTATTCACAATATCAGCCCCCGCAAGGCGCGGGCCATGATAACTGTAAACTGTGCCGCTCTACCGCCAACGCTCGTTGAAGGGGAACTTTTTGGCCGTGAAAAAGGTGCTTACACAGGAGCGCTGACCAAACAGGCAGGAAGGTTTGAGGTTGCTGATAAATCAACAATTTTTCTTGATGAGATCGGTGATCTGCCCATGGAAATGCAGGCCAAACTGTTACGGGTGCTTCAGGAAGGCCAATTCGAACGTCTCGGCAGCGTTAAAACCATCACAGTTGACGTGCGAGTGATTGCCGCGACTAACCATGATCTGGAACTAGCGATACGCGAGGGAAGATTTCGCAAAGATCTTTTTTATCGACTAAGCGTTTTTCCCATAACTGTGCCCCCATTACGGGACAGAACAGAGGATATACCCATGCTGGTGTGGGCCTTTGTCAAGGATTTAGGTACCAGGATGGGAAAAACAGTTGAAAAGATCTCGAAAGAGACAATGGATATGCTGCAAAGTTATACCTGGCCCGGCAATGTCCGAGAACTAAGAAATGTCATTGAGCGTTCCATGATTCTGCATTCCGGTCAAACTCTGCATATCGAGATAACCAGAACTGAAAACCAAGAGATTGATCAGCCTACTTCTCTAAAAGAAATCGAAGGGAATCATATTCTGTCTATTTTGAATAAAACGAACTGGAAGGTCAGCGGCAAGAACGGTGCTGCCGAGGCCCTGGGATTGAAGGAATCCACATTGCGCGCAAGAATGGCGAAATTAGGTATTAAACGAAAGAAATAGTTCGCAATATTTTGCGAAAATAGCAATATGCTGCGATTATACTGATTTCAAATCCGTATTTTAGATACAACCTCAACTAATATAAAGATGTTTATTGTCGGCGGCTTGGAGCTCATTCCAGGCCGCTTTTTTTATTGTGGCACACATCTTGATTAGTATACCAGTGTAGGCGTATGAATGGGTACGAAAAGTAACGTTTAATGTTGTTGGAGAATATATGAATATGGTCATCACTATCATGCACCTGAAGGCGGCCCCTGAGAAACGAATGAGTATCATGAAAACAATTCATACAATGATCGGTCCGACTAATGCTCAACCGGGGTGCCTCCATTGCGAACTATTCAGCAGTACCCAGGACGATGACCAATTGCTCTTACTGGAAAAATGGGATTCGCAAGAGAGCCTGGAGCAACATATTAAGTCCGATGAGTTTCGAAAAGTTATGGCGGCCATGGACTCCGCCTGCGAACCGCCTAAAATACGCTTTTATGAAACAAACTCTCTGGGTGGGATGGATCTGATTGAAAAGATTTTCGGGGTAAAAGCATGATGGAATTTTCTTTAAATCTAAGCAAGAGAGATAACATTAGTGGGCTATTACCCCTCATGATCTTTTTGAAATGAAAGATCATCAACTGAAACTTAAAAAAACGAGGATGTAATGAAAAACAATCTGTTATTCACCATATCAGCAGCCTTGTTGGCTGCAGCTGTCACAGGGTTTACAGGCACTGGCCTAGCAGCTCAGCAGGAAAAGCGTCCGAATTTTCTCCTCATTGTGGCTGATGATCTGGGCTATTCGGACCTGGGAAGCTACGGAGGTGAGATCAATACCCCTATACTGGATAGACTGGCCAACCAGGGTATCCGTTACACCAACTTCTATGTGAGCCCGACATGTTCGGTAACCCGTTCAATGCTGCTAAGCGGCACGGACAATCACATTGCCGGCCTGGGTAATATGGGCGAGTTAAACGCTCCCAACCAGGTGGGGCAACCTGGTTACGAGGGCGTACTCAACAAGCGTGTGGCCACGGTCGCCTCGCTGCTGCAAAACAATGGCTATCACACATACATGGCTGGCAAATGGCATCTGGGCCTTAAACCGGATCAGATTCCGCACGCCCGAGGATTTGAGCGTGATTTCTCGTTGCTGGTAGGGGGCGGAAGCCATTTTGACAGCCAGTGGAACATTGAATGGCAGACACCCAAGGCCCCGTACACGGAAGACGGACGCCCGGTTGAGAAACTGCCCAAAAATTTCTATTCGACCAAGAACTACACCGACAAGACCATTCAGTTTATTGACGAGGGTCGCAGTGATGGCAAGCCTTTCTTTGCCTATATGGCATTTACTGCCCCCCACGGCCCGCTGCAGGTGCCGGATGAATGGTTGCGCCGTTATAAGAACCGCTACGACGAAGGCTGGGATACAATCCGTGAAGAGCGGCTGGTGCGCATGCAGGAACTGGGCATCGTGGAGAAAGGCGTCAATACTGCCGACCGGTTGTTTTTCCTGCCAAGGGCCTCACAGCTTGCGATTGGAGCACGCAAAATCCAGGGCCGGAAAATGGAACTTTACGCCTCCATGGTTGAATACATGGATGACCAGATCGGGCGGGTATTCGATTATTTAAAGGAAATTGGCGAATACGACAACACAGTTGTTATTTTCTTCTCCGACAACGGGGCTGAAGGAAATGACTTGAGAGGAATGTTTGCAGGTCAACCCGGGACAAATGGTTATATGCATGCAGTGAACAGTTTTGCCGAAAACGGGCATAATTCTATTGGCCGAAAGGGCACCTACGCCGAATACGGTCCAGCATGGGCGCAGGTAGGCATGACACCCTTCAGGCTTTACAAAGGCTGGGTCGCAGAAGGCGGCACACGCTCACCACTGATTGTTAGCGGCCCCGGAGTGCAGGGAGCCAATGAAATAAATATAGAGGCCGTGCTCCATGTCAAGGATATTACACCGACCATACTGGAGATGGCCGGCATCCGGCACCCTTCAACCTTTAAAGGTCGTAAAATTGAACCCCTGCAGGGTAAATCCTGGGTAGAGATGCTCGCAGGCAAGAGCACGTCAGCCCGCACTGCAGATGACTGGCTGGGCTGGGAATTGTTCGGCAATGCGGCCATTCGTCAGGGGGACTGGAAGATTAGCAGGCTTTATGAACCGATCGGTACTGGGGACTGGCAGTTATTCAACCTTAGCGAAGACCTTGGCGAGCAGTACGACCTGTCCGAAAAATTTCCTGAAAAACGACAGGAGCTTGTTGCCCTGTGGGATCAGTATGTGGAGATGAACGGGGTGATCATTGGAGCACGGTCGCCCTTTGAAGGCGCAAGAAAAGCGCTTCCTGATTCGGTGCCGGAATATGACAGCTACCCGCCGGTACGTGGTATGGAAGCGATCCCCCATAAAAAATTAATCGAACTTATAAAAAATCAATAAGGAGGTATATATATGAAAACAGGAAACAGACATATCGGGCTACCGGCCTTTTTTGCAGCCTTGGTCATCATCTTATTGTATAGCGGATCGGCTCTTGCCACGGACGATGGCGCACGTGCCTACTGGAAGGGAAGAAATGGCACTAACGGGGTGTCCTTTCAGTACCTGCGTTTAGACCTTCAAGGCTCCGACAGCCAACAATTCGCCCCGGGGCAATATATCTATCCGAATTCGGACGTCGAGGCCAATCTCTTTATCGCTAACTATGTTCGTCATATTACGCTGTTTAATAGGCCGTCGTCGTTTTCCTTTGGAATCGCGGGTGGCAGTGTTGATCTCAAGTCTAACGCCAAAGTACCACCACAGTTTGTTCCCTCAGATATTACACCGGGTGTCACGTTCAATCAGTCCGCCTCTGGATATGCTGACCCCATTTTACAGCTTGATGTTAATCTTTTTGGCACCCCGCCGCTCAAGGCCAACTTTGATCTGTTAGATTATGAACCGACCTGGACTATTGATACTGCAATAATGCTCGGGGTGCCAATAGGTCAGTACGACGCCGACAAGCTGGCGAACCTCGGTCAAAACCGCTGGTTTGGCCGTATTGCTCTGCCAATCAAATACCATTTCGGGGTGTTTACCCGCGGTTATATGTCGAGTTTTGAGATAACCCCCTCAGTCTGGTTTTTTGCTGAGAATGACGATTTTATGGGACAGAAACTGGAAAACGATGTCATGTGGCAACTCGAAGCGCATCTGACCCATGATTTTATTCCCAATTTTTGGGGTTCCCTGGATCTACTTTACCGGGGCGGTTTCCAGTCAGAAGTAAATAGTGTTGAGGTGGGAGACGAACTCGACATCGGGGATGTTGGTTTCACCTTAAATTATCAAGTAAATGACAACCTGGGTATCCGCACAGGTTTCAGCTCCAATGTGTTTGGCGATGACAACCTGGATAACAGTATGGTTCGGCTTCAGTTTGTCTTTGGGTGGCATCGAGACAATGAAAACATGAAAAAACTTCAGCAAGGGCACTGAGAACAAAAGGGAGAATCGCAAACAATGATATTATAAATGGGGGCTAGTTTCGTTCAGAACTGACTGTCAGCATGTGAACTACCTATCCAAAATATTCTGTTTGTATCTATTAGATTTCAAACTCAGAACATTGGTCAAAAAGACAAGGAGTGGTCATGAAATTCAAAGAAATTAAAGGAACTATTCAGGCGGTAGGGCCAATAGTGTGGAATTCAATCAAGAGAGGTCAACTTTTTAATCCTGTATGTGAGCTTACCGAACCGAACCCTGATATTTTATGCGTATTACGCAGTCTCCACATAATTACTCGTTAGGCAAAAAACACGTATGTAACTGGAGAAAATGATGATTGAAACATTGAGAACACTGAAAGCAGTCTGGCCGATTTTGAAGCGGGCAATCGTGAGCAGACAACTTTTCCGACCACAATGCATTTTGGAGGAGGCGCATTCCGATGTTCATTGTGAGTATGACATCGAGATACCGATATCCCGAGGCTATTCACTGACAGCGAACATTTTCCGTTCGAAAGAAGGGAAGCAAACCGGGGCGTCCTGTCCGGTGATCATGTGTGCACATCCGTACGATAACCATTTGATACCAGCTCTTGGTAAAACTCCGCTGGGAGGTCCTCCGCAGCAGTATCGCCTTATTCCCCAGGGGAAACCACAACCAAGATTCTCGAAGTTGACTAGTTGGGAGGCACCGGATCCGAGTTATTGGGTAGCTGCGGGCTATACGCTCGTGAACTTAAATCTTCCGGGATACGCCAATAGTGGAGGAACAGCTTCAATCATCTCTACTGATCAGGGCGCGGATTATCGTGAAGCGATTGAGTGGATCGGCAAGCAAGACTGGTGTACAGGATCGGTTGGTCTACTGGGAGTTAGCTATCTAGCAATCAGTCAGTTTCTTGCTGCCGCCAGCCCTGCCCCACATGAAGGTTCCTCCGCTTTGAAATGCATTGTCCCCTGGGAAGGGTTGACTGATATGTATCGTGATGTCGCTTGTCCAGGGGGGGTGAATGGCACAGGCTTTTTGAATTTCTGGTGGCACACTGAAATCAAAGATACTTTGAATCAGACCTTTGAGGAATTTATTCAGACAGAAGGGTCGATTCCACCTGAGTTGATACGAGTTCACCCATTGATGGATGAATACTGGTCGGAAAAGGCTGTCAACCTTGAAGAGATCGAAGTCCCGATTATGGTATGCGGCTCTTTTTCTGATCACGAATTGCATACCAGAGGGTCTCATAGAGCGTTTGAGCGTGTGAGTTCCTCTAAAAAATGGCTCTACACTCATCGAGGTGGAAAATGGTCGGAGTTTTACTCTTCAGACGCACATTCCCTGATCAAAGACTTCATGGATCATTTCCTAAAAGGAGAGTTAAACCAGTTCCCGGACGCTAAGCCAGTTCGCCTTGAGGTTCGGTCAAGTCGTGATGACATTCACCAGATTCGTTGGGAAGATGAATGGCCAATTGCACGTACGGAAAATCGTAAACTGTATCTTGGCGAAAGCGCTCTTCAAACCGAACCGTCAGCTCAAGAGGCCGAAGTATCCTATAGCGGCAAACATGGATCCGTCTTGTTTGACTTTGAGTTTGACCAGGATACTGAGTTAAGTGGATACATGAACCTTCGGCTCTGGGTTGAGGCTAGGCCTACCCGTAATGATAGCAAGTACCCGGACGACATGATTTTCTGCGTCGTCGTCGACAAAATGGATGAAAAAGGACACTCGGTGCGGTTTAACGGAACGATAGGAATTTCGGACGATGTGGTTACTCGTGGATATCTCCGGGCTTCGCGACGCGAAGTAGATCCGAAACTCTCCACTCCGTGGAGGTTCGAGTTTAGTGGTCGTTCCGAACAACTTCTTAACTCAGGTGATATCGTACCTGTCGATCTGACACTTCAGCCGAGTGCGACGTTTTTCCGTAAGGGCGAGCGCTTAAGACTTATAGTTGCCTCATACGAGACTTGTCCGTCGCCTGTATTTACCAAAGATCTTAGCATCAATTCTGGGACGCACGTATTGCATTTCGGTGGAAGATACGACAGTCACTTGAGCGTACCTGTGATCCCGGCCTGAAAGAATTTGTTCCGCTTGGACTTCGCCGGATCTGGCAACCTCAACAATGCCAGATCCAATCTTTGCAACAGCAACGTATAACCCAAATTAAGGGATCTACTGTATTCCTTTTAGAGAATGATCAGGAAACACCTCAACCTTGATTAAACATTGGCCTATGAGGATTGGAAAACACATCTTACGGGTGTGAGATTACCATGTGGGTTGATCGTAGACTGTATTGACAAATTGATCTGCAGTCTTTAATGTGACACACACTATTTAATATAAGGAGTTTTTATGCTTATCCATTCAATGGATATTGTGCTGGTTGTTACTGAACGAATAGCAGCTAAACGCACAAAAAATTGATTAGCAATTTGTAGTATCAAATCCCAAAGATCGTAATCTCAATATCTTTGATTTGCCCTCTCCAGATTGGTTCGATTGAACCTGTGAAGTATAGTTGCATCTTCTGTCAGTAACACATTCCTAATAGTAAATTCAGTACGTTCAAGATATTGATTGGCAATAAATGCGCTGTTGACACACATAGTTGACTCAAGTTTTACAATTGCCTTTCGCATCCAATAGCTACTTAGCACCAACATAAAGGAATATACATTGAAGATAAGAAAATCGACAGAATCAGAACGCAATGAAATACTGTACATCCACAGCCAAGCATTTGGGAAAGACAAAGGACCGGTAATTTCCAAACTCGTTAATGAACTACTAGATGACGAAACAGCAATGCCAATATTATCACTAGTTGCTGTTGATAACGACAAACTCATTGGCCATATTTTGTACACGAAAGTAGTAATTAAAAGAGCAGAAAATCCAATATTTGCTCAGATCTTGGCTCCATTAGCCATATTGCCAGAAAAACAGAAGAAAGGCATTGGCGAAAAACTAATTAATGAAGGCTTGAGACTACTTAAAGAATCTGGCACAGAGTTAGTTTTTGTTCTTGGTCATCCTACCTATTACCCACGTTGCGGTTTTATTCCAGCAGGGGAACAAGGCTTTGAAGCACCTTATCCGATACCAGAAGAGCACGCAGAAGCATGGATGATTCAAGAATTAAACGGTGATGTTATAAAAAACAACTCTGGCAAGGTTCAATGTTCAAAAGTTTTAAATGAGCCCCAGCACTGGAAAGAATAATTTAACTAATCAGTAGTTTTGCCGGATGCCGCAAAATAGCGCGGCTCCGGTTAAACTCATGTTGCTCAATTTTTGCATCACCAAGAAACTAACAATCCATTTTCATCGGTCATAAATAGGATATTGACATTGCCAGGTAACACCTCTAATAAATAGAATAATGCTCCAGTTTGATATGTCTACTGTTAGTCTGCAGGGACGCACGTTATCGGAACGGTAGAGGTTATTATTGGCAATGTTAACCATTTAAGTAAATCCGCAAATTAAGACTATTCCTGTGAAGTTCTGGTTCTCATGAGTCGGAATGCCTATCAACTTTTATCGTGCCGCCCATCCGAGATAATTCCAGAGAATTATTCAACTACTTTTCAATCAAGTTATTTGGTAGTGGTCACTTATGTACTGATCAGGAAAAAGAGTACATGGCAGTTTCTCTTGCGATATTAAGATTGCCAGCTCAACGTTCATTTGCACTGGAAAGCACTTTCTTTATTGCAAAATCAGGTCGGTTTAGACACTAATACGGGAAAAAATCGATCGTACCCCAGATTAAATATATAGGCATAAACAAGTGCAAATAGCGCAAAACCTATATCGGTAACAAATGCATGCCAGTAAGTTGTTTGCAATGAGGTTGCAATGACCGGTAGACTTATAAAAAGCAACGTTAATTCAAAAAGAAAAGCGTGAAGAACTCGCAACTTTTTGGATCGTATATGCACAGGACGCTCCAGCTTTATCAATATTAGATCAAATATGATGTTATACAAATAATTTACTCCCATAGCGATCAGCGAAAGAGTGATCACAAGAATTCCGACTTGTGTTATCTCTTTATCCAGTACAAGTCCTGCCAAAGGAGCACATAGTAAAAGCATACCTATCTCAAAGAGGAGAGTGTGCCTAATCCTATCTCTTGATGTTCTCATTTATTTATCTCCAATTAATTTCCCCACTCAAAGTACCTTTCCAGAAAGATATCTTACAGCAAACATATCTTTCTGGAAAGACATTTATATTGTACAATGATTTGAACAGTTAAACTTAGGAGGTGCAGATGGAAAAAGAGTCAGAATACCAAACACTAGAGTTGATTAAAAAACACTGGCCAGAAGTATGGGGAAAACTGGTTCCTGAGGTGATTTTATTTTTCAAGATCGAAGAACAGCTTGAAAACGCCATTGATGTTGAAGTGAATTATTTTGGTATATTGCCTGGAGATTTTAAGGTTCTTTTTCGTTTGTGTGCTTGTGGGTCTGGCAACTCTCAGGCCCCGACATCACTGTACAAAAACCTTGGATTGACTTCAGGAGGTCTTACAAAAATCCTTCACCGATTAGAAGGTAAAGGATTAATTACCCGAGTCAGCAATCCGGCTGACAAGCGTAGCACCCTGGTGCAGATATCTCCTGTAGGAAAACAAATGACCAGTGACCTTTTTGATAAAGTCATCAAACATGACCAACAATATTTTTCAGTTCTAACCAAGGAAGAGCAGAAACTTCTTAATCGTTTGTTTGAAAAGTTACTACGGGTAAGAAAATAATTATATGTGATTCTATAAGATAGCTGGGTGCAAACAGGTTGTTAAAAAAACATCATTTTAACTTACCATCGGTAACCTATAAACAGCCAAGATTTAACGTAACTAAACCTTATTCCTGTGAAGTTTTGGTTCCCATGAGCCGGAATGCCTATCATTTTTTATCGTGCCGCCTGTCCGAGATAATGGACCAGACCATCACTGTTACATCCCATGAAAATCTGCGGCGAATAACTTCGTTTTGGTTCATTAGGCATAGATGAGCTCCACTTAGGGGATAGGCGTGGGGAGTACCTCTAAGAGGTTCATTTTTATGCCTTTATATGATTTATTGCCCGGTAACGTTACCCCCCAAATTAGTTTTGTTACCCAAAACACCCTCTTGATGTAATTCCAGTGACATAGCTTATTTGGTTCTATATAAACGAATCATTTATAGTCTCAAAAGAACATAGTTACATATCATTCTTTTCTTCGCAATTTCATTATTTTAGGGCTGATTACTATTTACTTTGATTTTGTAACGCAGTTTAGTTACGAAAATTGCGGTAATGCAAACCTTCGTTACTATTACCTGTCTTAGGCTTGTTAATTCAAATCAAAAAAATTGATACTGGAAACATCACCGACGTGACCAAGGACGGAAAAAGGTTGAATGATGCACCAATTCGTGTACGACTATCAGTTACTATCTTGCATGATGCCTGACACTATTTCTAAATTGTTCATCAAACATAATCTGGAACAATCTTCAATTCGTCCTCAATTTCACACGACCGTGTTTTATAGCTACATAGCCATTATACGCCTGACCGTGCATTGGCCTTAGTATTTGCTTAAAGCATGTCAAAAGGTAATGTATTTACTGATATGTATGGCTCGGCGGTCAGCCATCTGGTTTTATCCGCAACCGCTGTTCTGTTAAAAATTCTATTGGACTATATCCACGAGCATTGCGAAATGCAGAAAACAGGACACTACGACTACAATCAACAACACGTAGGAGGTCGATTATTGTAATAGGTTCCGTGAAATATTCTCGCATATATTCTTCCGCTTTACGGACACAAGCTGGTGCTACATGACTCCGCTCATCGTTAAGTTTCCCACTTAAATTGTGCGGAAGGGATAGTAAAGCGGATAATAGCGTATGATCGATACTCCTTTTTAAAGCCGGATTGGTCAAAAGATGATCACTGTCGCTGAGTTCTTGAAAAAGGTAATTAATCATTCTCTTCAATGTCCCACCGGGGCCACTTGTTAGACCGATAGTATCTTGGAAAACGAGAGGTTCCTTGTGGTGTTGAGAAGTCAATAATTCTAAATGGTGGGCAATGTCTGCCATAGTTAGTCCGTACAGCTATTGCCTCTGAGCCTTCATGACGCTCTATATGTTTCAGATTCCCTGGCATTAATGCAATAGCCTTCTCTGATGTAACAACAATATTTTTTTTGGATATTCAAATCCTATAGGAGCGTAATCACTATAGATAAAGAAGAAGGTATCTCCGAGTGATCCTGCATTTGTACTTGTGGAGGTGTGGAATTTATTAAAGACTAATGATGTTTGTCCGAAATCTACATTATTCATTTCGACTCGAAAATGCTTACTGTCTCGCATTTTCAAAATCTCAATTTGTGACAATGCTTGAGCAATCTCAAATTCCGCTTGTTCGATACTCTTTGTGTTGAGTATAGGGAACCTTGCCAGTGGCAATATTCCGCTCCATCTACAGACCTCAATAATTTAAGGACTAATCGAATAATCCTCGCACTATTCGGATTGCTTCGTACTTTATATGATATTACTATTTTGATTACCGGTAAAGACCTAACTATTTTTTTGCGATCAATAAAGATAGTCGAACTCTATAATCGAACAGTAATCACAAAGGTTTTTTTCATGGAGAAGAGACAGAAAGATGAAAACAGAAGGAAAATGGGCCGACCTCGAAAAAATCCAGATCAAGCGAGGAGCAATCGCATCGTCACTTTTGTCACCAACGCTGAACTAGCTAAACTGGCCCAGGTGGCAGGAGAGAACAAAATGTCTCTCTCTGCGGTTGTCCATAAAAGTATTAGGGATTTTCTCTATAAATTTTGACATTTCAGAGCTAGTCAGGAGAGCAAAACCACATTGACTCAGACTGATGGCGAATGAAATCGGTATACCTGTGGAGACCTGATGTTTCTGCAGTAGTTTTATGAAAACATTATGTATACAGACGGGTGTCTGACCTGGAATGCGGTTCAATTACTAAAAAGCAAAGGAGGACAAACATGAAAAAGAATTTTCCTACTAGCTACATGCTACATTTTGCAATGATGTTTGCAATGAGCTGTGGTGTAGCAAACGCTCAATCGGTTCAGCATGATGCCGAGCACGATTTGCTCCTTGAGCAACACGGCGAAAAGTGGGCTGCCGAAGACAAACAAATCGATGCAAAGTTGGCAGCGATTCAGGAAAAGAACGGCGGCAAACCACCAAATATAGTCTATATCCTTGTTGATGATGTTGGGTTTGGCGAATTTGGTAACCCGATATTGAATAAAATCCGTGGTTACGAAACACCAAACATAAATAAACTTGGCCGAGAAGGGGCCTCTTTTTCCCGCATGTACACTGAACCGTCCTGTACACCTACACGTGCAGCATTCCTTACTGGTCGTCTCCCGACACGCAGTCACATGCTTGAGGCTAAAATTGTTCCACCAGAGGCTAGTGGCTTACACCGTGATGAAGTGACAATTGCGGAAGTGCTCTCAGAGGCAGGATACAAT
Source organism: Desulforhopalus sp. (assembly GCA_047622095.1). Classification (GTDB taxonomy): domain Bacteria; phylum Desulfobacterota; class Desulfobulbia; order Desulfobulbales; family Desulfocapsaceae; genus Desulforhopalus_A. The sequence continues at coordinate 13,945 of JBLHNU010000095.1, forward strand.
ACAGTTCATGTAGGAAAATGGCACCAGGGCGACATCGAAGAGTCTATGCCACATAACCAGGGCTTCGATCGTGCCTATTTCCCCATGCATAATCAGGCCACTTTCAACTTTATGTCATGGGATGCTGAAGATGCAGGGTGGGGTTTCAACGTAGCGAAACGCGACACTGATCCCAACTATAGGATGGATGATCGTTTTCGCCCTCGTGACTGGGCTCTTGGCATGGAAGCAGTTAAAGGTGGTCAAGCCCATGAATGGGGAACTACCCCGGGAGATCCGAATAACTATGGCTATGCTTATTATAATAAGCTGAATGACCGCTATAAAAAGCAGGTGGTAGAAGAACTTAACGTCTTGGCAAAGGAAGACAAGCCTTTTTACCTTAATTACTGGCCGATGATCCCATTAGATTTTAAACGTAATGGTGAGTATATTACACCGAACGGCGGAGTCCAAGTAGAAGCAATGAGAAGGCTTGATGAAAACGTTGGCGAGATATTGGCTGACCTCGATCGTCTTGGAATCGCTGACAACACAATTGTCGCTTTGATGGGTGATAATGGTGCCATGATGCAAGCCATGCCATTTTCAGGTTATTCTGATATGATTTTTCGTGGAGGCAAGGGTGCTACAACTGAGGGCGGTATTCGGGTAGATGCGTTTGTCCGCTGGCCAGAAGGTATTGAAGCTGACTCTGTTGTGGGTGATATCGTCCACGTCTCTGATCTGTTTACGACCTTTGCACGAGCAGCACAGGCAACACAGAATATTCCCACTGATCGAATTATTGACGGTGTAGATCAGATGCCTCTTCTTATGGGCGTCGGTAACGGGCGTCGCGATTATATACATGTATACGATGGACCAAAACTCGCAGCGACCATCAAGGAACAATATAAGGTCCAGTGGCCTTCTCCTGGGGCGGCCGCATGGACGATGAAAATTTATGATCTCTTCCGTGATCCACGAGAATTGCACCCGATAAAGACCCAGACGATGTGGGCTGTTGAATCTTTTATCGAGATGAGGGCGCGACATGAGGCTTATAAAAAGAAATTTCCAGACCGCCCTGAAACAACTGGTATTCCTTATGCTGGCATAGATAATTTACGCCCAGAGACTAAAGCTATGATAGAGGCATACTACGCCAGACAGAAGTTTGCAGAGTAGGATAAAAGAAAAAAATCCCCTATGGAACAGAACGGGATAATTCATAGATAGTTAGATAATATCAGCTTCGGCAATTTCGATGAAGCTGATATTATCATTAACATCGACACGTTAAATGTATTACTTTCCAAAAATATCCAGTCTTAATATGCCTAATGTCAATCTGCAGAAACACACGTTATCGCAACGCTAGAGGCTAGCGTTGGCAATATTAACCATTTAAGCAAATCCGAAAGTTCACACTATTCCTGGACACCAACAGCTGGACAGTTACCGTGCTATCAATTGGGTAGAAATCAGATGTACAGGAATAGGTGTGCCACGAGAGCAAGCAGTTTTTGCTCGTAACTACACAACAGATGAGGGTAGGCCCCTCGGAGTCGGCTTGCAGGAGCGGGCTTCAAACCACCTTAAGCTGCTGTGGTAAAGAG
>JBLHNU010000096.1:0-15318 GCA_047622095.1 Desulforhopalus sp.
TTATTGTTTTATTCATGGCCTGCCTCCTTGATTTTGGCTCTGAGTTGTTGGCTGTTGCTTTCAACTTAACCCACGTTTGCAAGGTTGGCAGGTCTGTTTTGCTTAGGTGGTAACCATTATATCTATCCCGATTGCATAAAGTGACTTTCAAAGTCATAAGATTATGAGCATGTATTCAGCCTTTCTAAGAAGAGCTGATACCACCATCAACCGACCATGCTGCACCAGTAGTAAATAATGAGGCGTCTGAAGCTAAAAAAAGCACCACGCTGGCCACTTCATCAGGCTTGCCTAAACGACCTACTGGGTACGGTTCGGTTAATTTTCTTAAATATTGATCGGGGTTTTCAGCCCTCGCTAAATCTTTCTCTAGCATAGGTGTGAGAATATCACCGGGACACACACAATTTACCCGAACACCTTCGGCCGCGACATCCACAGCCAAGGCTTTCGTGAAGATCGTAACAGCCCCCTTAGAGGCACAGTAGGCACTTGATAAGGTGTTGCCTTGTATTCCAGCATCTGAGGAAATATTAACAATATTACCTTTAGTTTTACGCAATTCAGGCAGCGCGTATTTACACATAAAAAAAGAGCCTTTCACATTAACATCCATAATCCAGTCATAATCAGCTTCGCTCACATCATCGATAGCATCAAACTTAAAGACTCCCGCAGAGTTAACCAAGCAGTCAAGGCGTCCGAAATGAGTGATGGTCTTCTGAACGAGTTGTTTGCACTGATCCACCTTTGCTACGTCTGTCTTGTGAAAGCGTAACCGACGCTTCTCATCGTTGAGGTCGTAACCCAGTTCACCAATAATGGCCTGGGCTTTTTCAATATTCGTTCCAGACATCATAACCTGAGCGCCAGCATTTAAAAATTGCTTCACACATGCTAAACCAATCCCAGAGGTGCCGCCGGTGACTAAAATTACCTTCTCAGTAAAATCATAATTCATGATGGATTCCGATCTATTTTGATAAAGATGGGATAGTGCTGTTGTGTTAAAGTTGATATCGTATAATATTTTTACCCTATGGGAATTTTATAGACACCCTACTCGTCCTTATCACAAAACCGGATAAAAATTACGGACACGAACATTAGTACAACCTAAACATTGCAGACAAATGACAAATAACATGAAGATAGGCAATTAAAGCGGTGACTTAGGAAAAACACACAAAGTTAAACATGGATAATAATAAAGATAAAAAAACTTCTATTGCAGAGGATCCTGCCCAAAAAAAACCATATTGGCGTTGGAACGTACTCAAATGGCAAGAGAACGCACCTTCGCTGCCTGGGTTCGTACCGGCCTTGCACCCCTGGCAATTGGGTTAGGCCTTGTAAAACTCATGCCCGATGCAAGTCCACGGTGGCTGATTCAGGTACTTTTCACCCTGATACTTTCTGGAATTGTACTACATGACCGCCCATCGGCTCGGCAAAAAATCGGTATTGGGATTGCCTTTGTCGGTATTGTCCTGCTGATTGTGGATCGATATGAAACTGCCAGCTTTACAGGGATGTTGTTTGTTTTAGGTGCGGGGCTTGCTTGGGCGGTTTCGAATATTCTAATGAAGCTGAGCGGCAACATTGACATGTTGCGACTTATGATTTGGATGAGTCTTGTGCCCCCTCTTCCACTCGCTCTTCTATCGTTTGTACTTGAAGAAGGACAGGTGACTGCACTGAGCAATATCTCTTTGACCGGATTGGGGGCCATTTTTTATACAGGGCTGATTTCGTCGGTACTAGCATACTCCTTGTGGGGCAAGTTGTTTCAAAGATATTCTGCAAATTTGGTAGCTCCTTTTGCTCTACTGGTACCCATATTCGGTACTCTATTTTCATTTGTATTGTTGGACGAAAGCCTCTCATTTCTCGAAATAGTTGCTTGCCAGTCTGGTTCTGACTGGTCTTATTTTTGAAGTCTACGGGATGAGACTATTCAAATATTTAAAAAAATTGAACACTAAAAAACCTGCCCGTCTCCAAGGATAACACCCCATCCAAAATATCTAAGGTTAAGCGGAAACGGGATTGTGTTATAAAAAAAACAGTGCGTTATTAAACAGCCCTTGGCTGTAGCCCGCAGCAATGACCTTATTACTAGCACTCTCCAGATCACTGATGTCTGTTACGAGACAGATCGCCTCCTGGCAACATCCTATTCTTTCATACCTATCAATCGATTAAGAAATATACGCGCATATTAGTTGACACGATCAACTAACTCGGTTATAGTTGATCGTGTCAACCACTATACATAGAGATTTTTGAATTAAATAGAACCATTTGCAGACAAACCCGGAGAAAGGGCAACATGTTAAAAAAAACAAAACCTGAGAAATCCATCGAGCTCAGTAGAGCATTGATAGAAATCGTCTGGCAATTTGGCCCCAAAGGACTGGATGGGGAATGTTGTGAAGATCTTTCAATGCCGGAGTACCTGGCCCTCGAAACCTCCGCGAACACAAATGATTGTCCTGTGCAGCATATTGGCAATCAACTCGGTTTTACCAAAAGCGGGGCCACCCGCATCGTCAACCGTCTTGAAAAAAAAGGGTATATCCAAAAAGTCAGGTCGTATGAAGATGCACGTATCTGCTGTGTCGTACCTACAGATAAGGGAAAGAAAACTCTTGAAGGTGTTGCCAGATATTACGCAGACCGCTTATCTGCAGTGTTGGCTAAAGTTCCACCAGACAAATCTGCTAACATCGCGGATGCCTTGTTGGAGATAGCATCAGCATTGCGCAGGTAACCTTATAATTCCTCAAATTTAGCTCCGAATTCAGAATAACCAACATAACATACCCCTCTCAGTATCTATTGGTACTGTAGAGTGTTTTTTTTAACCAAAAGGTTGACACTGTCAACCAACAAGGAGGTTCTCCCAATGAACTCATTTACAAAAACTCTAGAATTTTTCCTCTTCATAACTGCAGAATTAACGGTTTTGTTCCTCGGAATCAGTACGCTCGTCGCACTAGCGCTGATGTACCTTCCACAGGATAAACTGAGGGACTGGTTATCAAGGCGTGGGATATTTGGCAATTTTCTGGCAGCAATTGTCGGCTCCTTAACACCATTTTGCGCCTGTTCCACGATCCCGATGACTTTAGGATTACTCAAAGCAGGAGCGCCTTTCGGGCCGGTAATGTCCTTTGTTATTGCTTCACCACTATTAAATCCAATAATTATAGCAATGGTCGCGGCACTCATGGGAATGAAAGCATGCTTGCTCTATTTTGGCATCACCTTTCTAGGATCGATTGTATTTGGTGTCGTTCTGGAAAAATGCGGCGGAGCAGCATGGGTCAAGAATGTACAGATAAAACAAAGCTGTTGTAACTCCAGTACTGATGAGACCACTTTGACTTTTTCTGGAAAACTCAAAGTGTCCTTTCGTTCCGCCTGGAAGGACTTTGTAGGTGTTCTCCCCTATCTGCTCATTGGTGTTGCAATCGGGGCAGGTATATACGGTTATATGCCCCAAGAATTTGTAATATCACTCGCTGGGCCACAGAACCCTTTCGCCATTCCTATTGCTGCCATCGTCGGCATCCCACTTTATATCAGGGCCGAAACCGCCATACCTATCGGGATGGCACTGGCGGAAAAAGGAATGAGTATGGGAGCTGTAATCGCCTTAATAATTGGCGGTGCCGGAATGGCAATACCCGAAATGAGTATGCTGGCAGGTATCTTCAAAAAGCGTCTCGTAGCATCTATTGTAATGGTTATTTTCGCCACTGCAGTAGTGGGCGGTTATGCCTTCAACCTCATGCTTACTTAGGAGAAAAGTGTTTTACCAGATCTCGATTAATACAAGGCAAGAATTTTACCTTCGGCAGTATGTGTCGAAAAACACAATTCATTAATTAAAGGAAATAACTATGAAGAAGAATGAACAGAAAGGTTTTTTGGGGAAGATTTTTAGTGGCTCTAAAAAAGATAGCTGCTGTGCAATTGAGATTGAAAAGACACCAGAAAACAAGCCGGAATCTGAGATCAAAAAAAGTGACAAACAGCCTCAGGATAGTCAAGTCAAGAAAGGTGGGTGCGGTTGTTGCGATCGATCTTCTTAGCGCGGCTCTGTGCTAACCTCCGACTGAAGGTTATCTTCGTCATTATTAAGGACATCACGTACATTCACTGCCAAATCGTGGATTGAAACGGGTTTAACGAGGAATCTTTTTATGCCGAGTGACATGGCTTTTTGTTCGCTAAACGTCTCTGAATACCCAGAGCAAATGATAATTGGTGTAGAAGGGTTCTGTTTAAGTATTTTTTGAGCCACTTCTTCACCTGACATCGTCGGCATGGTCAAGTCCGTTATAACCAGATCATATCCGCCCGGATTCTCTTTAAATGCGGTCAAACCCTGCATACTGTCGCTGTACCCTTCAACAGCGTAACCAAGACTGATAAGTGTCTCTACACCGACATTGATAAGATCTTTTTCATCATCAATGAGCATGATAGACTCTGTGCCACGAGGAAGGTCAACAATCGCTCCATCTACACGTTCATTGTCACATTCGACTTTTGGCAAATATACTGAAAATGCAGTGCCTTCACGCTCCTTACTCTCCACTTGAATTCCTCCCATATTTTGTTGAACAATACCATGGACCACAGCAAGTCCGAGCCCTGTCCCTTTACCCTTATCTTCAGTGGTAAAGAAAGGATCAAATATTTTTCCAATGTTTTCCTGTGGTATACCTTTCCCCGAATCCCTGACAGTCAAACAGAGGTATGGACCAGCTGGCAGGTCTGGATAACAATCATCATCGGCCTCACTCAAATGTTCTTCGGACAGAGAAACCTCAATGATTCCACCACTTGGCATTGCCTTGGCTGCATTGGTACAGAGGTTCATTACCACCTGATGCATTTTTGTTATATCACTTTGTACGTATCCATTGGTGGCTATGACAGTCTGTATTTCAATTGATGAAGGCAAAGATGCACGAAGCAGTTCTAACACCTCATGTATAATTTTTGAGAATTGCAATGGTTGTCTATCATTGTCGGATTTATGGGCAAATGTGAGAATTTGCTGAACCAGAAGCTTCGCCCTCTTTCCAGCATAAAGAATGTGCTCGAGCTTTTTTGCGGTATCAGGTTCCTGATGTTTTCTTAAAAGTAAGATCTCGGCGTAACCAAGTATTGCAGAAAGTATGTTATTGAAATCATGAGCTATTCCACCGGAAAGTGTCCCGATTGCCTCCATTTTCTGCGACAGGGCGAGCTGCTCTTCCATGCGCTTTCGCTCTGAAAGATCTCGTATGGCGGCAACCCTGACCTCTCGCCCTTCGTACTCCATAGCACGTACACGTACTTCAATCGGAAAGACTCTACCATCCTTGTTTTTTGCAAACGTTTCATATTTGTCAAGATCACCTTTTTTGAACTTTTTGTTAATAGAGTCCTGATACTCCTCAGGAAACATAAGAGGAATGACCTGTTGTCCAAGAACCTCATCAAGACTGTAGCCCGTCAGTTTCTCAAACATCTTGTTCGCTTGAATGACAACGCCGTTTTCATGAATGACAAGGGCTTCCCAGGTGGCATCTGCCTGCTGACGGAGTCTCTTTTCGCTTCTGCGTAAAGCTGCCTCTGCTTTCTTATTTTTCTGAATATTGAAAAAAAGCAATAGGATGACAGTGAGCAGCACACATATGAGCGAAACGACGGTCCATATCTGCAATCGGTACTCTGCATAAAAAGAAAAAGGTCTCTTGATAACCAAAGCATCTGCAGGCAGGTTCTCTTCATCGAGATTAAAACGTTTAAGCTGCTCGTAATTGAATATTGGAATATTGCTGCCTTTGTGCAGTACCGGTATCTTTTCGATATCAGCACCAGCAAGCACCAGCTGAGCTAATTTGGCCATTGACTGTCCCTGATAATATCCACTTATTACCTGTCCTCCAACCAAACCTTCATCGATAATAAATTCAACCAGGCAGAAAACAGGCACATTGCTCCTCTGAGAGAGCAATCGTGCTATATGCTCATAGGTGTAAAACTTACCATCTTTGCCTGAAAAGTAGGCCCCCAGCAGTATTGCACTTCCAGGTGTAAATGTTCCAACTTTATCGAGCAATTGCGGCAAGGAGAGGTTCTCCGAGTACTCAAATGTTATGTGGTCTTGCTCTGGTTGCAGCTGATTACGTATGTCGGACTCCCAAAAACGGCCTGTCTTCAGATAATCGTTTACGATGTACACGTGTTGCAGGTTAGGGATGAGTCGTCTGGCAAGTCTGACAGTGGTATCGGCAGAGAATATTTCAGTTGCTCCGGTTATTGAAGGTAGTTGGGCAATCTGATCATTATCGAAGTTGTTGACACCGCAAAACACTATGGGGGTGTCATGAAAGATTTGGTCGCGATACTCTCGCAAAAAGTCATAGGCATTATTATCCGAAGAGAGTATCAAACTCATTTTAGTATCAGAATATTTTACCTCCAGATACGTTTTAAAGGATTGAAAATAGGCTCTCGAATGAAACTCTTTTGAATCCATATTTTCAATATGCAGATGGATGTCGTTTACATCCGGCATGAGAGTGTTTTCCACGCCTTTAATAATATCTTTCACCCAGGGCATTCGCTGGTGGTAAGAATTGAGTAAGAGAATATGCCGCTTATCATCTGGTGATCCAGCATATGTGTGGGGGACTACGGAAAATAGCGATAAAAGACAGAGCTCTTGTTCAATTCTCTTTCTCACCAACAAGTCTATTTCACGCCAAGACCGTTTATGCTCTGATGTATATTGTAAATCGTGAGTCAAATTCGTTATTAACTGACGTATGATTGTGCCTGGGAACCATTCGTCCCTTGTATAAGAAACATAAAGGCATGGCAGGACGTTCCATGATCACAGCGGGCATGCGAGATGATTCGCAATTTGCCACAGTTAGTAAAAACAAGGTAGCCCGTCACATGCGGGAGATGGGGTTACGTTGAAAAACGACGAAGAAATTTAATGTCACTACTGATTCCAAACATGATCAACTGAAGCTGAACAATTACGAAGCGTGGCTTAACAGGTTGTCCACCATTGTTGGGAAAGATCATCCAATTGAATGTTAATCGAGATAATCTGGAATAATGTATGAGGAGCAAACCATGCTCCTCATACATTATTGACTGATAACCTGTGTCCTATGTTTTGTTAGAACTACAGTTTAAATCTATTCATAATTCCAGCAAGTTGCCCAGCTAGAGCTAATAACTCATTGGCTTGGTTGCTGACTTTTGAGCTATCTTCTTTGATTGTCGCAGCAACACGACTTACGCCACTAATTTCTCGAGATATTTCCCCAGAAACAGTCGAACTCTGTGAAACATTTTCATTTACCTCTGCAATTCCCTGAGCAGCTTGTACTATATTGGTCATTTATCTACAAAGATAAAATATGGTCTTTCATCGACGAGGATCAATTTAAACATCTTTATGCAGAAGAAGGCGGGGCGCCGAATGTTTCGATCAAACTTAAAATATCCCTGTTGATATTTATGGCACTGGAACAACTCAATTGGCACCAGGTCGAGTTTCTGTTCATGCGTAGGATCGATTGGATTAATGCGACATTTTCTGAGTTTGGTAAAGCGTTTGTAGATCATACTACCCTGTTTAAATTCTACCAGAAATTGGAAAATGATGACTCCGCATACCAGTTATTTGCCGACTTGACTAAAAGCTTCCTCGAAGAATGCTATGTTTCTAAGAAAAAACAGCGTGTGGATTCTTTTCATGCTTGGGTGGCTTGCTCTCTTGTCCCGCTACTGCCTGTTTAAAGAGACTATTAGAGTTCTTCTCCAGGCATTACGGAAGCATAAACCTGGACTGTATGAGAATGTAAAAGCTGAACTCTCTCGTGACTACTTACAAGACGGTTTTGATCTAACCGAAAAGGATAAAGATAAAACTCGAGGTCGCATCAAAGAAATGGCCCAGGATCTTTACCTGTTAAAATCAGCTTTTGAACACAACCATCAGGTCATGCATTTTGTTACGTTCAAGACACTTGTACAGGTGTTTGAGCAGCAATGCGTCATCACAACGAAAGAAGAGTCGTCTCCATCTGACGATGACTCAACAGCCAAAGAGACTGTCGAGGTAGCAGACGACACTGCTACAACTGAGCCTGAGGTAAATAACCTGAAGCCTGAAACACTTTACTGTGATGCCGGTGCAGCCCGCCATCACAAATACATGGGCAACACAGAATATCGCAAGGAGTGCGGAAGCCGAGCCGGAGCCGAGAGTCTGGTGAATGAAATTGCTAATGCACATAATGGTAGACAATCACGGCATCGAAATGAAAACGGTTCGCGTCTGCAATTAATTCTGGCTGGGATCAGTTGTAACGTTAAACGCTTTGTCCGTTTTACTCAGAATTGTACGATACCTGTAAATCAACGGGCTCATATATACAAGGTCGAATCAACTGGATCATGAAACAGATGCGGCTGTTTGGGCCCCTGAAATTGAAATAGCTCTCAGCGCTTCTCTTTTCAAGAGGAGGTGATCGTTGATGGCGTCGCAAAAACTCTTCATCTGCTTCGTTGTTGCAATTTTTCTATCATTACGACGTACCCTAGTACGCCGAAACAATAGAATAATTTAACGTATCGCATATGAAAATTTTTATTTATCCATTGTGCAATCCGCACTTTCTACGAATTTATCATCGTTGACAATAGGTTTTTTTCTATCTGGCTTTTCTAAAAGAGCTGTTGTAGAAATACATGCATTCAACTCACACCGGTAAACGGTAAGGTGAGCTGGCATAAGTACCTTAACAGTCCTTACGGAGCAAACTGCCTATGAATTCCCACAATATTGTTCTTAGCGGTTCGGGGTTATGGACCCCGGATAATGTCATTACAAACGAAGAACTGGTAACATCCTACAATAGTTGGGCAACCAAGTTTAATGAGGAAAACACTCAGGAAATTGCAGCAGGCAACTGTGAAGAAGTACCTCTATCTTCGGTTGAATTTATAGAAAAAGCCTCCGGTATTAAGCAACGCTTTGCCTATGTAAAGGAAGGTATTCTTGATGTGAACAGAATGCGCCCCAAGATTCCACTTCGCGGTAACGATCAAATCTCTGACCAGGCAGAAATCGCCACTAAGGCAGCCAGGCAGGCAATGAAGGCCGCAGGTAAAAAGCCTACAGATATCGACGCGGTGATTGTCTCCTGTGCCTATACCCAGCGGGCCTACCCGGCCATTGCCATTGAGGTACAACACGCCCTGGGCATAGAAGGTTTTGGTTTTGATATGCTGGTCGCCTGTTCGGCCGCAACCTTTGCCATGCACCGGGGCTATGAGATGGTCGCTGCGGAGACCGCCGGCTGTGTCCTGATGATCAACCCGGAACTGACCTCTCCCCAGGTAAACTACTGTGATCGCTCAAGTCATTTCATCTTTGGCGATGTCGCAACAGCCACAATTATTGAACGGGCGGAAACCTGCACCAGCGAGCACGCCTATGACATCTTAGGCATAAAGGCCTTAACCAGATTCTCCAATAATATCCGGTCCAACTTCGGTTATGTCAGCCGAGCAACGGACTGCGACCCCTTTGCAGCAGATAAGCTCTTTAGCCAAAACGGCCGAAAGGTCTTCAAAGAAGTGTGTCCACTAGTTATAGAACATCTTCGAACGCACATCCAGTCCTATGGCCTACAGGTAGAGGATATTAGCCGTTGGTGGTTGCATCAGGCTAATATCAACATGAATCTCTTTATAAGCGGCAAGCTCTTGGGTCGCACTGCAAGCCAGGAAGAAGCACCTATTATCCTTGACCGTTATGCCAATACCGCTTCAGCCGGTTCACTCATTGCCTTTCATCTCCAAAACCAGGATTTGAAGAGTGGCGACCATGGAGTCATTTGCTCCTTTGGGGCGGGGTATTCTATTGGGAGTTTGTTGGTTCAGAAACGGTAATTGGTCGTGTGCTGAATCATAGTAATAAGCTGTTATCATTGCCCTTCCCCAGCTGATTTCCAGCTGACAGCTATTCGTGGAAAATACAGATTATCACCGAATTGGCTAAGCACGAGGTAATAGCTCGTGCCTTGCTCTGTTTAGTCGAGACATGATAAACATCAAACAAATGGTCTATTATTAGTGTGCGAGATAACTTTACATCACACCGTCTTTTTCGTAAGCTCCAGCGTCATTTGGATTACGATTACGTCCTTCAGATTCTTCTAAAGAAAGCACAACACGAATAAGCCGAAGCTTCTGTCAAACATTTCTGACGCCATATGCAACTGATACCTTTGATGATTTTTCTTGTTCGTGTGAGCGCATCAATGGCATGGAACAATTCCTGCTTGTAGCAGAAGAAGTTAATGAAATAATGTCGAGTTCAACATGGGGTCGAAGATGTGTCTTTCTTGTAAAGCCACTCGGGTATTTTCAATAGTTTTATATTTTCAGTAGAAAGGAGAAGACACGATGTTGGTACGAATCTGGCCTGTACTATTAACCGTTTTATTTTTTGTTGGCTTTAACGCAGTCAGTGCCCATTCCGCAGGACCACCGACATCTTTTCCCGGCAATGCAAGAGGGCAGGCAGCAATTGCTAAGCTCGGTGACCGCCTGCCAGATGTCGCCGCCCGGTATGGCTTTACCAAGGCACAATTGAAAGCCAAGTTTCTCAGGGACTTCGATCTTGCCCTCGATCCATCCGATCGCCTGCTTTACCTCTGTGGCTTTGGTCTTCCCGGTGGAATCATCTCCCAGGGTACTGCTGCAGAGGGCGACATGCTTGTTTCACAGACATCCTACCCCCTTGATGTTACATTTGCACTTCATAGCCGTCCAGGCGCATCAAAGATCATCTATTTAGATTTTAATGGACATTTAACAACTGAATCTACCTGGACCCAACACAATAATGGCCAGCTCATTGACTCTCAACCTCTTGACCTTGACGGAGATTCCACAACCTTTTCAGACGCTGAAAGAGAACTCATCCAGAACATATGGCTCCGTGTTGTTGAGGATTATTCCATGTATGATGTGGATGTTACTACTGAAGATCCTGGTGTTGAGGCCTTGCGGAAAACTTCAGGTGATGAAATTTATGGAGTTCGAGCTGTTATATCACCAACCCTAGTTGCAGATTTTTCTAGTTCTGGTGGAGTCGCTTATATCGGATCATTTGACGATTCCGTTGATCTTGCAGCTTTCATTTTTTCAAGTAAACTTGGCCCGAATAATGAGAAATTTATTGCCGAAGCTATATCCCATGAAGTTGGTCATTCTCTGGGCCTCAACCATGATGGCAAAACAGATGGAACAGTATACTACGCTGGCCATGGCAACTGGGCTCCTATTATGGGAAATAGTTATTACAAGGCCATTACCCAGTGGAGCAAGGGTGAATATGCTGGAGCCAATAATAGTGAGGACGATCTTGCCAGGATACTCAATTTTGGTCCTACGTTAAGTGTAGACTACCATGGCGATACGATTGACAACGCAGTTTCTCTGGTTGGCACTAATCTGAGTGGTAGTGGTATAATCGAGCAGAGAGACGATGTTGATGTGTTTTCCTTTGTAACCGGTGACGGTGATATCTCAATATCTGTCAACCCGGCTCCTCGTGATGTTGATCTCGATATATCCCTACAACTTTTGGATAGTAACGGATATTTAATAGCTGAGGTTAATGAAACAAATAACTCAGTTGAAAGTCTGTCCATAAATCTTCCTGCGGGGGTATATTATCTCGTGGTAGATGGTGTCGGCACAGGTGATCCTACAACCGGATATTCTGATTATTCCACCTTGGGACAGTATACACTCACAGGCGTGGTACAACCGACAAATACCAGCAATGTCCCTGCATTCAAAAATGATCCGATTGTAGAGATTGAGGCCACGGAAGGTTCAGCATACTACAGTTCAATCGCAGACAATGCATTTGATCTTGATGGTGATACACTGAGCTTTTCGATAATTGCAGGACCTGCTTGGCTTACAATTGCAGCTAACGGGACCCTAGAAGGCGTTCCTAGTTCAGATGACATCGGCCTCAACAGCTGGACTGTCGAGGTTGCAGATAACAAGGATGGAACCGACACAGCAGCCTTAGAGATCTATGTTAATGAGCTCGTCACCTTTGTGGAGCAGGTAGCAACAGCTGATATCGTTGTTGCCGGGACACTTGCTGGAACTTTTGTCAGCACGCAACTCCTTGACGGCTCTTTTGAGTCCATAACCGAAAAAAAATCAGGTGGAAAACCCAGCAACCGCTACAGCTATCTGGACCACAGATGGACGTTTGATGTCCCATCTGGTGTAAGCACTATTTTTTATGCAAATATATGGGCTCCTCGTTCCTTGGATGGTGACACTTTTGTTCTTTCCTACTCTACGGACAATGTCAATTACCATGAGATGTTCACAGTTGCCGAAGAAACAGCAGGCAGCACCTATCAACAATATATGTTACCTGCAGATCTTTCAGGTACCGTTTATGTAAAATTGACTGATACAGATAGCATCAAAGGTAACCTTGCACTGGATACAGTGTACATTGATCATATCTGTATACAGGTTGATATGCTGCCAGGTGATCCGCCTATAGCTCCAAGTGGCTTGACCGTCCTCTCAACCTCCAACAGCAATATTGAACTGGCTTGGCTCGACAGCAGTACCAATGAAGTCGGTTTTATAATTGAACGATCTATTGATGGCGGCGCCTCCTGGCTTGAAGCTGGAACTGTTGGCGCAGATATCGAAGTGTTTATCAATAGTGGTCTCTCCCCTGACACTAACTACAGCTATAGGGTGCAATCTTATAACGGGTCCGGAAATTCCGGCTATTCGGGAGTGGCAAGTGCTTTAACTGCTTCGGCAGCAGGTCTGACCATTGGCCTGGTGGATTCGTCTGCTCTTGGTTCAAAACCAAACCGTTGGGATGCTGCTGTGATACTTTCTGCAAGTTCGGGTGCCTTGCCGGTCGCTGGTGTAACTGTAAGCGGAGTCTGGAGCAACGGAGTCACTGGAAATTCTTCCTGTGTCACTGGAGTTGATGGCAGTTGTCAGGTTACTAAATCCAACTTGAAGACTAGTCTAAGCACCTTGACCTTTACTGTTAGTGATGTTGAGGCTGCTGGCTATAGCTACGTTCCTGGTCTGGATGGTGTAGATCTTTTTGTGCCTTAATTCGTTTGTTGTTAGAGGGATTCCTGTTGTGGGGAATCCCTCTTTTTTTATCAAAAAGTCTGATATTTTCCGATAATCTACACAATCTCGTTTTATCTAAAAATTCTGGATGCACTTCTTTTGCACCTTGCTCCGATTCTACACACCCTCCCAGACTGAAAAAAACAATTGAACACAACATAACACCAGGAAATTTTCTGGACCGTGTCTGCTAGTTAAGGAAATGCGACAGAAAAGAAGTCCTCGAATATGAGACCTTTTGAGGGCAATCTAATCCTGCAATTCTACTTTGGCATATCTTTTCCGGATAAGTGAACAGGAAAGACGGAATTCCGGGAATATCAATAATCGTTATCACCAACAACATCCGAACAGTATATCTCAATAACTGGACTTTAAGCATTTCCCTACCTACAACACCTTGGCACGTTTATTGAATAGACACCATGAAGACAAAGAAACATGTTAGCGTTAGATGAATACTTGGATGTGTCTCCTACCGCAGGATTGATTGTTATACAGTTATATAATTGATAGAAGGGAGATTAGATGAAAAAATTAGTGTTATTGTTGAGTTTATGTTTTATCGGTACGGCAGGAAATGCTGTAGCGTATATTGAATTGTTTGATAATTTCAAAGTTGATCAGCCTGGCAATGTCGGCCTGACAGCAACTGAAGACCGGATTAACGATCATACTTTGTCGAGCTATAGTTCTACTTATTTTGGTTATTTGGGCGACAACACAAGCGGTAGTTATTCTGGTTACTATCTGGGTACTATTATTGGTAATGATCAACATAGCCTTGAGGACGCAATTCAATATTATTTAGGTAATGATAATGCGGTTATTTCAGACAAGATTGAATATAATCCCGCCACTACTAGTTTAAACTTTACGGTATCCTATGTGGATGGGTCAAATGGTTCTTGGGCCACCACTGATCCGTTGGCTAACGCCATCGAATTCTATACTGTGAAAGGTTCTACTGAATACGCACTTTATTACCTCAATCCTGCCCAAACAAGTGGGTATTGGAACACGGATTACATAATTAATGGTGGAGAGAACATCCCTACCGTTTCACATATTTCAGTAACTTTTACCACCCCACCTAATGACCCAGACCCAGGCCCAAATGCAGTTCCCGAACCAGCCACTATGCTTCTCTTCGGTACAGGTCTTGTCGGTCTTGCTGGCATTGGCCGGAGAAAGAAGCGGAAATAAGATTTAGAGTTCAATTGTGTCTTAGTAAAAAAGCAGGGTCGTTATTCGACCCTACTTTTTTTTATTTTATGTGGTAAGCGAGGGTAGAAATGAATCTACCACCTAACCTTTGCTCCAAAGTATCATTTGGGTACAACGAAAAAAGGCAATCTTCTTTCCTGTCTCATCCGAACGTACCTCCGCATATCCCAAACCTGCATTGACCGCCCCTTCTGCACCAAACTGGCAACGCATATAACCTCACCCTTCAACGCAGATCCAACAAAATTAGTCTTTAGTTCAATTGTTGTGAATCCTTTTGCCCACGTTTATGATCAATTATCACCCAAGACTTTTCTAATCAACTTGGAGATATTATTTTTTGAAAAAGGCTTAGTCGCAAACTCCTTGATCCCCAGTGATTTAGCTACATCTTCATTAACTACACTGCTATACCCTGTGCAGAGTATGATTGGGATATCAGGTCGGATTTGCAATATTCTTTTGGCCAAATCGAACCCTGTCATGCCGGGCATGGTTTGATCGATAATGATGAGATCAAATGTATCGCTTTGACTTTGAAAGACTTTTAACGCCTCAAAACTGTCCGTTTTGATAGTGACCTCATATCCCAAACTTTCAAGCATTGCCTTTTCTACCTTGGCAATGGCAGGCTCATCGTCCACAAAGAGAATCCTTTCCGTGCCCCCTGGAATAGGAGTATCCAAATCCTCAGCAAGGAGTGCTTTTTCTTCGCCCCGAGGGTAACCATTCAGCGTAATCTTAAACGCTTCAAATTTAATTTACAAATTCCGGCATTTCGCCTTTAAACAATAGAGCCAAGGCAGTTGTCGATCGAATATTCTGTTTACGACAAGAAGAGATATAACT
>JBLHNU010000097.1:0-14666 GCA_047622095.1 Desulforhopalus sp.
GCTCATGGGAACCAAAACTTCACAGCATCCTAACCGGAGGCGAAAATTCCGGCGTTTATTATAAAAGTAACAAAAAGGACATTTGATGAATAATCAACATGTTATGGAATTTGTTACTTAGAAGGAAGCATATCAACTTTTTAGATTATTGATATATAGAGATGTTCGATATGGCAATCTTACATCTCAAATCCATACATCGTTATCAGCCTTGAGTTCGCTCTTAGATTGTCCTGTATTTACGACACCTCGAGGTTCGATGATTAGGATTTTGCATTCGTCTTGTGCAAAAGGTTTATGCTCAAGACCTTTCTTGACAACGTACATTTCACCTTCTGAAATTTTCACTTTACCATCACGGAACTCAATCTCCATCTCTCCTGACAACACCATAAATACCTCATCAGTATCTTTATGATCATGCCAAGTAAAATCTCCTTCAATTTTCACCAGTTTGAACTGGTAGTCATTCATTTCTGCAATGACTCTTGGTGACCAATGTTCAGAAAATTTTGTAAATTTGTTATCGAAGTTAATTGATTCAAATTTCATTTTTATTGTCCTTTAGATGAGTGTAGTTAAGCTGTCACAAACAAGAGAAGAGGTGAATTATTCACTGCTAGAAAGAGCTACTTTTAGCCCAAACATTATCAACACACTACCTACAACCCTTCCAATAGACTTCCTGTAACTGTTGAATTTCCTAAGCATTATTGGTTGTGTTAACACTACGGTTACCGTGCAAAACCAGATCAAATGAGCCAGTGAAATTATCGATCCATAAATCATTAGAATATACCATGGAGTACCTGGGGTAATTATCTGGGTAAATATACTAAGGAAAAAAATCGTTGTTTTCGGATTGAGTACGTTAGTAATAAAGCCGACCTTAAATGCCGAAATATTTGATATTCTACCAGTACAGCCTGCCTCTTGTACATTCTCCTTAGGTGGTGCGTTAAATGTTTTCCATCCAATATATATTAAATATGCAGCTCCAAAATATTTAATTACTGAAAACAGAACAATTGATTTCGATATTATGATTGCCAAACCTGCAATGGAGTAGGCAACATGAAGCCAAATGGCAAAACCAATTCCAAGAGATGAGTATATTCCTGCTGTACGACTATAAAAGATACTGTTTCTTGTAACCATCGCAAAGTCTGCACCAGGACTAATGGCCATAAAAACAGCAATGAGTCCAACCGATACAATTTCTTCCAGATACGTTGCCCAAATAACGTCCATTTCATCTCCCATCTACAACATTGTAGGTTACTGTTTGCTTTCGTGCATGTTCCATTGTTATTCATATTGAGAAAAAAAAAGCGATTTTACTTCACGAGTATTCGTGATAATATCTGACCTATGAAACTAAAACCTTTTCCATCTCTAGATGACCTAAGAGCTCTTGATGCACTAGCCAGATGCGGAACCATCAAGGGAGCAAGCGAGGAATTGTCTCTTACTCATGGCGCTGTAAGCAGAAGAATATCACGAATGAGTAAAGCTATAGGTAAACCAATTACAGAGGCTAAAGGTCGTAGCGTCAAGCTAACAAGGGCTGGCCAAATCATGGCTGAGGCAACGAGTGAGGCACTTGCACGAATAAAGACAGGAATTGAGGAAATACAAGGTAGCCAATCAATAAGTGCGTTGGTGGTCTCTTGTGAACGTTCAGTCGCCGCACGATGGTTAATTCCTAGACTCAGTAGTTTTCAAGAATCGTATCCAAATGACCAAATTCATCTCTCTGTAGGAGGTGGTACTTTAAACTTTAGCAAAGAAGATGTTGACGTTGCTCTGCGTAGGATTGATTTCCCAATCAAACCATCTTGGTCGATTACTCACATCTTTGATGAGACTATGGGGCCAGTTGCTGCACCAGCGATTGTTTCTCATTACAAATCCGGTAGCTACATAGCACTTGGTAGCAAGACGCGAGAAGATGGATGGAATAGATGGCTCCAGACACATCCCGAACTGCCCAAACCATCAGAAATACGTTTTCTAGATCACCATTTCTTGGTAGCAGAAGCTGCTATTGCAGGTTTGGGAGTTGGACTTCTACCCCGAATGATTGCACTTGATGCAGTAAAAAATGAACAATTGGTAGCTCCTAATGGATTTGACCCTGATGGTAGTAATTATGGCTTGATCATCCCGACTAATCGAGTAACACACCCTTCTTTAGGAAAATTTCAAAAATGGCTTACCATAATAATAAACTGTTAGATATTTATCCTATGGATTTTGCTTAGATTTTGTTAGCAGCCCCCCCCATATTATGCGGCTATCTTTACATCTAATTGCATAGGAGAAAATAACGGGTATTCAAGCACCGCAAACTGGTATGTGACTAGCTGCAGTAGAGGTTAGATTTGGCAAACCTAATGATTTAAGCAAAATTGTAAATTGAGACTGTTCCTGTATCTTTTAGCAAACACTTTGTTTTAGCAATGCACCTTGCCAGTGCTAAGTTCTTCGCAGCAACTTTCTGGGTCGTACCCGAAAAAACGAAAGAGGCCGATCCTCCGGCCGTTACGGTAGTTCAGAAACCCTTAGCGTTGACATGTCCAGCATATAGATATCCCGTGAGCGGTCCAAATAGACCCTCTGGTCCTAACTGAGCACTTTTAGGGGTTCTTCGGCAGGACCCCTAATAGGTACTAAGGCGTCAGGGCGGTAGTCGCAACATGGCCCCACCGACAGAAAATATCGGTTGGAGCCGCTTATTGTGTGCTTTCCAGCCATTCGGTAAAGCGCTCTTTGACCCATCGTGAGAGGATACGGTCGAAGGTGACCCGGTCGTGAAGATAGAGGCAGTGGCGGATCGAGGTGTAGGGGCTAAAGGACTTGTCAGGATTATCGGCGAGGAACTGTCCCCGGTATTCCCTTACGGTTTTCAGATTGTCGATTAAACACTTGTGCAGGTCCGATTTCTGGAAATCATGATTGAGCTTTAGGATATTTGGGACGAAGCCGTCCACCTTGTAATCCTGAAAGTCGAATTCGCGGAAGAAATGACCGGCAATCCTGTGGAAATTAAAGGCGTTGATGATCTTAGCACTGGCATCCAGCCAGCGTTTATCCTGCTTGTCGAGTGTTTCGGTGAGGGGATCGCTGATGGGCAACTCGGTTTCCATTTCGATCAGTTCGGTGGTGGCGTTCCTGATCTCCTTGAATTCCCGGTCGGCAAGCTCGAAAAGCGCCGAGAGGATGTTAATACGGCGCTTGAGGTTGTTTGGGATCGCCTTTTTGTATTTGATCTTGTGATCCAACATGCTCCAGGCATCCTGGATAACTGTCCGGATCTGCACCTCAAAGGAGAGGTCGGCATATTGCTGGTATTTCATCTGGGAGGCCATGTTTGCACCAAGTGCCAGATCCATATGCAACCCTTTGTAGCCGAACGAGTCTTCGGTGGATTCCACTGAGGAGATCCGGTCGGTGATATCGAGGATGTGAAAGTGCTTCTGCAGCATCTCCGAGAGTTGGGGAATCTGGTCTTCATAAAGACAGACAATGCGGATGCCAATCAGGTCGGAGATGAAATCCTTGATCTCATAGGGGTGCTCCGCTGCCTCCAGCTGGTTTTGGTATTTACGGTGAAACTTTTTGGTGCATTCATTCCGTTCCTTGACCCTTCCTTCGATTTTGGTCACTTCACCGGGATCGAAACGTTTGATCAGGCTGCCGATGATACGGATATAGGTGTTTTTTGCGTCAACCAGATGTTTGAGGTTGGAGTCGTAATATTGCCGGAAGGCTATCTTTTCCTGTTCGAAATCGAGAGATGCCATGGATGTCCTGTTGTATTGGCTTGAGTGTGAGACGTTCTACCTTGTTTCGGCCCCACTATTGCAAGGCTTGGGAGGGGAGTCAAGAAACATTTCACTGAGCAGGTGGCAAAATGGTAAGGCAATCTAAATGTAACCATATAAAAACACACCATTTTGTCATGGGATGGATGGTCAATAGTTGAGACCAAGCACTTATTACGTGACCTGTATTATACCGGATGTTGATGGAGTGAAGCGGCTTCCGAGGGTGTACCTTGAACCAGGATAGTAAAAGGTGGAGTTGGTAGCAATAACTTCACCAACCCAGGTCTTGCGGTAGAGTGCTAGACAGGGTTCTGCACTATTTATCTTCAGGAGATCTCGTATCCATACTTCAGGGATCAGGGCTTCCACCACGTGCTCTACAGAAGTGATCGGCGCCAAACTCAGTAGGTACTCATTGGGGGTAACTTGGGTGAAATCCTGTTGAAGATAGTCCGGGGCGATTGTAGGATTAATGAATCTGTTGCTGAGTTGAATGGGTAGATTGTTATCTTTATGGACAATAATCGAATGGAATACTGAATCGTATGGCTTGAGCCCCATTGTCTCGGCCAGTTCAGGACGGGCTTTCTCTTCCTCAACGAGGTGAACATCACACGAATAATGTCCTCCCATCGCTTTAATCTCCTTTGCTATTGAATGGATTTCCAGTAAGGCTGATTGTGGTTTCGTCTCAGCGACAAAGGTTCCTTGTCCCTGCCTGCGAACAAGGCGGCCTTCAGATGTGAGTTCCCGTAACGCCCGGTTGACGGTCATCCGTGAAATGCCGGTTGCGGCGACAAGCTCAGCCTCTGAGTGGATCTTCATTAATGGACGCCATTCCCCGCTATGTATTCTATTGGTAATATATTGCTTTACCTGTTGATAAAGTGGGCGGCTGTTTTCACGTTTCTTGTTGCTGATCATAGTTGTTCAGATATTCGGTTTTAAAAACTTGGAAGCAGAGAGTCTTGGACAAGAAAATTTAATCTACCATCTCGTATAAGAGTATAAATTTTCTCGATATCAGGGGCGAAATATCGATCCTGATCATAAAACGGTACTTCATCACGTACAATCTTTTTCGCAGATTCCAGAGGCTCGGATGTTTTCAACGGAGCACGAAAGTCCAAACCCTGACAGGCGGCAAGTAATTCAATTGCAAGTACGTACGCGGTGTTCTCAGCCATGTCAGCCAGGCGCCTGGCGGCAAAGGTTGCCATGGAGACGTGATCTTCCTGGTTCGCTGAGGTCGGTAGGCTGTCTACCGAGGCTGGGTGGGCCAGGGATTTGTTCTCACTGGCCAGTGCAGCAGATGTTACCTGGGCGATCATAAAACCAGAGTTGAGACCGCCTTTTTCCACTAGAAAAGGTGGTAGCTTGCTCATATGGCTATCGATTAATAAGGCCATTCGTCTTTCAGAGAGAGAACCCGTTTCAGCAATAGCAAGAGCGAGATTGTCTGCAACCATTGCTACCGGCTCTGCATGAAAATTTCCACCTGAGATGATGTCTTTGTCTTTGGCGAAAACAAGTGGATTGTCCGAGACCGCATTGGCCTCAACAATGAGGACTTTAGCACTATTTCGGATCTGGGTCAGGCAGGCGCCCATCACCTGTGGCTGGCACCGGAGAGAATAGGGGTCCTGGACCGATTCACAGTTTTTATGTGATGCTTCGATTTCGCTATGCAGCAAAAGATTGCGATAGCATGCGGCAACATCGATTTGAGTCTGGTGTCCACGAACTTCGTGGATCATAGGTTCAAATGGTCGGCGACTGCCCAGTGCGGCCTCAACACACAGAGAACCTGTTACCATGGCAGTTGCGAAGAGATCTTCTGCTGCAAAGAGACCTTCAAGGCCAAGTGCCGCGGATGCCTGCGTTCCATTCAACAGAGCTAAGCCCTCTTTAGGCCCAAGAGCAATGGGTTGAAGGCCCGCAATTTCAAGCCCTTCTTGTCCACTCAACCGTCTTCCCTTATGGAGGACCTCACCCTTACCAAGTAGGACCGTGCTCATATGGGCAAGTGGCGCAAGATCACCAGATGCACCCACCGATCCCTTGATAGGGATGCAGGGATACACCTCTGCATTTACAAGTTTAATGAGAGTCTCTATGACCTCATAACGGATGCCGGAATATCCTCTTGCGAGACTGTTGATTTTAAGAACCATCATTAGTCGCACTGTGGATTCATTCATGAGTCGACCGACACCTGCGGCGTGGGAAAGGACTATCGATTCTTGTAAGTGCTCAAGCTCTTCTCTTGGGATTATTGTGCTGGCGAGTAGGCCAAAGCCGGTGTTGATTCCGTAAATTACTCTTCCGTTATCGATGAGTTCCTTCACTGTGGCGACGGATTCGTCTATCTGTTGTTTGCAATCGGTAGAAAGAGATAGATGGGTCTGGCCTCTAGAAACTGATCTGAGTTGGGAGAGAGTAAGTTTGCCGGGATCTATTTTTAAAGTACACATGGTTCACTCGTCGGTAGTTAGTGGTCGACTGAAAACTGCCAATTTCCCCAACTTCTTCGTTGGACTCAAATTTTAATCTTCAAAATACTTTATGTATTCCTCCGGTTAAAATTATCGCCCGCCTTGAACTTGAAAAATTTGCAGGTTTTCGTTTAGACACTAGTTAAGAGTTTAGTGAGTAAGTGGTTCATATTTAGATAGTGGCAATGTATATACAAGTCGGTCGAAATTCAATAGTTTAATTTGCTCTAATGCCTAGTTTAGCGTGGTTTGGTTGGTTCTGTGGAAAATACTTGTACATACAAGTGTGAGTTGTTATTTTCTATCACGAGATGGAGTAAATATATACGTGCATTGAGTAGGCGTGGAGTTGATGTACATTATTAACGCCTCAAGACAAGAAACCAGTGTTGGGAGTTACATATGCTTACAAATAGTGATGTCGTAGGCGCAATGAAGGTGAGGTTGGATGACGAGCTACCCAAGTTGAAGGGCTTTCGTGGAGGTGTACGTCGGGCTCCTGATAGAGGTTTTCGTCTCACCCAGGCTCAGACTGAGGTGGCCCTGAAAAATGCACTTAGATATATACCAGAGCAGCATCATGAAGAGTTGCTCCCGGAGTTCCTCGAAGAACTGAGGACCCGTGGCAGAATCTATGGATATCGTTTCAGGCCGGAAGGGGGTGTAACTGCATTGCCGGTTGATGAGTATGAGGGCAACTGTCTTGAGGCTAAAGCGTTTCAATTGATGATCGACAATAACCTCGATTTTGAAGTGGCACTCTATCCGTATGAGTTGGTCACCTATGGTGAGACAGGCTCTGTTTGTCAAAACTGGATGCAGTACCGGCTCATCAAAAAATATTTGAAGGTTCTAAGTCGCAATCAGACTCTGGTTATGCAGTCTGGACATCCGCTTGGGCTTTTTAAATCAAGTCCAGACCAGCCGAGAGTGATCATTACCAATGGTCTGATGGTTGGCCTGTATGATAACCCAGATGATTGGGAGATTGCAGCACAGATGGGCGTATCTTCGTATGGCCAGATGACGGCAGGCGGCTGGATGTATATAGGCCCACAGGGGATTGTGCATGGAACATATAATACGCTGCTGAACGCCGGCAGAAAGATGTGCGGTGTTGCGAGCGACGGAGACCTTCGTGGTTTGCTTTTTGTCTCTTCTGGTCTCGGTGGCATGAGTGGGGCACAGCCTAAGGCTGCAAAAATTTCCGGCGCTGTTTCAATCATAGCAGAAGTGGATCTCTCAAGGATTACTACGCGTCATGAGCAGGGGTGGGTTGATGTCGTTTCAAACGATATTTCTGAAGTGCTTGAGTTAGCATTGAAGGCTAAAAATAAAGGAGACAATCTCTCCGTCGCTTATCACGGTAATGTTGTTGATCTGCTAGAATATATGGCAGAACATGAGTACCCAGTTGATCTGCTCTCCGACCAGACCTCATGTCATGTGGTTTGTGACGGCGGTTATTGTCCTGCAGGTATCAGCTTTGAGGAACGAACGGAACTCCTGGGTTCTGATAGAGACAAGTTTAAACAGTTGGTGGGTGAGAGTCTTAAGCGTCATATTGCGGCTGTACAGAAGTTGAGCGATCAGGGAACCTATTTTTTTGATTATGGTAACGCTTTCTTAAAGGCTGTCTACGATGCTGGGGTAACAGAAGTGAGCAAAAACGGAGTAGATGCCCGTGACGGGTTTATCTTTCCATCTTACTTTGAAGATATCATGGGGCCGATCTTTGACTATGGCTACGGTCCGTTTCGCTGGGTTTGTCTGAGCGGTGATCCTGCTGATCTGAAGAAGACGGACGAAGCTGCGATGTCATGTATTGACCCAACGCGCAGACCTGAAGACAGGGATAATTATATCTGGATTCGTGATGCAGAAAAAAATAAACTTGTTGTGGGTAGCCAAGCCCGGATTCTCTATTCCGATGCGGCAGGTAGGGTGGCTATTGCCTTGAAGTTTAACGCGTTGGTGCGAAATAAGGTGACTGGACCGATCATCTTAGGGCGTGATCACCACGATCCGGGTGGAACGGATTCTCCGTTCAGAGAGACCGCAAATATCACAGATGGTAGTAACGTCTGTGCTGATATGGCGACCCACTGTTTTGCCGGTAATGCGGCGCGGGGTATGTCGATGGTTGCCCTACACAACGGTGGCGGAACTGGAATTGGCAAGGCTATTAATGGTGGTTTCGGCATGGTGCTGGACGGGAGTGAACGGGTGGATGAAATTCTTACGTCTGCAATGAGCTGGGATGTTATGGGAGGGGTTGCGAGACGAAATTGGGGAAGGAATCCAAACGCTATGGAGGTTGCCGTCTCTTATAATATAGAAAATCCTAACGGTGATCAGATTACCATCCCATTTCGAACCGATGAATCAGCGGTCAGTGAGGCTGTTGAAAAACTCTTTCAGGGCTCAAAGAAATAAGGCAGAAGGGAGAGAGAATGCCATGAACATACTCATAAAGAATGTCAATATTTACTCACCTGTTGATAAGGGGCAGCCGCTGGCGGGGCAATCTCAGAATAGTCTGGCGCACTTTGAAACGGGTGCGCTGTTGGTGGAAAATGGCAGGATTGCAGCGGTCGGTTCTGAGGTTGAGGTGTTGAAATTTGCTGGTGAGACTAATGAGCTGGAAGTCGTAGATATGAGGGGGAAATGTCTGATTCCCGGTTTTGTTGATCCACATACCCATTTATGTTTTGCGAAAAGGCGGGAATCCGAATTTGAGCTACGACTTTCGGGAACGCCATATCTTGAGATCTTAAAGCAGGGGGGAGGAATTCTTTCCTCGGTTCAGGCGGTAGCAACCATCAGTGAAGAAGAATTGTATCAGGCAACCAGGCATCGGGCTGATATCGCACTACAATTTGGCACCACAACTCTTGAGGTTAAGAGCGGCTACGGGCTCGATTGCGAAAACGAGCTGAAGATGTTGCGTGTAATTGAACGTTTATCTAAAGAAGGCCCCCAGGATGTAGTCGCCACATTCCTTGGCGCCCATGCGATACCGCCTGCATACAAAGATAATCCGGATGCGTTTATTGATCTTCTCATAAATCAGATGCTGCCAATCGTTCACGAGAAAAAACTGGCGACGCATTGTGATATTTTTTGTGAGGAAGGAGTCTTTTCTATCGAGCAGAGCCGCAGATTGCTCAACGCTGCAATTCGCCTGGGGATGAAAGTCAAATTGCATGCTGACGAAGTGCACGATCTTGGTGGGGCAGGGTTGGCTGCCGAGCTTAGGGCAAGTTCTGCAGATCATTTACTGGCAGCAAGCGATGACAATATAAAGGCCATGGCCGCAGCCGGAGTGGTTGCAAATCTGCTCCCCGCAACTGCCTATAGCCTGCGAAAACCCTACGCTAAAGCACGTTATATGATCGAACATAACCTGCCTGTAGCATTGGCCACAGATTGTAACCCGGGATCAAGTTATACAGAGTCTATGCCCTTTGTCATTGGCCTTGCGGTGCTCAATATGTTGATGACTCCAGCCGAGGCGTTGATAGGCGCAACATTGAATGCAGCATACGCCATTGGTATGGCCGAAAAAGTAGGGAGTCTAGATGTTGGTAAGCAGGCGGATTTTCTTGTGCTGGATGGTAGGTCACCTGCCATTCTGGCTTATCACGCCGGGGTATCGCCTGTCGAGCGGGTGTATAAAAAAGGCAAACGTGTTTTTTGAGCCAGCGGGCGTAATTAAATAAGAAGAGATTATATAATGAAAAAGATAATAGAATGTGTCCCCAATTTTTCAGAAGGCAGAGACCTTGAGGTAATCGAGGCGATAGAGGAGGCAATTAGCGCAACCCCAGGGTGTACTCTGATTGATATGGATCCGGGTGCATCGACGAATCGTACAGTCTATACCTTTGTGGGTGATCCGGAAAGTGTTGTGGAAGGGGCACTCGCTGCTGCACGTGTGGCTCGCACGCGTATTGATATGCGAAAGCATAAGGGAGAGCACCCTCGATTTGGAGCGATGGATGTTTGTCCTTTTGTCCCGGTCGCAAATGTGACCATGGAAGAGTGCGTTGAAGTATCTAAAGTCTTTGCGGCACGAGCTTCAGAGGAATTGGGAATACCGTTTTATCTTTATGAGGAGGCAGCAGTTCAGGACTACCGACGGAAACTACCTGATCTTCGCGAAGGAGAATATGAAGCCCTCCCGGAACGACTCATGGATGAGAAATGGAAACCGGATTTTGGACCTGAAAAATTTGTACCGGAGTGGGGTATCACCGCTACAGGTGCCAGAATGTTTCTTATTGCCTATAACGTGAATATTCTTGGTAGCCCGAATCAGGCCCATCGCATTGCCCTTAATTTGCGTGAGGCGGGGCGTGGAGAGGATGAGCCGGGTTCGCTCAAGGACGTGAAGGGAATGGGTTGGTTTATGGGTGAATACAACCTGGCCCAGGTGACAGTCAACCTCAACGATTATCGCGTTACACCAATCCATGTGCTCTATGAGGAGGCGAAAAAAGAAGCGGCAATTTTGAACATTGCGGTTACTGGTTCAGAGATTGTCGGGGTGGTACCCCTTGAAGCGATGCTGATGGCGGCCGACTATTATATAGAAAAGGAAAATCTTTTTATCTACCAAGAAGACCAGAAAATTCGACTTGCTGTAGACCGAATGGGGCTCAATTCGGTAGCCCCCTTCGACCCCCAGAAGAAAATTATTGAATACATAATAGCAGAGCCCCAAAACGAGCCTCTGGCAGGGATGACGGTAAGGGCCTTTATTGAAGAAATAGCCGATCGAACTTCAGCCCCTGGGGGCGGTTCCGCTTCTGCGGCTATTGCAGCAATTGGAACAGGGCTGGGCTCTATGGTGGCTAAGTTGACCTGGGGGGTTCGGAAATTCGAAGACGTGCAACCGCACATGATTGAGGTGATTCCGGTACTTCATGATCTCACGGCAAAACTGATACCAATGATCGATGCGGATACCTCGGCCTTCAACGAGTATATGGTAGGTCTCAGGATGCCGAAAAACACAGAGAAGGAGCGAGCAGCACGTACAGCTAAAATGCAGTCCGGTTTAAAAACAGCAATC
Source organism: Desulforhopalus sp. (assembly GCA_047622095.1). Taxonomy (GTDB): domain Bacteria; phylum Desulfobacterota; class Desulfobulbia; order Desulfobulbales; family Desulfocapsaceae; genus Desulforhopalus_A. The sequence continues at coordinate 11,403 of JBLHNU010000097.1, forward strand.
AGAATGCCGCTCACAACCATGGGACATGGTGATGCTGCATGGGACGCTCTTTGTGTTGTTGCAAGGTTTGGTAATCCTGCTTCTAAATCAGATACTCAGGTTGGTGCAAGGGCACTCGAAAGCGGTATCTGGGGCGCCTATCAGAATGTGCTCATTAACATGGAGGGTATTCACGATCAGGCATTCAAGATGGAAATATTGGAAAAAGCAGAGGCGATTGCTCAGAGGGCTAAGGAAAAATGTGCCGAGGTGTTAGAGATACTGGGGAGGTAAGCTTTGCTTCAATATTTCATGAACATTCTAAGCGAAGAGATGTCTCGCAATTGGATTGCTTGAAAAAATAAAGAAGAAACAGGAAGGTTAAGGGTACATTCTTTATGGAAAAGAGCGCACCAATGTGGTGGTCGGCACCATGGCAAGGAGCCCAGACGGAGCCCTGCAAGTTGAAGGATCTTGTACCCAAGCTTTGAAAGGCACAACTCACCCATGACACAGGAACTTATATTGCAGGGCGAAATCCCTCAACGTTCTTCAATGCGCAATCTTGATCAACGTACATTGCTGGAAATCGGGGTTGTTGATCTTGATGGTTTTTTTGGGTTACCGGAACCTATTTTGACAACTTCGTCAAAACCTAGGATTTACAACACCATCTATTTTATATTCCACCCATATGCTGTTCCTGGCTCTGTTGCAAAAAATGTCAATTTATGAAAGTCCCCTTATAGAAGACATATTTTATGCTGCAGAATAGATATCAAATTGTCTTTCAATTAGGCGGATCTCTCCTTTCAAACCTTGGTCATGGATCCATATATCGAATTGGCCTTTCTTAAACATTCTCATGACTTCAAACCCTTTGATAGTAGCATAGGCTGTCTTCATAGATTTAAAACCTAGAGTAGGTTTGGTCAACCGTTTCAATTTCCCATGATCCGCTTCGATCCGGTTGTTAAGGTACTTAACCTTACGGTGAAAGACTTGGTCGTTAAGAAGACCCTCCTCCTTTAACTCCCGGATAGCTCTGTCATAGTTGGGAGCCTTGTCGGTATTGACCGTTGCCGGTTTTTCATATTCTTTCATGTCTCGAAGTATTTTTCCAAGGAACCGCTTGGCAGCTTTCGCATTTCGAGTGTGGGAAAGGTAGAAATCAAGTGTCTTTCCACTTTTGGTGATTGCTCGATAGAGGTATTGCCACTTACCTTTTACTTTCACATATGTTTCATCAACCTGCCAGCTTTCACCAAGCCCAGACCCGTTGTACCAGCGCATACGCTTCTCAATTTCGGGGGCATATTGTTGAACCCAACGAAACAAGGTGCTGTGATCTACTTCAACACCCCCTCTCCACCATCATCTCTTCTAGATCACGGTAACTAATTCCGTATTTACAATACCAGCGTACACAACCCAAAATTATCTCACCACGAAAGTGCTTCCATTTGAAATCATTCATAACGACTCCTATTGCTTGATGACGTATAATGATTTCACAGCATATTTAGATTTTTTGCAACAGAGCCCAAATTGGACCAAAGAGTTGATGAAGAATATTTAACGTTACGACAAAAGACGGAAGGACCTTGAATTGGGATTTTTATTCAGCACCTCTTGGTAAAATGACTGATGGAAAAAGGTTAGTTATCAGTAAGGCAAAAGACGTCACCGAACAAGTGGCAGGAGAAAAAGAGAGGAGAATACTTGAAGGTCGTCTCCAACAATCACAGAAAATGGAATCAATCGGCACATTAGCAGGTGGTATTGCTCATGACTTTAATAATATTCTTGCCGCAATCCTTGGTTATGCTGAAATGGCAAAGGATGAGTGTCAACCCGGGTCAACCATTTCAAAAGATTTAAATGAGGTGTTAGAGGCCGGTAATCGTGCCAAGAGTCTTGTTCGCCAGATACTTGCTTTCAGTCGCCAAGATGATACAGAGCGTATGATCTTGCAACCGGCTAGTATTGTTAAGGAAGCGATAACAATGCTGCGCCCGTCATTACCAACAACCATTGAGATTACTCAAGATATTGATGCCGTAACTGGTCTTGTTTTTGTTGACCCATCTCAACTCAATCAAATATTGATGAACCTCTGTACCAATGCCTTCCATGCCATGGAAAAGACTGGTGGAAAACTTGATATTTCATTAAAAGAGGTGACCCTCAGCAATGAAGATCTTGTAAATGAACCAGATGTAACAGCTGGTACTTTTATTCAATTATCAATTGGTGATTCAGGCAGGGGATAGCCCCAACCATCAAAGATAAGATTTTTGAACCATATTTCACAACAAAAGAGACCGGTAAGGGCACCGGGATGGGACTTGCCATGGTTCATGGAATAGTGAAAAAATATGGCGGGTTTATCTCCCTTGATACTGAACTTGGTGAAGGAACAGTTTTTCACGTGTTTTTGCCTGTCGTAGAGAAGGAGGCATTAACAGAAAATGAAATTAATGGCCAGATTCCAATTGGCTGCGAAAGAATTCTTTTTGTTGACGATGAAGAAATACTTACCACGATGGGCAAAACCATGCTCGAAAGGCTTGGTTACCATGTAACCGTAAGAAATAGCAGTCTTGAGGCTTTAGAAACTTTTCAGAACCAACCCGATAAGTTCGATATTGTTATAACAGACCAGACTATGCCAGGTATGACGGGTAGCGACCTTAGTAGGAGAATGCTACAGATTCGTCCTGGTATCCCCATTATTCTTTGCACTGGTTACTCCACTATTATTTCGGAGGAAAAAGCGAAATCTATGGGTATAAAAGAATTTGCATTCAAACCACTTACTAAAAAGGATATGGCTACGTTGATCCGAAAAGTTCTGGATGTCTCTTGATGTGATATTCTTAAAAAAATTGATGACCGAAACTCCCGTCGAAACTGATGGTGTTCTTTTCCAGCTTACTGGTGTTGGTTTTTATGATTGCCACATCGAAGATCTGAGCTTCTTATCAATTCATAAACTTAGGGTTACTAGACTGTGAATCTGTAGGGACACACGTTATCGCAATGGTTGAGGCTGTTATTGGCAATATTAACCATTTAAGCAAAACTGCAAGGTCGAGTAGACCGGTTCCTCTAATACAAAAACAGACACTCCCATAGCTCGTCTTTCATTTGACGCCTCGCCGCACGCGGCTACTACGTGCCTGCTACTTCGATCTGTTCATATTATTGTCACCGGCCCCTCTCAGAACCGTGCTTGCGCTATTTACGCACACGGCTCCTCACTTGAAATCACAGGTTTTACGA
>JBLHNU010000098.1:0-14513 GCA_047622095.1 Desulforhopalus sp.
GTATTTTTGCTTTGATTTTGAAATCGATTCCTGTGATGGTTCCATGTACACCTCCTTGAATTTGAAAGTGCTCACGGGAACATAGTTTATGGGGTAATGCTAGAAGCGGTTTGTGGGGCGCTTACATAGAAAATGCAGCTGACTAAAAGAAATTTGATATGGCATATTTTATTCATCCTTTTTTTCCTACTCATTCCTAGCCTACACCTTGCTATCGCTCAATCAAGCAAACAGCCCCCACCACAGCATGTGCTCATTGTCCATTCAGCTTACCAGGGTTATCCATGGACAGACTCATTAAACATAGGTATCCATGAAGCGTTTGATTCTTCTCCCGTACCTGTCGATCTCATGTTTGAGTATATTGACACGAAAAGGAATCGAGATCCTCACTACTTTGAACAATTACGAGAACTGTGGAAAATCAAATACCATAATTTGCCTATTAATCTCATTATAGTCTGTGATAACCAAGCTTATGATTTCGTACTACAGGAGCGAAGCAATTTGTTTCGTGGTATCCCGATAGTCTTTGCGGCATATATTGGTTACACGCCAGATATGTTAGATGGTAAGCAACATATTACGGGTGTCATTCAAGAAACTGACATTGCAGCGACGATAGATGTCGCACTTCTCCTACATCCAAGAACTAAGAAAATTGTTTTTGTGGCACCCGGTGCACCACCATTTCGAATGGTATGGCTGGAAGGACTTAAGGAAAGATACGCCAAAAAAGTACAATTACTTACCATCACAGCTGAAAAAATCGATCAAATCGATAAAGAAATAGACTCGCACGGGAAAGACATTGTTGTAATCCCTCTCAATAGTTACCAGGAAAGTAATGGAACATACTTCCCTTTTGACCAGTTTGTTTCACACCTATCAATGGAAAAGCCGTTTCCGGTATACGCTTTGTGGGACATAGCAATAGGACGAGGGGTTGTGGGTGGTAAAATGGTCACAGGTGCGTCGCAAGGCAGTAAGGCGTCAGAACTAGCCTTACAAATCTTACAAGGTACTCCTGTAAGTGATGTGCCTGTTGTGACCAATAGTCCAAACCAATACATGTTCGATTGGGACGCAATGCAACGATTTAGGCTGAGTGAAAACGATTTGCCTGAGAAGACCATTTTGATAAATAGTCCCGTTTCATTTTACGATGAAAACAAAACCATTGTACATATCAGCCTTGTCTCTGTGTTCGCACTTCTTTTGCTCATTCTCGCACTTATTGTTGCAGTAATTGATCTTCGCAGAACAAAGAAAAATCTTCTCCTTTCAGATAAAGTTTTAAGCGAGAGTGAGGCTCGATTTAGAAAGATGATTGAAAAATCGCCACTTCCCATGGTGGTAACTGATCAAGCTCAACATATCAGTTTTTTAAATGATAAATTCACCGAATTGTTTGGCTATACACTTGAAGATGTGAACACTGCAGATGAGTGGTGGTCCAGTGCATATCCCGATCTGGAATATAGAGAGAAAGTTCAGTACTCCTGGTTAACCGCCATAGAAAAAGCAAGTGCCACTGGCACTGATATTGAGATGCAGGAGTGGGCATTAACCATAAAAGATGGTACGCAACGAGAATGTGAATTTTATATGGTTCCATTGCAGGACCAGTCGCTCATTGTCATGAACGATATATCAGAACGTAAAAATGCGGAGGGGGAAAGGAAAAAACTTGAACTGCGATTACAGCAAGCACAAAAAATGGAGGCGATTGGCACGTTAGCTGGTGGCATTGCTCATGATTTCAACAATCTATTAGCGGTAATCCTTGGTTATACCGACCTGGCTAAAGAGGATGCACCTCCTGGAACACATTTTGAGAAAGATCTGGACGAAGTTACAGGTGCAGCAATTAGAGCTAAAGACTTGGTAAAACAGATTCTTGCCTTTAGCCGTGAAACTGAGGTAGAGCGTTTTCTTATAAAAATTCCACCAATTATCAAAGAGTGCTTACTGATGCTGAGGTCATCGATCCCTACCACGATAAACATCATTGAAGACATTGATCCACAGTGTGGCACTATCCAGGCGGACCCATCTCAGGTTCATCAGATATTGATGAATTTATGTACTAACGCATATCACGCTATGGAAGGTGCCGGCGGAACGCTTTCAGTTGCTCTTAAGACTACTTATATAAAACCAGATGATAAAAAAAACATATTCCTTCTCACTCCAGGTGAATACATTAAATGTACAGTTTCAGATACAGGTGTTGGTATTGGACCTGATGTTATGAGAAAAATATTCGACCCTTATTTTACCACTAAAGAAGTAGGAAAGGGTACAGGAATGGGGCTGGCAATCATACACGGAATTATGAACGAGTACGGAGGGGCCATTACCGTCGAAAGTCAGTTAGGTAAGGGGGCAGCCTTTCATGTCTACTTTCCTGCCGTAAAAGAAGGTGCCTTACCTACAGCAAAAAATCAAAAAGACATTCCCATAGGAAGTGAACGGGTGTTGTTTATTGATGATGAAGCAATTCTGGCTGATATGGGTAAAGATATGCTTGAAAGGCTCGGCTATCATGTTACTGTTCGATACAGTAGTTTGGAGGCGTTGGAAACCTTTCAAAACACGCCCGACAAATTTGATTTGGTGATAACAGATCAGACCATGCCAGGGATGACTGGTGCTGACCTTGCTCGCAGGATACTGCAAATTCGACCAATGGTGCCGATTATCCTTTGTACGGGATATAGTAGTATAATTGACGAAGACTCAACCAAAGGTCTTGGAATAAAAGAATATGCATTAAAACCCATCACTAAAGCAGACATCGCAGTACTGATCCGCAAAGTTTTGGATGTACCCTGATGTAAAGTTTTATCACCCGCCTTGAACTCGACAGAATTTACAGGTTTTCGTTCAGACACTATTTACGACAAACCATCTTTGAAGCAATAAGGGTCCAAATCGTTATAAATATCCAGTCCAAAACCATAACTCACTGCGGGACAGCCGCCACAAACGGGACGTATTTCACATTTTGAACAGGCAGAACTTCCCTTTCTATATTGTTCTGCAAGAACGGTATGGTAAATATCCGTAAGAGAATCGTTATAAATATTACCTAGTTGTGATGGAAGTTTCCTACACGCATGAACTTCACCATCTGGCAGGACAGAAACAAAATTGAAAGCAGCCCCGCAACCAACACCAGCGCAACCGCCTTGCAGAGACGCTTCTTCACTGTAAAGCTGCAGGTTACAAAGGTTGTCCTTAAGATGTATGGTTTTGTTACTTGCAGCAGCATTGATATAGCTTTTGAGAAAACCCCGGTATTGATCCGGCTCCACTGAAGCCAATGCCGCACCCTCTCCCACCATAGCCAGCCTATTAAAAGTGAAGAGATCTGTGCTATGTTCCAAGACATCAGCTAGTGGAAGTACCTGCGCCATATTGGCTCTGGTGAGCGTCAGCATGACCATGCTATAAATGTTCAGCTCTTTTAATATCTCCAGAAAACCAATCGTCTGTTCATAGTGCCCAGCACCACGAATATAATCATTATGCTCCTGCAATCCTTCCAGACTTACCTGGTAAAACTCCGGTGTTTGAATGGCGACCATCTCTTCGATATATGACCTGTCCATTGGGTTACCAAGAACACCTATGAGAAATCCACGATCGACTGCTTCCTTGTAAAGGGTCATAAAGTGTGGATAGAGAAGAGGGTTACCTCCTGTAAAAGTCACCTGCCCGTAAACATTGTGTTCCTGGCAAAATGTGTACAAATCATCTAGTACGTGAAGACCCTGTTCAATACTCATGGTAGTGCGATCACTACGGTCATAACAGTGGCGACAATGAAGGTTGCAGGCCTGCGTTACATGCCATTGAAGTGTGAAGGAAGGACTTGAGCAATTGTTTTCGTGAGCAATATCTTCTCTGCAGAAATCTTTTGGCCGAACAATCTTTGACGGTGGATAAAGCAATAAACCCTTTTCTCCGGCACTATGTAAGATATTATCGATTAACCCGACGCTGACCCCAGCCTCATCTGCAGCAGTTTTAATGTCCATATTCTCTGCAATGATTTTTAACGCCAAGAGATCATAGCTACTAGGACTCATAACTCTGACTTTAGCTTCATTACGTCCCTGCAAAATAAGAATAAAACTGTTGCCTGGAACCGGAGTTACAGGATGTCCCTCCAAGAGATCGGCCAGTCCTTGCCAGGAGACTTCAAGCAGATCAAGCCCTGGATCTATTGTTATTGCACTTACGATTTCTGGCTCTGCAACCGGAGTTTTCGATACCTTATGGACGGCGAGTTCTATAGCCGCTAAATCTGCCAGATAAGGAGTGCTATCATAAAGCTCAGGATTTGCCCTGAGATATGTAGGGAGTTTTTCCAGACAAGCAAACGTAAAACCTACGGGAAGTAACGTTGAGCTCAAGGGATATATGGCCTGCAGTTTTCTTTTCAAACAATTCCTTTTAAATGAGGTCTAAAACATGTGAGCATCTTCATAAAATTCATTTCAACAAACAAGAGACAAATACAGAATAACAATGCCGGAACATGTAGAGGACTCCGGCTTGCTTCACACCTAAATCTTGCAACTGGCAAGGGTAGTAAATATGAGAAAATAATACTCATAGAATGAGCCCGTTGATTTACTGTCTTTTGGCCCGATATCTTCGTTATACGAAAAAAACAATCCTCGGAATATCAAACATATGCCTGTGGTTATTTTTTTAGTATGCCTTGATCTCGAACAAAAATCCTAGTAAATAAACAGACTCATAGAGTGTGATTTTTAAATAAGCATCACGAACGTAATATACCGTTTTGCAAAGTTAAATTATTTTCTTATTTTGCGTACGCAAGATTTAGGTTAGATTATAAACGTGCTAACTGCACGTTGGAATCAGCCGCTTCAGCCACTCTTGGTGGGCTTTTTCTTCGGAAGTTCATCTTCAACTTTCTTTTTTGAATCTTCCATCGTCTTCTTTGTACCTTCTACTGCTTCGCCTGTTTTTTTTGCGTCTTCTTGACCTGCGCTCACGGCGCTGGACTTGTGTCCGCCTCAGCCACTCGCTGCTGCAGATTTGGTTGTATCAGCGCTACCTGCGCTGGGTTTTGCGCCTCAGCCGCTACCTGTGGCATGACCGGGCAATGTAACTCCCCCTGCACTGATCAAGCCCGCGACACCAAGACTTGCCAGTATTTTTTTTAAATCTTTTTTCATAATGCTCTCCTTTTGCGGATGTTTATGAAACGCCGATAGGAAAACCCTATCAAACAGGTTTTATACATAGACAGAATTTGGCCTATCCAATAGAAGATGTCAATAACTCAATTTATTATTATCCTTTATGTCATATTTTCAACAACGAAACAGACACCTAAGACTTCACAAAAGAAACGTATCTGGATATATTATCAGTCGAGACAAAAAACTGTTCATAATTATGGTATGTTTTCGACACTCCCTTTACATTTATTTTAAAACAGGTAAGTACCATCTTCAAAATCATTTATCTTTCAACCAATTTTACTCCTACCCATTCGACAAAAAACAATGAGCTCCAAAATCGACATATACGAATACCGCGATTATCTGCAACAAAGATACGGAGAGATACTCTACCGAGTCCCAATTGATACAGGAGGCAACTGCCCCCACAGGAATATTGATGGAACAGGAGGCTGTACATTTTGCCCTGAAGATGGTGCACGTGCGATTCAGCTTGGTCAGGTAAAGGATATTAGGGAACAGATCTACACCGGAGTGAGATTTGCTCAGAGAAGATATAAGGCATCAGCTTTCATGGCCTACCTGCAAACCTACACTAGTACCTTTTCATCGATTACAACCATTCAACAACAAGTCGATATTATTCTTGAAACAGAGGGTGTCAAAGCCATAGCTTTTGGCACAAGGCCAGACTGCTTAGCCCCGACTATTATTGAATATCTGACAGAGTTAAACAAACGAATTGATGTCTGGATAGAACTCGGCGTCCAGACCTGTCAAGACCACACTCTCCAACGAATCAACAGAGGTCACGATTGGCAAAGTAGTCAGGAAGCCATTGTAAAAATCAACAAAGCAGGTCTTTCTACAGCCGTCCATCTGATCCTTGGTTTACCGGGAGAGTCGGTGGACGATATGAGAAGAACAATTGAAACTGTCTGCACGCTCCCTGTGGATGCAATAAAACTGCACAATCTCCACATAATAGAAAAGACCAGTCTTGCAAAAGAATACCAGGCAGCACCCTTTCCACTCTACATGGAACATGAATATTGTGACCTGCTACTAGAGCTTCTACCCTATATTCCTGAGCACATCCCCCTCATTCGCCTCACGACAGATACCGTTCAAGAAAAACTCATTGCGCCGCATTGGTCTATGTCTAAGGGACAGTTCAGGAAACATCTCTCAAAACAGATGAGAGCTCGGGGAATATCCCAAGGAATAGCTCTGCGTACCGAGTCAGCTCCAGTAAAAGCCGCTCAGCTCCAGGAGACTCCTACCATGGCGGTAACAACAGACGATGGCTCCGTCACTTTTTACAATGACACAATCAAAGAGCATTACCATACACTTGCAGGAGCTCGTTCTGAAGCTATACAAAAATACATCGTTCCAGGAAATCTTGAGGCTCGTCTGCAAAAAGGCAAGGTTCAGCTACTCGATATCTGCTTTGGCCTTGGTTACAACAGTCTACTTGCCTGCGAGACAGCTATGCAAAAAGGTGGACAGCTTGAAATTTTAGCACTTGAGATGGATAGTACCGTTGTTGCAAAAGCGGCTTTGGAACTACAAGAAAAAAACACATTTTTTGACTGGAACAAATGTTTAAAAATACTGCATGAGACCGGCCATTGGGAAGAAAATGGCTGCAAGATACAACTCCTGTGGGGAGATGCTAGACATACCGCAAAAAAACTATCCACACCCTTTGATCTTATCTGGCTTGATGCATTTTCAACCCAGCGCAACAGTGAACTCTGGACTGTCGATTTTTTCAATACCCTTCAGCCATTGCTTGCAGAAGATGGCGCGCTTCTGACATACTGCGCCGCAATCCCGGTGAGGTCTGGTTTCATCCAGGCAGGTTTTGTTATAGGAGAAACAGACCCCTTTGCAAGAGAAAGGGGTGGGACCATTTGCACCAACAACAAAACACTCATTTCAAGACCTATTCCTGATCGAGACATATTTCTTATTAATACAAATCGGGGAATTCCATACAAAGACCCCAACGGAACAAGAACAAATAAAGAGATCCTGCGCGCAAGAGAATTTGAGATAAGCGATCGTAAAAAAGAAGGCTAAGCTACACCTTTCTTTAGCCAGGTGGAATTAAAAAAAAGTACGGTCTAACGATGACTGGTCCTGGCCACACTGGATTCCGTAAATGAAAAACCCACAACGCCGGCCGGCATTTCAATATTTGTACGAAATGTCCTCGTAGAATCAGTTGAGGCAAAAGATCTAAATCCGGACGAATAGACAATTTTTTTTCCAAGTACAAGCCCAGTGGCATCAAGGAAAACAATTCGAACATCGAGGGAATCAACACTCTGACGGAACTCAACACTTCCTGAGATGGTGAGTTTATCACCATTTTTTTGATATTCATAGGTTACGGTAAGAGGACCGCTCTTGTACACTTCTGACATCTCTGTTTGACTTAACAGTGAAATCCGTTTTTCCACTGCAATAGGAGCATTTATCATGGAACAGCCGGTAAAAAACAAAAACAGAGGAACGAAAGCCACCATAACCAAACGTACACAAGATACAGAAAACACCTGACTCATAAGGACAACCTCTGTATTGTATTTTGAAAAACTACAATCGTAGATATCTACGCTAGGAGTCTGCCGGACAATGCTCTTTCCCCCCAGCTCTGTGTTATTTTCAGAAAATCAATGCTCGCAATATCAACTATATGGCTGTGCTTGATTTCCTCAAAATGCCTTGATCTGAGAAAAAATGTCTATAATCCGACAGGCTCCTGATAATTAATTGTAAAATAAGTACTCATTCACCATGATACATAATTTTAAAATCCTGTTCTTTCTTACCACTCTTCTCGTTCTTTGCGGGTTTTCATGGACAAAAATCGATTGGGACTCCATAAACAGATCTATTGACAAGAAATATCCATCAATTGCATCAATTTCAACTGAGTCACTTAAGAAAAAATTAGAACGACAGGATACCATTACGATCATCGATGTAAGAGAGTCGGATGAATTTAAAGTCAGCCACCTTCCAAAGGCCATCAATGAGACCGATCCAAGAAAAATTAATTTACCACTTGAGACAACTATCATCGTCTACTGTTCAGTGGGCGTAAGATCTGCCAAGTTTGCCAAAACACTCAACAAGCGTGGCTACGTAAATATCTTTAATCTCCGTGGGTCCATTTTTGAATGGGCCAATAACGGCTACCCATTAAAACGGGCTGAGCAAACAGTCACCGTTGTCCACCCCTACAATAAAAAGTGGGGGAATCTGGTCAAGAAATCACTCCACGCCTACCATGTACAATAACCTGTAAGCCGACAACAATAAGTGATTGATGATAAATCAGACTGAATTTGACTACGAAAACTCTTTTACATATCTACGACAGGTAATGAAATCCCCTGCCGTACCAACCACCCCAAGCAAATCGAAAAAACGATGTGCTGATTGCCTGAGGTGATATTACGAAGACAGAAGAAAATCTCTCTCAGGTCTTGTTCTCTGTTTTAGCAGGCGTATCTTCAGGAGCCTTATCCAGAATCAGATAGTCCAGTTCGATCTTGGACAAGTTGTTATATCTCTTTGCCTGGGAAAGATAGAACAGCCCCCCCATCCCTACCCAGATACCACATGCATACCAGGACTCTACAGCCATAAAGCCAGGGCTCCCCGGGACACAGAGAAGCAAGAGCACACCAAATGAAACCAGACCACCCATCAGGGCAGTATTGCTTTTAATGGGAATTTCTACATCCATACCATCAGGCTTTCTGGTTTCCTTGTAAGCACACAGACAGGTATACAGATAACCAAATGCCGTTCCCAAGGCTGCCATGTCCACAACCCACACAATCACGTTTCGACCAAACCAGGGAGCGACCAGGGCCATCACTGCTGTAAAAAGAACGGCATTTTTGGGGACCCCGCTCTTCTTATCTACCCCGACAAACCATTCGGGAAGCACTTTGGCACGGCCCATGCTGAACAGCAAACGACTGGTAGCCATGTAAAAACCGTTAATGCCGGTACAGATTCCCATGGAGATGGCCACCACCAAAAACATAAGTCCCACCTTACCGATTGCGGCCTCCATAGTGTAACCAGTAGGCCATACATGGTTAGCGGCGACCAGTTCCTGCCAGGGAAACACCACACCAGTGGCCAGTAGGACCATTATGTACATAAGCCCACCGACAAGAATAGAGATCATAATCAGCTTGTTGGCCTTGGCTGGGGGAAAGTCATACTCCTCTGCTGCCTGGGGAATGGTGTCGAATCCGACAAACAAAAACGGGGCGATAGTCAGAATAGCCACGATACCTGCAAGAGGGGGAACTTCGGGATTAAATCCCGGGACAAGATTGGAGATTGACGAAATATCGGCTAATCCTGCGCCACCTGCTATCAAAAAAACGGCTGCTACCAAAAGAGCAACCATATAAACCTGCACATTGGCGACCCCTTTGGAACCCTTGTAGTTCAAGTAACCGAAAATGAGGATTGCAAAGGAAGCCAGACCAACTTCCCCAGCATAGATCCTGGAACCTGCGAGGGTGTAAAGGTATCCTTTGGCACAAAGATCTGGAGCAACAAACTTGGCGAGCAAAGATAGTGCAGTGGCATTCAATGGAACAATACTGAGATATCCCAAGGTTAAAAACCAACCACAGATATAGGCATGATAACGGCCAAATCCCTTATAGGCATAGGCAAATTCCCCACCGGAAACGGGAACTTTTTGAACCATGTAACCATAGCTCTTAGCAATAACCAACATGGCGAGACCACCAAGGGTGAGACCTATTACAGCTCCCAGGGGACCAGCTTGCTGCATCATGACGCCAGGCAGGATAAAACTCCCCCACCCAATAATGGAGCCAATGGCTAATGCTAAAACACCAGCCGGACTTAATGATTTTTCAAGGACTACCCTTTTTTCCTGGCCCAATTTACATCTCCTTTCTTGGTACAATTAACCGCAAATCTAAATTCCAAAAGCCATCAGCTCAAAAAACTCGAAACCCAAATCGACCTAAAGAATGATAAGGATTTGTACAATCATGGACATTCAAGAGAATAGACCACGTAAACGTGAGAAAATGATTCTTTCGAGAAACCTGAACTTGGGAAAAACAAGAAGCGCAAGTTCACGAAATCCAGCAATAACTGTTTTTTATCAAGCCATTACCTACACCCAAAAAGTAACAACATATGCTGCGCACAACCTATTAGCCAGTATTCGCTGTCAGGTATTTAAAGTGGCGAGTAGCACAAATTGAGCATCAGAATTCAAATTATTTGTCTCAGGCTCAAGATTTTATTTCATTGATCTATAGCCATCTTCGTGAGAACACGAAACTACTGATATCTGATACATCAGATATCCAAATTTGCGACTAGCGTATCAAAAACCATGCTAGAAAGCAATGGTACTTTTAAACCCAGCTGTTCATTTTTGGGAAAATTCGGCGTAATCATTTTATCGATTCTACTTCTTCACTTTTTCAAAAAGTGACCTGCCCTTTACAATCATTGATACTTTCGAAAAAAACGACAATTTGTCGTGCGCCTGCCAAGCTGTAATCATGATAATAACGCGTGGAAATTTTATTTGGTTCATTTGACCGAAGTTCAAGGTCACTTCTGAACTTGCTGCCGAGAACCTTGCGCGTCACCAACAATTGGCCGTAATGAAACGGGCGAAGATTCCAATGAGATATCTACTCTTCCGGGTTGTGCTTTCCCAAATTTGGGTTCCTTGGCGCAACACTCTCGTCATTGTAAATGACGAGAGTGTTGTCTACTGGCATAGCGAGGGTTTTAATCTTTTCTGGAGATACGAGAGAAAAAAGCGGCCTGAAAATATACTTCGTTATGATACCATCAAAAGATCTTTGCTGGTCTGTACTGGAAACGATCTCAATCAAAGAGTTCGCCTTGAAATCGTCTATTTTAGGACCTGACATTGCACAATATCGTCGTGGCAACAGTCGTGGTGCCTTCATTCTTTAACTGGTTTTTCTATCCTTTGAAATCACAAGCAGATAGTCTTCTGCGGTTATGAGGTAATCTGCATCAGGATTGGAGATAAAGTCTCCTCCCTGTCCTTTCTGAATACCGAATACGGTTGTGTTCTTTTCTTTTTTCATGGCGATGAACAAATCGAGAAATGTACTGCCGATCATTTGTTCAGGCACTGCCATTGAATACAGTTCATTGCCGTAGCGACTGCTGAGCAGCTCGGAAATTATTCGGCTGATACCGTGATCACTGGCTGCACTGGCGAGCAGGTTGGCACTGAGCTCACTGCTTATAATTATTTCATTGGCGTTCGCTCTTTGACAGTGCAGTTCGTTCGTTTTGTCAGCCAGCTCAACCACACTGTACACCTCTGGGTTGATCGTCTCCACTGTCAGAGTTGTCAAAACAACCTTGGCATCTTTGGCGGTGGTCTCTAGCCTGTCGTCGCCTAGGATAATAATGGTAGCAGCCTGTTCAAGGTTCGCCATTTTCAAGGTTTCTTCGTTGACGATCCCCCTGATAAAGACCAACCTTGGATCATCCACCGGTTTTTCTTCAATATCTGCAATTACAACGATCGGGAGTTGTTCTGTTTGTGTATCAGAACGTAGTTCTTTCCAGACTCCTCTGGCCCGATGGTTCCACTCACAAATGATAATATGATTGTTGACCTTTGACGTGACCATCCCTTTGTTCTCCCTGATTCGCATACTAATTAACATTGAGGCAAGACTGGCGCTGAGTACTCCCAGCAGCCCAATACCAAAAAACATAATAAGTACCGCTAAAATTCTGCCTTCAACTGTACTTGGGGAAATATCACCATAACCTACCGTGGTAAGAGTTACGATACTCCACCAGAGCCCGCCGGCAAAGGAGACGCCGGGCTCAAAACAAGAGATTAAATATCCGCTACAGAGCACAATAATCAGAATAATGCCAAGCAAATTCAGTACGTTCTCCCGTTGGAGAAACGAGTAAAACTTCAGTAGTTTTTCACTCATATTGAGGTTCTTGTGGGGTTCTTAACATTTTTGAGAGTTGTTAGCTGGGTATACCTCTGAACAAGATTTTTGACCCAAATTTGTTTCATAGGGACTACGTAAGTGTTCTTAAACAAAAACACACCCCAGACATAGAGTCTAAGGTGCTCGATTTTCTGGTACACCCTGCTGGGTTCGAACCTGCGACACTCGGATCCAAACTCTATAGCGGGAGCACGGAAGCGGCTGTAAAGACAATGCTTAAAGTGAGATTTGTTCGTGTAGGGTACAAACCATTATTGTTGACTTTGAGGTCATTAATTTGGAAAATATATTTCCCCCCACTTAAAACAACCCCCTTATAAACCGATACTATCTAGGATCTTCGTAAAAAATGTACGAGGTGGAATAGTCACTGAATTCAAAATACACCTTTTTCTCTCCAGGATCGACATCGCCGTTAAGGTTCGAGTCGAGTACACCGTAACCAAAACGATAAGCCCGTTCGCTCTTACCAGCGGTAGCACTTGCTGTGGTCAATTTATCGATTTTCATGAACCGTTTTACCAGAGTATTTCCTGCATACACCTCAAGAATTCCGTCTGTCCCCGTCCAGTTTTGAATAGATCTACCGATCTTGTTCTGTGTCTCCTGAGAACAGGAGGCCAACAGTAAAATTAAGACAGCCAACACAATACCAAGCCATTTATTCATCGTTTATTCACCCCATATAGGAATCTTTGTCACTCATCGCAGTTAGTGCTCGACCGAAAACCACCAATTATGCCGATTTCTTCGTTGGACTCAAATTTTAATCCTCAAAATACTCAATGTATTCCTCCGGTTAAAATTATCGTCCGCCTTGAACTCGACAGAATTTGCAGGTTTTCGTTCAGGCACTAGTTACAAGCGACATAAATATTGAATACAACCACATCGTATAACACTATTTTAATAACCACTTGGAAGAAAATTACCAGTTGATATGCAATAGAGAGTCAGTCAAATTATCACTCAGATCCTTTACCAGATAATTAACTCGATTTTTAATGAACTTTTCCCCGAAGAGATTACCATAGTACACCCTGTGAAATGACAACTCAACCATCCAAAAACAGGAGAGCGGCTTTCACTGACCGCCCCTATCCCAAGCGACATGGGCAGCGCCCAATAACAAAATACCAAGACATGTTTTCACCACTTACAAAAAACCAGATAGATGTTTGGCTTCTTCCCATCGACGGATGGAACTTCACCGAGTTAGGCGATCGCTTGATTAATAATCTTTTAAGCAAGCAAGAACAGCTAAGATTTGGGCGATATCGTCCCGTAACAAAGAAAGCCGAATTTCTCGCATCCAGACTACTTCTACGACATCTTCTCACGAATTACACAGGATGTGATCCCTCCGAGACTGAAGCCATCCCAGATGATATGGGGCGTCCCTTCTGGGAGCAGGCGGGTAATAATATCGATCTCTTTTTTAGTCTATCGCACACAAAAAGCATGATTTGCTGTGCTCTCAGCCGCAATAAAGAAATTGGTTGTGACATAGAATCACTACAACCAAGAAAATACCAGGAGAACTTAACAGATCGAGTCTTCAGCAAAAAAGAACAGAAATTCTATAGAGAACTCCCGACAACAACCAGTGTCGAATTCTTCTACAGGTCATGGACATTAAAAGAAGCTTTTGCAAAAGCTCTGGGGCAAGGACTCAGAATTCCTTTTACGTCTTTGTCCTATACGTATCTGGCGACAAACAGTGGAACCTTCAGAGTTTCTCCTAAGCATCTGGGATGCAATTGGACCACTGTTCCCTACTGTTTTCAAAGTAGTATTCCTATCCCTGGTTATGCACTTGGTATTGCAACACCTCTTACGTCACCTGCAATCAACATTATCTTTGCCCAGCTCAGGAGCGAAGAAATAACGTCCCAAGACGTACGCGGTAACGCCACACAATCATAAACCACCTAAATCTTGCAACTGGCAAGTTTACCGGATATGCGAGGCGCCGGAGCCGTAGACGTATAAATATACTTCAAGGCTTCGGTAACAAAGCAGGTTCGGTAAAATTGCAAGTCCCGGAGGGTAGCAAATATAAGAAAATAATTCTCAAAAGAATATGACGTTTAAAATAAGTATCATGAACGTAATAGACTGTTTTGCAAAGTTAAATTATTTTCATATATTGCGTATGCAAAATTTAGGAACCATTCCTCCAGGCGGAAGGTGTCGTCCCAGTATGCTCCTTGAATATTTTAGAAAA
>JBLHNU010000099.1:0-14414 GCA_047622095.1 Desulforhopalus sp.
GCCGCCTGTCTCCTGCTGAGCTTGAAACCGTCTCTCAAGTGAGCCGCGTTTAAATACGGAGCATAGCTGAGGTGGTTGTTTCGGGTATTCCTTTGGTGTACTCCTGTACTTGCTGCAACGCTTACTTAAAAATAGGGATCCCGTATAAGAAAGTAGTATCAGTCATCCGATGCCGGAAAAATGGAGCAACTATTTCGATTGACAACAACTTACGATTTTTCATACAATTAATTAGGTACTATTAAAAACAAGACAAAGCCAAACCTGCCGTAAGCCAGGGACGGAAAGCTACGGATCTCTATAGATAGCCGAGCTGCCTTAATTAAAAGGTAGTTCGGCTTTTTTTCTGACATCAATTACATGACGAGTACTGGAAACCGTACAATCTCATACATTCTCTTTCGTCGGTTTTTTAGAAAGAAATCGATTATTGCCTACAGTCAAAGAAAGTGTAGCTGGAGTCATACATTAAAGCGGTTGTTGATTGCGGACACGAACATTATATTATTTGTGTAAAATAAATGCGTTAACATTCATATTCATGTTCCAAATAAGCTTACGGATTAATAGATTATGTCTATCATCCCAAATTGAAAATCATACAGCTAGGAAAATACTGAAAGCTAGAAAGAGATGTTGGCTGAGGTGAGTATTTAGAACTATAGAAAACTATATAAACACTTGTTATAACATAAAAAAACAAAGGAGTTTATATGCAATATTTTAAACGAATTTTATTGTTTTTTTTATGTATTACAATTATGGGTTGTGCAACAATCGGAAGAAATTTCGATGATACGAAAATTCAACAGATTAAAAATGGGGCAACAACTCAAGCTGAAATTCTACAAATATTTGGTGAACCCTATGGTAAATCAGTCTGTGGATTCCTCCATTCTTGGAGGTATCAACATGCTCATGATACTATTGTTAATCCTCCTTCCGTTAAAACGCTAATCATTAGGTTTGATAAAAATGATATTGTCTATGACTATATGTACTCAGAATCGGATAGATAGAGAGAAACAGATAGTCCTTGATATGCGGTATACAGAATAAATTTCTACCTTTTAAATCAATCAAGCCAATAACACTTAACTGTAAAAACCTGCTGAGTGTTAGTGACTGGTTATCAGGATTTCACAGGAAGCATTTTAATGTCGGGCGCTTTGCATCCTATTAATATTTCCCAATAGAACCTATTCTTCTTGATCACTAAGCCCCAATTGTTCGACAGCCCAAGAGTGCATCAATTTTAAAATGGGAAAGGCGCTTTCACCAAGTTCGGTCAAGCGATACTCAACCCTTGGTGGTATTTCCGGATAGACAGTTCTAGATATCAAACCATCCTTTTCCAATTCTTTTAGTTGCTGTGTCAGCATTTTTTGACTGACTCCAGGCACTACTCTCTCCAACTCATTGTAGCGTTTTGTTCCATCATTCAAATGCCAAAGCATGAGACACTTCCATTTTCCACTGAGCATATTCATGGAAACTTCAACAGGGCAGTGATACTGCTTTCCATTCCACGCAATCATAATATCGTTTAAACCTTAAAAAATAATTAAACTCAAATCTCACTAAACAAGGCTATACGAACCAATTGGTTCGTGTCGAACAAAATTGTGCCTTCTTGATACTCTATTTCTAATAGCTATAGTGTCACTGTACCTAGGATAGCATCTAAACAACAATAAAATATATAACAAACATAAAAGTGAGGTCACTATGAAGATGAGCCATGTGGGAATTATGGTTGGAGAGATGGATAAAGCTATAGAGTTTTATACTAAGGCACTAGGTCTTGATGTAGTCATGGGCAAGTCTGAAGTGCTGGAAGAAAAGGAAACAGCAATAGGTAAAATGTGTATCGCAGTATTTGGAGATGATTTCAAAGGGTTTAACATCGCTCACCTTGTGACTAAAGATGGTATCGGGTTTGAATTGTTTGAAATGAAAGAAAGAGAAGAGAAACATAATGTCGATTTCACAAAAATCGGTATCTTCCATTTTTGTTTAGAAACAGATGATTTCCAAGGAGTTATTGAGAGAACAGAACAATACGGTGGAAAGGTAAGGATGGACATTATGAGGTATCACCCTGAAGATGAGAACAAACCCTATAAAATGGTTTATTTAGAAGATCCTTTTGGGAACCTTTTTGAACTCTATTCCCATTCATATCAAGAAACATATTCTTCTGAATATGAATAAAACTAATCTATAGTCAATCAACTGACTGGACGGGGTATCGGCGCCAGTCAGTTCAACCATCAAGATTGCCTAGACGAAGATTTTAATTTTGTATGAAGCCATACTCTTAGGGGTACTCCTGTTAAGAAAGGATATAATCATACTTAAAGCCTCGCCTGAAGTGGAGCGTTTATAATTATTGATGTTTCCAAAGCATCGCCAAGGTTTTCAGGGCTTTGATGATCCAGTAAGACAGTCATTTTTCTTTCTTTAATTCTTCTATTAATTCCTTGCTTTGGGCTGGTTTGAGATGAAAATCACTGAATCTGATCATTCCTGATTTATCAATAATTACAATCCAAGGTGTCCCCCGAGCAATATATTTGTAGAGCAATGGAGAGGGTTTACCGGGCCAGCCACTATGGCCAATTGGAATAGAAAGATTGTATTTGTCGGCTATTTGAGTAAGCACTTTGAAGTTGTTTGTACCAAAACCTTCAAATGTCGTCTGTATTGTTACTACAACTACCTTTGGATCGTTATTGTAGTAGGATGCTATCTTCTGCAACGCAGGAAAACCATATTTATGGCACCCAGGTCACCATTTTTGAAAAAAAGAGAGGTATATAACTCGCCCTTTGAGGTCTTTGATATCTAGAGAATCTTTCCCGGGAGCAAGGTTAATCCATTCGACACCCTCCCAGGAAGGGGCTTCTAACGTTTTCGCACAGGCAACAGATGAACCCAGAAACAGAACCGATGTACTGAGAGAAACAAAATTATTAGTCTCAGCTTTAGAAAGCTCTTTTACATATGTAACTCATTAGTAAAGGTTGCGAACATTTCGCTATATTTTAAGCACTCCTCTCCTATAAAGCTCATACACAATCCTTTCCTCATTTACAGTATCATCTACGCCAGGTGTTGACCGATTTATTCTGAAAAACAAACGCGATCACTGTAAATTAATGTTAATTTAATATCTTGTTGCCAATCAACTCGGGGATACCTGTTAAAGGGTCCCCGTTTGCTTTGCAAGAAAACATATGGTGTTGTCCCCTTGTATTTATTAGTGATTAGACACCAGAGAAAATTATTTTAATCCACTTTTCACCGGTAAATATGCCATCCCCCCATTCTTCTTCCAAATCGGCCAAGGGATTAGCTTCGATTACCTCCTGTGCTGTTTTTCCATCTGCTTTTAACTTTCTTAAACGCTCGTAAACCGTCTCAAGCATCTGTAGGTAATTACCCAACTCAACAATATTGGTTAAGGGACCGTGACCTGGAATAATTTTGGTATCTTCATCTGACAGAAGTAATATTTTCTTCACTCCTGCAATCATACCTTTAATTGACCCGCCATGGCTGACATCAATAAATGGATAGAAACCGTTGAAGATGACATCTCCTGCATGTACAACGTTTGCCGATCTGAAATGAATAATAGCATCACCATCGGTATGGGAATGAGGGATGTGTATTGCATGAACCGTATCACCATTGAGGTGGAAGCTGATATCTTTTGAAAAGGTAACAACTGGTAGACCAACTGGATCAACGCCATCCCGTTTCATATTAAATTCACGAATAAACGAACCATTAAGTAACCGGTTTCGCACATTGTCATGTGAAAATATTAGAGTGCCTGTTTTACCAAAGTTCTCATTTCCTCCGGTATGGTCGCCATGATAATGGGTATTGATAAGAAATTTTGGTGACTCACCGCCAACTGACTTAATTGCTGCAATAATCTTTTCAGTTAAGGGAGCAAATTGATCGTCAATTAAAAATGTGCCATCCTTGCCGATGAAAAGACCAAGGTTTCCACCTTTACCTGTCAACATGTAGATTTGATCGGTGACCTTTATCGACTCAATTCCCACCTCTTCCTGGGCGATTACAATTTGCGAAAAGAGCAACAAGAAGATTACACAAAATATTGAAATAGTTTTATAAATCATTACTTTTAAACTCCTATAGAAAATGGAACTCCAGATAGATAGACCCGAAATGGAGTACTGCTAACAATTTGTCATTGTTGCACCTGCATAGCAACTTTAGGTGGTCCTCCCACTATTTAACAATTGGACTATTTTATATATGTCCTTTTTGTCATTAGACTGATACCTGGTGGTTTGAGATAGGTAAATCCAATTGATTATGACTTAGAAGTAAATTGCAGGTGACCATGCCATCACGCATGACTTTGTAAAAATGTACTACGCTGTTGCACTATGTCAAGGTGGCAGGCTAGATGTTATTTGGATATTCCTGATCGGATCAGATGAGAAAATTGCTTGAAGTGCTAAATAATGCATTGGTAAACATCCAAAGAAATTAAATATGCCTCAAGCCCTAGATGGTTCCAGAAGAGCCATGTAATGCTCTGGGTTTACCAACAACTTAAACCGCTCCATTTGGTGCCATTTTCTTGAAACCAATCTCTATTTTTCAGACGTGCTCAAAAAGGTCCATTTACTGTAAGGCATGATCAAGTTCAATCTATCAAGAAACGCCTCAATATCTTACTCAAAAAAATACTGTTAAGATTGCCAATAAATACCTGTCGTTATTGGCCTTTGGGGCTGGTCGAGTGCTGAAACATGTCAATTGCACCCGACCGGCCTCCTGGTTTGATTTGCGGCCGATTGGGTTGTAATCTAGTAGGCTACGGTGAACTGGATCCAGAATTTTTCGGTATCTGTCTTATACTTATCAGCGTTGTAGTTTGCATAGGCTGCCTGGAGTGTATAATGGCCACCGAACTTTTTCGTCAGCATCATATTGTATTCAGTTCCATAGTCGCTGTCGCCCTCATCGGATTGGAAGTCGTGATAGATCAGATCCACAGTGACACCGGCAATGATGCCGCTCAAATTGCCAT
Organism: Desulforhopalus sp.; assembly: GCA_047622095.1. Classification (GTDB taxonomy): domain Bacteria; phylum Desulfobacterota; class Desulfobulbia; order Desulfobulbales; family Desulfocapsaceae; genus Desulforhopalus_A. Next base: position 5,081 of record JBLHNU010000099.1, read on the forward strand.
AAATATCGTTTAACCCTTCTGGGGGTACAGTAAGGAATTGGTCGGCCCAACCATTGAAGGCATGGTTAGTCCCCAAGGGGGTTTTGAATGATACTCCACTGTCTGAACCCAAGTCTTCGTATCCGATTTTTCCTGTAATATTGGTGATCAGGGAATCACTGTTCGGAGCCGTGATGCCGCCTATAAAATGGTAGTAATCGGCGCTGTAATCTTCAGGATTGTTCTGGTAGTCGGATTGGCTGGCGTATTCCGCTGTATAAAGCAGTTTGAGTGAATCTTCCATTATACTGGTCTGACCGTTGAAACGCAGGCCGAAAGTCTGAGTCGAGAAGGCAAATGGAAATGGGCCTGAGTTATCCGGATCGTCGTAGTCGAGCCAGTAGCCGTATCCTGTTAAGGAACCAATATCTTTGAAGATGTATTTCAGGTTAAGCAATGGGGATGTCATGTTAACATCTTCACTTTTTATATCGCGAACATTCCAGATATAAGTTGCGTCTGCCGTGAAATTTCCGATAGAAGAGTTGAAGATGTTCACCGCGTCAAAGGTTTGTTCCATCTGCCGCCAGCCTACCGCGCCGATAAAGCGCTGGTTATCCAGGAGAACCCGTTGGCGACCGGCTTTGGCCACGGTGTCCGGAATTGATTCATAAGAAAGCCATCCTTGGTTGAGCTCACCCTTCGATGGATCGGCAATTACCGCGTAGTCCGTCTTTCCATTCTTGGTACTATTGTAATCATCAGCGAATACCGGGGTATTGCCTTCAAACTCTGCAAATCCCTGAAAACCCCCAAATTTCGGGCTCAAATATCCAAGACGCAAACGGATGGGATCACCGTTGGCTGATTCGAGGCCTTCCTGATCAACGTATTCATAACGATAGCGGAGGTTAAACTTTATCTGTCCCCAATCGCCATTGAGGGCGTCCTCGATCTTGTCTTTGGATGCTGTTTCCTGTGCAAAGGCATAGCTTGTTCCAATCAAAAACGACATCGCTCCCCCCATACACAGAATACGAACTAATTCACGTTTTGCCCCTGAGCAACCAGAAATAAAATATCTTTTTTTCATCTTTTCTCCGTGTTTGAATTAAGAGGTGAGTAAAAGGTTATGTTGTTTGACTAAAATCTGTTTAGGCGGCTGGAATATTTGGACACACTGATTATTGCATATGTGACTGTGTTACCGATGCACCTGCCTTCCGTAATTCGTTCAATGTTCTCAGGGTGTCTGTGGGGTTAACGTTAACTCCTTTGCAGAGATCCTCTAGTACAACAGTTGTGTAACCCAGTTTCAATGCATCTAATGCGGTAAATTTGACGCAGTAGTCTGTGGCCAAGCCACAGATGTATACCTGAGTGACTTTTCTGCTTTTTAAATACGCATCTAATCCGGTAGTGGTTCCATCGTCATCAAAGAAACCAGAATAAGAATCGGTTTGCGGGTTTGTTCCTTTGACAAAATTTTCGGCGATCACTTGTAGTTTTGGGCTAAATTGAGCGCCTGGACTGTTCTGCACACAGTGATCCGGCCAGAGCACCTGGCTTCTTCCTGATAATGTGCCAATATCATATGGCTTAGCCCCAGGATGATTGGAGGCGAATGAGCCGTGATTTTTAGGATGCCAATCCTGGGTTGTGGTCACAATTTCATATTTTGCAGCCAGCAGATTGATACCTTCCACGATAGTATCACCCTCTGCCACAGCCAGTGTACCTTCCGGGCAGAAATCATTCTGCAAGTCGACGATGATTAATGCTTTCATTGAGATCTCCTTTACATTATACGAGTGCAAAGTTCTATTTCATCTACGTTAGCCGTGTTTTCCCACTCCACAGCAGAATGTTGCATCATTCTAAACAATTCTGGTCACGGTTATCTGGCTCGATAAGGGATCTGGCAGTAGGAAATTCCGTTATCGGGACGAATTCCATGTTTAGACAAAAACATAGTCAGGGAGTTCATCGAGATTGTAATATTAGGTGTTGGACCTAAAAACAGGTGTTCAAGCACTATTGAAGGGTCCGGTCCGGTTGCCAGGTTAAACTCAATATAGGGTACTAACATCGATGTTCCCTCACGAAACAAGACAGGTTCTTTAAAGAAATCCGTAATAACCGGCGACACAATACGCCACTCCTCCTCTTCTTTGAAGGATGGGTGTTTGAGAATTGCCGCGATTCGTAGCAGATCACTTTCAATTTTCTGAAAGATACTGTGATAAAAACTCTCTCGGCCACTTGGGTGGTCAATGTCGAGATCGTCATCATTTGTTTCAGCCAGGATTTCAACCGAATCAATAACCTGACTAATAAGCTCCCTCTGTTCCTCTCTGCCATAAATGCACTTACCAATCTGAAAAGACTGCTTTTGTGCACATTCAAGAATGAATTTCGGGTTAAAGCCAAGGCTCACACCTTTACCAATACGGCTATAACCCCGCCACTGACTGAGTAGATTGCCGTTGGCTCTAAAAGAAGAGGCAAAGAGCATATGACCATTTGTGATTCTATGGGTTACCCAGTCAAGGAACTGATTGAGGAGGTCCGGGTTTGCATGACCAGTTCCTACTCTGTTGATTATTTCGATGCGGATAAGATCAACAGTATGCTTCAGTTCAGCTGAATCATTCATATACCTAATATCACTTGCCCAGAGGGTGCTCGTGTGGACAATGCCCAAGAGGCCTCCGAACGTGGTATAATGGTAGAGCCTTTCCGTGGGGATATCTGAGTAAAGCTTCGAGGTTATTTCCTGTATCATATGGGTGCTTTATTTTAAAAGTCTTTAGAGAAAACCAAGAAATATTAAAAATATCCAGACCAAGATTATCCCATACAGCGGGACATCCGCCACAAATTAAGCGAAGTAAGCAATTTCCACAACCGCTTGTACCGCCACAACATTTCAGATCTACCCAAAAGAATGGGGTTGATAACTTGTCAGGCTTTGTAATTAATAGATTTTCATTTAGTTCTACCCGTAGATCACCTTGACATGCAACTGATAATTTTCAAAGTTTCTGAATCCAGCATAGAGCTTAAAAAAAGGATTCGAATAGTTGAGCAGAAAAAGCCTTGGTCGCTATAGCAGCCAAGGCTTTTAAAGAAGCTTATATGTTACTTTCAATTTGCTGGACTTGCTTAGACATAAGAGTGAACAAACCCTTTACACCTATGTTTTTATCAATATCATCCTTTCTCAAACAACTCTTGGTATGGCCACCCAGCGATACCCTTTTCAAGGATATGGATTTTTTCTGAAGGAATATTATTCTTCAGCATATAGTCGTAACAGCGCTTTGCTCCGCCTTTTCCTCGAGGGCAGACAATCACGACGTCTTTCTCGGAATCCTGATACAGTTGAACGGCCTTATCGATCTGTGCACGCTCAGCTTCTGTTTTTACCGGATAGGCATATGTGGCGATTGAACCGGGCAAATGATGCTGCTTAAATTCTTTTTCAATCTGAATATCGACGATAATAACTTCACTTCCTGTCTCAATTTTATTTTTCATTTCTTTTGCATCAATATAGTTGTACGACCCTGCAGAAGCAGAGGTTGCAACCACCAAAACAAAGAACATGACTAAACTTAACAATCTCATAACTACCCTCCTTAACATTTTAATGAATTTGGCATTATTGACATAAAGACAATTTCCCAGATTTCACCTATGCGAATATTGTCCGGCGCAGTTGAATGCCACAATAGAAAGGTGTTATTTACACAAGATTACCCTACAATTCAAATTGGAAAATCAGATGGTTACGCAATCATTACTCTAATTTTCCGATAAATGGTTCAAAAGTCAATAGCTCTCTAGACTTGATTCTTGTAGCGGAAGATTAGAGAGTTAAATCTCTTTTCGATTCAAAGGACATTTTAACTCCGCTGATCGGATCGCAGAACTCGATTTTTTTGGACAAAAGTTGAAGGGGGAGATCGTAGTTGTCGACTGTTTTTTCTAAAAGTGTTGGATAACAACGATCACCTACGATTGGCAAGCCAAGACTACTTAAATGAATGCGAAGTTGATGCTTTTTGCCGGTCACAGGAGATAGTTGCATCAGGGCTCGTGAGCCTTTAGTTTTGAGCAGAAAGATTTTAGAGCGAGCATTAACCTTGCCCTCACAGGTATGCATCCGAAACCATGGTTCACCCTGTTCAATTCGGTTTTCGACCAACCACTCTGTTTCCCTCGTCTCACCAGAAAATTCTACCACAGCCTGATAGGTTTTTTGCACCATTCCATCCATAAACAGTTGCTGGTAAAGGCCCCTGGTTTCCTTTTTCGCCGATATCAGCACGAGCCCAGCAGTTCCCCGGTCAATTCGATTAATTGGGGACAGGAAAATATTTCCGGTACTCTCTTTTAACCTGTTTATCAGGGTCTCAGTGACATAGGGGCCACTTGGAGTAACGGGCAGAAAATGCGGTTTGCAAACAACAAGCAGGTCCTCACTGCTATAAAGGATGTGTTCCTCAAAGGGAATTACCGGTTCTTCTGCCACTTCTCTGAAATAAAATAATCGCTGGTTTGGCGTATAGGCCGTAGTCAGAGAGACTGGAGTCCCATCCTCGGAAAGCACCTTTCCTCTGGTAATACGTTCCAGCCAGATTGTTTCGGTGATCTGGGGGAAGCGGCCAACCAGAAAAGCCAGTAGGGTCGGATATGGTCTTTTCATATCTGGCATGGATACTGTCGATGCACCTACTGAAATGCCCAATTGTCATGTCCTTTGATAAAATTATTATCGCTGAGGATGTTTTGCATAAAACCGTATTTTACAACGTATAGATTGCAACCCAACAAGTACATATTGATTTATTGCCATGGCACCGCAAATCAACCTCAGCTGTTACTTCAACATCCACATAGTCTAATTCGATGCACAAGATCTACAATGATTTTTCCCGTAGATTCATTTATCGTTATCTGGTAACTATTTATAGATAATTGAATAACAGCGAAATTTTAAAATCCGAAAATGTTTTATCCATGTACCTACGCTATGAATAATACAACTTTTGTATATCAGCCGATGCCACATTTTTCTAGGAAGCTCGATCAAATTGAGGGTGTAGACCCATCCGGTTATTCTCGTATCAGCAAAGTTATTGATCGCCTGTTGTTGGATCCTGCTAATTCAGATGGTAAGATGAAAGGCCTTTATAATGGTCGCTTTAAAAAGTACGTAGGGCGAAAAGATTACCGCCTGATCTATTACTGGTGCCATCTGTGCCGTAAAGAAAACCGGCGCCTAGAACAAAAATGCGACGGTTGCGACGAGCTGCCGAATAATAGTGTTATATTTTTCGATCTTTACCATAAAAAGGACATGAAGAAACTCAAGGAATTGTAGAACCCAAATCAGAAGACACAGTACCGACCACCAATAGTAAAAGTGGTCGCGTCTCTGCTTGCCTCATCTCGAAGATAGTTCCAGAATCTCATTTATTGATGTTTCCAGATCACCAATAATGATCAAAGCATTTAGAGTACTTTTCTAATTGCATCATCTCTTTCTTGCCGCTCGTTTTCGGATAATTCACTCCAAGTTGTATCAAATAAAATATCAAATGATTCAGGATTTTCTTCAAGCGCAAGATCTAACCATGACATTGCATTAAAATCACCACCCATACACTGTTCTTCGGCAACCCTTGCTGCCTCTCTGATTTGTTCTTTTAACGTTGCCACTGTATTCTCCTTGTTTTTCTGTAACACGATGTATTCTTCATTTGTTTGATATTGGCATGAACTGCTATCGGTAACTCAATAGCATACACCTCAAACCGGCACACCATAAAAACAGAATCAATGAGTTTTCAGATCAGTTAATGATAACTGTTAATCTGACGTTAAACGCAGGAATTACAACTAGAACAATCCTACAGTGACTTTGCAAAGGTACAGAGTAACAGCTCACACCTTCCAACCGCTACAACATATCAGACTCGTATATATGGATTCCGGCATCTGGCATTTCACCAGCAATCATAACCATAAAATCCGCAACTGATTGAGCCTCAACCGGTCTATATTTTTTCATTCCACCAATCAAAATATGTTTCAATAAAGGCGTTAAAATTACGCCTATTTTCTCACCCAACCTAAATTCTTCACGCGGCCCCAGAAGAAGAGAAGGACGAATAATACGCAAGCATGGATATCTTAACATTTGTACTGCTTCTTCCATCTCGCCTTTAACCTGATTATAAAATATCTTTGACTCTTTATTTGCGCCCATAGCTGATATTACAAGAAACTGTTGAGCACCAAGTTGCCTCATTATCTCAGCAATGTTAACCACCAGTTCAAAATCAATTTTCCTAAAATTTTCTCTAGAACCTGCTTTCTTGATGGTCGTGCCTAAACAGCAAAACAGATCATCAACCTCTACAGTTGACAATAGATCACTAATATTTTGAAAATCCGTCAGTACTACCCTTAATTTAGGGTGGTCAAGTTCGCACGGTTTCCTTACAAGAGCTATAACTTCAGAATATTGAGACGCTTCTAGTAACCCATTTAAACAGTAACGCCCTACCAGACCTGTTGCTCCTATTATCAAAGCTTTTTTGCCACTTCTGACGTTCTTATCCATTGTTATTTCCCTCAGTGTACTTTAGAGAGTCCCACCATCTTTCACCTAAATCTTGCACGTCCCGAAAGGTCGCAAATATGAGAAAATAATACTCATGGAATGTGATTCCCAAAACAAGTACTATGGACGTAATATACTGTTTTGAATAGTAAATTGACTTTCTTATTTTGCGTATGCAAGATTTATGTTTCATGTTTTCTACCCATTTAATATGAGATATTCACTAGTGTCCGGTTAAGCAAAGCATAACAGTGCACAACGAATTGTTTGAGTAAATTTATTATTGTGTCTCTTCATGAGTCTGTTGAATAACGGCCAACTCATTGTTCTGCTTTGTGAACTGTAAGCTGAGGAAAAGGAATCTCCCAATTATTATCAGTACAGCAATCAACACACCATTTTTGAATAGCTCTTTCCAGCCTTTTACAAATATCGGCGACCTCTCCTTTAAAGTCAGCCAGAATGATTAAATCAAGGGACGATGAGTTGGCTTGATAAAACTCAACTTGTAGATTGAGGCAATGCTTCCAGTAATCTGCTTCTATCATTTGAGATTCTATGTAAGCTTTTATAATTTCGGGGATTGTTGAGGTCACAACTCCTTGTAGTTCATAACTTACTCCAAATGGAACTCGTACTCTGAAATTTTGTGAAAGATTTACTGGGCACGCTTGTAGAAACACATCTGTGGGATAGGTTATTCTTTTGCCGCCACGTTCGACCACTTCAATCTGTTCATGAGAGAGACTCACGACCTTTGCACGCTTTGCGGCACCAACTACTATCCAGTCATCTTTTTTGCAAGGAAACCAAGGCTCCTCTTTTTTGTAAGGACGAGAGACGAGGGAGACCACATCCTCTATTGGCAACCGCAACTCCACATCAAGGCTAGGATTTACTAATTTACAAAACACATTGATAGACGCAACCCTCCATGGCACCCCGTATAGAATAAGCCTTTCATTTTCTCGAACTGAACCGATATTAAGCATTAACCTTCCCTGTTGCCATAACTTCGGTAACCCCTGACGGATTGTCCAGACGAATCCCACAAAGAAAATTATCGCCATACTCAACAGAAACCAGTCTTCAGCTAGGTAAAGTACAAAAAATAAGCCAATTATTGCTAAAGCGATAGACAATACTTGAAAAATCAAATATAGAAGTCGAGTTTTTAATGAAAGCTCATCCTTTTTTGAACTGATTCTGTAGGAGAGTAATGCAACGATCCGATACAACATTCTACATGCTAATAGGATTGTGAAAAAAACGGTGATTGCTAAGACCAGGTACAACCCTCTATTTTTGAAAAATATTTTTAGTGAATTGCTCGAACTTTCTACTAATGAAAACTCCTGTTCTTGTAATTGTGCTAATTCCCTCTCAGCGAGTTCAAGCTTGTTTGCAAGTCGTTTTTCTATGTTTTGCCATTCTGGCTGTAAAGCCTTAACTTCTCTATGTACTTTATTATCTGTTGTTTTGGTAAGGACAAAACTGAGGTGTTCTGCCGCTTGTAGGGCTGTTGTTTCTAACAAACGCAACTCAACAATTTTGTCTTTCAGATCTGATTTTTGTCTTGCTCGAATTGTGAATCTTTTCAATTCTTTAATTGCTGGTTCAACAAGACTGCCAAGTTCCTCTTTCCAACTGAACGTCGCTGGTTTTTTTTCTGCAAATAACGCTGGTTCTACTCCGGTGGCAATTCTTTCAAAATCGTTGGTGGTTTCTGAAGATTGCCTGTCGAGTTGAGCTATCTCTTCTTTAAGGATCTTTCTTTCTGTTTCTGATTTGCTCTTTTTGAGCTTTTTCTGCGAGAGTTGCATCTGTTCTTTAATATTTAGTTGCAAATCAAGTAGGGACGTAAGCATTTCCACAGAACTATTGGAATGCTCAACTTCAGTCTGTTCTTTATTGTTGGTTTTGGTTGTCTGCTTAGACTCTGCCCAGACAAGAGAAGGAATAGCGTGTAATATCGTTCAGATAAGTAGTACTATTATTTTTTTTTGCATAGATACTCTATTATTGATATTTCAGATGTACTTTAAGAAAAAGTGGTTCAATTGGTCCACGTCTGATTCAGGCTATGTCTGAATTAATTGAATATTGCATGATATGCTACTTTTTTATTAAATTGTGATCTAGCACAACATTGCGGGTGAGCTATTATATTATGGATCAAGGCTATCTAGACTTCAAGCGTCTTTTTTTATTCAACCAAACAACAACATTTTTTGTAACTCGAGCAAAATCAAATACCAGACTTAGAAGACTTTATTCACATCCGGTATGCAAATCTGCTGGTTTGATTTGCGACCAAACAATTGTCTTCACCGGCACCAAAAGCAATTTGGATCTAAAGACAAACCACTCATTCTATACTCAACGACTATCTCATTTTATTTGAACCTTTTCTCCTGCAACACAGCATAGACGAGGCAAAAGTGCTAAACGAATTTCTCCTGTGATTCCACTGTTCACTGAATAGCCAACTCTCATATATTTTTCTGATACTTTTCGGAGAAAAAATAGTTTTTGAGTTGTTTTTCTCGATCGTATAAGTAGCATTAAGAAGATAGATTAAGAAATGATAAATAATGGTTCTTCAGGATTGAGCGTACTTATCTGTATGTCGCAGTAATAAAGGATTGTGGACGAGGTGAAGGAGCACAACGCTCTGTTTTGAAAGATTTTGTTGCTTCGAATATTTTCTATCTTCCCCTT
>JBLHNU010000100.1:0-14266 GCA_047622095.1 Desulforhopalus sp.
CTGAGCTTCCACCATGCCTTAAAAAACCTATACCCTGAGGCGCAGCCCAGGGCCCTGCAACGAACTGCATCGAATGACATCAAATAGCTTGAAAAGAGCTCCATCATTTATCGTGATTCAGCTCAATTTGATACCTCTTGCAACAAAATGATATCACTGGCACCTCCATGAAGTTGTAGATCTCTCATCCACCCTTCACGGTGTCCTTTATAGGTGTTCCAGTTAAAAATAGTAATTTTTTCTGGGTTAATTCCTTTATCAGCAGGACTCAAATCGAGATTGCTTGAATTTAGAGAAATTTCATTGCATCCCCCATTGCTTCTCAACAATACTAAATCATTTTTTGCTGAAATAAACTGTTCTTCTAAGGGAGTCCGATTGCAACCGCTAATAATAGATGAAAACAACAACAATAGTAGAAACAATCTCAAATGTTTCATCTGCCTGGGCTGAATCGAATAATTAGAATGTAACATGTGCTTAAAGTTGTGACTCAATTGGTAGAACCCCCATGAGGCCAATGAAAAATCGTCTAAAAAATCCGGTGAATGGAGCAAAATTCCATGTATGTTTCTTACCATCTCTCCAGCCATGCCAAAATATAAATTCCAGACCATCGTCGTCGGTTATAAGTTCTAGTCGAAAGGTCTTCTTATTTACCACCATATTAAAGAGATCACTTAACCTGTTTGATAGTTCCTCGGAGCTAACCATTATACCGATCTCAGTATTCTCTGTAATTGATCGAGGGTCAAGATTTAAAGATCCTATGAAAACCTTCTTACTATCCAGGACAAAAGATTTTGCATGAAGACTGAGACTAGCGGTAGGTGTCAAGATACTTTTCGCCTACCGATACGGACCTTTAGAATCATACTTTGATAAGAGCTGGCTGGAAGCCTAATGATATCGTTAAAGTTAATTAAACTTTGGGCAATTTCACCTCAATAAAACAAGGTGTAGCAGCCGAGGCGCGTCATCAGTTGCCAGATCGAAGCTGTAAAATATTTACATCCTCCCAAGCTGAAGGTGTCTACTGTCTCATGTCGAAAACAACTCTGAATGAGGGTAAATTGAACTGATTTTTAGTGTTGAAAACGGCAGTAGGTAAGCATTTTGAAGTATGTGTTAACCTTACCAGTAATTTTCGCGGAACATTAAACTGCTTCTGAAACATCTATGCTCATGATCATTTTTCAGGAGTTAGAAGGAGCAGCTTCTGCACCTTTTCTTTAAACTTGGCGATCCGGCAGTGTTGCCTGACAGAGGGTAATGCCGGTATGTTCGGTCCTATCGACAGCACTGAACCTTACTCGAATGATCCGCTTTACAGAGCCGCTGGCATAGTGGGACACCTCGGGTTTCCTATTCATCATGCCTTTTACAAACCCTAGCAACACTCTATCGATATCTTCGCCACCGTAATATTGACATCGGAAATGTCAAAAAAAACATTGCTGTACCGAAGCAGAAGACTTTGAAGATAAGAGTGCATCTGATTGTTGAAAACAACAATAAATTTGTGCGTGGGAAATCTCGATCACGTAAAGATATCGAGGACTATGTTTTATCTAGCTATAATATGTACAAGCCCGATCCAAAAGGTTACGAGTACGAACTAACTATCCCGTATGGAAACGAGAAAGATCTGGAGAACACTATATATGAAATAATAAGTGAAGCCTCCAATACCGGATACAGCTGATTTAAGAAATGGCTTTATCGAAGCCGGTGTGTTCGCAATGAATGGCTCAGATCGAAGTTGGTAGAAAGATGTGCCTACTTTTTACACGTATCATGTACTGACCCCTTTTAGGCCACCTTAAAAACAAAAAGGATTTTGCTGTAGCGATACAGGCAAAATCCTTTTTTAAAATCTATAATGAGTTGAGTAAAAAAGTACTACACCAACTCACCTTTAAGCGAGTGCTGACCTGCAAAATTGATTTTAACCCTAAGTAATTCTCCAGGCTTTGTGTCAACTAGTTCATTCACATGGACAATATGATTGGTGTTGGTTCTACCTTTTACGCTGGTTTCAGAAACTGTTTCAACGAGAATTTCTGTTTCTTGTCCTATAAATTCCTTGTTACGCTCAAGACCGATTTCGTCCTGCCGTGCTTGAAACCTGGCAAGCCTTTTAGATTTAACATCCTCATCAACCTTATTTTCAAACTCACTTGAACGAGTTCCGGGTCTATCGGAGTATTTGAAAGAAAAAGAGCCATGGTATTGAACTTTTTCAAGAAGCTCCATTGTTCCTTCAAAGTCTTCATCAGTCTCGCCAGGAAACCCAACAATCATATCGGTAGAAATCGATATTGAGGGACAATATTCACGTAGTTTCTCAACTTGTCCGAGATATTGTTCAACGCTATATTTACGATTCATTGCCTTAAGCACAGCATCAGACCCTGACTGAACAGGGAGGTGAAACTGAGGGCAAAGATTTTCAACATCCTTGAAACAAGCCATCAACTCATCGGTAAGATCTTTAGGGTTAGAGGTGGTAAAACGCAATCTCTTCAATCCTTTTACAGCTGACACTTCTCTTAGTAATGATGAGAAGTTATATTTACTATTCTCGGGATGGACTTCATTGGTCCGGCCATACGAATTCACATTCTGACCAAGTAAAGTAATTTCTTTTACTCCGGAGCGAACGAGAAGGGCGACTTCATCAACGATATCCTGAGATTGACGACTTACCTCACGTCCTCTCGTGTACGGAACCACACAATAGGTGCAATAGTTATTGCATCCCTGCATAATTGTAACAAAGCGACTGAATTGAAAGGGTGTAGTCTCATCAGCTACATCCGCGCCTTCATCAGGGACCTCAGGGAGAAATGCAGGAATCTTATATTGATCCTCCATATTCGTCATCACTCGATTCCTTCCATGCTCAGCATCGAGGAGATACTCACCAATCTTGTAAATATTTTGAGTCCCTATAATAAGATCCACATGGGGCATACGGTCGATAATTGTCTTACCTTCCTGCTGAGCAACGCAACCGGCTACACAGATTTTCATATGTGGGCGCTTTTCTTTTGTTTTTCGTAAATAACCCAAAAGACTCATTACTTTTTGCTCTGCTTTTGCACGAATTGAACAGGTATTTAAAATGACAAGATCGGCGTCCTGCAAATCCATCCCTTCAACATAACCATAACGCGACAGAGACTGAGCCATAATCTCTGAATCCCGTATATTCATTTGGCATCCAAAGGTCTTGATAAAAAATTGTTTATTTTTCATAGAGTTACAACACTTGTGAGACTTCATTACCTCAATAGGCAATAAAAGGACGTTAATTAATTAATTTTGGGGCAATGGAGCCAAGAAGACCAAAAAGTTCTTTCTTATGCCCCTCTGAATATCTCAACACCACAATGCCTTCACGATTATCTACGCTGGATAGAATTGCAATGTTGTCATACGCTTCAATGATAAATTTCAAAAAATGAAACCTACCCGGTGAGATCCTGAGATACAATAAATGTAAACTGGTCTGCGAGATTTCTATATTACACATTTAAAGACGAATCCACTTTTGTCATATTATTCTCATTTTCTTTCAGAAGAGGGGAGACAACTTCCTGTAAAAACTCTTCCGTTTGTTTTTCTGCACGACCAGTGAATTGAGAATAGTCACTTACCATCGCTTCCAATTCTTCAAGAGCAAAAGGTATACGATCATCAGAACCTAGACGGGCCAATAAATCATTATCACCACCGTCTTCTTTGACAACCTTACCAGATGCCAATGAATGTTCTTTGACAACCTCATGCATATCTTGACGACTTTCACCTTTTTCTACAGCTTCCATGAGTATTTTTTCCGTTGCCATAAAAGGCAACTCTGCGGAAAGATGCTTTTTGATTTGGTTCGGAAATACAACCATATCTGAGGTTATGTTAACGAAAAGCTTCAAGATAGCGTCTGTCAGTAAAAAACACTGTGGTATATCCATACGACGAATAGCAGAATCATCGAGGGTACGTTCAAACCATTGATTGCTATAGGTTGAAGCGAAGTTTTGAGGGAGATTCATCAACTTACGTGCAAGCCCTGTGAGCCTTTCTGAGCGCATAGGGTTCCTCTTATACGCCATAGCCGAAGACCCAGTCTGTTTGGCCTCAAAAGGTTCTTCCTGAACTTTAAGATTTGATAATAAACGTAAATCTACAGCAAACTTATGTGCAGTAGCGCCAACACCAGAAAGGGTTTCAGCGAGTTTCATATCAAGCTTTCTGGTATAGGTCTGACCAGTGACAGCGAATGTATCGTCAAACCCAAGCTTTTGCGCAACAAGCCTATCAAGCTCACGAACTTTTGAATGATCACCTTTGAAAAGCTCTAAAAACGTTGCCTGGGTACCAACAGTACCTTTAGCACCACGAGCTTTCATCGTGGATAGAAAATGCTCAACGTATTCAAGATCCATGATCAGATCCTGAAGGTAAAGGGTATTACGCTTTCCAACTGTAGTGGGTTGAGCGGGTTGGTAGTGAGTAAAGCCGAGGGTAGGGAGGGCTTTGTGCTTTTCACAGAAAACAGAAAGGTTTGTTATAACCTGTAGAATTGCACCACGAATGAGCTCCATAGCTTTTTTCTGAACAATCAAATCAGTATTACAGACGACATACTGAGATGTTGCTCCTAAATGGATAATACCAGCAGCCTTGGGACAGCGTAGTCCGAACTCATATACATGAGCCATAACGTCATGACGAATCTCTTTTTCTTTCGCTGCGGCAACGTCATAGTCAATATTATTTACATTGCTTCGCATTTCATCAAGCATTTCCTCAGTGACGATAGAAGTCAGACCAAGTTCAAATTGAGCTTCAGCAAGAGCGAGCCAACAGCGTCTCCAATTTGTGAATTTCGTTTTTTCAGAGAAAAGTTCCTGCATTTCTCTACTGGTGTAACGACTAACAAGCGGCTCCTGATAGATTTCACGAGACATATTTAGGCTCCAAATAATATTAACTTTATAATTTATATATAAGTCACTAGGACATTATAAGCAGTTCAGTTGAAAAATATTTTATTCACATAAAAGCACGAAAAACCATCTATATAGCACTTTTATAAAGGAATAGAAACTACAGATATTCAAAACACGGTCATATAACACAAAAATCGAATACTAGGTAATGTCGCATAATGTATATTATGTATATATTTATTTAGTTGCTGTAATATCAGTCTATTATCGATATATTTTGTGTCTAGACTTCATTTATGTATATTTATATTTTTATTCAAACAATAGGATTACTGCATATCAATAATACGTAACTGCCAACTGACTGTGCCCCTGTATCGATTTTTAGTTGGCACGAAATAAATTGTTCGCTCAGGGCTTTCTTGAACATATGATATTTTGTTTCCCAGATTAAAACCTATCCCTTTGTAATTTGAATATTCGCCACGAACAACAACATTTAAATGAGCATTCGATTTACCGACGGTCTTAGCCTGGATAACCCTAGAGTGTTTATCTTTAAAAACCGGTGCTATATTCCCGGGGCCAAATGGTTCAAATTTATTTAAATACTCTAACGTATCTCGGTTCATCACATCATCGACAGATGTTTCAATTGGAGATATAAACTTTTGTCTGTTTTCTGATATATCCCTTTGCACTTTCAAGCTCTTGCTCCACCTCTCACTAAATGTCTTGAAATTTTCAGGCAGTACCGTCAAACCTGCAGCCATATCATGACCCCCAAATTTAACAATATATTCGGAACAGCTATTTAAGGCATCGATTACACTGATGCCCTCAACAGATCTCACCGATCCTTTGAGGGTTTGCAGTCCAAATTTATCAGTGCTTTCTGCAAAAACAATAGCAGGAACTTTAAACTCTTCCACTAGACGTGAGGCAACTATACCAGCTACCCCAAGATGATATCTACCTGAACATATACAACAAAATGCCTCTTCTGTTACCGTCTTTGAGGACTTATAGGACGCCTGCTCGAAATCGTCTTCGCAAATCGATTTTCTTTTTAGATTCAGTCTTTCTAGTTTTTCAGCACCCTTTTTAGCGAGCTCAGGATTTTCTGAAATAAACAGTTCAATTGCTATATCACTTCTACCCAATCGCCCTGCTGCATTTATTTTAGGGCCAAGTAGAAATCCTATATCTTCGGAGGTGATTTGATCACCAAAAAGCCCACAAGATGTTAATAACGCGGAAAGTCCAGCAAATGGCGTCTCTAATAGGGATTCTAGCCCGGCTTTAATAAGGATTCGATTGGTTTTTGTAATTTCAACAAGGTCAGCAACAGTCCCTAGCGCAACAAACGCCAGATAATTTTTCAGGTTGATGGCTGTTGCTCTTTTTCCATAGCGTTTCGATTGCAATAACTCTGATCGTATTCCAGCCGCTAAATAAAACGCCACCCCTACACCTGCCAGCTTATCACCATTAAACCCACAATCATCCTGTGATGGGTTCAACACATGACAATCTGGAATTCCTGATAAAGGAATTGAATGATGATCAGTTACAATTACATCACCACCCATTTTTTTTACGACCTCAATTTCTTGGCTATTAGAAATCCCACAGTCCACTGTGATAAGGAGAAATCTTTTGCTTGTGAAATTTTTAATTGCACCTGAAAACCAATCGCTACCCAGCCCGTATCCTTCAGTGAGTCTATTAGGAATATGGTATTTCACCTCTACGCCAAGTTCTTTGAAAAAATTTACAAGCAATCCGGTGGAAGTCGTTCCGTCAACGTCATAGTCTCCCCAGACAACAATCTGATGTCCACTTTCAACGTAGTCAGCCACGAGCATTGCAGCTGCTGTAAGTCCTTTCATGAGCGCTGGTTTTGGAAGATCTTTTAACTTTGGATAAAGAAATTCATTTATCTCTTGCTCTCCCACTAGACCTTTTGCCTTAAGTAATCTTCTGCACAGTTCGGGTATGGTTTCCATGTTATCTCGTTTCATAGCGTTTCAATTAATTATCCCTACGCCACTGTTCAACCATTTCAACCACAGACGCAATTTTCTTAACATCAACCCATTGCACTTCTTTTATATTATTAAACCAGGTGTATTGACGTTTTGCGTATCTTCTCGTATCCCTTGCCAATAAACGAATCATTTCATCCCTTGAGTATTCGTTATTTAAGTACCCCACCATATGTCGATAACCAATAGATCCCATGGATTTTAGCTCAGAAGAAAATCCATTTTGTAATAGCCCAGACACCTCTTCTTCTAAACCACTATCTATCATTAAACCGGTACGCATATTAATACGCTGGTAGAGCTTTTCCCTATTACAGGTCAGTCCTACCTGAAGAGCATCAACCTGCAATCCAGCCGTTGATTTATCTTTATTTTGATTGATCAGATGAGTTGACCATGGGATACCCGTTGTGTGATAAACCTCAAGTGCCCTCAGTAGTCTTTGTGTGTCATTTTGATGTATTTTATCTGCGGATATTCGGTCACATAGCGTCAGTTCTTTATGTAGAACATCGGCACCCTCTTCTTTTAATCTTTCTTTTAGGTTGTTGCGCACATCTTTATCAGAAGGTGCTTCAGGAAAGATTCCATCGAGTAGTGATTTTAAATAAAGACCAGTACCACCTGTTAATAGGGGGAGTTTTCCCCTTTTAATAATTTCATCAATTAAGCGCGTTGCATCTTCTACGAACCTTGCAGCATCATAAGCCTCGTCCGGATTCACAACATCAATAAGATGGTGAGGAACAAGCGCCCTTTCAGCGATAGATGCTTTAGCCGTTCCGATATCCATCTGACGATACACCTGCATGGAATCTACACTTATAATTTCGCAATCAAAATGCTGCGCGAGCTTAAGAGATAATGCGGTTTTGCCGATAGCTGTAGGCCCAATCAGAACTAAAATCTGGGGTAATTGAATTTTGTTTTCCACGAGTTAATTAAAAGAAAATTGGGTTGCAAGATATTGGGCACGCTTCTCCCCTACTCTTGTAAGTTTTTTTATCGATTCAAGACTTACAAAACGTCCGACTTCTGATCTATATGTAATAATTTGTTGCGCAAGTTTTGGCCCTACCCCCTTTACTGTTTGCAGAAGTTCATAACTCGCCTGATTAATGGGAATTAGGTCAAAGAAGAAGACAGCCATATCAGGTGATCTCCTATCCTCAACAGGAGCAGTTACTATAACGTCACAATCAACAGAAACAAGATGTGACGGGTAAAATTCCATCTGCTGACACATAGGTTTAGCTGAAAAGGAATCAAAAGCGCCCTGTCCTTTGAAACCGGAAACAAAACAAACACCTAGAAATACGACTAGAATGAGTGCAATTCTCAAATCATAGTGTTGTGTTATGTCTTTTTTCAATTCTATTTTTATCTCAGTTATTTGAAATGATTTATACAATTTCGACTAGGAGCTTGTCCTAGAGAGACAGGACTCCAACTGTAACACTTTCAGGAAGTCATGTTTTAGCATTGTTTTATACCATTGCAATGGTTATAAACGATACTTCTCTTTCTTCAGCCTAAATAATATAACGCGACATGGAAAATAACAATTCATTAAATATAGTACTTGTTGAACCAGAAATCCCCCCAAATACAGGGTCCATAGCACGATTGTGCGGTGCCACTAACACAGTATTGCATCTTGTGCATCCTCTAGGATTTAGTACCGATGATAAACATTTAAAAAGAGCAGGTCTTGATTATTGGAAACACGTAAACATTAAACATTGGGACAACTTTGATTTGTTTCTTGAAGCACAAAAAGAGATAAACCTCTATTTCTTTACAACAAAAACTGAAACCAGTTATACGCAAGCCGAATTTCAAGATGGTGCGTATCTGATTTTTGGTAAAGAAACCAAGGGATTACCAAAGGATACTCTGAGTTTATATCAGGAACGGTGTTATACTCTACCAATGCCAAACCCAAATATTCGTAGTCTTAATCTTGCCATGACCGCTGGAATCGTCTTATATGAGGCCTTGCGTCAGATTTCATCAAAATAATTTCTTTTTTATAAATTTTTATACAGCTTTCACCCAATAAGGAGACAGAATAATGACTGATCGAATTTACAATTTTAGTGCAGGACCTGCAACTCTTCCTCTAGAAGTACTTGAACAAGCTGGCAAAGACGTAGTGAATTTCCAATCTACAGGAATGGGCCTGATTGAGATCAGTCATCGCTCCAAAGAATTCATGGCCGTGGCCAGTGAGGCAGAGTCACTTTTAAGAGAATTGCTTGAGATACCTACAAACTATAAAGTGCTTTTCTTACAGGGTGGTGCTTCTTCTCAATTTTTCATGGTCCCAATGAATCTTTTAGGTGATGGTAAAAAAGCCACCTACCTTAACACTGGAACCTGGGCTAAAAAATCTATAAAAGAAGCAAAGCTGTTTGGCGATATTGATGTACCGTATTCAAGCGAAGACGTCACCTTTAACCGTGTGCCAACAGATGATGAGTACCAGGTGGCAAACGATTCTGAATATCTCTACTATGTTTCTAACAATACTATTTACGGAACTCAATTCCCATCTGCTCCAGTAAGCGACAAAATGCTGGTGTGTGATATGAGTTCAGATATGATGTCTAGGCCCATAGATGTAAGTAAGTACGGGGTTATATTCGCTGGAGCTCAAAAAAATCTAGGCCCTGCTGGTGTCACTATTGTTATCGTCAGAGAAGATCTTCTTAAGTCGACTCCTGCCGGAACACCAACTATGCTCACCTATGCCACCCACGCCGAGAAAGACTCAATGTTCAACACTCCTCCTTGCTTTCCTATATATATAGTAGGCGAAGTTCTCAAATGGCTGAAAAAATTAGGTGGAGTTACAGCTATTGAAAAGATGAACAAGGAGAAAGCTCAGCTTTTATACGATGCAATAGATAGCGGCGAATATTACAGAGGCCATGCGGAAAAAGACTCCCGCTCTCTTATGAATATCTCTTTTAACCTCCCTACAGCAGAGCTTGAAGCAAAATTTATTGGAGAAGCTGGTAAAATTGGGCTCAATGGCTTAAAAGGTCATCGTTCCATTGGTGGTTGTCGTGCTTCTATCTACAATGCATTTCCAAAAGAAGGTGTTGTGAAGTTGGTAGCATTCATGAAAGAATTTGAAACTGCGAACCCAGCTTAAGCAGCAGCGATATGCACTACATAGGTAACGTCATCCGGCCGCCCAGTGAGGCGAATTCAATCATCCTTCAGGTAACGACCGGATGTTCCCACAATAAATGTACTTTTTGTGGTGCATACAAAGATCAACCTTTTACTATTAAAGATCTTTCAGTAGTAAAAGAAGATCTACAATTTGCAAAAGACCACTGCAGGAAACAAAAACGGTTATTTCTTGCAGATGGGGATGTACTTATACTATCCCAAAAAAGACTTATCGCTCTCTTATCAGAGGTCAGGAAGACACTCCCCTGGGTTAATAAAATCAGCCTTTACGGCAGTGCAAAAGCAGTACGCAGTAAGACTCTTTCTCAGTTGCAGGAATTAAAAGCTTTAGGTCTGGATCGCGTATACATGGGCCTTGAAAGCGGCTGCGATATTGTTTTACAAAATATCCGAAAAAATGACACATCAAAGGGTATGATAACAGCAGCACAAGCCGTTAAAGATGCGGGTCTGTTTCTTTCAGTAACCGCTCTCCTAGGCCTTGGAGGAAAAGAATATTCAATGCAACATTCTCTTGATACCGCACGAACACTTAACAGCATGCAGCCAAATCAGATTGCAGTGCTTACATTAATGATCTTAGAGAATACACCTCTCGCTCAAAACGTTAAAAGTGGGACGTTTAAACTGCTTTCTCCTGTAGATATACTAAAAGAATTATACCATCTTGTTGAAAACCTAAATGGTGTTCGTTGTCAGTTTCACGCAAACCATGCATCGAGCTACTTGCCTTTAGCAGGACGACTTCCTAAAGACCACCAGTTCCTCTTAAGCCAAATATCAAAGGCCATTGAGGGTTCCATCACAACCACCCCAGAACACAGACGTGCACTATAGCTATGAGTGAAAAAATTGATTTAAAGAATTATACAGAGGAAACACTCGTAGAATATATCGAGGGTATAGGCCAACCACGTTTTAGAGCAAAACAGATAATGGGTTGGCTCTATAGACCTGGCATTAACAGTTTTGACCAAATGACTGATCTTGCGAAAGTATTCAGGTCACACCTTGAAGAACACACCTACATATCATCGTTTTCTGATCCAATTATGGAAAAAGCCAGTGATGGTTGTGTTAAGTTTGGTTTTCGTCTCTTTGATGGACATATTCTCGAGTCGGTTTTAATTCCGGAGCCGGACAGAAACACCCTGTGTATTTCCTCCCAAGTGGGTTGCGCCATGGGTTGTACTTTCTGCCTTACTGGCACCATGGGCTTTATTCGTAATCTTTCAGTGGCAGAAATAGTCAATCAAGTCTGTGCGGTTAGAGATTACCTGCTCGATCAACCTGAAGACGAACTCATAGGACCAAAGCACGTCACCAACGTTGTTTATATGGGGATGGGAGAACCACTCAATAATCTTCCAAATGTTCTCGACTCTCTCTCCGTCTTAACCTATAACAAAGGCTTAGATGTTGCGGCGAGAAAAATCACTGTCTCCACCTGCGGTATTGTCCCAAAACTTAGAGAGTTAGGAGAGAATACTAATGTTAACCTTGCGATTTCTCTCCATGCAATTACGGACAAGGTTCGCAGCAGTATTATGCCTGTCAACAAGAGGTATAATATTGAGGAATTGCTCCAGGCATGCAGGGATTATCCGCTAAGGAAACGAAAGCGTATTATGTTTGAATATACGCTACTAAAAGGGATTAATGACTCGGACATGGACGCCCGAATGCTGGTGACAAAGCTCAAAGATATACCATGTAAGATAAATCTGCTCTCCTACAATGAGTGTCCAGATTTACCGTATAAGAGTGCTGATAAAAAAAGAATTTTTGCCTTTCAACAAATTCTACTGGATGCCCACTATACTGTCTTTATCAGAAGTAGTCGGGGTGATGATATCTCTGCTGCCTGCGGGCAACTCGCTACTGGGGCAAAAGATGAGAACAAGCAGTAACAGAAATCTTCAACGTTCTTTATGAGAGAACAGAATTTATAGTCTCTATCAATTTATCTCGTTCCACAGGTTTCATCAGTAGCGCATCACCACCAAGATCGCTGATACTCTGATTAAACGCTTTGTTGCTATATTTTGAGGATTTTTTTTAAATAATTCCACAGCTGTTGACGCATCCTGAAATGCGACCACCTCGTTTCCCATATCTTGGGTGTAATTAAACATTTGGGCGAAATCCTTCATAGGATTTTATCTAATGTCAGACACCACAAGACTTACAGTAAATATTTAACTTCCAGTTTTTGACCTAATTTTCCAGCTTGTTTTCTGGAAGTGAAAAAACAACGCAACTTGTTATTAGTACAGGGATATTCGTGTATCTTATGGACCTTTTACCCCAAATGTTTAATTGTACCCCACAAACAGCAATCACTGTTACAGTAAATACTTGAATATTAAGATGCTGAAAATGACTATGGAGTGTCATGAAGAAAACAGATAAGATACAGCGGAGAGGAAGGGCTTAAACAAAAATCAATTATCCCGGCAACATAGTAGGTGTATGAAGCAAGACAATTGAGTGGAGATAAATGTATTACTGAGCCATCTTAACTTGAAGATTTTCGTCCAACTTGGCAAGAAATTCTTCTGTTGTGAGAAAGGCTTGATCACCTTTAACAAGTTGAGCAAGATCTTTTGTCATAAAACCTGATTCAACCGTTTCGACACAGACCTGCTCGAGGGTTTCAGCAAACCTCACAACACCTGGCGTTTCATCAAACTTTCCGCGATATGCAAGCCCTCTTGTCCATGCAAAAATAGAGGCAATAGGATTCGTTGAAGTCGCATTGCCCTTTTGGTGTTCGCGAAAGTGACGGGTCACAGTTCCGTGAGCAGCTTCAGCCTCTATGGTTTTTCCATCTTCAGTCATAAGAACAGATGTCATAAGACCAAGCGATCCAAACCCTTGGGCCACAGTATCAGACTGAACATCACCGTCATAATTTTTACAGGCCCAGAGAAATCCACCTTCCCATTTCATCGCAGCGGCAACCATGTCATCAATTAAACGATGCTCGTAGGTAATCCCAGCCTGTTTAAACTGATCTTTGAATTCGTTTTCGAACACATCTTCAAAAATATCCTTAAAACGACCATCATATTTTTTTAGAATAGTGTTTTTAGTGGAAAGATACACAGGCCAACCAAGATCCAACCCATAATTCATACAGGACCGTGCAAAACCACGAATTGAATCATCGAGATTATACATGCCCATGGCGCATCCACTACTGGGGAAGTCAAACACCTCATAATTGACGGGGTCGCCGCCTGATGCAGGGGTAAATGTCATTGTCAGTTTTCCAGCCTCAGGGACAAGAAAATCTGTTGCCTTATACTGATCACCAAAAGCGTGACGACCAATTACAATTGGTTGCTTCCAACCAGGAACAAGACGTGGGATGTTACTACAGATTATTGGCTGTCTAAAAACAGTTCCACCAATAATATCTCTAATGGTACCAT
Source organism: Desulforhopalus sp. (assembly GCA_047622095.1). Classification (GTDB taxonomy): domain Bacteria; phylum Desulfobacterota; class Desulfobulbia; order Desulfobulbales; family Desulfocapsaceae; genus Desulforhopalus_A. Next base: position 13,648 of record JBLHNU010000100.1, read on the forward strand.
TTGGTGACTTCCACATCTCTTTAAGCTTAAACTCTTTTACTCGTGCTTTATCTGGGGTAATGGTCGCACACTTAACACCTACTCCATATTTCTTAATTGTATTAGCAGCGTCAATTGTGATCTGGTCACCAGTCTCATTTCGCTTTTCAATGCCTAAATCATAATATTTCAAATCCACGTCAAGATATGGAAGAATGAGTTTTTCTTTGATAAATTTCCAAATGATACGAGTCATTTCATCGCCATCAAGCTCAACGATAGGATTTTTGACTTTAATTTTACTCATATTTTTTCCTGTTAAATATCAGGTGATATCGTCTGTACTGGTACAGTGGCCCAAGAATAAAAACTAAGTCAAGGACTCTGCAAATCATTTCAAGAAAAACGGCTTTAGGCTCAAGACGTTGAGTAACACCAACACGAGCACCGAAACAGCAGATATCATACACTCAATTCTCGTTTTTTGAAAATTTACTATTTGTGGTTCTTCCAGATTAAGCGTACTTCTCGTTACTGCCCACTACAACAGGATTGTGGACGAGGCGAAGAAATGTAAGGCTCATTATCAGCTGATTTCATCGCTTTAAGCATTTTCAACCTTCTCCTTCCCTCCCTTTAA
>JBLHNU010000101.1:0-14193 GCA_047622095.1 Desulforhopalus sp.
GGGGTAATGCCCCATGTTTTATGACTTTTTTGCTTTTGCATACTGGGCATTGCAGATTGAACTCTTTTCTCGATATCGTGAAGGTTATATTTCCTTCACGATAGATTGTACTTCTGTAATCATACCCGGTGATGCCGAATCCATGGTAAAGTAAACTCGTGGACATGTAGAACCCTCCTTATCGTTTGCTTGGTCGCTATGATAAGGACTACATGTCCATTCCTTTTTCTACTCTTTTTTCACCTCAAGTACGCTCAATCCTGAAGAACCGTTTTTATGATGTTAATGATTCCAGATAGATAGTGTAGACAGGAGTATGACATTACATTTTTTTTTAACTCTCTAGAATCACTTAACAATGGTACTCTCTGGCTCAGGAACTTCAGGCTAGATGGTACTATGGCTTTTCAGACTAGGTACCACCGTCATGCGTCATAGCCAAATGATCCATTTGCTTTCCGGACATGTCATGACAGCTCTGATCCATTCCTTTCATTGCTGCAAACATCAACAACACTACAAAAAATACCGCTCTGGTATTGTATTATTCCAAATTGTCCAGCGGTCTTATTTAGTATTACATTCAGCTCTTCAGTCTGTTTTTCCATTTTCGCATGTACGGAAAAGGCGCTAAAAAACCATCGCCCTCTTGTATAGATAGATTTTGCAATTAATTTTTAGAGAATAAACACCAATCTTGCGTCAGAAACTTCACAGTAAACATCCATGAGGATACTATGAGTAGACTGAACGGTAAACGTGTTGTAACGAGTGCCCTTTGTTGCGTACTGTTCTCTTTGATTATGCTGGGAAATACCATGGCCCAGGAGACTATTTGGGGGGCAACCACACTGGAAGATTATCTCCGGCAGGCTCAAGCAGCAAATCCTGATTTAAAGGCGTTTAAAGCACGATACGAGGCGGCCATGCAACGTGCACCGCAGGTGTCGGCATTGCCGGATCCGATGTTGCAAGTCACCTCTTTTGTTGAGTCCGTACAGACGCGGACCGGCCCCCAGGAAAACATCTTTATGTTGAGCCAGCGTTTCCCCTGGTTCGGGAAGTTAAGCAGTAAAGAGAATGTCGCCACAGCAGAGGCTGAAGCACTGTGGTATGCCTTCCAAAGCAGGCAATTGTTATTGGCTAGAAAGGTGGCAACAAGCTATTTCAATTACGCATTTACCGGCAAAGCAATCACCTTAACCAGCGAGAATCTTGACTGGTTAGGAGAACTGGAGCCTATTATTGAGGAAAAAGTAAGAGGTGGTGGTGCTATCAACCCCCTGCTGCGGCTCAAGGTTGAAGTGGGCAAGATCGCCGACAAAGTGGCATCATTACAACAGAAAAGAATTGCTCAGTCAGCCCGCTTAAGCGAGTTGCTTGCGGTGACTGGCGGCACGGTATTGCCATTGCCCCAATTGGACACTCCTGAGGTTATATCTTTGGAAGCACAGCCATTACTTGATGCGATTACGCTCAATAACCCAGAGCTGCAAATGATTGAGCGTAAAATCCATAGTGCTGAAGCGCGCCAGGAGATCGCGAGACTGGCGAGCTATCCAGACTTTACCTTTGGCATAAATTACATCCAGATCGGTGATCCCGAAGTCAATCCCAATACACCTGATGCGGGTAATGACCCTTGGGGAGTAACAGCATCCATGAATATCCCCCTTTGGTTTGAAAAGAATGACTCTGCCCGAGCCGAAGTACTGGCCAGTAAACGTGCGGTTATGCATGCATATACAAACCGTGTGAATGCCTTAGAAGCGGAAATGCGTTCCAGCCTGGCTCTTTTAGATGATGCCAATCGACGTATAAACCTCTATGGCGATGAGCTGCTGGGATTGGCTGAACAGGCCGTTGAAAACAGCCGGACCAGTTATGAAAGCGGACTAACCGGCATCCTGGAAGTTATCGACAGTGAACGATCTTTGCTTGATTTACAACTGCTCGCCTGGCGGGCGGCTGCTGATGCGTGGAAGCAGAGGGTCATCATCCAGACCCTGGCCAATCAACCGATACAAGGCCCCGTGAGTACGGAGAAACAAAATGAATAGAATAGGTGTAATTATACTCTGTGGTGCCCTGTTCTTTGCTGGTTTAAGCGTAGGGCGCTATTTCCTGCCTTCGACACCTGAACCGAATAGCGACAACTACATCCAGCTTGCTTCGAGCGGAGAAAGTGAAGAGCAGGATCCAACCATCTGGACCTGCTCCATGCATCCACAGATACAGCAACCAGAGCCTGGGAACTGTCCGATCTGCGGCATGACCTTGATCCCACTTAAAAAAGATACCAGCGATGACGAATCTCCCCGAACGATGAGCATGAGCGAGAGTTCACGAGCACTTGCAGATATCCAGACTACTCTTGTGGTCCGCGAGTTTCCTGAGATGCTGGTCCGTTTGGTAGGAAAACTGGCCTATGACGAAACTCGGGTGAAGTCTCTTACAGCCAGGTTTCCTGCTCGGATTGATGAGTTATATGTCAATTTTATCGGTGTAAAGGTAAAAACAGGCGAACATCTGGCCAAAGTCTATAGTCCCGAACTCCTTACAGCTCAACGGGAACTCTTGACTGCCTATAAACGGGACCCATCAAGTTCAATAACGCGTGCTGCCCGTGGAAAACTTCGTCTTTGGGACCTGTTACCGTACCAAATTGACAGTATCATTAAAAAAGGAAAAGCCCTTGACCACTTTGTGTTGCGTGCACCAATAGGTGGGGTCGTTGTATCTAAAAATGTAAACGAGGGGGATTATCTTAAAATAGGCAGCCCCTTTTTCCGTATTGTCGATCTCACCGAACTGTGGCTCAACCTTGATGCCTATGAATCTGATATCACCTGGCTCCGCTATGGACAGGAGGTCGCATTTACGGTGGAAGCATTTCCAGGTGAACACTTTCAAGGTCGGATTGCGTTCATTGAGCCTGAGGTAGACAGGAAAACACGGACGGTTTCTATTCGGGTTAATGTTCCCAATCTGGACGGACGACTCAAACCGGGGATGTTTGCCCGCGGCGATGTTGCCGTTAAAATGGCAGAAGAAGGACAGGTTTTTGCCCCTGAATTTGCCGGTAAATGGATAAGCCCCATGCATCCTGAGGTTATTAAGGATGGACCCGGCAAGTGTGATGTTTGCGGCATGGCCCTTGTCCCGGCTGAGGAGTTGGGTTACGTGGAAAATATAGATGTTTCTAAACCTTTAATTATCCCTGATTCCGCAGTGCTGCGTACCGGAAAACGAGCTGTTGTCTATGTGGAAAAAAAAGATATCGAGCGCCCCACGTATGAAGGACGAGAAGTTGTACTGGGCCCACGGGCAGGTAATTTTTTTATAGTCAAGAGTGGTCTGGGTGAAGGCGAACGGGTGGTAAGTAATGGTGCCTTCAAGATTGACAGTGCTCTCCAAATTCAGGCCAAGCCAAGTATGATGAATCCCCAAGGGGGTGGGCCTGCCTCGGTACATGATCATGGCGATTCAACCGCTACTGCTACTACGAATCACACCCAGCGTGAAGGAAATTCGATGCTTGACGTTTCCGGAGATCTTGCCACCCAGCTGATCACACCTTACCTTGCGCTCCAGGCGGCCCTGGCTGCAGATGATCTTGATGCTGCCAAGGTGAGCCTCAAGACAATGATGGCAATCACCGGTCATGCAGGAAAACTCCCTGAGCTGCTCCACTCCATGGTTGCTGCAGAATCGCTGGACGACGTACGGCGGCCCCATTTTGAAACGCTTTCCAATGCCTTAATTGCGGCCGTGAAAGCCAGCCCAGCATCATTTACCAGCGAAATACTGATTATGCATTGCCCAATGGCATTTGGTGATCGCGGGGCGGACTGGCTTCAGATGTCCGAACCACTCCAAAACCCCTATTTTGGAGCTGCTATGCTGACTTGCGGGGACGTTAAAGAACGGCTGATTCCAAATCAAAATGGACACGACGAGCATGATCACTGAGCAATCATCCAATCCGATTAACAAGCTCATCCGTTTTTGCCTGGAGAATAAGCTTGTTGTGGTACTTTTTACTGTTGTGCTCATTCTCTGGGGTATCATGGTCGCCCCCTTTGACTGGGAGTTTGAAACATTCCCACGCGACCCGGTACCGGTCGATGCTATCCCGGATATCGGTGAAAATCAGCAAATCGTTTTTACCAAGTGGATGGGGCGTTCACCCCAGGACATTGAAGACCAAATAACCTATCCCTTAACAACCGCTCTGCTTGGCCTTCCGCAGGTAAAAACCATTCGCAGCTACTCCATGTTTGGTTTTTCGTCCATCTATATCATCTTCAAAGAAGACGTCGAGTTCTACTGGACTCGTAGTCGAATTCTTGAAAAGCTCAACAGTTTGCCATCCGGGACCTTGCCACAGGGGGTTACACCACAATTAGGACCGGACGCCACCGCTCTTGGCCAGATTTTCTGGTATACCTTGGAAGGTATGGACAGCAGTGGCAAGCCAAGCGGTGGGTGGGACCTGGATGAATTGCGTAGCACCCAGGACTGGTATGTTCGTTATGGTTTGCAAGGCGTCGATGGGGTGGCAGAGGTGGCATCCATTGGCGGGTTTGTGAAGGAATACCAGGTTGACGTAGATCCTGATGCCCTGCGGACGTATGATATTGCATTACACGAGGTGTTTAATGCTGTACGTGCGAGCAACCTTGATGTCGGTGCCCGTACGGTTGAGGTCAATCGTGTTGAGTATGTTATCCGCGGTCTTGGATTCATTGAAAGTCTGGATGACCTGCGACAGACTGTTATCACCCAGCGCAACAACATTCCGGTAACCCTTGATCAAATTGCTCAGGTTGCCTATGGGCCGGCTCTGCGACGTGGCGCGCTTGATAAGGCAGGAGCAGAGGCTGTAGGTGGGGTTGTCGTCACCCGTTATGGTGAAAATCCGCTTGCGGTTATCAAGCGGCTGAAAGAAAAAATTGAAAAAATATCGCCTGGCCTGCCCAAAAAAACATTGGAGGATGGCACCATCAGCCAGGTTAAGATTGTACCATTTTACGATCGTACCGGTCTGATATACGAAACTTTGGGCACCTTAGAAGATGCCGTTCGCCAGCAAATTTTAGTGACGATTATCGTTGTTGTTGTGATGATGCTCCATTTGCGTAGCGCCACCTTGATTTCCGGCGTTCTTCCCCTAGCGGTACTCTTTGCCTTTATCGGCATGCGACTTTTCAAGGTCGATGCCAATGTTGTAGCCTTGTCTGGGATAGCTATCGCCATTGGTACGATTGTGGATATGGGCGTCGTGCTCACCGAAAACATCCTCAAGCATCTTGACGATGCCGCGCCAAAAGAGAATCGACTGGAGGTGGTGTACCGGGCTTGTACAGAAGTGGCAAGTGCCGTTGTTACAGCAGTGCTGACTACGGTTGTTAGCTTTCTCCCTGTCTTCACCATGGAAGCAGCGGAAGGGAAACTATTTCGTCCGCTGGCGTATACAAAGACCTTTGCCCTTATTGGCTCGATCGTCGTTGCCTTAACCATTCTCCCGCCACTCGCTCACTGGCTCATTGCCGGTACACACAAAGCACGATGGTCAAAAATAGGTCTTTGGGGAACTATCGCTCTGTTCGGTCTTACCGGAATGGTTTTCATTTCATGGTTTCCATGGTGGCTTGGCGTACTGATGATCATTGCTGCCGCCTTCAACTTAGCTAATCAACAACTCCCATCCGGGGTACGCCGTGTCAGTCTGTTTCTTTTTAATATCATTGTTGCAGTGCTGGTTGCCATATGGCTGGCTGCGGACTGGAAGCCACTTGGGCCGGAACAGCAATCCCACAATATAATTTTCGTACTCCTTACAGTGGGTGGGCTGCTGACATTTATTTATTTCTTTATCCATTTTTATGCAAAGATCCTGGCTGCTATTTTACGCTTCAAGACAGTTTTTCTCCTCTTCAGTGGTGTTATCGTAATTTTTGGTTTTACAGTCTGGCTTGGTGCAGACAAGGTGTTGGGGTGGATGCCGGAAATGGTGAAGAACTCCCGTCCTTACCTATCCTTGGCCCATAACGTCCCTGGCCTTGGCAAGGAGTTCATGCCTGCTCTGGATGAAGGATCGTATCTCCTGATGCCGACGACCATGCCCCATGCCTCGATCGGCGAGGTAATGGATGTGTTACGTAAGCAGGACATGGCCATTAATGCGATCCCGGAAGTTGAACTGGCAGTAGGTAAACTTGGGCGGGTGGAAAGTCCGCTCGATCCTGCTCCTATTTCGATGATAGAAACTATTGTCACCTATGCATCGGAATTTAAGACTGACAATGATGGGCGTATCCTGACATTTGCCTACAATGAAAAGGAGGATGCTTTTCTCCGTGATGATAGTGATAACTTGATCCCGAACAAAAAGGGGCGGCCTTTTCGACAATGGCGAGATGAAATTAAAAGCCCGGACGATATCTGGGATTTGATAGTTGAGGCTGCCTCGATCCCGGGGACCACATCAGCACCTAAACTGCAGCCGATTGCAGCTCGGATAGTGATGCTGCAAAGCGGTATGCGTGCTCCCATGGGATTGAAGGTGTATGGGCCTGATCTGGAGACGATCGAAAAGACAGCACTGGACATCGAGGGCTTTTTGAAACAGGTTCCCTCTATCAAGGCTGAAGCTGTCCTGGCAGACCGCATTGTCGGCAAACCGTACCTTGAGGTGGATATCAATCGTGAGGCCATTGCCCGTTACGGAATAAAGGTAAAGATGGTTCAGGATGTGATTGAAGTCGCCATCGGCGGCAAACCGATTACCCAAACAGTCGAGGGGCGGGAACGTTACTCTATTCGAGTGCGTTATATGAGGGAATTAAGAGATACTATTGAATCTATCTCCACCATTCTGGTAGCTGCTCCTGACGGAACCCAGATACCGCTACGCGAGATAGCTTCTATCAACTATGTTCGGGGCCCGCAGGTCATCAAAAGCGAAGATACGTTTCTGGTCGGCTATGTGATTTTTGACAAAAAAGTAGGGTATGCCGAAGTGGAAGTAGTGGAGCAGGCACAGGATTTTCTTCAGGATAAAATACGCACCGGAGAGCTTTCCATTCCAGCGGGAGTCAACTATACCTTTACAGGCAGCTATGAAAACCAGGTGCGTGCTGAGAAGAAGTTACGTATTGTGCTGCCTATTGCTCTGTTTGCTATTTGGCTTATTCTCTATTTTCAGTTCAAAAAGAATTCAACCACAATGCTGGTCTTTTCTGGAATTCTCTTCGCGTGGTCCGGCGGCTTCATCATGATCTGGCTTTACGGCCAGCCGTGGTTTCTTAATTTTGAGATATTGGGCCACAACCTGCGTGCGTTATTCCAAATGGGGACTATAAACTTGAGTGTCGCGGTCTGGGTAGGCTTTCTTGCCCTTTTTGGGATTGCTACAGATAATGGCGTGATTGTCTGCACCTATCTGCAACAGGTATTTAAAGAAAAGTCACCCAATACTGTTGCAGCTATCCGGGCTGCCACAGTGGAAGCAGGTGACAGGCGTGTACGCCCAGCGATGATGACAAGTGCCACGACTATCCTGGCGCTTTTACCAGTGTTGACCTCCACAGGTAGAGGGTCGGATGTAATGGTGCCCATGGCAATACCGACATTCGGTGGCATGATGCTTGCCATTCTAACTATTTTCATTGTCCCTGTGTTTTACTGTGGTCTCGCTGAAATATCTCTGAAGTTGAAAATAAAAACTACAACTACTGATGAGCTGGGTTAAGCGTTGTTTTTTGTCCAGACTCTATTCCGCCCCAATTCTCTTCGAGCTCTTCAAGTGGACTGTTGAACAGGAACTGTTGGAAATCGACATGAAGGTATCCTCGTGAGACCTCATCCTTGTCTAATACGTTCGACTATAAATTTGATCTTGATAAGTTTAATGGAGACAAACACTACGAACAATGAACAGAGTCTGTTTGGGGGCATCCAAAAATACGTACTGTCCAATTATTTTACATTTATCTTTAGAAAAACTGTAAGGATATTGTCCTTATTCTGTAAATACTACGTGTAATCAGTCTATTATACCCGCGATGGCCAACTGGTATACATAGTGCGTGTTGAGTAATAAGGATGATAAACAATTCAATGATAAGGGGGGTGGCATGATAATCAAATCGGTAATACTCATTGTACTTATTAGTTCCATTTCAGCGGTGCATATTATGTATCATGGTTCAGATCAAGGATTTCATGTAGTGCATCAGCAATTGTTTTTCATCCCTCTTATTCTAGCCAGTTTTTGGTTTGGTATACGAACGGGGCTCACGTTCGCCACAGTCATAAGTCTACTGTATGGGCTCCCCATGGTGTTTCGCAATCATGAATCAAGTGGCCACTTGATTGTTTTGACACAAATTTGTCTGTATTTTATCGTTGCGATGTTAATCGGTTGGTTATCAGACAGAGAGAGAAAACAACAGAGTAAGTTGTTTCGAAATGAGAGAATCACGGCGCTTGGTAAAGCAGCCTCTGCACTCAGCTTTGAGGTTCAAGATATTGTCAGGCGAATAGATGGTATATATCAGAAATCAAAGAAGAGGAGTGAAAGCCCTTCGGTTAATGATGACATGCTCATTGAAATCAATCGATTGAAAAGACTTCTTGAGGGCTTAAGGCAATTCAGTAAACCATTAGGTGATTTGACGTTGTCCCATGATCTAAATGAGTTATTACTACAAAGGCTTCCGATTTATCGACGGAGTGCTACATCGAAAAGAGTAAAAATAGTCGTTGATCTTGATCAGGAAGGATGCCCATCAATGGTCACGACTGAGTCTATTCCCAGGGTCATTGACTCTTTAATCGAGAACGCTATTGATTTCTCAGAGAAAGGCCAGTCCATCGTTTTACGATCGAAACGTGGAGGAGACTTTTGCATATTTGAAGTTGCCGACTCTGGCCCTGGAGTCGCAAAAGAAAATGAAGCAAAGTTATTCGGTGTTTTTTTTACTACAAAACCTGATGGCTACGGTCTTTCTCTGTCCTCTGGTAGAAAAGCTTTACGCGATCTTGGAGGCGATCTTGTTTACACACCAAACGAAAAAGGTGGTGCAATTTTCCAAATGAAAATTCCTCGAGAGAGCCAGGAGGAAAACATACAAGATTATGTTAGTTCAGCCCTGCCGAAATCAGACAGAAAAGCCTAGAGTATTGTTCCAATCCCAGCGGAGGGACGTTGCGTGAATGACTATGGAACTTTTGTATCGTTTGTTTAAGCACACTCATTCTTCGTCAAAAGGTCTTTTTTGTCCAAAGGACAGTTGGCACCTCTGCACGATATCCCAAACAGATATTCCACACCAGGGGCCAAGGTGGCGCACTGTAGGCTGTCCTCTTGCTCCTTCCAGGTACTTACAAATCAAGAGTAAAATATTTTTTCATCACCTGATTCAGCTGGTCATTTTGTCGTTCTTCGTTTTCTCCAACATATATATCAGCATAAAGAGTCGGCGCTATTTGTTCAAAAGCTTTTAAAAATAACGGATCAAAATGAGTGCCGGAGCCTGCTTTAAGTATGCTCATTGTCTTTGCAAATGTGAAAGGTTCTTTATAGGGGCGGTGTGTGAGGAGAGCGTCAAAAACATCTGCAATAGCAAATATTCTCGCAACCTCTGGTATTTTCTTTTCTTTTAAACCGGAGAGATATCCAGTGCCGTCGTATCGTTCATGGTGGAACGAAATAATTTCTAACGCATCTTGGAGCCAGTTGATGTTGAGTATAATATCAGCCCCAATAACGACGTGTTTTTTCATTATCTCAAACTCTTCAGGTGTGAGTTGGTCAGGTTTAAGCAAGATGGAATCACTTATTCCTATTTTGCCGACATCATGCAGAAATGCACCTTTGATTAAAGATCTGATAAGGGAAGGTTTTTTACCCAGTTTTTCTGCAAGTTTTACCGAATTATATGTCACTCTGTAATTATGTGCACTGGTGTCGCTGTCCCGTTGCGCAATAGCACTACCCAATGATTTTAGGATATCGGTATTTGCTGTAACAACCTCACTGGATCGTATAATAAGTTTTTTATAAAGCTTATACACGACAGGGTAGATGAACACTGTCGTAAAAATCACCACAAGCAAGGCCATCATAATGGCGTAATAGCCTTGTCGCTTAATTGTTATCAACTTATCATCGTGCAAATGGTATATCCCCTGAAAATGACCGACAACATCTAGTTGGGTTCTGTCGTGGATAGGTACCATAATCCTGATATAAATCTGGCCTTCATCCATTATGATCTGATGCTCAACTTCACCTGTCATCTTAAAGGGTTTGAATTCATTTATTAAGGTACCGGATTGATGCACTGAGAACTGTAGGGTTTCACTGACAATCTTAAGAATGTTTTGATCGAGAAATTCAATCGAGATAAAAAGATCGTGGTCGAGAGAGTTGCGAATAGCCTGTTGCAATCTGGCAAGAGAGGTCTGAGTTGGATTGGTATTGTAATCGATATATAGATCTGCTAATTTTTGCGATTCCTTGATCGCGATGCCGGCTACATAACTATCAATTCGTTGAAATTCTACAAAGGCGACCGTCATGCCGGTAAAAAGACAAATGACGATTCCGGCAAAGGCGAGATTCTTCAGTAAGTGTTTATGGACGCTTGTGTAGAGCTCTAACATCATGTTCTTTTATTGTGTCAGGCTGAATTAATTTCCATTACTGGAATATAGCACAAATAATGGGAAAATTCGAAATATAGATCGGCGTGTTGGCGATATACTTGATATATCAAACCTTATCGAGGTACGGAACCAATTCCTACAATATACCGCAATATAAAAATTTAAAGATGACTTATTGTTTGAGTGTTCAATTAGATAGGGACACCACCGGAAAACGACAATCAATGCTTATTGGAACGAGGAACCGATTCCTGAGAGGGACCGGCTGGCCTGTTTTGCCTCCGGCCATTAAAATACATGTATCCTACTATAATATATACTAAAAAAACATATTATGGCTTTTGGAACTTTACTGTGGAAAAGTGTAGTTTTGACCAGTGTTACCCTCTTACTGGGTGATTTTGCAGGAATCGGTTCCGCGCCTCGTATCCTTCCAGATTTACGGTAGGAATCTAAACCTGGAGTAACTCGACGTTTTTCAGAGGTTCTACCTGGCCTCCTTAACCGTGAAATTTTCATTGATGGACTCTTTTAAGAAAAAAAACCTTTCTAACGTAACAAAGGTCAAATAACGTGTCAGTGCTCGGATGACCTTCAGCTACTATCTTCTACGGAATAAAAATGATATGATAGACACAACATTTTAATTATCTGAAATGTTTTTTTGTTAGTAAATTTTGCTCAAGATTTAAACATCTGCGGTCTAGATATAATGAGTTTCAGAAGGCTGACCTTTCTAACTTATAATGGGAGAAAAGTATGAGTATTCAATTTAGACATTCGACTTTATTGATAATATCTATATTATTTTTAACCTGCTCAATCGCAGTGGCCCATGGCTGGATGGCTCCAAAAGAATTTAGCAAAATGATCAACCCTATTACCCAGGATAGTGCCTCAACATCCAGAGGAGAAATTGTATTTCTAGAGAATTGTGCAGCATGTCACGGTGAAAAGGCCAAAGGGTTAAGTACAGAAAAAACTAATCTAGAGATAAATACTCCCAATCTAGTGCAAAGATTAGCTACCCATTCGGATGGTGATTTCTTCTGGAAAATACAGGAAGGAAAAGGTGAAATGCCTACTTTCAAAAAAGATATTGATGAAAACGATATTTGGAATGTAATCAATTTTATCAAAGCGCTTGAGTAAGTCATGAAGTAATTCGCGCAAACTAATAATTCTAAATACCTGACAGTACAGCTGTCTCAATTTGCTTGTTCGTATAAACTTACTGATTTTGAATCGAGACTTTTCTGCCGTAAGGTAACAAACGAATCCCCTAGCTTTTGCATATTCATCAACATTGTCCGTTCTATTGTCCCGTAAGAAAAATAGGATTTTAGATCCTACGACTGCGTAGAATTGTGTTGTGCAATAAGAAATATCAGTCTTGAAGACCTTTTGTGCAAATTCCCTTGCTACGAATTCGTGCAATATAATCAAACAAGAATAGTCCAGAAAGTCTCTTTCCTCATCAAACCTCGTTTAAAGAATAATGAGGGGTCAGTATCTTTTATTCGTATATAGAGTAGGACGTTATAATAATACAACGGTACTACAAACATCAATATGCTTTGTTACATGTTAGAGAGATAAGACAATCGGCAGATTATATACCTGGAGGACGAAATGGTCTTAAAAACAGTTATACTCGCCTTACTCGTTGGATTAATTTCTATAGTACATATAACCTATGCGGGGTCAGAAATGGGATTCCACATTCTGCATCAGCAACTTTTTTTCATCCCTCTCATACTTGCAAGCTTCTGGTTCGGATTGCAAACCGCATCGATAACCGTCCTTGTAATCAGTTTGTTATATGGCATTCCGATGCTGTTTGGTGACCACCAACATAGCAGCCATTTAATTGTTTTTACCCAAATTGCCCTTTATCTTTTTGTGGGCTTGCTCATCGGTTGGTTATCTGATCGGCAACGGAAACAGCAACGCAAACTCGTTAAAAACGAGAGAGGCACTGCTCTTGGTAAAGCGGCCTCCGCACTTAGTTTTGAGGTGCAAAGCATTGTGAGGCGAATAGAGTCTATTCATAGACATGCAGGAGCCAATGGGGACAAGTCTGCCTACGATGACATGCTCTCAGAAATAGATCGGTTAAAAACTCTTCTAGAGTCCTTAAGTAAATTCAGTAAACCACTCGGTAATCTGTCTTTATCCCACGACCTGAATAAGATGATTCAACAGAGGCTGCCGACGTATCAAAAACTTGCTCATGAAAAGAGAATAAAGGTACTCATAGACCTAGATCAAAATGGTTGTCCAACAATGATTACTTCCGAGTCCATACCCAGAGTTATCGACTCGCTTGTTGACAATGCAATTGATTTTTCAGAGAGCGGTCAGTCAATCGTCCTATCCTCAATAGGAAGGGGTGAATTTTGTCTGCTCGGAGTCTCTGATTCCGGTCCAGGCGTCTCAAAAGAGAATGAAAATAAACTTTTCGGTGTATTTTTCACAACAAAAGAAGATGGATATGGACTTTCCCTCTCTTCCGGGAGAAAAATGCTGCGCGACCTTGGAGGTGATCTATTTTATGAATCGAATAAAAATGGCGGGGCTACCTTCAAAATGAAAATTCCTCGAGATAGCCCAAGTGAAAATGTTGGCGATTACGTCAGTTCCACCCTGCCTGTGCAAAAGCAGCAAAACTGATTCACGTTAACATGGATAGAGCTTTACAGAGACAGCTCGAATTTCCACCCCACAAATTACCCTTTACTTAGCAGGAGTTACTATGAAAACTTTATTGTTATCATTTGTAGTTTTCAGTATGTCCTTGATTACAACTCTCAGCATGGCACAATCAAAACATGGTTCCACTACGGAGATGCCCATGCATGATACCATGACGATGGAATCGTTAATGAACCAGAAAAACATGGAGGAGATGGGGGAATTGATGAGGAGAATGAGTGACACCATGGAAAAGCATATGATGACTCATGAACAACAAACTGAATGCGCCAGAATAATGAATAAACTATCCCATACAATCATGAATTGTGCAGCTGATATTAAATTGAAAGATGTGGACAAGCACAAGAATGGAATAAAGGAAATAAACAAAGAGTGGGATTACTTCCAAATTCAGCTTGATAAAAACGACGGTAATTAAATGAAGTAGTTCGAACCTTATGTGTTAAACAAAGGAGTTGCTTTATTCATACATAAAAAAGGCAGGTCTCGTCTTTTGAATGTGACCTGCCAGATATCTTACACAACTTCAATTGGCTTTGATCTATTTCAGCAATCTCCAAAATTTACCTTATTCCTGAATCAAATCATTTCAGCAACTGAGCATAGAATTTAACATTGCCAGGACGAAGGTGATCAGTCGCGTCACTTGCTCCAACTTGAGGTTTTTCCTATGAAGTTTTGGTTCCCATGAGCCGGAATGCCTATCATTTTTTATCGTGCCGCCTGTCCGAGATAATGGACCAGACCATCACTGTTACATCCCATGAAAATCTGCTGCGAATAACTTCGTTTTGGTTC
>JBLHNU010000102.1:0-13616 GCA_047622095.1 Desulforhopalus sp.
TGACAATAATATGAACAGATCGAAGTAGCAGGCACGTAGTAGCCGCGTGCGGCAAGGCGTCAAATGAAAGACGAGCTATGGGAGTTTCTGTTTTTGTATTAGAGGAACCGGTCTACTCGACCTTGCAGGTCTGCTTAAATGGTTAACATTGCCAATAATAGTCTCTATTATTGCAATGACATGCGTCCGAGTAAACTAACATTAGAAAAGTAAAGTTATACAAGAGCCTGATGAGTAACAAGTTCGATCTGGCAGTCTTAACGCCCTTTCTTCAGCTACTCGGTTTTTCCTATCTGCAGAATTAGTACTCCTTGTTTTACTTTTCAGTGGTAGATCTTCCACTTAGGTACTTGTTCAATTTCCCAGGGTCACTTCTCTACATAACTCCTAACACATTTTTGTGCGGACCTAATCAAATATGACCTAAATATTGCAGATAGATGACAAAAAAACATAAAAAAGGTAATATCCTCAAAACGTTAACGACCAAGAAAACAACTTTGAGGAGTCACCTTTTTCATGAAGCCTAAGAATAGCAAACGAAGTGCCCGAGTGTCATCAAAAAAAGTTACCATCAATAATTCTGCTAAAGGTTTAACAAGTCAGGCGGGTCTTATTCCAGTCGTTAAGTATTTATGTAATGTTGGAATGGTAGGACTTATTAAAGAGACCATAGAGCATGAGCGAGGAGCTAATGCTCTATATGATTCTGTTGATGCGGTTTTTCTCACGGTAATAGCTACCATAGGTGGAGCGAGAGCTTTGAGCAGTGTAACGACGATATGGGCAGATGGCATATTGCGGAAATTGGCAGGTTGGGTGTCAATCCCTGACAACAGTACACTCGGCCGGTTATTCCGGACATTTAGAGAGCGGCAGGTGACTCAACTGGAGACCTTGAATCATCGCCTTCGGGGAAGGATATGGCGAAAATCTCTACGAAGTGGTGTCTCCACTAAGCGCATCCGCATAATTATCTATAACAACCCCTGCTACGAATAAGGCACATAGGCTTGGAGACAAAGCAAAACCAAGAAGTCTTAAAGTTATAAGTATTTGTGCAGAAATGCTTATTGCAATACGAATACGTCGAGTAATCGATGTAGACTCTACTGAGAAAACTGGCTTCGGCAAACAGCAGGGAATGAAAAAAGGCTACAATCCTTTTCGCAAAGGCAAACCATCTTACCATCCAATTCTTGCCTTCTGCGCAGAGACAAAAGAAATTTTGCAGGGCTGGCTTAGGAGTGGGGATGCGTACACCAGCAACGGAATTGTAGAATTCACAAAACAGCTACTGGCCCATTTACCTAAAAAACAAACTATTTTGTTTCGCGGTGACAGTGGATTCTTTAACGGTAAACTTTTCGACCTCCTCGACTGTTTTGGCCACGGTTACCTTGTGAAGGTGAAACTCAAGGGATTGAAAGAACTCCTTTTCAGCCAAACATGGGAGGCCATCCCCGACAAAGAAGGTTGGGAGCAATGCATTTTTTGGCATCAATGCGGCAATTGGAAATGTGCCCGCCGTTTCGTTGCCGTCCGTCAAGAGCCACTTGAGTCGTATTTTCAAAAAGCTCAACGTCAACCAACGAATCGAGGCTATCCTCTGCGCTTTGAGAATGGGGTTTTGTTAGGTCCATAGTCTTATATAATTACAACCAAGGTCTAATTGGCTTTCTCAGCACATTTTTCACAAAGGGTTCTCTTTTCAACTAACTTCGAGGTGATTTTATCCTTTCTGTTCCAACACTTAAAGAGATATAAAATCATAGATATTTAAATTTGATTTTAAAAACTCCAACATCAGCCTACACCGTGGATGTATAATTACATTCTGCGGTAATGCTACCGTTAGACCTTTCCATAAAATTTTCCGTCTAAGGTCCTATTGACCTTCTGTACCTCAAAATCGATAATCAAACATGAAGCTTATTTTTCCTACACCCTTTCCTGGTGAGAATCGGTGACTATTCCGAAGCACACTTATGTATTGAATTCTGTTCGTGTCTGCTGACAGACACACCTGATTAAAGACTGTTGAATTTAGCGACATGAGAGAATGTCAACTCGTTAACGAGATGTGGAATTGGGTAATTCGCCCAATTGTAATTAACAATTTTCATTTTAGAGGTGGGGAACAAAGAAAAAATTTATCGGAAATAACCTCTTCAATATCAACCAAAGGAGGGCTCAATGAAAAAAAACCTGAAAGCGCAGAAGTTATATTCAAGAACATTGTGAAAAGGCTGAGGGTGCTTTTTATTTGACTAACTTGCAAACCTTTAAAGCCTAAAACTAAGTGGGGGGAGTCATGAAAAACAGACCTTTGGTCGTAACACTCAGTATATTTTTTTTATTGGTAGTGGTGCATAATGCCCAAGCTACCTTTATATCGACTTCTGCTAGTATCTCTGGTGTTGATGAATACGGTTATTCATTTGTCATTGACGATCAGGGTACTGCGGATGATGGTATGTATACCGCAACACTCACGAACACAAGCCCTTTCACTAGCGGTGATTCCTCTAAAGGGGCACTTATAGATGCGATGGCTTTCAACACCAACCCGGCGTACGACATTGGGGTTGACTTCTCTATTGTAAATGTAGTTCCAACTTGGGAATTCGCGGCAAGTAAAAGTAGTGTTGATTTTACTTATGTTGGTACAAGCGACGATCCACAAGACGATAGGCTCGGCCCTAGTGCTGCATTGACTTTTGACTTTAAATTTAATGTGTCTGATCCTGGGTTTATATGGTGGACTAGTTCGGCTATAACCGATGGAGGTGGATTAGGCGGTGGCGAGGACTTTGGTCAAGTAGCTGTCAGTTTTCAGGCCCTTCGTACCTCTGAAGGCAGTGACCTGTTGGCATCAAATTGGGGTAATCCACCCGCTCCTGTCCCCGAACCTGCAACCATGCTTCTTTTTGGAACTGGCTTAATGGGCCTCGCAGGGGTTGCTAGAAGAAAGAAAAAGTAGGTTGAATTTTTTCAATCTGTGATGGCAGGGTCAGAAATGAGTCTGCCTTTTTTATTGGAAAGCAATCCAAGGCTCTTCCAAAACATCAACGGCTTTAGGTTGCCAAATCAAATCACTATAAAAAGAGCAATCTCCATAAGGTTACCTTCTTCCTGTAAACCCTCAGGTGAGATCTTCATCGTTTCAAGCAGATATTCTATCGTGAAAGTTGCTCTATTTAGGGGACATACAATGCAAGGCAATATTATTAAATATTTCAAGACGAATGGAATTGGAATTGTCAGGCACACTGCAAGACACTAACTGAGATTCGAACGGAGCCTCTGTTAAATGGAATAGTCGAAAGTAGTATCTTGCGTTTCGCCTAACCAAAAACTCAATCCAAACACCCTAATAACATACTCCCAATAACTATAAAATAACCTAGAGTTGAAATCTTCATATTAAGGTTCCCATCCCTATCGTGAATTTCATGGTATAATCTACTGACATCATAGAAAGTATTATCTGACACGGCCTAGCGGTAGAAATGAGTGACATTTGTTTCGAAGCGTTGCCGATATTACCGTGGTCTTTTGCGCTTTCCCCTACACACAATCTTCCTGTATAATCTTAAAAAAGGCATAATTCACAGTCTTGACATAATGTAAGCGTTGCAGCAAGTACAGGAGTACACCAAAGGAATAATCCCTAAGGTAAAAGCGATTCATAGTAAAACCCGAGGATCATATGGTGCACGCAGGATGTCAAAAGAGTTACAAGCAGAAGGCGAACAATGTGGCCGGGCCAAAGCAACTATATTGATGACGCTCGCCGGAGTGGAAGCAAAACAGAAAAAGAAATACAAAGTCACCACAAACAGTAAACATAATCTCCCAGTGGCTCCAAATTTGTTGGAACGAAATTTTGAAGTGTCAGAGCCAGATCGCGTTTACTGCGCTGACATAACGTACATATGGACAACTGAAGGTTGGTTGTATCTCGCAATCATTTTGGATTTATTCTCTCGTAGAGTTGTCGGTTGGTCTGTAGGGGATCGAATGAAAAAAGAACTTGTGATGAAGGCATTAGAGATGGCCATTGGTCGCCGTAGACCTGCACCAGACCTTTTGTTTCATTGAGATCGTGGTAGCCAATATTGCAGCAAGGCATTTCAAAGAATGCTCAAGAACAATGGTATGGTTTGTAGCATGAGCAGGAAGGGAAACTGCTGGGACAACAGCGTTGCTGAAAGCTTCTTTAGTAGCTTAAAAACTGAGCGGGTATTTGATTATTCTTACTCAACGAGAGAGGAAGCACGGGGAGATATTATTGATTATATTGAGATGTTTTACAATAGCACAAGATTGCATTCTTATTTGGGATATCTCAGCCCTGATATGTTTGAAGAATTGATGACAATGAAAAAAGCTGCTTAAGAAAATGTCCGTTTTTACTTGACCACATCAGAACATAGTGAATTAAGAACAACAGACATCTTGTCGCGCAATTGTTTGAAAAATCAATCTGAAAACTACATAGAACCTATTTGACGACAAAGCTCAAAAGGTTAACCCCGCACAAACAGATTGAAAGTATCAAAAAATCGCTTGAGGATAAAAAATGACCAGTAATGCGGATAGGAAATAAGTGTCACTTGGCCCAAATGGGATACTTTTCAACACCCTTATAAAGACATTGCTCAATTATACGACAAAATTCAAGGGGTTTGTTTTTCAGTACTCTTGGTTATGCCGTGATACAAACAAGATTTTAATTTCGGTTGTTCCAAGGAAAAACAGCAAACCAATATGCTCGAGATGTCATAAATCCGGTTCGGTATATGACCATTTGAACCAGCGAAAGTTTTTGTCGCCTCCAATTTGGAATATAGCAGTCATCTTGTTGTATACAATGAGACGGGTCAATTGCTACCATTGCGGTAAAGTTGTAGTTGAACGAGTGCCATGGGCTGCTGGTAAATCTCCGGTCACAAAGCAGTTTGCAGCATTCCTTGCATTCTGGGCAAGAAAATTGTCATGGACTGATACCGCCAGATCGTTTCGGGTTTCCTGGGATATCGTTGCTGATGCTGTAACATGGGTTGTTGAATGGGGGCTTGCTAACCGCAATATTGATAACATTACAGCCATAGGTGTTGACGAGATACAATACCATGGAGGGCATAACTATCTTACTCTTGTATACCAGATTGACAAGCATTGCCGCCGCTTACTTTGGATCGGTAAGGATACAAAAAAGAAAACATTGTATGCATTCTGTGACTTTCTGGACACGAAACGCTGTGAGGCCATTGAATTTGTCTGTTCTGATATGTGGCGGGCATATATAACAGTAATAGGCAAGCGTTTTTGTAATGCTGTCCATGTTCTTGACCGTTTTCATATTGTTGGACATCTGAATAAAGCTGTCGACAATGTCAGACGTGCTGAGGTGAAAAAGCTCAAAGCTGCAGGAGAACCGGCGTATCTTAAAAAATGCCGTTGGATCTTCCTGAAAAAGAAAAAACGGGTTTGGGGAAAACCTCGAGCCCGCCAGCGTGATTTATTGGATCTGAATCTTCGCACGGTAAAAGCGTATTTGTTTAAAGAGGATTTTGATCATCTTTGGACTTACACTAGTGTTATCTGGGCCAACAAATTTATGAATGAATGGACAAAGGATGTCATGCGACATCGTAGTCTTCCTGAACTTAAAAAATTTGCCAAAATGATTCGAGGACATCAGGAATTGATCCTCAATTATTTTCGTGCAAAAAAAGAGTTCTCTTCGGGAATCGTAGAGGGTTTTAACAACAAAGCAAAACTGACCATCAGAAAATCTTACGGTTTTAGGAACGATAAATTAAGGGAAATAGCCTTGTATCATACGCTTGGTAATTTACCAATTCCCGAAATCACCCACAGATTTGTCTGAAGAGGCTGTTTTTAAAATAAAGAATATACACTTCGTAGTGAATAAATTTTTATTTTTCCAGGAATGCAAACGTTTTTTCCGGATATGTGTAAAATATGTCTGGTTCGGGGTTATTTGGGCGGAGGTGGAGGGACATTTGTTATGGTATTGATATGATTGTAAGTTAACAGATGCGCTCTGGAATGCCTGGGACATTCTTGAAGTGTTCTTTTTAGCATCAAAAAGTGGCTTTAGGGTTGGGTAGGATGATTTTCGAGGTGTTTTACTGCGTGATAATAGTTAGTTGGATTGATACCGCCCCGGTTGCTTGTTGTTTTTTGTTTTGTCCCAGATTCGTGAATATACGCCTCCTGGGTAAATTGGCACAGATGATGCAAAGGTTTAAACAGGCACAACAATTACACGAAACAGTTTTTCAGATTCAATTTCGGAGCTGAATAAAACGAGTAAATGAAGAAATGGAGAAAAAAATGAAAAAGCTTTTATCAGTCGCATGTGCTTTATCTTTTACCTTAATTGCTTCATCGGCCTTTGCTTTGCAATTTGAGACGATTAACGTTAGAGCTTCCGCTACATCAGGTTACACAGCTGGCTACGAAGCGCTCATAGACGCTTGGATGGGAACTGGTAATTACGCAAAAACTCTTGAAAATTTTGAAAGTTATCCAGCTGCAAGCGCGAGTGACGGATCCGGATGGGATCAAACGTTGGCTACTAGCGTAGGAACATTTCACGCAAAAGGAACGGAAGGAACCGGAAATTCAGCGTATAGCGGCACGGGTGGTCCCAAGTTTTCCATCCAGGGAAATGGTCCCTCTTGGGGACGGGAGAATGTCACCCCCGGTGGAGATCAATGGCTGGATTCCGGGGATATTTCAAAGCTCATATTAGATGACATAGACGGAAGTTTAACCAATCTTTTCTTTTATATGTCAGACCCCTCTGATATGGGAGCCACTACTAAATTAAAGGCCAGCACAACCAGCACTGATTGGGTGTTAGGTAAAACGTGGGATGAGCAAAACAACGGAAGTCTTTGGTTCGTTGGTGTAAAAATGGACCTCGGCGAGTCATTACAGTCTTTGAAATGGACGACTAGCAATACAGATGACGGCTATGGCTTAGATGATTTTGGAACTTCTGCACCTGCACCTGTTCCTGAACCAGCCACAATGCTCCTTTTTGGAACAGGTCTTGTTGGTCTGGCAGGAGTAACACGTAGAAGGAAAGCTAAAAAATAGTTGCTGTTTATGGAATTTATTTTCTAAAAACTCACTGATGATTTTATCTCAGTGGGTTTTTTCTTTATCAGGTTTCTAGGACACCAGCGCACCAACCCGGGAGTGGACCAAACCAACCCTCCAAGATCACATAACAAACTCCCGTTCCATACCTTAAACCAAAAAGCTACGTAGTCTCATTATTGTTTGCACAGAAGGTGCCATGATAGCAGGATTGCACGCGCCTACCATGTATTCCGATGCCTGCAATATTTACTATGCTTGACCATTATAATATTCATTAAGCCCTTAATGAGTATTTAAACAGTTAACAGATTGATTAGCGGCGTGGATCCTTATATTGTTGTTGGTAGTAAAGTGGGCACTGGTTCCGCTTGGTGTCGCTTGAAAATATTTGGAGCATCAATTTTTCATTGTGATATAAAGAACATTTTATATCAAGCCATCAAGGAAAGGAAACGACATGTTTTTGTTTGATATCCAATGTCCAAGTTGTGGGTCTAAAAATAGCAAAAAAGCAGAGCCTATAAAACTCAGGCTGGTGATAAGCGTATAATTTTGAAGTGTTGCGAGTGTAATTGTAGCTTTTCAGAAACCCGAAACACACCTATAGCAAATTAAAAAAAACCTATTGCTTTAATTGTGAATGTACTCAAATCGATCACAGAAGGCACCGGCATCAATGCCGTCTCAAGGATTTTCAATGTAAGTAAGAACAGTATCTATAGATGGATAGATGGCAAAAGCGAATTGGTGATTTGAAGGAAACACTGATGCTTTTCACTTTGGCCCATCAATTCCTTCAGCTTGTGATTGAAGGTGATGAATTATATACTAAAGTTGCCAAAAATACAGAGCCTTCAGAGTCAGAAGGATGGACTATTGTCTTAATGGATCGAGCCAGTCGTTTTATATGGGAAATGCAATGCGGCCGTAGAGAGGAACAGCTGTTTAAAAATGTGATTGAACATCTTTCCAGGATTATTGAGCAAACAGATGATCTAACGCTCGTGACCGATGGGGAGCGGCGTTATGGGAATTTGTTGTTCGATATTTGTCATGAAGAAATTCATACAGGCAAGCGTGGTCGCCCTCGCAAGACGTTACCTGAAGGTGTCAAAGTTCGGGTCAAGAATAAAGGATCTCAATCTCATAAAAAGGGAATAAAGAGACCAAAATATCAAGCACCTCAACCAGAACATCCTGATACAAAACAGAATATTGAAAACAAAGCTATTCACGCTAATCATGTAGAGGCATTTAATTCCTTACTCAGACGACTTTGCGCTGCTTATCGTAGAAAAACGAACACCTATACTAAGATGAAAGAAAGACTTCAAGAGCGCCTCGATCTTATTTGGATTTTTCATAATTTTGTTAAAGTGCATCATACTACCCGACAAATACCAGCCGTTAGATTAGGAATTATGGAACAAGGATTGGAATTGATAGATCTATTCTCAATACAATCAATAACATAAACTATGCATCAAACGGAACCAGTGCCTATTCTTAGACATATGATCAGATGAGCTGAAAAAGTATGTTGACACCTGCCGGCTCTGTCGGTAGATATTTACTGTGGGCTGGTAAAATAGTCTGATTTTGTAGTGTATCTTGCTTTGTTGGTTACTAGGGGAAATGGATGGATATAATTACGCTAATGTTAGCAACTTGCTGTCGTGATGAGTTGTTACGTAGAGAGCTGGAATCATTTACAAAGTTACATCTTCCCGAGATCAAACTTAAAGTGCTAGTAGGCGACAATGCATACAGGGATGAAACCAAAAAACTGTGTGAAACTTTCAACTTCCGCTTAGATATTACTTATATCCCTCATAAAACTCCTGGAAAAAATAGTACTCTTAATGCTTTACTGCCGCACGCGGAAGGAGAGTACTATGTTTTTACCGATGATGATATTACGGCAGATAAAAACTGGATTTTTTCGTTAATCGAATCGGCGAAAAAATATCCGGAAGCTACGGTTTTTGGTGGTCGGATTAGACCATTTATACCAAAGGGTTGTGAGTTACCAGATAACGAAATGGTTAATAAGTTCGTTAATACAGGTAACTTGGACGAAAGCGAAGGCCCCATTAGTCATTTAAAAATATTTGGCCCGAATATGATGGTACGTAGCGGGGTTTTTACAGAAGGGGTAGGGTTTAATGTAGATATAGGCCCGAACGGGAAAAGTTATATGATGGGTAGTGAAACAGAATTTAATCTACGCTTAGAGCTTCATGGCTATAAGGCCTCGTATGTACCAGACGCTCTCGTATATCACTACATAAGGCCTGAGCAATTTTTGGTTGAGTGGTGGATGGAACGAATGGAGCGGCGAGGTAGAGGCTCACTTCTCTTGATGGACCCATCTGAAATGCCGCGTTTATTTGGAGCGCCAAGGTACTTGTATTTGAAAGTGCTCAAACTGTATTTTGGTAGCCTGATAGCAGCGTTAAAGAGAGATAAAGAAAAATCTCTAGCATTAAGGTCAGCCTACTATTTTACATTGGGCCAGATTAAGCAGTTTCGAATTTACGGAAGTGGTAACTCTGAATGAAATTAGGAAAACTGTTAGTTAGAGGTGCGCTTCTACGTACATCTTATACATTTCTCTCTATGGCCATTGCATTCTTCATGATGCCTTTATTTATTCATAGTTTAGGTGATGATTGGTATGGGATATGGACAGTAATATCAGGTTTTATCGGCGTTTATTTTGTACTTGATTTAGGTGTAACTAGCGCAGTGTCAAGATATACCAGTGCTGCGGTTGGGAAAAATGATAAAACTGAGATAAATACGATCGTTAATACGGGCTTGACCATATTTTTATGTCTATCTGTATTGGTTACGGTCGTTACGTTTATCATATCGTTTTTTTCTACGGTCGTGATAGATACCCAAAACCATCAAACAGTGGTGAGTCAGGTAATCTTAGTTGCCGGTCTATCTGTAGCGTTTGAATTCCCCTTTAATGCGTTTGCCGGGTTAACAGAAGCAAAGTCACGTTTTGATCAGTTGGTATATGTCAGAGCATTCACCCTGTCTGTTGGCGCAATCATTAATTACATACAGCTTACTCATGGTATTGGTATCTTGGGGATCGCTATCGCAGGTTTTGTCATGGCGCGTATATCAAATTTGCTATATTGGTATTTAGCTAAGAAGAATTTCCCTGAAATGGTCATTAATCTAAAATTAGCGACTAAGGATCACGCTAAAAAATTATTTAGATTTAGTTTTTGGTCGTTTATAATATCGTTAGCGTCCACCCTTCCTTTCAGAGCTAATCCGCTTATTATCGCCGCGTTTATATCGCCCTCTGCTGTTACGCTCTATGTTGTAGGGCAGCGTTTAGTTGAGTATACCAACCGGTTTCTAAGTCAAGCTACCAACATGTTGACGCCTTCTTTTACGCAGCATTATGAGCGTGGTGAGCTTGATGCTATTCGTGAAAAGTTCTTGTTTATGGTCAGAATAAATTCCGTGGGCGCAATGGTCGCGATATTTGGACTTGTCGGTTTAGCGGAAGCGTTGATTGTGGAATGGGTTGGGGAAGAGTACCAGGCTGGTTACGGTGTTGTTGTGATAAGAATATTTGGACTCATGGCTACATTTATTTTTTCAAACTCGAATAATATTCTATATGCAACTAATAAACATAAGTTCCTGGCTGCCTTAACGATAGTGGAGGGGGTAGCTTTAATTATTATCTCGATTGCACTGATAGATTCGTTCGGAATTTTAGCTGTCGCAATAGGTGCTACAGTTCCAGCTATAGTCACAAGATTTATAGTGCTGCCATACTATGTTGCTAAGGTAATAAAGCTCAATCCTCTACATTTATTTGGAGTGGTAGCAAAAAGCATGGTTGTGTTAGTGCCAGTAGGCTGTGCTTTTGTATATTGGTCACGATACGTTTACAAAGTGCAGGGTTACCTTGATATCGCAATATTAGGTGCTTCGATTGGAATACTTATCGCTCTTCTTGGGCTATTTACCCAGTTTAAACGTGATGAACGAAATAAACTGTTAAGTGCTCTACCATTCATAGGGGGGAAATCAGTTGTTATTTAATATTGATGAAAATACGACGATTTCAATTTTATGTGACTTGTCTACTGATGTATCAATAGAAGAAGTGCATAAGTATTTGGAACATCAATCGTTTAAAAAGTATCAGCTTATTATTTTACAAGAGGGCTATAACCCCTCTTGTGCGGGTAAAAGCAAAAACTCGCTTCTGTGGAGTATGGACGGAAATTTGTTTGTATTCGCCAGCTCAATAGATTTGAGGGATCCTCTTTTTATTAGTAATATAGTCAGTAATTTTTATACAAACAGGGAACTGGCGTTAGTCTTAAGCATCGACAAGGAAATTGCTACTAACGTCAACACAAATTCTTTTCTTACTCGGCAGTCTGTTTTGGAGTTAATGGAGGCAGCGGTTCAAGCTGAGACTACGCTAAACTCTCAGTCGTTTCGTGTGATAGCGGGCTATAAAAGTGTCACGAAACCATCCGGTTGGTATAAAGACCAACTTAGTGTTTATGAAGACCTTAACTTGGTCTACCGAATACTAATTAAGGCTAATGTCAGGATCGATATTAGTCCAACTCAGAACAGTAATAAAAACAGACGAGTATGTAAGCATGAACTGATTCATTGTATTGATAAAATCTTGTATATTGAAAGTGATAATGCACTTATTGCTAAATGTAAAAGGCTCCGAAAGCTTAGTAAGGAAATAGAGGTATAAATGGATCTTAGTATTGTTTTCGCTACTTATAACAGAGACAAAATTCTTAAGCGAACTCTTCAATCATTTGCTCTTTTGGATTTTGGTAATTTATCCGCCGAGATTATTGTAGTAGATAACGCTTGCCGAGCTGAAACAAAAACACTTGTTACCGGGTTTGATCATAAGTTGCCTATCGCTTACCTAGACCAAAGTAAGCCAGGTAAAAACGCAGCAATCAATAAAGGGCTGTCTTACTCGAAAGGTCAATTAATTGTATTTACTGATGACGATATACTTGCCGATGAGCAATGGTTGCTCGAGCTTACTAGAGCCGCTGTTGAATTTCCTGAAGCAAATGTTTTTGGAGGTGCAATATTGCCTGATTGGCCCGATACAGGTGATAAGGATTTCGAAAAGATCCTAGATCTCGAAGATAACTTTATTAAAGTCGCCTATGCAATAACTGATACTGACTTTAAGCGAGGAGTTATTGACCCACAGCTTATATGGGGGGCAAACATGGCGGTTAGAAGGACGGCATTTGAACAACATAACCTTTCATTTAATGAGTCTGTCGGCCCAAACAAAAATAAATATATTATGGGGTCAGAAACAGATATTTTGAAACGGCTATCTGATTTAGGTCATAAGGCTGTTATGGTTCCAGAAGCCTTTGTCTATCACCAAATTAGGGTAGAGCAATTATCAATGGAGTGGATAAGGTTACGAGCAACAAACATGGGGAAAACGATGGTAGCCAATCAGCAGGTAGTATTTGGTAGGATTGTGATTGGAGGGGTTCCCCTTTATTTATATAAAAACTTACTAAAGCATTCCTTACTATTGTTGCTAGATTCCATCTTTTCAAAAAAGTCTATGCACAGCATTAAGCAAAACTCAAACATATCAAAAATTAAAGGCGTAATATTCCAATTGAAACTTAGCGAATCCGGCGGTAAGTAAGGATTATTTAGAAATGAAAGCTTAATAAGTCGAAGTGCTATTTTTTCTGACTGTAATTCGAGGTGTAATGCTTCAGCTGGAAATGGAGAATCCATCAGCCTTTCTTAGTTGGTTGTGTTGTTTGTCGAATATCGTGCACCTTTTCGTTGTTCATTCCTCACCTGCCTTGCGGCATCAAGTTTCCTGTCACGTTCGTTAAATATGCGCTTGTCTTCGCCATTGAGCTTGTCTGCGGGAGCAATGTATCCAATATCGCTATTAAGCCGAACGTTGTTGTAATGATATAACATATTGTGTAACCACTCGTCGGGCATCCTCCAGATTCAGTAACACTCCTGGACGAAT
Organism: Desulforhopalus sp.; assembly: GCA_047622095.1. Classification (GTDB taxonomy): domain Bacteria; phylum Desulfobacterota; class Desulfobulbia; order Desulfobulbales; family Desulfocapsaceae; genus Desulforhopalus_A. The sequence continues at coordinate 13,199 of JBLHNU010000102.1, forward strand.
GCATTCTCGCTTTACTGTACCATGCCAACGTTCAATTTTACAGTTGCTTTGCGGGTGATAAGGAGATGTTCTGACATGGGCCATACCAGAGACAGGAATAAATTCCTTAAAATCCTTTGAGATAAATTGAGGCCCGTTATCTGAAATTATTCGGGGCCTGGCGCCTGGACACCTTTCTTTGGCCCTTTCAAGGATTATCTCAATGTCACCAGTGGTCATTGATTCCAGCAATTCCCAGTGAAATTACGCAAAGAGCGTGCCTTGAAAAGTCAATTTCAAAGGTGGACGGAGTCCCTATGTGTCAGAATGGTTTGCACCTTAAATATTTCCACATATAACCAATGGGCGAAGTGAGAAAATCTAGTGTCAAAACGTTACTCAGATGAGTTCAAAGAATCAGCAATAAAAAAGATGATGC
>JBLHNU010000103.1:0-12813 GCA_047622095.1 Desulforhopalus sp.
GGAGGAAAAAACGTTATTTGAAAAATGATTTGTCTCAAAAAACTGGAAAGATAAGAGAACTGTCTCTATCGAACTTCAACATTTTAGGGCTCTAGAGCCAAAAGTACGCTTGAGTCGGAAGAACCGTTTTTAGTGGAAAGATACACAGGCCAGCCAAAATCCAATCCATAATTCATACAGGACCGTGCAAAACCACGAATTGAATCATCGAGATTATACATGCCCATGGCGCATCCACTACTAGGGAAGTCAAACGCCTCATAGTTGATAGGATCACTGCCTGATGCAGGGGTAAATGTCATTGTCAGTTTTCCGGCCTCAGGGACAAGGAAATCTGTTGCCTTATACTGATCACCAAAAGCGTGACGACCAATTACAATTGGTTTATGGAAGGATGAGTTTTTCTTTGATAAATTTCCAAATGATACGAGTCATTTCATCACCATCAAGTTCGACGATAGGATTTTGGACTTTAATTTTACTCATATTTTTCCTGTTAAATATCAGGGGATATCGTCTGTACTGGTACTTTGACCCAAGAATAAAATCTAAGTCAAAGGCTTTATAATTCATTTCAAGAAAAACGGCTTCAGGCTCAAGAAGTTGAGTAACACAGAGACAGCAGACATTATACACTCAAATCTTGTTTTTGAAAATTTACTATTTTTTTATCTAGGCTGCAGGTGAGATTCCAGGGCCCTTTGGTTTCCTTTTTGACCAGATAGAACGGATTAATGGCAGACTTAAAATAAAGATTGTTGTCAGGTTGATAGTGAGCGTAATTGGTCGCTCCCACATAAAGGACATTGACTCATCATAGATCATAAGAGATCTCCTCAGATTATCCTCCATCAACCCCCCAAGTATAAACCCGAGTAACAGTGGTGCCATTGGCATATTCATAAGGCGTAATGCCATAGCCGCTAGAGCAAAATAGACCATCATCATGATATCAAAATCATTGAAAGTGACCAGGTAAACCCCCATCAGAGAGAAGAAAAGAATAATAGGGACCATGAGATTTCTTGGGACTGCAAGCAACCTCGCGAAATAAGGTATGAGTGGCAAGTTAAGGATGAGCAGGAAGACATTACCTAAATACATAGACATAATCACGCCCCAGAAAACATCTGGTCTTTCTATAAACATACGAGGTCCAGGTTCAATACCATAGGCAATGAGTGCACCAAGCATTACTGCTGTTGTCCCGGAGCCTGGAATTCCGAGGGTAAGAAGTGGCACAAAAGAACCCGAACTTGCGGCATTGTTTCCAGTTTCAGGTGCGGCAAGACCTATTAAGCTTCCTTTGCCAAATTTTTTCTGCTCTTCAGGTGAAGCCAGATTACGCTCCATGCCATAGGACATAAATGAACCGAGGGTAGCGCCTGCGCCTGGTAATACACCTACAAAAAAGCCAAGAATAGAAGATCGAAGTATTGTAGGTATTATCAGTTTAAACTCTTTCTTTGTGACTTTAAGGCTTTTTAATCCGATAGTTTTCGGATTAAGACTATCCGATGAAGCATCCTTTTTAAGTACTATCATCAACGCTTCAGTAAGGGCAAAGGTTGCCATGGCAAGAAGAAGAAATTCTATTCCATCAAGAAGCTCAAGAGAACCAAAAGTAAAGCGCTGAATGCCTGAAGTCTGATCAGTACCCACCGTAGATAGCATGAGACCAAAAACGACCATAAGAAGAGCTTTTAACACTCCCCCTCTTCCAGCAAATGCTGAAACGGCAGTAAGACCTAAGAGCATAAGTGCAAAATAGTCAGCTGATTGAAAACTTGTGGCAACACTTGCAAGCATTGGTGCAAAAAACATCATCAGTATTACAGCAATAGTTCCTCCCGCAAACGAAGAATACGCGGCTATGGCAAGAGCCTTTCCTGGGTATCCCTGCCTAGCAAGTGGATAGCCGTCAAGTGCAGTTGCCACCGTTGCCGCTTCCCCTGGTGCATTAATGAGAATTGACGATGTGGACCCTCCAAATATGGCGCCATAGTAAACACCTGAAAGTAGTACCATTCCTGTCGTTGGCTCAAGACCATAGGTTACAGGTATCATCAGAGCCACAGCTGTAATGGGCCCAAGCCCTGGCATCATTCCAATCAAACTGCCAGAAAAGCAGCCAAACAGAACCATAGCTATGTTTATAGGAATCATTGTAGTAGTAATTCCTGTCATCATCCCACTAAACATTCCTTCCCACATTATAATATCCCCAGTTGATAGAATATTTCACCGGGCGCAATATATACACCGAGCAGAAGTGACATGATAACCCAGAGAACGAGAACAAGAGGGATCGCAGCAAAAAGCATACGTTTCACCCTTCTTTCTCCAAGAATGTAAAATCCTGCTAATAGAAAAATGATGGAAGCTATTATAAAACCGAGCCATTTCATTGAAACACCAAAACCAAACATGGCAATTACAAGTAAGATAGCTGTCGACCAATCCATGCCTGCCGTTTCTTCAGAAAGGCTTGTTTTTCCTGATGGATCAACGGTGGGGCTAACTAGAATTGCAATGCATAGAATAATACCTATAATTGCTAGAGCATAAGGCATTGTCCTGGCGGTAAAAGTTTCCTGTTGGGACAGAAACGTAAGGGGGATTTTTGTTGCGATTAATCCATATGAAATGGAAAACAGGAGCAAAACCAGAGCTCCAACTTTTTCTCGTGCCATGGGTAATCTCCTATAGCAGAAAGTAAAAGAGCCTATCCGCAGAGTGCGAATAGGCTCATATCAGATCGTGATATTATTGCAAGAAACCAAGTTGACGCATAATATCGCCAATTGCTTTTTCTTGCTCTTCTAGAAAAGCGTAGAATTCCTTCCCAGGTTTATACAGGTTTTGCCATCCGCGTTGTTTGCGAATTTCTTCCCATTCTTTTGTTTCATACATTTCTTTTAATACTGCCTGATACGCCATTGCTTTGTCATTAGAGAGTCCAGGGATGCCAAAGAATCCACGCCAGTTTGCAAAAGTAACATCGTACCCAAGTTCTTTTACAGTAGGAACATCCGGAGCCTGATCAATTCGTTTATCTGAAGTTACTGCCAGGATCTTAACTTCTCCTTGACGAGCAAGGCCTAAAGCCTCACCAAACCCTGTTGACAACACCTGAGTGTCACCAGAAAGCAGACCAGCCATTGCCTTACCACCAGCATCATAAGGAATATATTTTAATTTAAGTGGGTCACCGCCAGCAGCCAAAATCACCATAGCAGGAACGAGGTGATCCATAGACCCTTTTACTGAACCTCCGGCTATTTTAACTGACTTTGGATCTTTCTTGAAATCAGCGATAACCTGTTCAAGAGAGGTGTATTTTGAATCCTTAGGTACAACAAAAGCAGCATAGTCAGCGATAACTGCTGCAACAGGAGTGAGATCCCTAAATGATTGGGGGAAAACACCCGTGAGAGAACGGATAATAATAGGGGTTGAATTGACAAGAAGCGTTCCTTCTTGCCGTTTTGCTGTAGAAATCAGGTGATTAAGAGCCTTACCACCACCACCTCCAGACATGTTCTCAAATGAAGCTTGTTTAATGAGTTTTGAATCAAGTAGTGCTTTTCCAACACCTCTTGCCGTCCCGTCCCATCCTCCACCGGCTCCGCCTGGGATGAGAAAGTGAATTTCATCCACTTCTGCTGAAGTTGCAGGTGTAATAAATAATGTGAGCATCATTAAAAATGAAACGATACCAGCACCCACAGTAAGTAAGCTGCTCTTCCTTTTTTTCATTCCAAACCTCTCCATTTTTTTTGACGTAATGTCACTTGCGTATTTTCATACCCTTTTAATCCAACTTAGAGCCGGATTCCTAAATCATGATTGACAGAATTACCAAAACATAACTAAATGTAAATATAAGGAAATTTAAGAACATTAAATTCTTTAAAATCATTTTGTTCATTTTGTTCACGGCATCACTCAAGTGTCCTCCTGAGGTGTATCCAACAATGAGTTTTGAGCTTTCATATATGAAGAATATGAAGTTGCAAACCAAGATGATTCTTCTCATCTTCGCCCTCCTCCTCTTTGTTGCTGTTGTTGGCAGTAGTTTTTCTTTACAGCTCATTTCCACCATTATTGAAGAGCAAATAGGCCGTAGAGCATTAAAGATTTCTCAAACGATAGCGCTTATTCCTGAAATTAAAGAAGACTTAGAAAAGGGAGACCTTAGAAAATCACGAATTCAATTTACTGCTGAAAAAATACGTACAGAGATAAAAGCGCAATTTATTGTTGTCGGTGACAAAGATGGCCGAAGATACTCCCATCCCGTTCCAGAACGACTTGGGAAACTCATGGTAGGAGGTGATAACGACAACGCACTTCGTGGTGGAATGGCATACATTTCAAGGGCCACGGGAACCATGGGGCCATCTATTCGTGGTAAATCCGCCATTTTTAATGACTCGGGTGATGTTATTGGAATCGTATCGGTCGGTTATCTCATAGAAAACATGCATACAATAATCCGGACGTACCAGAGTCGTATTATTGTTGTTTTCACAATAGTCATTCTCATAGGGATCGTTGCGATTCTTAAAATAACGAGTGATTTTAAGAATGCAATCTTAGGTCTGGAACCAAAAGAAATTGCATCGCTTTTCCAAGAACGCACTGCGACACTTGAGACGATTCGCGAAGGAATCATGGCAGTTGATGCCGACGGGCTGATTACAACTGTCAACCAGGCCGCTTTCAACATCCTTTCTCTCAAACAGGATCCAGATGCTGTTGGAAAACCTGTTAATACTGTTTTCCGGGAATCAAGGATACTTGATGCTTTAACCTCAGGAGAAAGCCAACTTGATAAAATCCTCATCCTGGGCGAAAAAGAAATCATAGTTAACCGAATCCCTATTTTTACTGATGGTAAAGTCACTGGAGTTGTTTCAAGTTTCAGGGATAAAGATGAACTTGATATTCTAGCAAAAAAATTATCTCAAGTAAAAAAATATTCAGAAATGCTCCGCATACAAACCCATGAATATTCCAATAAACTCCATACTATTTCAGGACTCATTCAGATAGGAGCCTATCAGGAAGCTATAGAACTCATCGGAAGTGAGACTACCGGCTATCAAAATCTCATCAACACACTGATGAGTATAGTTCGTGATCCAGTTCTCGCTGGTACAATCCTAGGAAAGTATAATAGAGCAAAAGAGCTGAAAATTGATTTTGAAATTGACTCCGACAGTTCCATGAAGGATATACCTGAGCACATGAGAAGAGAACATCTCGTTACGATACTTGGGAATATAATTGATAATAGTTTCGAGGCGCTTCTCCCCCTCCCCTCTCACAATCGTAAAGTTAAACTAGCGATGACCGATTTAGGCAATGATCTCATCTTTGATATTGATGACTCCGGTCCTGGTGTCGATTCAGGTCTTGTAAATAAAGTTTTCCAGAAGGGTTATTCAAGTAAAGACAAACAAGGACACGGCATGGGGCTGTATCTTGTAGAGAAGACCATTGATATCATGGGGGGCACTGTCAGTGTAGGAACTTCTGAGCTTGGCGGAGCTGCCTTTACTGTAATTATTCCTAAACAAGCACAAGAAGACAAAAAAAATGCTTAATATTTTAATAGTTGAAGATGACGTTAAGATAGCTGAAATACAACGAATATTTGTCGAAAAAATTGACGGCTACACTGTGACCGGTATTGCCCATTCAATTACTGAAGCTGAAGAAATGGTATTTGTCCTGGAGCCTGACCTCGTATTGCTCGACATCTTTCTCCCGGATGGAAACGGAATCGAGTTTCTATGGAAAATACGTTCTGCATTGAAAAAAACAGATGTCGTTTTGATCACTGCAGCAAAGGAAGTTGAGTTTTTTGAGGAGGCCATGCGAGGAGGTGTGTTTGACTATATCCTTAAGCCATTGGTTTTCAGCCGTTTTCAAAAAACTCTCGATGAGTTTAAAAAACACCGTAGTAAACTAGAAAAGATACGTACTATCTCCCAGGGGGACATTGATCGACTTCTTCATCAGACAGGTACAATATCATCAGAAGAAGAGGAGATGCCCAAAGGTATTGATCCTATTACATTAAATAAAGTCTCTACAATGCTCACGTCACACCACAGTGAAGGAATTAGTGCAGAACAAGCAGGCCTCCTCATCGGAGTCAGTCGCACCACATCAAGAAGATACCTTGAGTATTTAGTCGCAAAGGGTACTGCCATTGCAGATCTTTGTTACGGGGCTCAAGGAAGACCTGAGCGTGTGTACCGCAAAACTTAATGGTTCTTAATTCTTCCACACGCAATGTAAGAAAATAAATTAAATGAGAGAAAATTGATGAAAAAAGCACTTCTTATAATAGACTTACAAAACGATTATTTCCCAGAAGGCAAGTTCCCTCTATGGAATACGGAAAACATCCTGCAAAATATTGAAAAGGCAATAGTAAAAGCAAAAGACAATGATATTGAAATTATTCACATTCAGCATATTGCAGATCCTGCAATGGGTATAGCACCTTTTTTCAATGAAAACTCTGATGGTGCAAAAATCCATACTAAAATACTGAGTGCTGCTCCAGATGCACCAGTCGTCATTAAGAGATTCGCTGATTCATTCCATGAAACAACACTTGAGAGCACGCTACAAGACCGTAACGCAACAGAACTCTTTGTCTGTGGCATGATGACTCAAAACTGTGTTACTCACACTGCAATTTCTAAAGCTGCTGAAAAGTATTCAGTCTCGATCCTATCGGATTGTTGCACAACTGTGGACGAGATGCTTCACAATATCGCTCTCCACGCTGTGTCAATCCGTGTCAAACTTGCCACTCTTGATGAATTGAGTTAGTTTTTTGATGCTGCAGCTTTTCTTATCTGCAGCATTAATTTCGTTATTTTATGCTACTCCCCTATGAGGTTGTGTCTCTGCCGTAATTTTTCACCATACAGGCGACCTTCAATATAAATGGCCAGAACCTTAACCGCATTGTCAGACGATCTGAAAATAACCATTCCTCCATCAGTCAATGTATCCACCAAAGGGTCGTACAATCGTCCACCATCAACAACGCCAACAACTGGCTTTTCTAAACTTGAAACAAGATCTGGTAAAATCGAAGCAATGCTTTCTGGATTCGTAAGACTAAAATAGTCTGTATCATCGCCCTGCAAGGTCCGCATCGCCGGCGACAGAGGGTCAAGACCAACAACAATTGCATCTATATTGTTATCTTGATTTAGGATTTCAACAGCTTTAATATGCGTTTCATCATCAGCACCAGGATTTATATCCAGAGGATTTTTAACCGCAACGAGTTTCTCAAGGCGTTTTTCGATTAATACTTGTGTCAACGCTTGCTCGGTTTGGCTGCTAAAAGTAGCCATCCGCATTTGAAAGTCGTCGGATTGGATATTGTCTGCCATTCCAACTGCTTCAAATCCTGCGCCACTGACTGCAGCAAGCCTGTTTCCGTGAATTTTCTTATTATGCAGACGTTGAGACAGTACAAGAAGATCTTCAAATTGAGAAAATGTCTGGGCAACGACCCCACCAGCCTGGCGCACACATGACTCACAAACCATATAGTCCCCGGCAAGTGAAGCGGTATGCCCAGATGTGGCAGTCTTCCCTTCAGGGGTGCGCCCGGCCTTATAAAAAATCACATCTTTTCCTGAAATAACAGCCTCTTTAACAGCTTCTGTAAATGCAAGACCATCAAGATCTTTAAAACCTTCAGCATACACACCAATAACATCAATTTCCGGATCATCTTTTAGATATAGAAGCATGTCACCTAATGTGAGATCATTTTGATTGCCAATAGAGATCATATAAGCTGGATCAAGCTCAGGCCGTCGACTCAATCTTGTGATCATAAATGCGCCACTTTGACTTACAAAGGCAGCATTTCGCTTTCTATTACCTCTTTGTTTTGGCAATTTAACATCAGGAATGAACAGGGTATCAAATTTTCCAGGGTGAGAGACTACACCTAAACAGTTTGCTCCTAGAAAGACGGGGCCTCCACCCTCTTGTTTATGACTTTCCTGAATACTTTCCATTAACTCTCTCGCTCGATTGGCTGATTCCTCAGTTTCGCCCAGACCTCCCGCAATCAAGAGCACAGTCTCGGCTGCATTGTGGGCAATAACTTCACTCGCAATCCCTGGAACCTGATTCGAACCCACCGCCACCACTAAAAGGTCAAGTTTGACGTCAAGCGATTGTATATCGGCAACACAGTTAATTCCTTCAAAGCTTTGAATGCCATCCTTGATAATTCGAATATCTTTTTTGTCATAACCATTGGCGAGTATGTTGCTGAGAATTACCCTGCCAAAATTCATTTTTGTTGTTGAAACGCCTATGATACCAATTGATGAGGGTCTAAGAAGATTTCCGATTTTATGGTAGGGCCTTGTTGCAGGTTGAGCTTCAGTTTTTTTAAACCTGCACATACCATCCAGGGGAATCATAAGGTAATCAGTAAATGCAAATGGATTGATTTCCAATTCTTCTATTACGTATGGTGCGTCCTTATTTATTGGTGAGTAGTAATTCGCAATATCAATCATTGAGGAAAAACATTCCACAATCTGTTCATCCGTAACTATTCTTCGTTGGCCTCGCGTTAAACCTGCCAATTTTTTGTAACAGATAGTGCTACGAAACAGATCAAAAAAAGACTCTCCATCTATAGATGTGGTGGAGGCTGCCACCACGGCCTGGCCTTTTCGAAAACGTTTAGCGTATAATTCTGTGTCAGTGCCACCAAGGCCTGCGCTGATCACCATGCCAAATTCCCTTGTATTACGTATACCTACAATAAGTTCATTGCCAAAAGCCTGCGAATCCGGAGGCATAAACTGTACCATTAACGCCCCGCGTATATCACTGGCAATGGCCTGCTGTAGTTTTTCACCAGACAGATGTTTATATATTTCAGGTCCATGGTCTGCATTTTTCTCTATAATTGATGCGTAGGTTTCAGGAACCTCATACATCATCCTTCTCCAAGCTGATCGTATTTTGTCCGCTTTTTTTTCAACTACCTTAACTCCACCCACCTCTGTCTTATGAATAATTGTAGGTGATACAACTTTCAGAACCACTTTTTCTCCAGGCATTGCAAGCAGTTCTTCATCTGAAGGTTTGCTCCCTTTAACAATAAGATGGGTTCTAGGAGGTGTTTCCGCACCGCTGTATTTTAATAGCTCATAGGTTTCATGTTCGTATAGTGTGAATCTTCCCTGTTCTTCAGCCCGATTAAATAGTTTTGTGATTAAATTAAAATCTATGGATAATTGAGATGAAGAACTGTTTGCTTTTTTTTCTTTGATCATTTCGATATACCTTTGACCTATATGAACTACTGGATTTACTCCAGAAAAATGTGCAGTTAGCTTGTTTTATATTTTAAAATTATTTGTAATATAACAAGGTTGTGCTTAGCTTTTAACTTTCTTTTAATGGGCGAGAACTTAGCATAGTCAATTTTATTATACCAATCTTTTACGGCAGGTAACATGACCTTTAAAACAGATAATTCCTCTTGCCAGGAACCAATGCAACTCAGAACCACCAATATAGAAAAACTTTCCATTGAGACCTTTGATGTATTGATCGTTGGAGGTGGAATCAATGGTGCAGTATCTGCGGCATCACTTTCTCAAAAAGGTGTAAAAACAGCACTAATAGACCAAGGTGATTTTGCAGGAATGACGAGCCAAGAGTCATCTAATCTTGCATGGGGTGGCATTAAATACCTGGAAAATATGGAATTTATGCTTGTGCGCAAACTCTGTAAATCCAGAAATCACCTCATTCGTCACTACCCTTCCACAGTCCGTGAAATTCGTTTTTTCACTACCATCAGTAAAGGTTTTCGCTTTCCTCCTGTGTTCATCTGGATGGGAACCTGGCTCTATTGGCTTATTGGTAGCTGCTTCACGAAAACACCTCGTTTTTTAACCAAGGCCCGAATTGAGAAGGAAGAACCGATCATCAACACTGCATCAGCTCAGGGCGGCTTCGAATATTCGGATGCATATCTTCACGATAATGATGCCCGGTTTGTTTTTGGATTTATTCGCTCAGCACTCACTGCTGGCTGTATAGCCGCAAACTATCTGGAGCTTGTTGAGTCTACACGTGATGAGAATGGCCTTTGGGTGTCAAAAGTTAAAAATGTAATTTCAGAAGAATCTTTCACTGTCCGCTCCAAGGTGCTTATCAATTCTACAGGGCCACTGGTGGATACGTTCAACCAAAAACTTAAGCAGAAAACAGAGCACCGCATCCTCCTTTCTAAGGGGATTCATCTACTCGTTGAAAAAGTAACACAGAGTAAAAAGGTCCTGGCCTTTTTTGCAAGTGACGGCAGACTGTTCTTTGTTATTCCGATGGGTGTAAGAACCTGCATTGGTACAACTGACACACCCATGGACACTCCTACGAAAACAGTTACCAACGAAGACCGTGAATTTGTCCTCAAAAACATTAACTCCCTGTTAAAACTTGATAAGCCTCTAGAGCAATCAGATATTATAGCTGAAAGGTGTGGAGTTCGTCCCCTTGTTGTTTCCGGCGAAGGTGATGGTGAGTCTGACTGGATGCAATTATCACGAAAACATGCGGTTGAGGTAAACAGCACAGATAACTATCTTTCAATATTTGGTGGAAAACTCACCGATTGTCTAAACGTTGGCGATGAAGTATGTGAGATAATCAAAGATCTTGGTATTGATATCCCCTACCCTGACTATACATGGTATGGAGAACCTGATGCCAAAACAAGAAAACGTTTTATGCATCAGGCTGAGCTTATTGGTCTGGACTCTTTTAAAGCAAAAGAATCATCGGAACGGCTATCCACAAGACTATGGCGTAGATATGGTGACTCGGCCTTCAGATTACTTGAGATGATACAGGCGGATCCAGAGCAGACTGAAGTTCTCATTAAAGGGACCGAATACCTTAGATGTGAGTTACGCGAAGCTGCCAGGCGAGAGATGATAACGAAATTGTCTGATTTTTTAAGACGGCGTTCAAAAATTGCTCAGATTGAACACCGTGACACAATCAGGTCTTCGGCGGGCTTATTAGAAGCATGCCAAATCCTTTTTGGTGATCAGGCCAACGAAAAACTTGAAGAGTACTTTCAAGAAACGAATCCTGAAAATATAGATTAGACAATTCCCAAAGACAGTACTTCAATTCATATCGAAATATAAAGGGGGCAATCATAAGATTGTCCCCTTTTATTTTATATCCATGCTATAAACGAATGCGAATTTTAAAAACCTACAAAAGCTGAACAAATTAACACTTATAAAGTCAAGTTTAGGGAGCTCGAAAGATCTGAATATATTCTTTATGTTACTCTGGAAGATACTCCCCCTCTACTGCAACGTCATCTTGGGGTTTCTCGCTTCCCGTTATCTTAAAATTGACAGGAGCACAATAGCAGGTCTGCTTGTTTACATCTTTGGGCCAATGGTTGTCTTTAGTGCGACTATAAGTGTTGAAATAACCAAAGCAATACTCATTTTACCCATTTTCTTTTACATTTTCAGCTCCACTCTTGGATTTATATATCTCAAGATTTTTCAAAAGAGTTGGAATGATTCTACCTCTAACATACTCGCCTTTACTGCCGGAACAGGTAACACAGGGTATTATGGAATTGCTCTTGCCATTATACTCTTTGAGCCAGCGATTGCGGATATCTTTATTTTTTCAATTCTCGCTTCTCTTTTCTACGAATCAACTTCCGGTTTCTATATTACCGCCAAAGGTTCATTTTCAACCAAAGAAAGCCTACAAAAGATCTCAAAACTTCCTGCTTTGTATGCATTTATACTCGCCTTTACCCTTAATTTACTTGGGATCTCCCTGCCTGATTCAATTGCTCAATACACTGGACAATTCAAAATAGCTTTTTCTATCTTGGGAATGATGCTCCTTGGTATAGGCCTTAAAGGGTTTGGAAGTGGGGCACAGGTTGATAAAAAGTTTTTAAAACATGCATTGTATGCAAAACACATTGTCTGGCCAATTCTGGTCTGTTGCTTTATTTTGCTGGATAAACATACATACAACCTGCTAAACGATGACCTGTATAAGGTCATGTTTGTCTTTTCAATTGTACCTCTAGCAGGTAACACCGTTACCCTGGCCATACTTCTTAAGGCTCAACCTGAGAAAGCGGCTGTTGCGGTACTTCTTTCAAATGTACTTTCGCTGATTTACATACCTTTTATGCTCACATTATATGAAGCTTTCTGGGTATACATTTAATATATTTTATAGACGAAATATACAGATCTTAGATAGGGTTATATTAATCGCTTAAATCACTGGATTCAATGTCCTTAAGGCCCTGCGTGAAAGAATAGTTAGACGTGTATACCAATATTTACCTGTCTGGGTTGATTAAGATCGATCAAGTTCTTCCTTTACAGCCAGTCCCAGTTTATCTATGACATAAGGCTTTTTCACATATCCACCAGCACCAAGTGACTGAACAGCTTTCACCCGATCCGACTCTGAAAAACCACTCACGATAATCGCCTTTTGTTTCGGGTTAATTTCAAGCACGCTTCTAAATGTATCTAGTCCATCTATACCGGGATCCATTATCATATCCAAAACTAACAGATCAACCTGGTTATTCTTCAAGTGAAGCTCCACCGGCAGAGCCGGTGGCTTCATGAGAGCCCCTGGAAGGGGCTTTTGTTATTAAACCGCCCCTAAAGGGGCAGCCTGTTAATTAAAATCCGGCAAAGACAATTGAGGATTATCTGA
>JBLHNU010000104.1:0-12768 GCA_047622095.1 Desulforhopalus sp.
CACCGAGGGGTCGGAATCTCAAGTACTCGCGCATAGTAAAACGCTTTTTGTGCTGCATCAAAATCGGGATCTGTCCAAATGACAGCCAGTTCAGCCCCACCAATAGTATTGGTCCAGCTGGCAGTGGTCGCATCTACTGTGTTGCCGACAGCCGGTAATTTACCCTTTTCATCTCGTTTCCTATCGCCTGCCCATACAACATCGTACACCTTCTCATGGGTTGTACCATCATCTTTGAGCCATCCTTTTACAATCTGGATTCGATCTAGATTGGCACCAATGGGGTCACGTAGAGCATAAACCATAAAGTTTGGAGCGCCAGCGCCTTCAGGTTTTACACGCAGTTCGCCGCCCATTGGAGAGCCTTTCTTGTAACCTGCATTTGCTGGTATTCTGGAGTTAAGATCCTGGTCGGTAAATTCCCAACCGCCAAAGAGCCGTACAGTCATTCGTGGGCCTGTTGTCCCATAGACTTCCTTGCGCTGCATTGCGTCAAAGATTGCTTCCCGGCTGTTATCTGTTGCCCAAACAGCAGCAAGACCCGATGCAACCATCTGCCAACCTACGATTTCACCTTTATCTGTTTTCATGAACGGATGCGTCATCCGATCAGGATTGGGCTCATAGCCGCTATGCTTACCAAAGAAATTATCTTCTTCGGCGGTTGCAAGGGAGGTGTGGCTGTCGGTGGAACCAATCATGCCGAACTTATATGGGTTGGTGCCGAGACTTTTTTCAATTACAAGGCCGCGCTTTAATGCCTCACGGGCGTATTCACCAGCCAGCATATCGTTGGTTTTTCCAATGGAGGCATCGAGATTGCCGAGGTCCCAGGTTTCGTAATCTGCAAATTCATCATCTGGAGAAAGAAAAGGATGCGCTTCACCGTCGCCTTTTATCTGGGTAACTTCATACAGGGGCTCCCATTTATTGCGTTGGGTTACATAGTTCTCATCAAATTTTGTGCCGTTCCACTGCGCTTCCAGAGGAAACATGATGCCGTTCGAAAGATTCCCGTTGTGCGCAATCGCTAAAATTTCGCCATCGGTTTTGCTCTCATAATTTGTCATGTATTTCCAAAGATCTCGAGGATCCGGGCTACCCTGGGGTGCTGTCATGGTGAAAGGAACCACCTGCCTTGCACGCGTTGCCCCATCACGCATAATAACTACACGGTGCATGTTGTTGCCCTTAATGAGTGAAGTCCATTCAAAACCAATAAGTGCAGTAAACTGGCCAGGATCATTAAACGCCTCCGCATCGGCTATAACTTTTTCCCATAAATTTTTGTATGGTTTGGAGCCCGGTGAATATAGCGCAATCATTTCCGGATCCATCTTATCGTTTGAAAAGGTTGTAATTAAATCAAGAGATGCTTGTACCGCGGCATCACCACCTTCTTCCAAGGCCTTCATCCATCGCGCAGACTGTTCAAATGCCATTAATTCGGATTTGCCGGCAGCAAGATCTCCAAAAAGACCCATTCCATCGGAATGATCAGCGACGACTAGCCAGTCCAGCGGACGAGATAAACGGACAGCTTGGCCAGTTGAGGAAACAACTTGCTCACCACGTGCGAACCGGTAGGCCTCACGAGGGGACAAACGGTTACCAAACAACCCTGCATCCATTGATAACGAGGTGTGCAAGTGTGAGTCACCCCACAGCGGTCTCTCAGGGATACCGCGCTGAGCGTATGGGGAATAGACTTTTCCGGTATAAGAATTAGACAACATATCTTTTGATGGCTGACCTGCATCAGAGGCTACCGCGGGCTGGGAAATCGTCAGAATCGCAGTTAGTGCTGTGGCAAAAACAGATCCGCAAATACTCTTTGTTGCAATCATTATCTCCTCCTGAACGTTTGGTTTAGGTTGGAATATTTATGTGCATAGTATGCTAGGGATGAATTGGAGCTTGATGTCTTGCTCCTGATTATTGTTAATCACTCTCCACTAAATTGCTATTAGTATCTGTTGGTTTGATACCGCTTTAATCTACAAAAGAAGTTAAGATACCTCGTTTTTTAGGTTCTTCAGGATTGAACGTACTTATCTGTATGTCCCAGTACTAAAGGATTGTGAATGAGGTGAAGGAGCAAAACGCTCTGCTTTGAAAGATTTTGTTGCTTCGCATATTTTTTATCTTCCCCTTCCCTCCCTTTGAAAAAGGGAAGGGAGAAGAAAATGCAAAACGAAAAGTACTCCACCTCAAAAAATGGAGGCAATTTACAGAATGCCTTCTCCGTAGAACCTTCGTAAATACAGGCCCAATATCAAAAGTACGCTTGAGTCGGAAGAACCGATTTTTAATGTAGTTCACTCCTTATTGATGGAGAACAGATCCAGCTTAACTCGTATTTTAGAATGGAGAATTTTCCTTTGGCAATCTTAATAGTTCTAGTAAAACTGAAATTTAAGGTTTTTCCTGATAAGGTAGATTTGCCTACTCCCATGGAATTGATCAGAAATGGAGTAACTGCAAAGAAGAGCTTACCAAAGATAGTCTCAATATGAAGAGAGCGGCAATGACATTACCTTCCTGAGTATATTCATCGGGAATGATCTGTAATCGTGCAGATTAAATATTTGGCTCACTATCGACGAAGGACAGTAATATTGGTAACCAGACATTGTGATACTTGAGATTGAATTTGATATATCTGAGTGAGAAAAATTGGAATACTGCATTAACGAATCGATAAACAGGTAATGACCGACACAGTAATTTCTATAGCTGAGTATCTAAAAAAACCATAACATTTCAGCATGTTAATTTAATCGGTAAACTTTTCAGGACCCCTTTCAAGGGAAAGTTACAAACCGTAACTTTCCCTGTATTGTCAAGGCGATAGCAATGTTATGGGGCCCCTTTTTCTTCAACAAGGTATTTCACACCTTTCTCACTAACCTCCCAAAGCCTCCTGGAATCGTCCCTGAAGACCAAAAAGCCCTGCCCTGTTTAAAATCAACAAACCAATACCCACCGGGTTTTCTCTGGGCATTAACAAAGATAAAAGGTTGTTCTTTTGAAAAACATAGATTGAGGTATATATCTTTTCCATTCTTTATTGGTTCCATAAGAGACATAGCTTCTTCCATTGTTGGCAATCGCCAATCTGAGTAGCCTCCGAAGTTCGCCTCGTTGGTCTCCACTAGCTTTCGCTGAACATGTCTCGTTGAACCGATATCGATGCTACCTGTCTGCCACATCAATTGAGTTCGTAAATCCACCACTATTTCATGGTTTGGGGTGGAAGCAAATGCATTCTCAAATTTCCCAGACGGATTTAATTCCCGATCGAAAAAATTCCACTTTTTAACGATATCACTAATTTCGTCATCATTAATTATTCGTGCCTCAGAAGGCAACTCGACGTTGTCTCCTTTGTATTCAGAACATTCCAAATCAGGAAGTTGAGGCCCCATATCTTCAACGTACTCGACCACAACTTCAGGAATAATGAGTTTTGAATCACCATTATCAAGAACGTTATCAATCAACCATTGTTTAATGGTTTCATTAATAGCGTAGCTCTTCTCAAAAATTGAAGACGTGCCCTGTCCTTTGACACAATCTTTAATAATTTCTATAGGAGCCTTAACTTCTGCCAATACTTTTGCGTGTTTTACAGCTCTTTCCATGAGACATAATTTGGGTTGCTCCCCCCAGTTATCAATAAAAAAATAGTAGACACATTCATCATTATTGCGGACACGCTCTCGTCCTCCCCAGGATTCAAAGGTCCCAAAGGAAAGAGATGGGTCCATCTCCCAATCAATAGGGCTGATAATTTGATCTCCAATTTCTATCTTATGAAAAATCCCCATAGACACCTCCTATTTCAATTACAGTCATGTTTTGACTTTTCTCTAGTCTTCCTTACATTGTGACTCACAAGTTAATGAAATTAACAATCGACAATCTTTGGGATATCACTTTGTGATAGTTATAGTAATTATTATCGTAAAATGAGCAATATAAATCATAACAATGTTCAACGAGGATATCCTCTACCTCGGGGAACCACATCCTTTAAAGATGGTATCAACTTTTCTCTCTTTTCCAGACACGCCACTTCAGTCACTCTGGTTATTCAGTACCATTCCCCAAAACAACCAGATGGCACCAGACTTTTCTTTCCTTTAGATCCTGATGAAAACCGTACTGGAGACATGTGGCATATTCTTTTACAAACAGAGAAACAGCTTTTCACCTACGGTTATCAGATTCGTCACGATGGGGGAAAAACCACAGAAAGTGACACAATACTCATTGATCCATACGCGCATTCTTTATTGCCGAGATCCTGGGGCACAATTTCTTCATATGGTGAGCAACCCTGTTGTAAAATAGACGCACATGATTTCGACTGGCAAGATGACCGCCCCTTAAAAACACCCTTAGCCGACACCATTATTTACGAATTACACCTCAAAGGCTTTACCCAAAATTCGAATTCAACCGTATCAGCGCCAGGAACCTATCTCGGCCTTGTTGAAAAAATCCCTTACCTTAAAGATCTTGGTATAACCGCAGTTGAACTCATGCCTGTTACTGAGTTTGATGAAAATGATGTCGTTTTTCACGATCCTAAAACGGGAAAAAAACTCAAAAATTATTGGGGTTATAACCCTGTTTCATTTTTTGCAATCAACACTGGTTACGCTCAAGACCCGCATTCCAGCTTATCTGAATTTAAGACCTTGGTAAGAGAACTCCACAAAGCAGGTATAGAAGTATTTCTTGACATGGTCTACAACCACACTGGCGAGGGAGGCTACGGTGGTACAACCAGCAGCTTTAGAGGGATTGACAATCCCATTTATTATCTTCTTGGAAAGGACGGCAATTACTATAATTTTTCAGGATGTGGCAACACCTTTAACTGCAACCACCCAGTTGTCCGAGACCTTATAAAAGAGTCACTGCAATATTGGGTTACAGAAATGCATATAGATGGCTTTCGCTTTGACCTCGCCTCCATACTTGGAAGAGACCAACAGGGTAATGTACTATCTAATCCACCCATGATAGAAATCATAGGTCAGGACCCTGTCCTTCGCGACACTAAAATGATTGCAGAAGCGTGGGATGCCGCAGGATTATATCAGGTAGGGAGCTTCTCAACAGATTCAAGATGGGCTGAGTGGAACGGACGCTTCAGAGATGATATTCGTTCTTTTATGCTTGGTCATTCCAAAACTGTGACACACCTTGCAACACGTATTGCAGGCAGTTCTGACCTCTACGAAACAAGCGGCAGAAGCCCTCTCTGCTCAATTAATTTCATCACAAGCCATGACGGCTTTACCCTCTATGACCTGGTGAGCTACGAGAAAAAATACAACTTGCCTAACGGTGAAGACAATAACGACGGAGACAACCATAACCTCAGTAGCAATTGTGGAGCAGAAGGTAAGACAAATGACCTGGAGATAATTAAGCTCAGACTACGTAAAATAAAAACCTTCGCGGTTCTTCTTTTTCTTTCCCAGGGGGTACCAATGCTCCTTGCTGGAGACGAATTCGGCCGCACCCAAAACGGTAATAATAATGCGTGGTGCCAAGATAATGAAACCAACTGGATAGACTGGTCACTTTTAGAAAAAAACCCTGGCCTTCACAGGTTTTTCAAACTCTGTATTCATTTCCGAAAAAAATATAAAATTTTCAGATTGGAGCGTTTTTTTTCACCTCTACGAGTAAAAGGTTCGTCACATTCCAAATCCACAATACGCTGGCAATATCTTGAACCGGGAACTCAAAACTGGGATGATGACTGCCATGGTCTTGCATTCCACCTCCACGATGAAGAGGAAAAAGAGACAATCGACTTTTTTCTCATGATAAATAACAGTAGTGAAACACTGGTCTTTACACCACCAAAACCTACCGGAAAACGTCGCACCTGGTTTCCTTTAATCGATACCTCAAAAGAATCTCCCGATGATTTCTCAAACAATCTGCAAACATCCCCACTTCCGGCAAATCAGACAATTACAACCATACCATTTAGCTGTGTCGTACTTCAGAGTAATTAATTGAAGTACCACATTTCACAGCTCTTTTTCATGCCTTAGTTAATATTTATTTGGTTGTATTACTGCCATGTGCTACTGTACCTCTCCGATATTAGGACCTACGATTTTTCTATGCAAATTTGCCTAATTATTCGATTAAAGATACACTGCATAAGCATAAGTACATGCAAAACTGTTCTTCTGTCCACTTAGTACCCAGTTTTGTGGGGTTAGGGCTGAGACAACCACCCCAGAAAAATGTTCTATTACTGGTTATTACAGGGACCTTAAAAATATGATTCAGGTGTTGCTACTCGGAGACTCACTCGTTGCATCCAATAACTGGCAAAATCGGATTGCTTCCTGTCAGGTTACCAACCTTGGCATGCCGGGCGCTATGACCTCGGATGTTATTAATTCCCTTGATGATGTTAAAGCTCAGCACCCTCAAGCCGACGTCATTATGCTCATGGTGGGTACCAATGATATTCTGACTGGAAATTTCGAATTTATACATACTTTACGAAAAATCTGCGTAACCCTCTGCAAAAGCTACCCAGCAGCCGAAGTACTCATCACCTCAATTCTCCCGATGGATCTTCCACACCTTCCATACAACACTATTTCCAGCCTCAATTGTCACATCGAGGCATTGACCATGCAGACAGGTTGTTGTTATCTCAACATCCACTCTCGCCTTAAAAATCTCTCCGTTCCAATATTTGAGGCCGATGGAGTACATGTTACCAAAAAAACTTACGAAATTTGGTCACGAACACTACTTGAACATATTGCCTTTCTTATTGAAGATGACTAAGGTCCTGAGTCGTAAACTAAACAACCGTTTTATCATCTACAGGGGTTAGAATATGTACTCAAGAATTTCACTTGCATTATTTGTAGCTGTTTTCACCATTTTACTCTCTTTTGCACCTCAGCAAAGCATAGCTATGCCTGGTCTTTCCGCACCCTCTACTGAGCAGGTTGCGTCTGGAATTATCAAAGAAACTATGAATGCTTCCGGGTACACCTACATGCTCGTTAGCTCTAACGGCAAAGACATCTGGGTCGCTATTCCCGAAACAACAGTAAAAAATGGCGCTGAAGTGAACTATTATGAGGGGATGGAGATGAAGGACTTTAACTCCAAGACCTTAAACCGTACCTTCCCTTCAATCATTTTTAGCTCTGGCATTGTCGCCACTTCCGCTGCCAAAGCAGAACAACAGGTAGCAACACCTAAACAGGCCGACGCCAACGATTCTTTTGCCTCAGCTGTAAAGGCGGAACGTTCAACTGCTGCACCTGCTGCTATAAATGACACGAAGGCCTCTGCAGGCAGCTCTGGTGCCATTGTACCTCTTACTGAGATCTCAATTGAAAAGGCAACAGCCGTAAACGGTTACAACGTTGCCGAACTCTTTAGCCAAGCCAAAGAGCTCACGGGGAAAAAAGTACAGATTCACGGCAAGGTTGTGAAAGTGAGCCCTGCAATAATGGGTAAGAACTGGATTCACCTCCAAGATGGAACAGGAGATCCTATGAAGAATACCCACGACCTGGTTGTCACAACAAATGAAACTGTTGAACTAGATTCTACTGTAATCTTTGAAGGGGTCATTACAGCCAATAAAGATTTCGGTGCAGGCTACAAGTATGATGCCATAGTAGAAGAAGCTATTCTCATCAAATAAGGTCTTAGAATGCACTATGTACTCGTTGGACCAGGAGCTCTCGGCTGCCTTCTGGCTTCTACAGCTGCGAAAGGTATCAAGGATGGAGAAAAGTTCACCATCCTTGATTACAACAGTGAACGCTCCGATCATATTTCTAGAAACGGTGTTCTCTACCAGGAAGGTGACAATAAAACCTCGTATCCTGTAAACGCAGTCTCTGACCCATTACTGCTTGGTCGTGTAGACGTCATCCTGCTCTGCGTTAAATCATACGATATAAAGTCCTGCCTGGATATATGTGAACCCATACTTGGCGATAAGACTCTTCTGATATTCATGCAAAACGGCATTAGCCATCTCGCTTGCGAGAATGCTCTACATGGCGCCACAGCTGCATATGGCACAACCACAGAAGGCGCTACAATTCTTGGCCGCGGGCATGTTCGCCATGCCGGACGAGGCGAGACTCATCTTGGTTTTCTCAGTTCGCACTCCAACCACTTCCAGAGTCTACTCTCCCATACCCATGAACTTTTCAACAGGGGTGGGATGCATACAGCACTGACCACAAGTATTCTCACAAAACTGTGGGGTAAACTTTTTGTAAACGTTGGGATCAATGCACTTACTGCAACTCTAGACTGTAACAATGGTGAACTAATCCATTTAGCAGACGCCAGAAAACGAATGCATACCGCAATACTTGAAGCTATCGAGGTCGCGAGGGCCAAAGGTATCGACATTCTTGGTGATCCTATAGAAGCCGCAGAATCTGTCTGCCAAAAAACTGCAGGTAACGTTTCTTCAATGCTACAGGATATCCGTAAAAAACGGCGAACAGAGATTGGAGCAATTAATGGCGCGGTCGTCGCTTTTGGGAAAGAACATGGGATTGAAACGCCAGAAAACACACTTTTGATGAACCAGGTAAAAAGCCTTGAAAACACATTCTAATACATCTCAACTCACAGCACTAGAAGAAGATTCCATCCCTCTTAACCAGATCGGTTTTGACTTTGATGGTGTTATTGCAGATACAGCGAATACTTTTGTTCGTATAGCTTCTGATAAATACGGATACAACTCATTTTCTAAAGAAGATATCACCAACTTCGAGCTAGAGGATTGCATCAACGTCCCACGTGAAATTGTTGAAAAAATCTTTACAGAAATCTTGATGGATTCCCTTGGAACCGGACTTAAGCCAATCTCAGGGGCTATCGAGACCCTGAGTTTATTCGCAACACATTCCAAAGTCACAATTATAACAGCAAGACCAATTGACCAACCTGTTCATGACTGGCTCGAAAGCTATTTGGGAAAGCCTCTGCTTACCAACATCCAGGTGATTGCAACTGGCGATCATGATGACAAGATACGCCATATTCATTCACACAATATTAAATATTTCGTCGATGACCGGGTAGCAACATGCCATTCTCTTGTAAAAGAGGCAATTTGTCCCATTGTCTATCAGCAGCCATGGAACGAAGGACGACATCACTTAACAACCGTCTCTGATTGGAATGACATCTCACATATGGTCAATACGCCTAAGGAATCAATATGAAATGTCCGCATTGTGATGGAGATATCCAGATATACAGAAACCCGGTTCCAACAGTTGACATCATCATAGAGATCGAAGATAAAATAGTACTAATTGAACGCAAAAACACACCCCACGGCTGGGCTCTTCCTGGCGGTTTTGTCGATTACGGCGAATCGTTTGAAGTGGCTGCAGTTCGTGAAGCGCTAGAAGAAACCAGCATTGCAGTAAGCAATCTTCAGCAATTCAGAACCTATTCAGATCCTGCAAGAGACCCGCGACAACACACCGCATCAACGGTATTTATCGCAACAGGCTCAGAGCACCCTGTAGCGGCTGATGAC
Organism: Desulforhopalus sp.; assembly: GCA_047622095.1. Classification (GTDB taxonomy): domain Bacteria; phylum Desulfobacterota; class Desulfobulbia; order Desulfobulbales; family Desulfocapsaceae; genus Desulforhopalus_A. Next base: position 9,593 of record JBLHNU010000104.1, read on the forward strand.
GCCGTGCGTGCAGAGCTATTTAGTGAAGAAGAACTCCCCGAACTCGTCTTTGATCACAAACAGATACTTTCAGATTACTATGAGAGTAAAAAAGCATAATGACATGACGAACAATTACATTTGACACATACAAAAAAGGGCCTGTTTACATTATCTGTAAACAGGCCCTTTTTGTTTCATGAATGATACGAGTAAGCTAGCGATCTAAAACATTCTCTGTAACGCCCAGAAACTTAGGAGACCCATACCTATGGATCCGTAAATCATCACTCAGGGCGTACATTCACTACCAAATTTCTTGGCAATAAAACCAAAAGTAGCAAGCCCTAACAGGCCAGCAATCACTACAAATGCTATCTCTTTCATTGGAGTGTTACCCCCTGATTTTCGTTCCTGGTCTCTTACGTAATCTGATAGATTCAGGTGTCACTTCAACCAGTTCATCATCATTGATATAGGCAATACAATCTTCCAGAGTCATATCTGTAAATGGGGTCAGAATCACAGCTTCATCAGACCCGGAGGCCCTCATATTGGTGAGTTTCTTCCCTTTACCTGGATTTACAACCAGATCGTTTGCGCGACTACATTCACCCACAATCTGCCCCTGATAGAGTGGATCACCCGGCGTTATAAAGAGTTTACCACGATCCTGAAGATTAAATAAAGCAAAAGCGATAGCTGTACACGCATCTTTTACCACAAGGACTCCGTTAACACGGTGGCCAATTTCTCCTGCATGGGGGCCATACTCGTCAAAAACATATGCCATCATCCCCATACCTTTGGTATCTGTCATAAACTGAGAACGATATCCGAGTAGACCACGAGTTGGGATAGAAAACACCATTCTCGCCATGCCATTCTCAGTGCTCATCTCTTCCATCTGACCTTTGAGCTTACCTAGTTTCTCAATTACAGCTCCCTGGTATTTCTCATCTACATCCACAGTAAGTTTTTCATATGGCTCTAGAGTCTGGCCGTCTTCTTCTTTTAAGATAACCTGTGGACGAGTAACCTGAAATTCATACCCTTCACGACGCATCTTCTCGATAAGAATGGAGAGATGAAGCTCACCTCGACCCGAAACCCGAAATCCAACGGCATCTTGTAGAACAGCATATTGCAACGCCACGTCCGAGAGAACCTCTTTTTTCAGTCTGTCACCGATGTGTCTGGATGTAACATACTTTCCTTCTTTACCGGCAAAAGGAGAATCGTTCGGAACAAAGTTCATGGAAATAGTTGGTGGATCGATGGTAATGAGTGGCAGCGGCGTTGGATTTTCCATATTGGTAAATGTTACACCGACAGTCACATCATCCATACCTGCAACCGCTACAATCTCCCCAACACCTGCAGAGTCCACGGAAACTTTCTCGTCACACTCAAAACGATAGATTTTTGAAATTCGAACAGGTTTGATTGAACCATCACGACGAGCAACTGCGATTGGTTGATTAATCTCCATTGTGCCGTTGACTACTTTACCAATACCAAGTCTTCCAAGGTATGGAGAATAGTCAATTGTACCAACCTGCATCTGCAGTGATGCGCTGGGGTCACCTGCTGGTGCCGGAGTATGGTCCACAATCATCTGTGAGATATGATCCATGGTTCCGCCATTTTCAACTGGGTCACTTGGATCGAGAAGAGAAAAACCATTTTTTGCAGAAGCATACACGATAGGAAAATCAAGAGTATCATCTGGTGCATTGAGCTTTACAAAGAGGTCAAAAACTTCATCCACAACCCATTCACATCGGGCAGCCGGCTTATCAATTTTGTTAATAACAACAATAACCGGGAGATTGTTTTCCAACGCTTTCTTCAGAACAAAATAGGTCTGAGGCATAGGGCCTTCCTGAGCATCTACAAGAAGCAGAGCACCATCAGCCATACGTAAAACACGTTCTACCTGACCACCAAAGTCGGCATGACCTGGAGTATCGATAATGTTAATCCAATTATCCTTGTACTGGTAGGAACCATTTTTGGCGGTGATTGTAATACCACGCTCTTTTTCCAAGTCCATGGAATCCATGAGCCTCTCAGAAACGTCCTGGTTGTCACGGAACATACCTGAATTTTTAAAAAGCTGATCTACAAGCGTTGTTTTTCCATGATCGACGTGGGCGATAATAGCCACATTCCTAATTTTGCTCTGGTCCATGTTCTACCTATATGATGTCTTAAGAAAAGCCAAACTGAAAACAATATGGCTCAGGAGTTAAAGATTATGTATAAGAAAAAGGCACATGCATTGAACAGCAATGCCTCGTTCACAACAATTTACAACACGAAAACTCTACACGGTACCACATCCAAATAAAATTCGCAAGAAATCCTTGGAGGCTATTTTCTCAATTCGACACATCACACCCTGACTTATCTCGTTAAAGTTCCGGTCAAATAACTACAGGTTTTTCACTCCCAGCAATGCAATTACACCATCGCTCACATTGACCACACGCAAGCTTCTCACCTACAAACTGGCAACAAACCGTATTAATAGTCACTCTCTCACCTGCAACCATTATTAATATCGATTAATAATCACCAATACAATAGTATGTGTTGGTGAATCTGTTAAATCAATCGAATCTCTTTAAGGATATAAAAATGACAAAAATAAATATTTTTGCAGGTATTTGTGGTTTCTCTACTCTGGTGTCTTCAACAGACCAAGGTGGTTATAAAGCAAAATTGAATATCAAAAGCGAATGCCCAAACTGGACAAAAGTGCACGCAATCTTTGCAGAAAAAGAATTCAACGTGATGACTGAACTCTTTAAAGATAAAAAAACGGGAACACTACACTCTGAAGTGATTGATATTTCACTTACCACTATCCCTCACGTTTCCTGCCCAGTCATCTCAGGTGTACTTAAAGCTCTCGAAGTAAGTGTCGGCCTCGCACTTCCCAAAGATGCTACAATTAGCTTTGTCGAGGACGATTGAAATCAGTTTTCTTTACAATTGTAATTTCCCGACACATTGAATAATGCTATGAATGATTTCAGCGCGAAGATCATAAAAATTATCAAGCTTATTCCCTACGGTACAGTGAGCACCTACGGAACAGTAGCCACCCTTGCCGGAAGTCCAAGCGGTGCCCGGCAAGTTGCGCGTATTTTACACTCAAGTTCTAAAAAATATGATCTTCCCTGGCACAG
>JBLHNU010000105.1:0-12616 GCA_047622095.1 Desulforhopalus sp.
TTTGGGACGATTCGCAGGCAGAAGCAGACTATTATGGGGTCTCCGATTTTTACGGAACAATAGATATAGTTTGTCGCTCAATGGTGCGTGATGGTGAGGGCCTTGGTCGTTTTCATGATGTACATCCGTCTGAAGGTCTCATTGTTCCACTGCAGGTGCAGCTTCTCGAAGGTGATCATCTCGATCTCACTTATAACGACATCAGCCCAGAAGGCAATGATATCCGCTATGGTATCGAGTGGAAAAATGGCCGTCGTTATAAATACTGGATCTATCGCGATCACCCAGGTGAAATGTTTATCCAGGGTAACGACCTTACCCGCGTAGGTGTCCCTGCTCAGGATGTGGCCCACGTTTTTCGGCCGCTGCGTGCTGGTCAGGCCCGTGGTATCTCCTGGATGGCTCCCATTATTCTCAAACTCCACGATATTGATCAGTACAGTGATTTTGAAATCCAGCGTAAAAAAGCCGCCGCTCTCTTTGGTGGGTTTATCTATAAGGATCAAACGCTCACCAGGACAAGTAAGTCTCCAATTGGCGGAGATAGCTTTGCGTATGCAGGTGGAGTGCAGAAGATCAAGATTGGTGGATGAAGGTGGTACGCTGCTGGGTGCTTTTATCCGTGAGAACGGCATTGAGGTGTTAAATGTAGCGGGGAGCAGAGCAAGTAAGGACCCTGACATTTATGGTAAAAGCTTTCAGGTAATAGAGAAAAGTATAATGAAACCTGAGTAGCTTATGTTTAAACATCCTTGCCTACTGCTGCTTTTTTTGATCACCACTCTGACCACGTCAATCGCTCAATCTGCATCCACCAACACCATAGACGCCCTCGCCACGTTATGCCAAGGTCGTACGATTATACTGTTTGGTGAAACCCATCACGAACCAAACAGCCAGATACTATTCCTTGATCTTGTCCGGCATTACGTTGAGCGAGGTGATAGAGTCTACGTTGGCCTTGAAGTCCCTGCGGATAAACAAACACAACTTGATGACGCTCTTGCTGGGGGCAGAGATTTTTCGTTTATCTCACCTATCATTTTGCATGACCAATACGAAGAAATGATACACGCTCTTGGAGGCGTGGAAGGAGAGATCACAGTACAAGCTATTGATGCTAGTGAAAGTGAACCCATTCGTGATGCATCGATGAGTAGGAATGTTCAATCAGCGGTCTATTCGGGCAAATATGATAAAATTCTAGTGCTGGTTGGCAATGTCCATGTCATTCAAAACATTCAATGGCACAAAGACATGACGAGTACAGGGAAATACCTCGCGGGGTATTTACTTGAGGCCGGGCTTAATCCATGCAGTGTTCAACAACTGTTTCGAGTCAATAGAGGAGCACCTGTTCTTGTAAGGACAGATACCAAGGAAGGGGCATTATTAGCTTTGGAAGTCATCTACCCTGTGGACCATAGCAATAATATGGAAGGGTCAGATGTTTGTGATGCTGTTGTGGAGTGGAAATAGAGCCGCTTGTCGTGGCAATATTAGGTCTACGCGCAAAGATTATCTGGAAAAATCTCGGACGGGCAGCAAGTTCAAATGCGTTAGGCTTTCTGCTTTCAAAGAACCAGAGCTTCACAGGAAAAATCTATAGTTCAGGTGGCTGGAAAATAAAAAGATATTTGATTTGGCAATATTAACGCCCGTGCCTCCAGTTCAATTTGCCATTTACAATACCACAGTTTGAACTTACGTGATTTTATATCTTAGCGGCCTTTTCACACCAGGTTTATAAAATCTAACCTGATAGGTTTTGCTGTTATTTTTAGGTGGCGCTACAATGCACCAATACAAAGAGCTTTTGTTAAGTGCTTTTCTATCAAACGGACTCAACTCACCACCTCCTTTTGGATGCGAATGAAATAACGCACATAACACTAGATTATAATTGTGTGCGATCTCCTTTATACGGTCTTTTTCCCTATCGCTTATCCAAAATGAGCCAGGCCATCCTATATTTAAAGCAGGAATTACAACCTCTATAAATATGCTATCTACAGAGATTTTACCTAGTAAATAGCCACAAGCTTCCCTTAACGAATGTTGTTGTGTTTCTGATTTTGAATATCTAATTATCTCTTCGTAACTATTTTTATGTATTTGTATCACTTGGACTTTTTGATTTCTATTTCAGTTGTGGTTTTTGAACCATCTGAACCAGTGAATATTAATAATATAGAACCACTAGCAGGTCCAATAGTAACAAGAATACCAGCTCCAAAACAAATACCGCCTACAATAGTTAAAAACTCTCCAGCTTCACATACGTCCTCTACCTCGATAATATCTTCTCCGCAAAGAATTAATATTGTAACACCTATAGCTAGGGCAATAAGACCACCAATAATGAGGAATCCCGTGCTAATAGCAAATTCACCACGAGCTGCAGGAAGGCCATGGTACCTGATTAAACTAGCTGATTTTTCCATATATTCAACAGCTCTTATTGCTTCCAATACCAGAATCCTAGCTGGATCAAAACTTTCCATTATGCGACTTTCGAGTCCATCTTCTTCAGTAAACACAGTTACACCAAGAGCACCCGGGCGCTCTAGTGCCTCAATTGCAACATCAATAAAATCCTGATCCCACAGATCATCCGCTTGCCAATTTTGCTCATTGATTGATTCCATTACCACTGGTACAACCTTACGTTTATTTTCCTGACCAACATCGATATGCAAACAACCATCTACAATGCGATAATTGTTTTGAGCTTGCCCTATAAGTTCTGATATACTCTCAAAAGCATCACCAAGACCAAGATTACTCTTAATGTACTCTCTAGTAGTTTCTCTACTCATTATTGTTTCCCATAGCTCACCGGCTTTTAGTTCGTGATTCTCGATTAAAACCCTTTCCAGGTTGGTCCAGATATGACTCCAACCGCCAGTGCTTTGCAAATGTTTCACTATTTTTAGGCTGGAAGTTGTTAATGACCTAATATCTGAAGCCGCAGATACTGCTCGTTGAAAGGCTTCACGTTCCTCATTGCCAGACAGCCCGTTTTCCTTGTCTTTGCATTCCTCGGTAGCTCGTAAATAGCAGTCACTTGATTCAAATGATTTGATACGATTTATTACATTTTCAGCCTCGTCTTTTAGAAAGTTAAAGTCAGCGTTTCTTAGAAATAGTGACTTTCCCATGATTACCTCCTATTACAATTTTTTATTTTTTCGGCATGATTATTACTTTTAACTTGATTGGGGTTCGATTTAATTACATCCTTTAGTAGAATAATTTACCTCGAATAATCACCCCGTAAATTGCACCGGATATGAGTCCAGATTCTACAGTTATTGATCCATTACTGGCTACTGGAATATATAGGGGTTCTATTAGTTGCATATTGTGATTGATTATTGGATAAGCTGTTTTAGTTTCATGGGCTTCAGACATTTGCACATCAACGGCCAATCCACGTTGAACTGTTTTAAAAAGATCCGGGTAATCATCCTTTTCTACCTTTTCATTTTTATGGTTCCATATCTTCAGCAAAGTAAGATTACCAACAGATTTAAGTCGCAAAGCACCATCTGATCCTGGAGAAATAGCTATGTGAACATTCGGTACTTTCGTCCACTCCCATTTGACTATCGCTTTTCCAAAAACAGTCTTCTTTTTATTGTCTGGATCCTTGAGCGGAATCTTAGTTTCTTTAGAAAAAGATTTAACTGTGCTATTACGTGGCCAGCGAGAGCTTACTACAGCTTGTGCGACTTTCTCTGAAAAGTAATAGGCAAATTGACTGTCCCCCAGGAATGGCAAAATAAGACCTAGCCCTCCACCTTTCGGTTTTAGTGAAGTATCTATACACAAACACAATACAGCAGATCCTCTATATGCTCGAATTACATAATTTACATGGAATCCAGAAATACCAGGCAGTATCTCTCCGGGAAACATTTTACCCCCGATGCACATTCTTGGTGTTATTGCGGCTTTTTGGGATAGAAGTGGTGAAAAACAATCTGTAACGGACGTAGTCATGTCCGTGGATGGCAGAAATGAAGTCATTAAATCTTTGAACAAGTCTTGAGGTGCTTCAATATTAATTTGGGTAAATGGGAAATAGAGATCGGCTTGTACTTGCCATATATTCGATTTTGTTGAAAGCTTAACATTGGCATTAGTAGTTACAATGCCTGTGGTCAACACCTTGGAAATAAATTCTTTTTCATTTGGCTGCAACGGATCTATGACTCTACCCAGTTTTATATAAACTATAATGTCCCACTCAACTAAGGCTTCCAAATCGGGATCATCCTGGAGAAGAATGAGGCGTGGGTTTTTAATCGCGACCTCGAAATACGCTGCTTTGAAGCCATCCTCAGGTGTAATTATAGGTGGTGTAACAGTTTCATTGGCTTTTAAGATCAGCGTTTTAACCTTCCCTTTTACAATAGCAGATAGCTTGCTATCATTATAAATATATTGCTTTTCAAGGGAGTAAGACTTAGCCTCTATGCTTTTATAGAGCTTATTGCTTAGATATTTTTGATGAAACTGAAAGATTGCATCGAAAATAGCAGTGCCTTCTCCTATTTTCAAATGTTCTTCTGAGTATTTCTCGACAAACATTTCACGTAGCCCCATTACAGGATAAGCAAAGCTATTTGGCGATTGCTTTAGTTGATGGCTTAGTGTAGACATGAATAGAGTACCTCCTATTTATAATTTACTCACATTGAGTGCCTTTTTTAGCGGCGAATAAATTTGTTTAATTTCATGCACAGCATTGCCGTTAAACAATTGTTGGGAGCTTTTCCTCTTTAATAACAACTTGTTAAATCTTTTCTTCTCAAGATCTCGAGGTTTTCTGTTCTAGACTGTTCCTCATAGTCGCCAATTAACTCTCTATCATTGATAGAAACAGTAAGTTATTTGCCTGTAAAGATTAAAGATATTCCACTGAATGAACTGGTTAGCAGTCGAAGTATTAGTTTCTTGTGGGGAATAACCGCCTTATCGTTGTTCACGTAGGCGGCGTAATTCATCCTCCATATGCTCGCTTTCCATTGTAAGTCTTTCAAGCCATTGCTCCTGCTCTTCGATTGCCTTCCGTGCATCTGGATCAGTCTCAAGCATAGTTCTCAACCGTTCAATTCCGTGGCGAGCTTCTTCTTTTTCATTTTCATTATTCGCCAAATGTTGTTGCAATTCTTCAATTTTTTCCGTAATTTCATCGCTCGGAACCTTCTGTGTCGTTGTAGAATTTCTCCCGTCGGTTGGTACTTCTCCAAACTCTAAAACAAAAATGCCAGGTATCCCAATTTTCCTGACTGTAAGTCCCGAATACAAATTAAATGCTACAAGAAAGATTAGAAGCAGAGTACTCACAATCCATAATGATCCCTTGTATTTATTCTCGTTACTCATAGGCTCTCTTTTCCCATTTGATAACAGTTCTATTGTACCGGATTGGGCATCAATTATTTAAACTTTGTGTGTTTTCCGCTAACTAAGAGCGTTTTGTCATTCGTCCCGCCCTTAAGTCACCCCTTCATTCTCCCTGTACCGTGACCTCATCTTTGCCACAAAAGCCGGTAAAAGAAAGCGAAATGATTGATAAAATGTTGTTGGACCGAACCGCAGTTTACGAAGAAATGACCTGAAAAATACCTCTATGGGGTTTGTTTTCAAGTAGTTTTTTTTGTGAAGATTTCCAAGATATTTGAAAGTCTTCATTGTTCCGTTGTTTATCAACTATTGGCTTTGCTGAGTAGATCTTTATTCGAGTAAAGGATCTACGTCACAGCAATGTCTTTTTCGCTGTAGCGGTTCAGTTCAACAAGTTATTATCAGCTTTCCTGATATCATTCCTGTTAAAGACAATTTGACAAAGGTTCTTCATTCATGACATCCTTTTTCTGACTGTATATCATTCTATAACGTGCGATAACCCGAAGCTTGATATCACCGCATGATCCAAATTTTCAGTTGCTCACCCAGCTTCTTGGTGTCCACTTTCCCCAATCGACTTCACACCAGCAACCTTATCTTTTTATCTATTTTTCAATCCAGGTGTAGGTATCCCGGTGGACCATAGATTGTTCTCGAGTAAATAATAAAAAAAGCCAAGCTACCTTATATACAAGGTAGCTCGGCTATCATCTAAGACCCGTGGCTTTCCGTCCCTGCCTTACGGCAGGTTTAGCTTTATCTTGTGCCAATTTAATCTCTATTGTCTACTTAATTATACGACAACGCCTGGTATTTAAACAAGGGAACAACGTGGTACCTCTGGCTATTATGTCAGCTAGTTTGCTGCAAACCGTTGAAGCACAACGTTTCTTGAAGAAAAGAATAAATGATTTTAGTTGGTATGTGCTTTGGCAATATCAACCTATAATGTTTTTCGCAGGGTTGAGATTATTCCTGTGAAGTTCAAATTTGACCATGTCCCAAAAAAACACCTCGAAAAGGAGCATCCTGGTACGCTTTTTTAAATCAAATATACTTCCATAAAAACAGCTGCAAATGGAGCATTCCAAATTATTGATAATTCCAGACCATCAATCAAAACAATTGATCTATTTTGAATGGAGCTGCTGACTGGAACTACTACTGAATCTCTGATTTCCAATAGTCCAGATATCTCCTATATGTCATGAACTTAACGAGTGACATCAAACTTCAAAACAATTTCAGAGAATCTTTTACTGCGAAAGTCAAACCCTTGTTCCCATGCGATAAATAAGGGTTTGACGGTTATTTTTTTTTGGTGGGGGGCAAACCAGTGTCACACTATACCTACCACCATTGCCTTGGAACTGACGGTAGGATTCGAACCTACGGCCCACAACATAAAACCTTAAGATAACATACTATTTCAAGAGACTGGAATACCTGTGAGATACGTATGTATCTATAGTTGATAAGTAAATTCTTCATTCTCAATACCTTTATCCGCTAGGCTTTGTAATTTGGTATTGCGATTTTTTGTCTCTTGCCTAACATGATCTCTATCTGCATAACACGGCAATCAACTTTGAGAACTACCCCTCTGTTTGCCTCCAAGATTGCCCCCTTAATCCAATATTATTTCTTTTCTTAATCTTTTATCTCATTCAGGGGGGGGGATGTATTTTCAACACAGTTAAAGGGTCAAAATTCGGTACAGATTGACATTTTGGAATCAATCAATATGCTTTTTGCTCAATTCAAATGCTACTTCGACAGCTTTGCTCCACTTTTTACTGGCAACAGACTTATATCGATTAACTTGGTATTGCATCCATTTTTCAATTTTTCCATGATCACTCATCCTCTTGCGAACCGAGACACAAATGTTTCGCAAAATCCAAAAATTATGCCCCGCTCGATCGATCCGCAATTGCTTTATCATTGCATTGTCTCCTGACCGCATACGACTAAAAAAAGGAATATACTTTTCGACCAAAATAGGTGCAGATTTCAGTTGTTTTGCCAAGTCTTTTACATCAGTAGCGGAAGTTACCCCCAATTCGCTCCGCAAAGACAGCCAATTGGATGGAAAATCATTTTCAAAACGTTTGAAGTACGGGGTTATAGAGGAGAAAGGTTTATTCTCAATCAAGCCATGAGCCGCGACCTTATACATGTCCATTTTCAAGAATGCAGCCCGAGATCCATACAGAGTACCCACGTTTGAGTCTTTGAACGGAGCTGTTGAGTCAATACTGACACCTCGTGAGCGATGCAACAATTGGCCTATCAAGGCTATGAGAATTGGGGAGCCAACGCCAAGGATATGCATGGGCATGTCTGACCTTAAACCATTGGCAGCACCCATGGTTAGGGCAGTTGAGATGAGGTATGGTTCAGGTAATTTCTCATCGAAACTTTCAATAGTATCTCCAAACCTCAAACTGGTTATCCATCTTTTACTTCGCATTGGGCCACCATAACTGATCGCAACTCCTTCAGCATCGACGCTATGGAGTTGATTTGCCCCTTGAAAGGCGCTTGAGTAATCATATGCATGAAGTACAAGAAATTTGGAGGTCTTGCTTAATCCCTGCATATGCCCAAATTCCCCTAACGCTTGATCGCTAAACAGTCTGGCGGTTTTTTTCTGAAAGGTCTTTACACTCTCAGGGGCAGGATCGAAGACAGGATGCATTAATCCACACATCATAAGGACTGGAATAGTAAAGTCCTCCAATCCAATAAGATAATCTGGGTTGATTTCAAGCTGTCGCTCAATCACACTCCCCAAGTCCAGCATTTCCGATGAATTCTTACAGGCAGTTACGATCTCTTCAAATAAAACCTCCCTGGCATCCAAGGTCACTTGTGTGACTTGTCCTTGGGTTTTTACTTCATCCAGAGCCAGATTCAGGAGGCTTTCCCCAGCTTCATCGAAACTGCTTGCAATGGCCTTCATACGGGTGAAATTGCCATTGTCGCTGACTAGTAGATTACGTTTTTTCTTCACCCAATGTGCTAATTCCACCATCGTTGCAGTTGAAAATTGCTCAGATAGCAGATAGCCGTCCCGTTTCAGAGTGATTGGGTGATCAGGGTTAGCAGTTATGTTTTTAAGGTTCGAGATGAATATATATTTATCTCTTTTGTACCGTGGTATTTGTCGCATAAAATTAGCTCTTAATCAAAATGACAAAAGTAATTATTTTTACACAAATCATATAAGATCGCTTTTACTATTCTATTATGTCATTAATTTATGAAATAATATTGCAGTCTTATTTATTGTTTCTGTAAAAGGTTAAAACCTCCGTCTTTCAGACGGATAGCCTTTTGCTAGCAGTTGACTTATACTTGCCGACATAGAATATCGCCAAGGGAGCCATACAAAGTTCAAAATTAAATACCACTTTGTTTGGGCGACCAAGTACCGTTATCACATGTTATATGGTGATCTTGTAATTCGTGTGAGGTAACTTGTGAACGTTTTGAAATACACATTTTGCGTGGAGTTGTGAGCAAGGATCGTGGGCATATTTGGTATCAACGCCACCAAACCTATCTCCTTCCGATATCATGTGAAGAGTTTCCAACTGTAAAGAAACGATACTGGGGAAAACACTTCTGGGCACGAGGCTATTTTTTCTGTAATTTCTGCGAAACTTACAAAAGAGATGATCCAGGACTACCTTGAACATCATTTTGAGAAAAACCCCAATGATTGTTTGATATTGAATAACCCAACCGGCTGTGCCGGTATTGCTGGACTTTCAGTCCGCGATTTCAAACCCACCCACTTCAAGTTGGTGGGTGTTTAGTCATGCATTTCACATCGTTTTCAAATTGTAATATGCGGTCGACAAGTATAAAAAATATCACTTCGAGCTTATATAGGATTCGTTATACGATTTTTACCGTAGTATTTTTCATGGGCATAAACACAATTATAATAATCTTTTAGTGCTTTATCACGATCCTTTTTAGCTTCATTTCTTGAAAGGCTAGATGAAATTGAATCTCCATCTCCAATCAATGCCCCGCCTGCCGCAACTCCACAGCCTAACAAACCTACCCCCGTCCACCATGCAGCACCACATACAATAAGACCTGTACCTGTTAGAACTGCTGCACCTTTAAATGATGAGTCCGCAGAACTGTCGGCATTTTCCCATTTTGAAAAAGCATCTTCATAATCTTCATATTGTGGACCGCAAGGGCCTTTATCAAAAGCCATGTATTATCTCCTCATAAATGGTTTAAAAATAATTTCACCAGCACCCAAAACCCGAGACTCATCTTCTCCGTCTTCAAAAGCTGAGACATGAGGTGATAAACCATATCGAATATTGTCCCCCCCAGGCCATCTGTCCACAAATTTATCAGATAAATCTAGAAAGGAAACAGCCCAAGATGTTTTCGAAAACTCATTGATTGCGAGTTTATCTATTTCAATGGCGGGATTATTGTTGTTAATGTTGGATGTAGATTGCCAGGTTCCACTAAGATTGCAGTAGGTGTCCTCTAAAAGTCCAATATGCCTAAAATTCACAAAAACACCTATAGCTATTACACTAGTATTACTTGATGGATCGAACAATGTTATGCGTGAAATCAGTTTACTATCTGCTCCCTCTCTTAACGCGTCAATAGAAGTAATAAATCCTGATACTTCTATATATTCACCATCTGATACTTGGTCTATTTTTGATATTTGGATGTTCTTTCCATTCGGAAAACCGGTATCATAAGCGAGGCTGCTTGACTTCTTTAAAATATTTTTGACATTAGTTGAGGGGGTCTCAAGCATGCTTTCCATTGAAAGATAATAAGCAGATGCTAGAGCCGCAAATGCTTGGCGAGTTAAATCGCCTGCTATTACACATAGTGTTCCAGCTTTTTCTGAAAGTGTTCCTTTACCCGCTTCTTTTAATGCTATGGCATATAGTCGCGTTGTGGCTTGAATTCTGCCTAATTTCGGCAGTGATTCCTCCACATATTCTGCCAATTCTTCTGATGCTGTCACAGGTGATAGCCCAGAAACTAGATGTTGATATATTTGCTTCATCCTTTTATCAAGCTCATATTGGAAAGTATTTACGGGTATATATAGAAGCTCAAGAAACTCTTCTTTATGAGGACCTACCAGTTGAGAATCTTTTAGGAATTCATTGTGAAAGTGGAAATTCGAATACGTTAAAGCCATGAGGCTACGTACCGCTAATGACACTGTTCCATCGATTGCTAGTGTATACTTACCTGCGTAGCTGAAAGAGTTATCAACGGATTTAATCAAATTAAGTACTTCTTCGCCTTCTTCTCCCTGGCTCATTTTTGTCAATGCATCGAGTATCAAAGGATCAGTATTTGGATCGCGCCTAAGCATTTCGCCCTTCATATCAGAAAAAAATTCTTCACGATTTTCAATATCCGTTGATTTCATTTTTAATAATTCAATAAAGTCAGCATTTAATGCTTTTGAGTTATCAGATTCAGTCAAGCTTCTCTTTAATTCTCTGTACCTACCATATGCCTGACCTATACCTAAATTACCTAAATCTTCGAACTTTTTCCATTCATCTTCTATTAAAGCACTTCGTTGCTCGCCCATTAGGTTAATGGCATCCACGAATATTGAATCATCAGATATTCGTGATGGATAACCTTCAATAAAAAAATTATAATTATCAACCATAATTGAACCTTCCAAGTTAGTATTTATATATGTGTATGCGCGCCGAGTTATCTTACTCAATGTTTTTTATATCAAAATTATTTAGTTAGGATGATCATTCCATAAGTTTTAAATCAACTAAATAACTATAGAACTGGCAGCAATATTCGTATATTGAATATACGTAAAAAATTTTAATATTTTGACTATTCCCACCTACCTCATATTAAAATGTATTTTTGTACATCAGTACAATTAACATGAAAAAAGTTGCTTGTGAAAACAATGAGATCTTAAGTGAATCCCATACATTTTTCTGACATCGATATGGTATTCTTATTTACCCTTCTTAATTGAAATCCAGTTCAAGATATTCCAAATATCAAGACAACTAGTAATTCTAATGAAGGATCCAAGGATATATGTCAGCTTAAAAGATTCTTTTTGTTACAAATTATATTTTGTCTTCTAAACTAACTTGTATAGCAACTAACTGTAGTACCACACAGTGGCACTGTCAATAGGTCTTTGTACCTATTTTATGGTAGGCTTATTTACATAAGTAGCGATTGAAGGGGTTTTTTTTCTCGTAATAGCAGGTTACTTTCATCTGGAAACAACCGTTAGTACAGTAACAACCGTAGCTTATATAGTTTGCGATTACGCCCACTATAAAGTGGGTACTAGACAATTGAAATTAGAAGGGACCCATCTTTTTAGCAAAACACCTCAGTTTTTAGTTATATAGCATAGGCTCTGATTCACCATCTTGAATCTCCTCAAGTTTTGTAGACAATTCTGGCCCTCAAAATCCTTATACTGTTTAATCAAATTAGCTTAAAGTTTGGCAATGAGAGCCCAACAAGTCAAATATATGTAATTACCTGCTCCCAATGCAGCCTCGCCAACTCCAACACCCCTAGAAACAGGCGCTTAACGGTGTCCAATTTCCGTATTGTGGTAAGAACAACGACTCAATAGTACCAAAACCGCCACCATCTCCCTGAAACATACTTTAACGTGAGACATGTATTTAAAGTTAGGATTTAGTGGAAATATCTTGACTTTAGGCCGTGAGAATTTGTTACGTATATTGTTTGGGATCTTACGATCGGCCTAACACTTTCGCTGAAGTGCCCTGCAGACATAATCTGAAAATTCTCTACCACGAAAAAAGGTTGATTATTACTTTATCCGGAAGGCAGACTTGAAAGTAGTATCGTGCATCAGGTTGTGGTGAAATGGAGCAATTCTTTTGATTGATGGTCTGGAATTATCAATAATTTGAAATGCTCCATTTTCTGTCGGATTACTGGAACTAATTTTGATTATTTTAAATAGTCAGACTGCTCCTTTTTGAGCATGTTTTTTGGGCAAAATCAAATTAAACCTTCACAGGAAACATCTAAACCGACACTGTCTAGATATCGTTTATTATTGGCAATAGAAATCTCTACATTTGAGAATACACGATCCTGCCGTGCTATCTTGCAACTTGCCTGACAAACGTTCTTCATGTAT
>JBLHNU010000106.1:0-12520 GCA_047622095.1 Desulforhopalus sp.
AATCATCGCATTGAGCCCCACGCTTTTCCCTGTTCCGGTGGCACCTGCGATAAGCAGATGGGGCATGGAATCCAACGCTACAACAACGGGGTTACCTACAATATCCTTACCAAGGCAGATGGGAATTTTTGAGTCAATCTCGCGGAAATCTGCCGAGGTGACAATATCCTTGAACGGGACAAGGTGTTTTTTAATGTTGGGTATCTCGATTCCCATCACATCCTTGCCTGGAATGGGGGCGACAATACGGATGCTGTAGGCACTGAGGGCCAAAGCCAGATCGTCTGCAAGGTTAACAATTTTGCTGATCTTGATGCCTGGGTCTGGCTTGTATTCATAGGTGGTGATCACCGGTCCGGGATGAATAGCCATAACCTCACCCTTGATACCAAAATGCCCCAGCTTTGTCTCAAGAAGCTCTGCATCGGTGCGAATACGTTCCTGGTCCACCAGATTTTCATTACTGATATTTCGCAGAAATGAAAGCAAAGGCAGCTGATATTCGCTTAATTTTGCAGTTTGGCCATGTTGCTGCTCAAGGTAAGCACCATTATCACCATCATGTCCGGTGTGATCGCCAGCCTGTCCAAAGGGTTCATCAGCTTTCGGCAAAGGCGAGGCAAAAGTATCCTGGTTCGCCTCAAGGAGTGAATCTTCTCTATATAGTATTGTATCCTCAAGGTTTGATCCTGCATCCGGAGACCATTCTGTCGGAGAAGAACAGTCTGGAGCAAAGCTGGTTTCCCTTTGGTCGTAGGGCAGATCCTCTGCATCGTATTCAGAGCCCGACCTTACTGTATCTATTACAACACACTCCGACTCAATCATTTCTGCAGTCTGTGCAGTCACATCATCGTCAGCAGCACCTACGGAACCGGCAGGTGCCATTGAGGTTTCGACGGTGCTTTCCGCCAGCGCTACTGGTTGGGAAAACGTGTCCACATCCAACGAATTTTCTGTTGAATCCTGCTGCACAACACATTCGTCATCTTCCTCACTTTCAGGGGACTGGTTTGCCGTAACCGTGTCCTGTATACTCGTTTCTACCCCAGCAACGCAGGAAGGGGACTCGGCTACCTTACTATCGGTCACATCCTGGCTTGTCACATCTTCTGCAACCGGTATCTCCAATGATTTCTCTTTCACAGAAAGAGCCGGTACAGCATGCATGTTAAATACCGTAGGAACAGTACATACAGGGCTTTGACTGATTTCAGAATGGTGCCTGACCGTATCTGGTACGCCTGTTTCTGCTTCTGCAACACCAGTATGACGCTCGGGCTTCTTTTGATCAGTGGTGGGCTGATACGGATTACCCGGTACAGCTAAGTTTTCCAGGTTTTTCAGGTTTTCTTGCTTTTCGGGAGCGGTAGCCACAACCATATCTGAATCTGACTTGTCCGCTTTGGACGTGTCTGTACTTTCTTTCCCATCAGCGGAATTCAATAGGGCCGATGGAACAGAGTTCGTGTCAGCAGCGGTTGCAGAAATCGATATATCAAACTTGTCGGAGACAGCTTGTTTGGGGGCCGTCGGAAAGTGTTCATTCGCAGCACATTCAGCAACACTTGATCCTTCGATACTCATCTTTTCTTGAGACAGTGTGGAGCGTTGCAAATAATCTGCCCGCTGATTGTCCATTTTCTGATTTGCAGTAGGTCCTACAGAAGGTAGTGTAGACGATGATCCATCCTGACCAGTCTGAGCTGGATACTTTGATGGAAGCGCACTTTCCTGAGAAGGTGTGGTCCTTGCTGCGGGAGGTACAGCCGCTTTTTGTTCCAGACAGGAGTTATTAACCCTCTTTGGACTGGTCATATTGGCAGCGGAAGGTCTTGTTGTTGTACGGGAAGATGTTGCATGCTGCAATTTTTCCTTCAGCGCTTGAAGCTCTTTCAGAACAATCTTGACCTCCCCATATTTTTTTTCCAGTTTGGTATATTTTTCACTGATGTTCAGTGTTGCCAGCAAAAGCTTGTCATAGTGATTCAAGTTGTCCCGATGTGCACCATTCTTCGCCTCAACACACTTTAATTCCTTGATAATCAACGAAGCCACATCGTGGATATTTTCCAGGACATCAGCATTATCAATTTGAAATTTGGACTGACCACGTTCTGTTTTCAGAATGAGAACATCTTGATCGAGACTGTATTTGTAATCAAAATCTTGTTTGTTAATTCCCACGATACTGCCTATATGAAATGATATTAAGTTTGAAACGGTTAGGATGACAACCTGCCTCTGTCTTGAGACGAAATAGCCGAAAGCCGAATGAACCATAAAAGGAGAGAATGCGCCAGTTTTTCCTGAATTACATTCCCTGAGCGAGCGTCTGACTCATGTAACAACTTCTTATGCTGAATAACCTCTACTACGAAACATCGGTAGTTAGTTTCCATCGCTAAAGCGACCTTTCCGGAGGTCTCGTGCCTCGATCTTGAATAGAATGCTGAGTTTTAGGATGAAAACTAATTAGGTTGATACAGCGCAAGCAGTTCTCTGGGGAAAACACAGCTTAAACAGTCGCAGGTGAGAATTTGTTCCCGGTGTTCCTGATCGGACCAGCCAAACTCACTGAAAACTGCCGAATCTTTATCAATTGAAGGTTGCTTTCACGCCTTAAAGACCACTTTTAGGATAAAAAGGGTCATCGAGAAAATGACCCCTTTCTTATCACTTCATCACGGTCCCTTAGTTTCCGCCCAGCGTCCAATCTCTTTTACTATCCTCTCAGGATCAGGAGCGTTGCTCAACAGCATTTTTTTGAATAATTCGTAGTACCTGATTTGAATAAAATCAAATTGGCAGCCAATCCCGTTAGCATTAGAATGAATGACCCGGCAGGTAAATACAACCTGCCCCAACAGTGTAAGACTAGTATACTCATTAGGCAGCACTAGCGGTATATGATCAAGCTTGATAAAAGCGCCAGAAAAACTTAAATTCAGGGTATGGCCTTCCAGCACTAATTGATGATGAGGTAGCTCTAGTTTTACCTTGAAATTTAGGGAAAGTCGAAGATGTTTTCTACGCTCTTCTCTCATAATTTATTACTATCCAACAGGGAGAGATGGTGTCCTGCATCTCTGTGAAAAGTCAATATAGCTATGTTGACTTCTGTAAAATACACCCGTCGCCTTTTTTACATTAGAGCGAAAAAGGGATTGATTCAGTGATGATTTCATATTCACCACCTTTCTCTTCAACACCAATTTTTGTTATTGTTCGTTTGATATTGGCAAATTTTTCGAGTTTCTTATCCACAAGTATTTGAAGATCGTGTGATAAATATTCAGCGTTAACAACATTTGGATTACTTTTTTCATACTCAAGAGCAATGAGTTGTATATGTTCCGAAATCTGTTCTTGTGGGTAGAGAGAAATGTTCCAAGCGATTACTGTCATAAATGCATGGTTTCTGGCCTCGTCTATGTTAGACGCAAGTAAAATATAGTCATCTGCTATTTTAGTAAACGCCCTTGAAACATCAGATTCTTTTTTTTTTTTCTTTTCATAGTTTCTTTAAATAGGAGATATCTTTACTTTAAAATTTGGGATGACAGAAAATAATCAACTTGGAAGGGAAGTCTGTTGCTGAATTGAACTTCCGCTTGACTAAATATTCATCTCAATCCCAGTAATCATCGTCATTAAATTCTGGATATTGCTCCGGACTGTCTCCATGCTGTTGCAGAAGTTTGTAATCTCCAAAATGTGGTTCTTTGGTTATGCCCATGACTTCAATGCTAAAATCCCACCAGTCTCCGTAGTCAAAGACATATAAGAGCTTTTGACCCACATATAAATTTAACTGGCCAATATATACCTTACTTGCATATGGGGATTCACTTCCTTCCGGTGAATGATAACATTTTCTTGGATGCAATCTCTGCGGGTCAAAGGAAAACGAATAGAGGTGATCATTTTGGAAACTATACACCTCTTGAATAGCCAAATGAAGATCATCAAGAGTATCTTTCCCCGAAATGGAAAGAGTCCTCCAGGTTTCGTCAATGCTGACCTTAAAGGTGATTGTACCTTTCAGGTTGTCTGATTTTAGAATTGGTAATCCTTTATCAATAACAGTTTCTGTATTCAATATTCTCTTGAAAGGTTCTGCAGAAATCTCTTGTTTGGTTGGTTTATCTCCAAAATCTTGTGCGGGATAATCCGCGTAAGTGAAATAACGAAACGGTTTGTTCCAAAGAGTAAATGGCCGTTTTTTATCTAATAGATCAAAGAAAACATTGCCAAACGGTGTAATCCTTATGGCTTTAATTTTGATGTAATCTTTCGAGTATTGCTCTTTTTGTGATAGAGACTTGAGCTTATAAGTCAGTAGTCCGAAAAAAGACAAAATTCGAATGATATATGCAGAACCTATCTGGCCAAAATGGTCCATATGTTTTGAAATCTGGGCGATAGGTATTTCTTTATTGGAGGGTAGATCGCAGAACGCTGCAATAAATTGATCTTCTTGCGGGATATCGGATTCTGCCACATATCCACTTTCCTTTAATACATCTATCCAGTCCGTGTAGACCCAAAAAGCTTCAAACAATGCAAAATATTTTTCAGTCGTGCTCAACTGGGCATACTCTGCAATGACAGGCGTTTGCTGGAATCTGTATTTGTTTTTATCTTTGACAATTTGAAAAAAAATAGCCTCAAGGGAGATATGATAGAAAAAGTTCAGCAACGGGTAATGAATCTGATCTGTTGTAGGCAAGGCCTCAACGTTGAGTGTTTGGACATCTTGGTTTAATGAATAAAGGGTGGATCTGTTTATCCAATGTTTGGACTTGGTGAGATATGAGGATGGGGCTTGAACCTGGGAAAGAAACTTGTCGTAATCAGCAACAATCGAAGAAGGGAAATCTTCAGTTATTCTAAAAGGTAAGTAAGTAATGCTCATGATGTCTGTGGGCCAATATTATTCATCTGACAGGTAATTTGTCTTTTGAGATGTGTTTTCCCGAACATGTAAATGGAGTAAGTGAGGCTCAGGAGTTACAGTACAATTTCTAAACTTATTTTCAGAGAGCATCTGAATAGGAGATGTCTTGAGTTCTGTCTCGGGTTAAATGCTATATAGAGTCCTTTACTTGTGGCTTTGACGAGTCAAACTACTTCAATTCGCCATGCATCGCATTTCCCTACTATCGTTTTACCAAAGCTTCAATTGCCGTTTATTTATTTTTTCTTGTCCTTCTTCCTGCTTTTTTCTCTTTTTCTCTGCAACTTCGCGATTTATTTCAGTCCGACGTTCTCTTCTTGTTCGTTCAGTCTCTTCCTCTTGTCGCTTTTTCTCTGTCATGAACTCATTAATTTCTTGAGATTCTTCTTCATTCGCAGTTTTCATGACGATAGCCCTGACCATGTCATTAGCCATTTTTTGCGGCAAAATAAAACCATCAGGCGTCTCTACAAATGAAAATGATTCTGTTATCTCGGTAGTACAATAATTCGTATCGCCAATGCAGATATTCAATGTCTTTTCAATGGTTGTTGCTTTGCTGCCGGTCGTTGTCTTCTTTGTGTCGAAAAAGTTGCATATTATGTCAGGGGTAAGAAAGTTCTTATTCGTTTTATCAAATAAGAAATTAACTCTGGCGATCACATATACAATCGAAGCAGCCCAAATTTCTTTATTCCCACTTGTGATATCAAGTTTTCGAATACGACCTAATTTATCACATAATCTTAAGGCACAACCAGTCAATTCACCATTGAAGTATCGTTTACAAAAAGATTCAACAAGTTCAGAAACTTCTTTGGTTTTTTCATTTTTCATTTTTCATTTTTCATAACATATACATTGCAGTGTTATCTTAATATTGAGAACCACAAGCCGCACCTACCTACCCTACAGCATGGCCATTACTTTTTACCTATAGTGATCCACGTTTGCCATTCTTTAAAAGAGATTCTTGTAAAAAGAGTATTTCCCTGTAAAAACTTTATGGTCAACATCTTTCTACTAAATTTGAACCATAGCTAATCACAACTATAAGCTCTTCATCGAATAAGATCCCCCAGCCCTTTCTTGTCGTCATATTGTATGGTATGGTTAGATATGATATCATATAGTATGACATGAATAGCCTGGCTATAGATTGGTACTAGTTTATAGGAGATATCTTCACCTGCGTAACTGTCAATGTTGGCCAGGGATCAAGGTTTCAGGCTATTTTGTCTTACCCCATTTCAAAATCGGGTCGATCCATTCTCGGTAGGGCCTATAAATCAACCCGTGACCAATATCAAGGCTGAGGACGACTTTCTCGAATTCTCCTAGTCCGTCCGATCTCTGAAAATATAATGTAGGAGTGATTGACAGTTTATCAGACCGATCGTGGATCGAGAGAACATTCCCATACAACTTCAGGTCTTCATCTGTTAAACATTTTTCGAATAGGCCAGCCAGAAATACGTAATTTATCTTTTTGTCCTGGAGCATAGTGGAAACGTAAGCACTAATGATACCGCCTTTTGAAGCACCAACTATGGTGATGTTCTCCGGTAAAACCTCGTTTGCCAGAAGCTTTTTAACCTGGGACACAACTTTCTCGGCATAGGGCTTAATTTGAGTCCCTTTTTCCCGTGCCTCACTTATCACAATGAAACCTTCCCGGGCAAGCTCCTCAAGGATGAGTTGGTATTCATAGTATCCGTGTTCTTCACTCCGGGGGCGAATTCCGGCCTCTTCCACGATAAGGCCGTGAAGGTAAAAGAGATAGCGTTTTGTGCTCTCGGGATTGTCAGGTACGTGTTGTAGGATATTGTTATTTTTAGCTTGCATCTACGACTCCTGTTCGGAAATGTTGATACTTCTCTTCAAGCCGGGTGAAAATGAAGGTTTCATAGGAGCTATCTTTACTCCAGAGTGATGATGTAAAATGTTTCATTTCAATATCTGAACCTTCTTGTCTCCAACTATTTGCAAAGGGCAGCGTATTGATGGTTCATCTTGTTCTCATTCAATCGTCAAGTTTGAGTGTAGATGTGCAATATTTCAAAACATTTGCAAAAGGCACTTGTGCAAGGCTACCAAAGGCAGGATTGCCCCGTAAAGATTTGGCCGCTGAAACTGCTGGTGAGTTCAGACCACATAGAAAACGGGCCTGCTGTCGGGGCTGTGATAAAGCATTTGGATATTCTTTGATTAATGCACTTAAGTTTTCGATAGTGTGATTTTTTATCTCTTCATTTACCCTTTTCTTCACGCTGGCAGGAGAGTCGCCAAGGCATATGCCACAATGTCCGCATTTGTCCAACGTCTCACCAAAATAATTAAGAAGATAGCCCGTTAAGCAACCATCATGTTGTGCGTAGTCGAGCATGTTTTGAATCCTGCGAATCTCCATCTGCTCATGCTTAAGAAATGTCGTCTGTAGATGAGTACAGACTTCCTGACGATTTACATTTTCATTAAGTCTTCTGAATCGCTGTCTGTACCCACCCAGTTGAAGTTCAACAAAACCCTTGTTCTCAAGATCCTCCAAAGCTCGGAGAATCACTGAACGGGTATGGCCAGTAGTGATGACGGCTTGATCAGTATCCAGTGTGGACCATTTTTTTGCCATAGTGCAACAGCTGAACATCTTACGCAAAAAGGAAGCTTGGTTTTCGTTGTAATGTGACAATATTTCATCGTTGCTTAAAGCTGGGGCCAATCGGATATTGCTATAATAAAAACCTTCCGAGCGGATAATTTCCATAAGCTCTAAGCGAGTCAACAAAGTGTTTACAACAAGCGTGCGCATATCGTGCTTACGTGAAAGTTCGTAAGTAGAAACGTCAATTTCTTCACCCTGATCAAGTATGGCATTAACGATGTCAACAATACTCCCCGCATCAGGTGTGTCACCATAGACAAAGTTCTCAAGTGTTGTGCAGTCGTCGGCACAGGCGAAAAGTTCGCAAACAGACGGCTTTCCATCACGGCCAGCTCTGCCAATTTCCTGCATATAGCTCTCAAATCCTTTCGGCAAATGATAGTGGTAAATATAGCGTATGTTGGCTTTATCTATCCCCATGCCGAATGCAATTGTTGCACAAATAATTTCTATCGAATTATCCATG
Organism: Desulforhopalus sp.; assembly: GCA_047622095.1. Taxonomy (GTDB): domain Bacteria; phylum Desulfobacterota; class Desulfobulbia; order Desulfobulbales; family Desulfocapsaceae; genus Desulforhopalus_A. The sequence goes on from JBLHNU010000106.1 coordinate 8,089, forward strand.
AACCCATCTTGTACGGCTGCACGGTTTTCAGCCGACATTCCTGCATGATAAGCCCTGGCATTAAATCCATTATCTCTAAGATTCTGAGCTGCCGTTTCTGCATCGCGCTGCAAGCTGACATATACAATTGTTGAACCAGGTGGTCTTTTACGCAACCTTTTTATAAGCAGTGCTGGTCTTTCACTATTGCTGCATGCAATAACACGCATTTCCAGGTTGGGCCTATAGAATCCTGTATTGATAACATTTTGATCTTTTATATCAAATGCTTCAGCAATATCAGTAGAAACTTGAGGGGTCGCCGTTGCTGTTAAGGCAAGCACACGCTCCACGCAAAGTTCTTTTGCTGCCCGGGCAAGTTTTAGGTAATCAGGCCGGAAATTATGTCCCCATGCAGAAATGCAATGCGCTTCATCTACTGCCAACAAACTGAGTTGTTGGTCTTTAATGATACTTAAGAATCGTTCGTTTGACATGCGCTCAGGAGCAACAAACAGAATTTTAAGTTGCCCTGTACGGATGTTGTTAATTGCGTTGCGGTAGCTGTCAGCATCCAGGCTGGAGTCAAGGCGCTCAGCAGATATACCCTGTTTCTTTAAGCTGTCAATTTGATCTTTCATAAGCGCAATTAGTGGCGAAATCACAAGCGTCAACCCTGGCAACAGTAAGGCGGGTAATTGATAGCAAAGACTTTTTCCAGAGCCAGTGGGGAAGATGGCAGCGGCACTCTCACCATTGAGGAGTGTGGTTATGACTTCTTCCTGCCCAGAACGAAAAGCATCAAATCCAAAATGATCTTTTAGCGTTTGGTAAATATCGGTTTTGTCTATTTGACCTTTAGTATGTTGTATATCCATGGCTTAATTATTTTTTCTTTTTGTATTGGTCCAGCGTATTCTTGATTGAAACATTCCAAAAATCGACAAAGCCTATCACATTGATCATGATAAGATATTAAATTGTTAACATATCTTTAAAACAGAAGCCAAACAGATCTTCTTAACTCTCTTTTTTATATAACCATAAAGATGAGGTCTCTGTCGATCCAAAAAAAAGTATGGGCTGGAGCAAAAACAGTGTAGCTGGGTCGGGCTTGATAAACGGGCATTAATTCAAGGTTATTTTTGAGAGGAAACAGCTTTGCTAGGAGCTTTTCCGAGAATAAGGCTTTTGGTCAAAGTCGAGGCATTTCCCAAAAACAAGCACAGCCATATGTTTGATATCGGAATCTTCGCTTACCTGCGAGCATTGTTTTTTGGAAATAACGATGAATTTGGGCAGATAGCGTAGACTTCGAAATGGCATTTTCGGACAAGCACCTAGAGGTATCTTGCTTAAAACTGAAGATTACCAACTGCCATCCTGACCATACTCTTTAGTAGATGGACCATACTTGGTATTTCGATTAATATGCAAGAATGGAGACGTACACTTGGAAATGGTTGGATGTGATGAACCTGTAATTCAATATTCGTAGTTTTGGTGGTTTGTCCAGGAAAGGTAGTGTTTTTACCACAGTCAGGAAGAAAGTTATGTGGCTACTTTTAATTGCTATAATGATTCTACTGCTTCACACTCTGTCTGCTCTTGATGTCATTTGCGGGGTCCGGAGCATGACGAATATCAAAGATATCCCTCCGATAAAAGATGGTGAAGGACCTTTGGTTTCTGTAATCGTACCAGCTTGTAATGAAGGTGACCAGATAGAGGCAGCTATTTCAGCACTGCTCATGCAGAATTATAGCAATCTGGAAATTATTGCTGTAAATGATCGATCTTCTGATGATACTGGAATGATCCTCGATCGACTTAAGGCCGGTAATAGCTGCCTTTCTGTTATTCATATCAGCGAGCTGCCAACCGGCTGGTTAGGTAAAACCCACGCTATGCATGTGGGAGCAGCAGATGCAAGTGGAACCTATCTGTTGTTTACGGATGGGGATGTCACAATGGCTCCAACGACTATTTCCAGGTCTGTTCAGCGGATGCAAACAAATCACCTAGATCACCTAACCCTCCTGTTTAAAAACAGTTCTACAAACTGGCTCTTAAACAGTTTGATTTTGGATGCTGGCCTCGGGATCGTTCAACTTCTCAGGGTCTGGCGTGCAAAAGATACAAGCTCGCGTCACTTTGTTGGTGTAGGGGCGTTTAATATGGTTTGCCAAAAGATGTATACTGCGATTGGTGGGCATGAATCATTTAAAACCCACCCCATTGACGATATTATGCTTGGGAAAGTTATTAAGAGAAGTGGTGGTGCTCAAGAGTGTTTACTGGGGCATGAGATGGTCACTTTGCCTTGGTACGCATCTGTGGGCGATATGGTAAATGGTTTAATGAAAAATTGTCTTGGGGTTATTAATTTTCGATTTTTGTTGCTGGTGCCACTTATCCTAACCATGATAATCCTTAATATAGTGCCACTCTGGGCCTTTCTTCTCTTTGATGGTGGAACCCGTGTGATTTTCGGTATGGTCCTTATTGCAAAGCTCCTGCCAGCCTTACTGGGGGCTCGCCTGTTGGGACTCACCAGCTGGTGCAGTCTTGGTACGTTGATTTCTCCTTATATCCTTGTCTACATAATGCTTAGGGCTGCCTGGAGAATTTGGCGTGATGGTGGTATCTATTGGCGATCGACCTTCTACCCACTCAGCTATCTAAAAAATAACGAATCCATTCTCTTTTTAAGAAGATAATGCTTTCCCTTTAGTGGCTTACTCCAGAACCCCCTCGGAGTCTAACGTTTACCTGTGGGGTGCTAGGTCTATTTAAGGGCACTGGAGTTTTTCTAATAGGAGTTTTGTATGACATCAAGTTTTCTCAAACAAGACAGAAAAGAACTTCAGGTTGCAAAAACGCTTTTAGAAAATCCTGGAATCGCTTCTAAAGTAACGAATTTTATAGGTACTCCAATTGAAAAAGGTTTGGGCTTATTACCAGACAACTGGAATAAGAGTATAGGTGACATCACGCAGACAGCCCTACTTAAGGCATCGGATGCCGCAATTTTCACCATGAAAGATATTCCTGGTGAAGCTTCGTCTAACATTTGGCATAAGCTAGGTGTTGCTGTTAGCGGCGGTGTTGGTGGCTTTTTTGGGATTTCTGCAATAGCCATAGAGCTACCTATATCTACCTCAATAATGCTGCGCTCAATAGCGGATGTGGCAAGGAGCGAAGGCGAATCCATCTCAACCATAGAGACCAAGTTGGCCTGCCTGGAGGTTTTCGCCCTTGGTGGCAACAGTCAGTCGGATGACGAAGCCGAAAGTGGGTATTATGCGGTTCGTGCAATGCTCTCAAAATCAGTAGCTGATGCTTCAGAGTTTCTTGTAAGTAAAACCTTAACGGACGAAGGTGGGCCGGTATTAATTAGGTTAATATCTATGATTGCCAAACGGTTTAGTATACAAGTCACAGAAAAGGCTGCCGCTCAAGCTATACCAGCGATCGGTGCTGCTGGAGGAGCGATTATTAACACTATATTTATCGATCATTTTCAAGATATGGCAAGAGGGCACTTCATAGTGCGAAAGCTTGAAAGAAAGCATGGTAGGGAAGTAGTAGAAAGATTGTATGCTGAGCTGTAGTAGTCGATATTTAAGCTGACAAATTCAGCTCACCATGCAAAATTGATAGGAGAGATCTTTACTTTTGGGCTCAGAGATTCAGTAATAGTATCAGTCAGCATTTCCGTTCAAAATGGAGCAATTCTTTTGATTGGTGGTCTGGAAAAATCTCAGATTGCAGACTGGCTCATTTGTGTTAGGCTACCATGGCTTCCATAAAGGTCAAAAACACCTTGTGATATTGTAAGGATTTCGAGGCAACTTCTGGTTTCAAGATACTGGAAACTTCTTTTATTTTTGATCGCAGCTTTTTGCCCTTCTCAAACGGAAAGATGAGAAAGGAGTCTCAACGAGTGGGTTGCCCGGAAATGGAGCAACATTTTAGAACATTGCATGCTTTAAACTTTTCATATAGGGTAAATACCCAAGAAAAGAGGCGAAACCAGTTATGGTCTCGCCTCTGAGGGGGGAAAGATTTATTCTTTATGCCTCTTCAGACAAATCTGTGGGTAATTTCGGGAACTGGTAAATTTCCAAGCGTATGATACAAGGCTATTTCCCTTAATTTATCGTTCCTGAAACCGTAAGATTTTCTGATGGTCAGTTTTGCTTTGTTGTTAAAACCCTCTACGATCCCAGAAGAGAACTCTTTTTTTGCACGAAAATAATTGAGGATCAATTCCTGATGTCCCCGAATCATTTTGGCAAATTTCTTAAGCTCTGGAAGACTACTATGTCGCATGACATCCTTTGTCCATTCAGTCATAAATTTGTTGGCCCAGGTAACACTTGTGTACGTCCAGAGATGATCAAAATCCTCTTTAAACAAATACGCTTTTACCGTGCGAAGATTCAGATCC
>JBLHNU010000107.1:0-12171 GCA_047622095.1 Desulforhopalus sp.
ATGTTTAGCTCCCATAATCGTAAGAACCCCACAGAGAAATAACACAGCAGCGTAGTGCACAAGATCAAAAACCATTTTCATTTTGTCAGACGCACGTTCGTAAACAACTTCAATCTGTGCGTGACTTCCTTCCATGTAGGAGACAGCGGCGCCGATCAGCACAATATGAATATAGGCGTAACGTGTGATGGTGTTTGACCAGGTAATAGGTTGATCAAAAAAGAAGCGAAGTATTATGTTGGCAGCAAGTATGCCACCCATTGCAATCAGCAGCGCTGACATATAAATACAGCTTACATATTTTGTTACCCGGACTATTTTCTCCGGAAATCCATCTGGTGGCTCACTTTTCAAGGTACTGTCTTCCATTGCAAATGTTTTCCTTTCCGCCGGAGGCTTTGGCTTTCACGGGCAGATATACCGACCCTACAGTACAGTGGGGGCTGAAGGGCCGGTGGGGTTGCAGCCAACTTCTTACTTTTTATATGCTTTAGGCATTCTTGCTTCAGGATCGAGGTACTGGATCTCATCGTACCAAGCTTTCCAGTGAGGCTTCTGGGCAAACCATTTTTCGTATACTTTTTTAGATGCCTCTTTGAATGGTGTGGTGTCAGGGTAGGTCACGTTACCGCCTTCGGCTTTAACCTTTTCTATCACTTCAGCCTCACGGGCATATTGCCATGCATCGGTCAGTTCGATGGCTTCATTTGCAACGGAACGAACGATTTCCTGCTGTTCAGTACTCAGCTTGCTCCAGGTTTTAGGAGAGATGAAGACAACCTTCTGGGTCCACATTTGACGAAGAATCGCATAATTTTTAACAACTTCACTCATTTTGAAGATGTTGTTGCAATATACTCCAAGATCATCCGCGTCAACCAGACCAGTTTGCAGGGAAGTGTAGAGTTCACCCCAGTCCGTTGGAGTTACGGTAAAACCGAACTGGCTGTAAATATCGACAAACAATGGGTTTTGCATACAACGAAGTTTGGTGCCCTTGGCATCTTCAATACTGTTGATTGGCTTGGTACTGGCAATGGCAAAACCATTACAGTCTGAGTAAATTCCAAGTGCAATCAGGCCGGTTGCTTTCTCAAGTTCCGCGAGGATTTTTTTAACTACTCCGGATTGTCTGGCAACGTTGTAATGTGCGGGGCTTTTGAAAAGGTACGGCAATTGTAAAAATTGAATATCTTCATAAAATCCTGCGAGGTGACCAGCTGAGTTTGTATCAACATCCACGGTACCTGACTTTACAAACTCCATTGCCTCTTCTTCACTTGTGGTAAGAGTACCAGGGTATATGGAAACCTTTACTCCTCCATCTGTTCTTTTTTCAAGTAATTGCTTAAACGTCTCAGCAAGCAGTTGATCAGCGTCATAGACATTGTTCTGGTGAGAGAACTTCATCTTAATAGTTCCTGCTTCTACAGCGGGTGTACCACCAGTCAGTGCTAGCATCGACAATGCTACCAGGGTGCACATGGATTTTTTTAAGTGTTTTACAGCGTACATAATTGTTTAACCTCCAATGATGTTGCGAATTAGGTTTTTGCTGCTGTATGTAAGCCAGCGTTTTTTATAGTCCACGGAATAGTAGTTTTATGAGTTACAAGATTAATTATGTATGGCTACCCCTTGGTAAGTATATCCTCAAGCCGATTTCCAGCGGCGTTGTGTTCTAGAATTTCCATTGCTTTTTCTGCAACGACGCTTCCTGCTTCTACAGCGGGAAGGCCACCTGCATAGATGTTAGTGATAAGAGTGTATTCATAGCAAATACAGGGGTTACCACTATATTCCGCGGCTATCTTTTGAGCTTGGCTGCCTTCTAGCCGAACTGCAAGATACGCGGACAGACTTCTCGATGATAGAGCGTCACCACCTGGGCGTTCTCCGATCAAAAGAATCATTAGTTTAGGTTGTAAAAGAGATCCAATCTCTTCAACCAGTTTTACCCTTCCAAAGGGGACGAGTGCAGGCTGTCCCATGGAATAATCACGACTTGCAAGCCCATCCTGAAGAACAGGCAGAAGGTCGCCAATATTATGATGAACTGCTTCAGCACTGAGTCCATCTGCGACAATGATCTGCACGTCGTTATTTTCAGCGACAAGGGAAGTTGCAGTTTCCGGGCTAAGGCGAGAGCCGAGTTCAGGGTTACGTAAGTGATCTGTTTTATTTGCTGCAGTGGTGTTAAAAATACGAAAGTTGTAGGGCGTGAGTTCAGAGATCCTAAGGTCACTGTGAACGGCTTCTCGACCAACGGCTTGGTTGGCCCTGAGGATGCGCTGTACACGGTTGATGGGCCTCGGACCAGCGTTTTCAAAACCAGGTGCAGCAGGTAATGATTCACGCAGTCTCTGAAATTCTCCATCAGAGGGGATAAACTGACGCGGATTTCCCCAGTTTGGCCCTCGGCTTACCTTGCCGTCCGGTGTCTGCTCGAAGATGCCCTTGGTAATTGCCCAGCGCAGGAACTCGGGAGCAGGGTTCCTGTTGTAGGTTTCCCGCATAGTTTGGTCGTCATGGCCGGAGTTGACAAAGTGGGCAAGCATCCGGTCGCATCCCAAATATACGTCCATAAAAAAGTTTGCTCCAGCGGCTGTCGCTAGCTGCACAGCCATCTGCTGCCCTTCAATATGCGATTCTGAATGCAGGGTATAGCTGGGGCTGATTCCCATTGGCAGACCAAGGATTTTGCCCATAAAGTGATCCTGCAGGGTGGAAACCATCAACTCAAAATCGTTGAGGTGGGTTTCCGGACCAATAAAGCCTGTAGCATTGTTGACCATGAACGGATCGTAACGGCGACACAGTCCGTAACAGAGTGCTTCACATGTCGTCATATCGATGCCGTTGTGTTTTCGGTAGGTCATTTCACTTCCCTGGCCGGTTTCAAAATACATAAACTGGTCAGCGGTTGCTGCTAAGGGGCCGCGTTCTGCCATGATGGCGTATGCCCGGTCTAAATAATCTACTGTTACATCAAATTCTTCGGTGAGTGTGCTCTGTGTTCCAGCAAAACTCTGGAAGAGAATTTCCACCGGTGCCCCTTGTTCAAGGGCTGCCAGTTGTGTTTTTATATGGCCGAGAACACAGATTTGAGATGGCGCGCCGGTTTCCCTTCGCAGCTTATCCAAGTGGTTGAGAATTCTGCTCACATTCTCAACAGACCCTTCTGAAGGGTTGACTCCGATAAGGCAGTCTCCCATTCCCAGACTGAGATCTGTGTAGACGAGAAGAGAGATGGCATCAAGATCATCACTTGGGTGATTGGGTTGTAACCTGAAGGAAAGACAGCCGGGAAGGCCAATTAAGGTTCGGGCTTTGGTTGGTTTTGAAACCTTCCTGGGCAGAAAAACTAACTCATGGACATCCATTACCTTGGCAAGGGCTGCAGCCATAACCGGCGTTAACGCCTTGCCAATTTTTTCAATTTCACTGCCATGTGCTCTTAACAGGTGATCTTTTAATTCTCCCACCGTCATAGCTGCAATTGTAGTAAAAAGAGTTGTGTCAATCTCGTAGCCAGCTCGCATAACGTCGTCTACACGACCATTCTCGTCGGTCAATGGGTTGTCGAAGATGTGTTGCAGAGTGAGGTCTGAAAGGATTGACCGGGCTGCTTCCCTTGCCATTTCATCTTTGGCTGCAAGTCCAGCGGTACGATCACCGGCTTTGCTGATGTCGGCACAACCAAGCAGGTTTTTTAAACCTCTGAAGTGGAACTCGCGATCAAGCAGGGTTGTAGCGTACACCTCTTCAGGTCCGGGTGCAGGTACATGTATGTCTTCTAGAGCTATAATTGTCTTCATATGAAGGTCAGTTTTTGATGATGATTACCGGGTGCATTATTGCACTCCGTAAAACGAAACCGGAACGATATTGTTATGAATACGTCCGATATTGACAAAATGAGCGTTTCTATCTGAAATCTCGTCGATGACGACAAGGTTGAGGCTGAGCTTTTTCCAGTTTGTTGAATAGTTTCCAAGAGATTTGCCAAAGTTGCCGGGTGCGAGCAGAACAAGGGGTGTGTTAGCTGCAAAATCAATAGCTTGCAGAATGTTGGCTATCTTTTGTCCAAGACTTTTAATGCGTTGATGTCTTTCTACGAATGGCCCTTGGAGTATGGTTGGCTTTTTGGTCTCGTTTTTACTGGAAAGAATTTGAATTGCTCCTCCCCTGTTTCTAGCGACGAGAGTAAGAAGCTTTTCTATATGAGCAGCATCTTCTTCCATGGTTATCTTGCCAACAATTGGCAGATCCTGAAGAGGTAAGATCACATGGTTGGGGAGAAACAACGTTGCTCCAGATATCTCAGTGCTGTGTATGGCGAGTCCGTACACCGTAGCCCGACCCATGTTTTCAGGAACAAAGTCAGTGAGAGACGATGCTAAGAGAGGGGACAGAGCTATCCGTACAGCGAGGTCTATACCAAGGTCTCCAAAGTGGGTGGTTTCTGGGAGAGGTTTTCCCATGCTGTACTGGTAGATAAGTTCTCCAACTCCGCCGGAAAATGTGACTATAGGTTTTTGCTCCACTTTTGGTATTGTCAAAGGAACCTGGGTGTGAGCTGCGGCAGTTGGTTGACCACGCGTCTCATTATTTTCGCAAACTACTGATTCCAGTAGCTCCAGATAAAAATCAAGTATGGCGTCTCTTTCGGCAGGGTTGAGTGTCTCACCAATCGCTTTTGCTATACCGAGGTGGTGTATCAGGATTTGGCCATAGTCTGAGATGGCGGTGAGTGTATATGTTCCCGGCTCAAACTGGAAATGACGGGCTCCAATAAAATAACAACCGGTGGCAAGGACCACTCCGTTTTTTCCTAGGGCAGGATTGGTTGTGCCGCCTCCAATGTCGAGATTGATAATTGGATAATCGGGGTTGCAGCGTGAAAGAGCAGAACAGCTGCCCATAAATGCCAGCCATGATTCAAGGCAGGGGTCGGAGGCGGTTGCAATGATTGCTTCCCCAACACGTTTTTTTACCAGTTGGGTAATTCTTCCGGCATTGTCTGCTTCGGTTGCAAGACCTGTAATGATGGCTCCTCCTGCAAAAAGTTGCTCAGGTACTACGCCGCTTTCCTGTAGCCACTGATCCAGATGACTCTGCAGTAGGGCTTCGTCAATTTGGTTGTTCTTAAATGGAGTAAATACAGGTTCTGATCGGTAACGGATTTCCGGAGCTCCGAAGGTCATTCTTCCGGTGGCTGAACTGCGGGCAACAAGGGCATGGGCAACGATGGCACTGGAGGTTGTCGAACCAAAGTCCAATCCAACCATAGTGACGGCGTCTTTATTGTGTGTGTTATCTATACTGCTGCCCACTTTTACTACTCCGAAAAAGATAAATTATGATCGTTTATGATGAAATGTTTTGATCTTGATTGTTGATATACCAGCTGGTATATCAGTAGTCAAGAAGCGAATATTTGTACAAAAGTGTAATAAAATAAAAATTTCGTGTGACGAAAATGAGTGAAATTGGAGTAAGCGACTAAAGATAAAAACAAAACCAATATGACAAAATTGTTGAATCGTTAACTTCAGAGTCTGAAAAAAAAATGATTAAGGTAAAAAAACTCATGATTAATGGGCTAGTAACCAGGATTGCTGGAGTTCCTTTTTACATTGAGATAGATTATATCTGAGTGTTTAAGTCAGCCTTTATGCTTGGCATGTGTTGCTGGCTTTTGTGTTAACAATGACAGAATTTTAAAAGGACGCGGATGAGTGGAACAAAGCAGGCAGCGTACGAAAACCTCCGATATCGAATTATAAGTCAACAGCTCGCACCAGGTGAACAGCTTAAAGACAAAGAGATCATGGAGCATTATGGAATCGGAAGAACACCTTTGCGTGAGGTGTTTCTGGAACTCCAGAATGAGGGGTTGATTAAGAGGGTGCCTCGGTCCGGAACCTGGGTTGCTCCAATGGACCTGCATTTTTTGAAACAGGTAACAGAAATTAGAATTGGTTTAGAAAGCATTGCTGGCGAATACGCTGCGGAACGAATTACAGAAGAACAATTACTCGAGTTGGAATTGATCCTGGAAAAAGCTGCGGTTATCGAGAGCCAGGATAACAGTAATTTCGAAGAGCTCTTAAAACTTGAGTCAGCTGTTCATGATGTTATTTATGCTTCGACCGGCAATCCACAATTAGAAAAACTTCTACATAATTATCAGAGTGTGGGCGCAAGATTTTGGCATTATCTGGTTTTTAGTAGAGAGCAGATGGCAGATCAATTTGAGAGCCATAGACGGATGTTTGCTGCTTTGAAAAAAGGTGATAAAGCCTTGTGCCGAAAAATCTGTGATGAACATATTCGCCAATACATCGGTATGATTGATGTGCGGCTTGATCGACAGTGAAATTACCTTTCGGACATGACACGTACACTTATTGGTTGATAGATCCAAATTCTATACAGCAAAAATTCACATAGGATAGATAACTCATTTATAAGTAGTTCTTAGTAATTGTCGTAAGAGAGCTAAAAAGAGGGGTATCATGAAACACGACCAAAAAGACGAGTTTTGTTGTGCTATCCTGTCTTTATGTTGTTGGCATGTTCTTATCTGTTGCCCCATGCCGCATTCGCCAGGCTTGAATCATTCACTTATCGTCTTAACCAATCCATCTCCAAAACTGTTTTCGGGACAACTCTTCCCTCTGAAAAAGTTTTAAAAGACAGTGCTGTTTCACTAGCAACCTGTTCAGAAGTCAAAGTCTATGCAGCAAAAAATGAGTTTGAACCGTTTCAGGTAGTTGTACGCCCAACATCATCTGGTAATGTTACCAGATCAGAGCTTATATTTTACTGAGAAAAAGGTGTTAGGGATTTAAACAAAAGATATGACTCTTTCGGCTCAAGGAATTGCTCCATTCCAGGAAAGACTCGTGGAAGATACTTTCGTGTCAAAATTGAGGTGGAGGCTTAAGATTGGCAAGAAGAATCTCAACAAAATCAAGGTTCCCCTCAGGTTTAGGTTTTTCCTGTATCTATGAACCGAAGAAGAACTTGAACATTGGCTTCGGGTCGTCTGTACTGGTAAGTATTTCTTTGTCAGGCAAGATGTGTGATAGCCTGAGAGAATGGATTAAAACTGCATTGCCCAGTTGAGCACTTGTCTTCCTACGTAAAGCTGTATTTGTAGATTGACGTGGGTGAATTCACGCTTGACCGCAAATTTGTCCACTTTTGATTATGCAGAGCCCTGTGAACCCCAGGAGCATTGAATCAAAACAACGGCTATTCATGCAAAATGTACGGCTGTGGTCCTGTTAGATTGTTGCAGCTCAGCGTAAGTGCGTCAGATTGACAATCTTGTTAAATGTATTTTTGGACAGCCGTATTGCCATTAATCAGAAAAACCTTAATGCCTGAGTCTTTAATTGGAGTTAGCATTGAATCTAAAACCTTACGATGTCCCGCATTACCCAGCAATGCAATAATCACCTCTGATGAAGGATGTAGTTGTAATGTTTGAAATAACTTTAATAATGCCATTCCAATGTGGGTTTTTATTTGATTGTTGTTAAACTCTTGTCCGTAGCGCTTACTACCTTCTTGTGATGAGGTTGCTCCCTTAGCCTCAACAAAGCAACGAGTACCATTTGAACTTGTTGCTTCAATATCAATTCCTTGCTGCGAGGTGTTCAGGGCGTGCTCAATACTATATCCCTCGCTCTTCAAGAAATCGGATACTGCAAGCACTACATCATTCTCGGTTAGCATAGACATTTAACAAATTACTGTTTTTGAAACAAATATTAGGAGATAAACATGCTTCTCCTATCTGTGTGAAAGTAGTTGGCTGTACCACGTTGTCGTATTGTGTGTTGCCGGTCAGGATGATATACCACAAGTTGATTTACGACATAACTGTCAGATTAATTAGATGAACTTGGTTTGGATAAATTTACTTACAGGACAAGATAGTATGCGTTCCCTATTATTCATTTTACTAGCGATGATACTGTTCACTGGTTGTGGAATTGATGACTTCGGCGATCAGCAGGGATGTTATGGCAGCTCTCCAAAATCTGGTTTCTGAAGATTCCTTTGATATTGCCAACCTTGAGGAAAGCTACGCCAAAATCGTTTATTATCTGGACAGTCCGGATTTGAAGCGCGGGGTTGTTTCGTACATGGATAGGCGTGAAAAGGCTGTGGCCACCATCCTGCGGGAGAAATACAACCTTACCATTGCCGGGAACAGACCTGACGTCGTGGTCAGATATATTCCACAGCTCTACCGGATGAAGAGCCTGTACTCAATATTTATCAGCGCTGCCGCAAACCTGAAGGCTTCGACGCTGGATGAGCGCATCGTTGCTACAAACATGCTGCAGGAAGAATCCGGTATTCCTTCGATGGTCAACTTTGACAACCAGATGAAAGTCCTGGACTTTTTTTGGAAGAAGTTCGGTGAACCCAAAATCGCTCTGCATGCTGGGGAACTGGTTTTGCGTGAGTCTCCCTTGGAACCCATGCGGGATCGAATTAGCAAATCAATTGCCATGGGCCATGCCTCACGAATAGGCCACGGCATCTCAATCGCCTGGGAAACCGACACTGAAAATACTTTGAAGATGATGCGCGACAAGGGGGTAGCAGTAGAAATATGCCTGTCCAGCAATGACATCATCCTGGGAGTCTCAGGCAAAGATCATCCCATTTCCATGTACATACAGGCCGGAGTTCCCATATCCATTGCAACCGATGACGAGGGTATTTCTCGCTCCAACTTAACCATGGAGTATATGAAAGCGGTCCGGGAACACGGCCTTGGATATGAGAGTCTGAAACAGATTGCTAAAAACGGCTTGCAGTACAGTTTCCTTGATGGGAAGGGGATATATTCCGCTGACGGAAGTGTTAAGGAAAAATACCGGGAATTTCTCTCCGGCGAATTGCCGGGCCTGACCGAAGTCGGAACCAAGGCCTACCTACAGATTCGGCACGAGCGCGATCTTGCAACCTTTGAAAGCAAGGTGTTATAAATAGTGCGGGTCACAAATGGGGGCAGGTTTGCGCTATTGCATTATTCTGACCCTCAATCCACAAGATAAATAATGCAATATGGGATAATTGGGTGGCTGGGTAGTGAATCACACTCCACAATTTCTTGATTGATACAAGGCCTTGCTCAAACAACCATTGGTTCGTCACACATTCAGCGGGCCCTGTTGCAAAAAATCATTCCTGCCTAATACCTGGAGTATTCCCCAGTAGTCGTGTTAGCGTAACAACCTTGTTTTATGCTGATTATTTTCTCACAATTCGTGTTTTTGTGATAACTACTATCAGTTGCAACAGAGCCGGATTTAGTATTATGACGATGAGTGTCAATTGCAGAAGAGAATTGCAATGAGATCAGAAGGCGATTTCAATGGGAGGTACCCTGCAAAAGACCGTGGGCCCGAGAAAGTAATTGAAATCGACTTCTGAAATTGACACCTTTTAAACCAGTCGAGTGCGAAAAGACATTCTCTGGCGATTCTGTCAAACGACAGTGACGTACGGTCTGCTGTCGAAAATATTGCGAATTCTGCGGTTGCTATTTTGACAGAGTGAAACGGAAAGATGAAAGAGCAGCTTGGCTACCCTACAAAATCCAGTCATCTTTCTAGAAGTTTAAATTCCTTCGCAGACAGGGGTTGGGTCTTGCAATGCATCCTGCAGTGCCATGAGCTTGTCACGATCGCTTATGGATCCTACCTGGCCCTTGTTCATCTTCTTGGAACCGTTCTTTGTTTTTTGTAGGGATTTGGATTTTCGAGAAATAATCTTGTGGTCAGTTGTCACAATTGCGTTTTTTTGCATTCTTCCTCCATTCTATATTTTGTGTGTTGAAGTACCTACCGCACAGACACAGAGTGTGTGGTTGGTTAGGCTTGTAATAACTTAAACTAATTTTTCACACGACATAAGGCCATGTGTTAACCACCTCTTCTGCGTAGACGCGCAGTATTCAACCAGATTAGGATGATACCGAACAGTCATCCGAAGGCTATAAATTCCGCAATCTAATAATGGCGACAGCGCAAGTAGACAACTAGCGAACCTAGCAAAACGTCACACTATTTCAAATTATTCGCAGGAACAAGGAGACAGCCCGGCAGATTAAAGGGAAAAAATCTACATTGGTGAATGTTAATAATAAAAACTATAGAGCTGCCGAAACAAAAACCTAACCGCGGAGCTTAGAAAAGATTTTCTCTTTACAGAATGGTAACAATTCACTTAGAACATAATTGCGCACTATACAAGTTTTGTTTATTTTAAACAATACCTAACACTTAAAGCGACGCAATAACAATGAATTGCGAGGGCTACTGCTTGGCATGGAACTGTACCTGTAAAGTGGCAAGGCATTCTAATACCAATTTAACGGTTAGGCAAAAGGCTCAGTTCTTTGCTCCGACACAGTTATCACTAGTGTTACCCGATACCATCATGCAATCAATTGCTTGTCGAAGATTAGGAGGGGCAGTAGCAAGCAATTACTTCTGTTCCCTCCCGAAGATTTTTCCTGAATCTGTGAACCTGGGGCTGGATTAAATAACGACCTCAGATTCGCCTTCTCGTACTTGATAAATGTTGTCAGGGTTGGAATATGATAGCACATCACTGTCGTGATGATTACTGAGACATAATTCAATAAATTTCAGGATGAATATTTTTCCAGATATTCTTTATGTTCCCATTAGGGAGACTGTTATGGTTCGTGTTCGATACCACAACACTCCACGTCGAGTTTTGAATCAAAACCTATGAGAGATAAGCATGGAAAATAATACAAAAAAAGAAGTAGCTAAATTGTATGATGAACTTGAGACTCTCCGTTTGAATTTAGGAAGTCCGTTGGTTTCTGATCTCTTAAAAGATAAACTAAAGCCGCAAGAAGAATCTTTGAAAACGAAAATCATAGAAGCTGCGGGACAACTAAGATTGTTTTAATGAACCAAAACAGATGAAAATCAGGTCGGATTGAGCCCCCCCCAGGACCACCGGCACCAGTCGGAATCTAAAGTAAAACCAGATATTCTTCATCACGCTTACTAGCCAGTAACCAGATTTGAATAAAAACACATGAAACAATATATACCATTGCTATATACGCCGTTATGCTGTATACATATTGTATATAGCGTCACTAACTTAAGCTAAAGGGGTAGGTCATGGAGCTAGGCTCAGTATTCAAAAACAATCGAACACAAGCGGTAAGACTTCCAGTGGAAAGTCGTTTCCCTGACAATGTTAAAAAGGTGTTTGTGCGTGTTGTCGGTCAAGATCGTATACTTTCTCCACTAACAAACACTTGGGATAGCTTCTTTCTGTCTGAAGATGGTGTCACTGATGATTTTATGAAGGAAAGAGCTTCACAAGACCAATCAGAGCGGGAATCTTTCTGATGTTAAAATACATGTTGGATACAAATATTGTCATTTATGTGATTAAACGCCGCCCAATAGAGATGTTAGAGATTTTTAATGCACACGCTGGTCAAATGTGTATCAGTTCAATAACATTGGCTGAATTGCTACATGGTGTTGAAAAAAGTTCGATGGTTACTAAAAACCTACGAAAGGTTGAGGATTTTGTTTCTCGTCTAGAAGTATTGCCATATGAAAATACCGCTGCATCTCATTATGGAGATATACGGGCAGATTTGGAGAAAAAAGGAACTGTTATAGGGGTTAATGATTTACATATCGCTGCTCATGCAAGGAGCGAAGGTCAAATTTTAGTTTCTAACAATGTTCGTGAATTTGAAAGAGTCGAAGGTTTGCGATTAGAAAACTGGATTGAATCAAAATAGCTGATTAAAAGTGGACAGATTTACGGTCACTACAGCCCTGATAAACACAGGATAGGCAAATAAATTTCTGATTCTAACTTGAGTTATAAGAATTTGACACGGCGGTAACCTTACTTTTTGCTTGAATAGTCGTTGTTTTGATGTAAGTCCTCCAAAGCAATCTGCGGGGTAAATCTACCTATTTTTCTGTAGGGAAGGTCTCACCCAAATGCTTTAATCCCCCACCGTTAATCTGTTGATTTGCATATTTACACAAATTCGTAAATGCAGTTTTGAGTAAGGGCAAATGGTTTCAATCCATTCTGTTGTGGTATACGTAACAACCCTTGAAA
>JBLHNU010000108.1:0-11802 GCA_047622095.1 Desulforhopalus sp.
GTACATGGAAGTCTCCTTTTCTTGAACTTTGAGCGGTTCAGAATTGTGAGACTTCCATTATATTCCCGTAATTGTCAAACTTTAGGAGTCCACCGGCAAAGCCGGTGGTTTACCCGTTGTTTATTATAAACTTAAAGTTACCACCAAGGTTCTTATCCCGGCATATTTCCCGTTTACCGGGATCAGTCTAAGTTAAAAAATAGTAAGTTAGAAGTCAATGACTTTTCAGGATACCATCTGGAGGCGTTGTGCCGCGATTACTTGCTGAGGTTAAATGGGGGCATCGGAGCACGACAAATACTTGAGACAATCAGCTTAATAGCTAGGCCTGCAACCACTTGAAATCACCAGGCCGCACTTGCACGTCGTCAGGCTAAAAAGACAACTATATATGGTTATAAATTGTGTCAATTGGAGTCTGACCAGAATGGTACAAATGTAACCCGTTTTTTAGTTTCTCTGAAAAAACTGCCGAAATCATTCATTTTTCACCGTGCCGATGTTGCCTTGCTTTACCGGCTTCTCCGAGGTCGAAGACCTCGGATTGCACAGCAAATGCTCCCACAGACCAACAGTCGCAACAGGTTCTCAAGTCGTTCAAGCAGATTGGCGAAATGTTGGTCCCCTATATTCCCCAATCATTTTTGGGAGAAATGGGATAGAATTATTTATACCAATTCAGATGGTCCAGATATCTCCTATGAACCGGGAAAGACTGATTGGAAAGATGTTGACTCTAGGTGGTTCATTATTGGAGAGAAAAAAGATGCCGAGGGGCTCTGATGAGCACCAGCGGTAATATAATTCATGATATCCGGTTTCCGGTTACCACCCTTTCTTGAGTGGTATCCAGTTAGGATAAGGCGTGTTACTGGTAAAAAAGAATTGAAAAAAAGATTCCGGCTGGATGATATCCAGTTTCTGGATACTAACTTGTTATCGGTTAAAAATACATGGACCAACAAATTGATCAAAAATGGAAAGAATATGAGCATTTGACAAGTTTATATTCTATATATTTACAAATAATAATAAAGTTGGGCATCTTTTCATACGGTATTATTGGCGGAATAACAACATATTCTCTAAAATTAGATAAGGCTAGTATTCTTAACTTATCCATCTTGTTTCCAATAGTGTTGTCCCTAGGGGTTTGCTTCATTTACTTGCGTAGTATAAAGCCGGCAAATGAGCTTAAAGATGCAATTGCTCATCTTGGATGATGATATTCTTAAGGTGGAACTCAAACCACATACGTTCGTCCTAGTTGAAGGAATATGGCTATTTTTATTTTGTATAGCATTACAACAGTTGGGCTTATTTATGTTGGTGTTAGTAAATATTTGCTGTTTTTAAAAAAAAATTAGTGCAAGAATAATATCATGCAATTTTATTATTATAATTCCAAAACAACCGATAACCAGGCGTTTAAAATAGCTTCACTACGTTTCGCTGGACTCGCTGATGCTCGCCGGTGAACTTAACGTTAGATTTTGAAATATTCGTTATGAAGTGATTTTTATATCAGATGACTCAATCTTTGAGGCAAATAGTAAATGATAAAACAGAATAATCCGTTAAAAGAAGTCTTTCTAGCATTTCAAGTTATCCCTCGTGTTAAGGATGGTAATAACTTTGAAGTTGTAGATAAGGCCATTGAAGTAGTTAAAAAGGCAAATGTTCCTTTTCAAGTTGGTGCAATGGAAACCACAATGAAAGGTGAGCTTGACCACCTTCTGGAAATTGTAAAAGCTGCACAACAAGCTTGCTATGATCATGGTGCGCTAGAGGTCATCACTAATATCAAAATCCATACCAAAACACCTCAAGCGACGGATACCTTTTGTACCTATGACAGAGGAGTTACCCCGGCAAACCATATGTTTGTAAAATGACTTACAGCTGATTAAGAAATTTAGTAAAATTAAAATATAAATAATAGCGATGAAGAATCTAACCAGGCGTTTCACACCACTCCGTTAGAAGCGATTACACGTGACACGTGTAATCGGGTCGAACCAACCCAACATAAAGATTTAACAAGACAAACCTCTTAGAAACTGGACATTTTGGTGCTTAAAAACAACTTCTCAGGGGCGAAGACACCACTCTATTCAAAAAATCCACTGGATAAACCAGTGGTAATGTTTCTTCCTAACCTCTTATAAAAAGGGCGCACTCATGATTCTCATAGGACACCGTGGATGTTCCTACTCCGGTTATAATCAGAATACCATCCGCGCCTTTGATAAAGTGGCACAAGAAGGGGTCCCTGCTATTGAATTTGATGTGCAGTTATGTGGGGATGGGGAGCTGGTAGTGGTCCACAACCTTGATCTTGAAGAGGTGTCCAACGGAAAAGGAAAGGTATCCAGCACAGATTCCATGATGCTGAAAACCCTTTACGCTGGAGATCCCGACCGAGGTAAGGACCGCATTCCCTTCCTGCTTGAGGTATTTGACTTTTTTTCATCCCTTGCCCAAGATGTTCGGCCGGCAATTCATCTTGAACTCAAAGGCGATGGTACCGGTAAGCCGGCAGGTGAATTGTTAGCAAAGTATGTTGCCTCCGGAAAGTTGCAGTACTCCGATGTTCTGGCAAGCTCTTTTAACTGGCAGGAGCTGAGAAACATCCGCAAGGTCTGCCCCAAACTTAAAATTGCCCTGATCGATGGTCTCATACGACGTAAAGAGCTATGTCAAAAGGCGGGCGTGATGGCAGATCGTTATTTTGAACACATTTTCACCTATGGCTGTGAACAGTATATGATGCCCCGTTTTGGCTCTCTTGCAGACAATCTGGAGTTGCTCAAAAGAGAGTGTGCCGATCCCCGGGTACGCACGTTTTTGGCTGAAGAGATAGAGGCATGCTTAGACGGTAGATACTACACAGAAGAATTGCTAGACACCGCCTGCGAGATGAGGGCTGAATCGGTGAATCTCTGGCATCTCACAGTTACACAAGAGTTTGTTGACAAAGCGCATAGCAAAGGTCTTGCAGTGCTGCTATATACCGTAAATAGTCCCGATGATTTACAGGCGCTTGTCCATATGGGTGTGGACGGTATGTTTACCGATTATTACTCGGAGGCTGCCTCTTTACTTGCAACTTATATTGATCCTCGCTCGTAAACAAAGTCCTCAACCAGGCATGAGCAACTTACATGCAACCCTGCATGAAAAAAAAGATCGCTCTAACAAAATAATCCACAAGGTGAACTGGTGATTATCACATTATGCTTTAGAAAAATAACTTATGATTTCAAACAATAAAAACGAGATCCTTCAAAAAATTGAAGAGGAAGGAACTTTTTCCAAAGCCGATAATTCGGGTGGCAAAATGGAAAAGAATGAATTTCCGGAATAAAAATCTCGTTGTTTATCTGTTGAAATATTATTGAATGAGCACTAAAGTAGCCCTTCTCATAGTGAACATATACAAACAATCATCTGGGAGAAAGGCATGAACATATCATCGATTAAAACGGTTTTTTTCTCTCCAACAGGAACATCAAAAAAAGTCATTCAAGCTATTGCGGATGGAGCCAAGACTTCCCAACCCATTAAACACATCGACCTCACGCTGCCACAGCATGCAACAGATATTACTGTAGCAGAAAACGAGCTGACCATCATAGCCGTTCCTGTATACGCAGGTAGGGTTGCAGAACTTGCCAAATTACGTTTAAAAGAAGTTTCAGGAAACAACTCTCCTGCAATACTTGTTGTAATCTATGGTAATCGTGAATTTGATGATGCTCTTCTTGAGCTAAGAGATATTGCTGTGGAACAATCGTTTAGAGTTGTCGCGGCAGCAGCCTTTATCGGTGAGCACTCGTTTTCAACGGTCGAAACCCCAACAGGACATGGACGACCTGACCAAAATGATCTAAAAATTGCCACTGACCTCGGAAAAAGCGTAATGCAAAAACTGAGTAGTGACCAGGTAAATTCCGAAATCCAAGTGCCAGGTAATACTCCCTACAAAGACGGAATGCCAAACCTGCCTTTCAGCCCTGTGGTCGATAATGAAAATTGCACAGAGTGTGAAGAGTGCATTGCGGTGTGCCCGACTGGCGCAATTAATCTAAACGGGAAAATACAGATCAACGCAGAGCCCTGCATTTTTTGCTGCGCCTGCGTTAAGGCATGCCCGGTAGAGTGCATCTCTATCAGAACAACTCCAATGGAAGAAAAGGCTAAAGCTCTTAGTGCCAATTGCCAAGAACGAAAAGAACCACAACTCTTTTTATAGAAAACCCTCTGGGCTGACCTTAGCAGCAAGGTTAGCCTAATGATGACAAAAGATAAACTCAGACTTGGTCTCCCCACCACCTGAGCAGCACCAATCCTCCTGTAACATACAAATCTTCCCGTTCCACTGAATGGCTTGCGGTAACTGTTTACATAAAGCCATAAGCAGAAATCGAATAACCCACCTCATTGAGGAAAAAGCGTTTGTCTTACATTCTGGTGAAATTGCTTTGTCCTGACCAAGGTGGCCCCACTAGCCATTAGATATCCTGTCCTGTGGAATGCTGTTGGGGGTGCTCGTTTACTAGCACTACATTCAGTTTGATTATTTGCTCCTTATTCAAACTCTAAAGAGGACCAGCCAATATCCGGCTCATCCTCTCACCGACGTTCATGTCTTGCTCGCCTTACTCGTGATACTCTACTTAGGCCTGCGGGCAGCTGACTTGATGTAATGACACCTTTGTTGCCCGAATAGCATCTGTTGGACAAGCGCGGAAGCAGTTCCCGCAGCGGATACAGTTATGGCTATCAATCCAGATAAACGTCCCTTCCTCCGGCAGACCAGTTTCCACATACTCCGCGGCAGCTCCTTCCTGGTTAGTGAACAGTCGTGTTACTCGTCTAATGCAATCCCTGGGGGCGGCTTTTATGCACCAGTCGCAATGGATACATTTGTCCTGATCGATTTCATATTTAAATTGGCACCAATAACAGCGCTCTGCACTTGTCTTGGCCGCTTCTATGGCAAATCCCTGCTCAACTTCATCCGGGGTGAGTCGCCTGGTTGGCGGTAACAATGTCTGGTGCGGTTGACTGATCAGATCGTGGTCTCGCAGTCTGCCACTTTCACCCCCAGCAACCTGGCTTACAGTCATGATGAGTTGTCGGCGTTTTTTACCCATCAGGTACAAGTCCATGGCATCGGCGGCCTTCTTACCTGATGCAACTGCGTGGATTACATCGAGACTACCACTCTGGTAGTCTCCTGCCAAAAACAGATTGTCTCTACTGGTCGCAACTTCATCAACTGGCTCCACACCCATTTCCGATAGATCCAGGCCCTGGGTCTGACCAATGGCGTAAATGAGAGTCCCGCACTCTATCTCGATGGTGTTGCCCTCAATTGCCTGTACTGTGGGCCTTCCATCGCCTCCAAGTGCACCAAGCATATTGCGCTGCAGGGTAACAGACTGAAACTGCGTGTTCTTTACCGTAGCTGCGAGAGGTGAAACCAGGGTCTGGATGGCAATATTCTCTTCTGTCAGCTGATCGAGTTCTTCTTTTTCAGCCGACATGAGATCTTGGGTTCTGCGAACCAACAGGGTGACATCCCCTCCATTAATTCCCAATATACGTCGGGCGGCCCTGCCACAATCGATGGCGGTAAAACCGCCACCAACAATCAACACAGGAGCTTTCAGAGTCATAGGTTTATGCAGGCAATAGTCCTTCATAAACTGGAGACCACTCAAAGCCAGCCCATCCGGGGCTCCTGGTAAATGCACCCCAAGAGCCTTGATGGTACCGGCGGCCATCAATACCGCATCGTATTCTTCGGTCATCGTATCAAGGCCATCCCAGGTTATTTCAACTCCAGTGCGCACTTCAATCCCGGAATCGATTATTGTCATAATCTCTTCATCAAGTACCTGACGGGGTAGTCTAAAAGGGGGAATTGAAAGGCGCATCATACCGCCAAGAACTTGCTCTTGCTCCATCAACACCACGTTATGGCCATAGCGGCTAAGCTCACGGGCGGCTGTCAGTCCTGATGGGCCGGAACCTACAATTGCAATGTTTTTACCGGTGGATTCAAACCAATGGGCTAAGGCTGTTGGTGGTGCGGATTTACGATCTGCCGCAGCCCGTTTGAGATGGCAAATGGCAACTGGCCCCTGGGTGTTTGTCCACTGATGCCTGCAGGCGGCTTCACATGGCCGGGTACATATTCGTCCAAGAACGCCTGGGAAGACGTTGTCTTCCTGATTGATGCGGTAGGCAGTGTCCAGATCCCCTTCGGCAATTTTCTGGATATACCAGGGTACCTGGGTGGCAGCAGGGCAGGCTGCTCGGCACGGTACATCCTTATCGATGGTATGTATATCAAGCGGCTGCATAGTGCCATCTTCAGGGCTCGAATACTCACTGGGCACCTGGGCCATCTCATACTGAATGTCCAGCGTTTTTACACTATCGGTGAACGGATGGAGGCCAACTCTGATAACCGTCTCAGCAAGGCTCTCCTTATTTTGGCGTAAACCGGCAAAGCATTCCAGCAGGTTCTGGATAATTCGCACACAATCATTGGCCTTATACGTACCTATGCTCTGTCCATGGGAGTACTGGCTGCCACCAATAGCTACATGGTAACCTTCGACCGAGCCTTCCAGCTCGCGAATACGAGCACCTCGCAGTCCAAGATCGACTACTTTATAGGGGGAACAGGAGTTGGGGCAACCGGTGATATTGATTTGCACAGCATCACGAATTAAGTCATATTTTTTATCACCTAGAAAGGACAGCAGCTCTACCATACCGTGGGTGCGGGTAACAGCCATTGGGCAGTAGGTCAGGCCAACACAACTGACAATATCAGAGAGTCCAAAAAAATCTGTGGTTTCAAAGGCCAACTTTTCAATCTCATTTCTCAAGACAGAAACATCTTCTGGCCGCACACCATGTATCTCGACATTTTGACGATGATTGACCCTCAGATATTTATCACCATAAATCTCACTAAGATCTGCCAAACGATTAAGGGCACGGAAGTTCAGTTCCCCCTTAGGTACTTTAATGCGCTGAGAGACAAGGCCATCGGTACCTGTCAAACCGACATTCTCCATCTCACTTTCGGGATCTTTATGGGTGTCTATAGTCAATGGCCTGGACGGAATGGGGGCACCAATATCTTCCACCGGTTCGACGACAAAATCGCCGTAGTTCACATTTTCAGCCGCTAAGTTTTCCAAAACAATCTCCCGACAGCGAGCTATCCCCAGTCGATAAACGGCAAATTTCAGGCGGGCGGTCATTCGGTTCCATCGATCACCATTATCGCGAAACAGAAGGGTTATTGCCCGGCACACTTTGATAATGCGGTCTTGCGGGACAAAGCCAAAGAGTGGGGCGGCAACAAAAGAAGTCCAACTGTGGCCTCCACCAATAACAACTTTGTAGCCAAATTCCCTCTTACCATTTTCACCTTTTCTCTCGATAGCAATTATGCCAATATCATTCATATAGGGAAGGGCACAGGCACCGTTACAGCCATTGAAACTGATTTTGAATTTTCTCGGCAGATCGTCCAGATCGTGCTGACCGGCCAGAGCAGCTGCGGTTTTTTGCACTGCGGGCATCACATCAATTCTTCGATGAGAGCAGGTGGATGCCATGGGACAGGACATAACATTACGATTTACATCACCACAACCATGGTAGGTGGAGAGACCAACTGTATTCAGTTCCCGAATCATCTCAGGTAAGCCTTTGATCTTGAGCCAGTGGTACTGCACAGTCTGGCGGGTGGTAAAGGCGACTTTTCCTTGGGCATGGTTTTCGGCTATGCGGGCAATGACTCTGGCCTGAGCGGTGGAAAACAGACCGCCTGGCAAAACCACTCGGGCCATAAAATTACCGGCCTGTCGCTGCTCGTAAATGCCGTACCATTTGGCAATAAAGGCCTCTTCCTTAGACATCTTACCGGCCTTGGCTATTTCATCAAAGTCGAGCAGGAACCCGCCGTCCTTGATAATTTCACCGTCACTTCGACGTTTAAAATCTAATGGTCGTTGCATGTGAATACTCCTGTTGAAGTGGCTATTGGGTGGAAAAGAAATATTTTAAAAAAACTAACACCCCACAAGGCGGTGCTGAACAGAGTATGAACGGAAATAACCTGCAAGGCACTACGTGTGTATTTTTACCTTTATCGGGGTCAGCAAACTCAATGGTCGTCAAAGAGCGGCGTACTAAGATAGCGCTCGCCTGTATCCGGAAGAATAACGACAATACGTTTCCCCCTTGCTTCGGCTCGCTCAGCAATTTTTCTGGCAGCGCAGGCGGCAGCACCGGCTGAGATTCCAACTACCATACCTTCAGTTCTGGCGAGTTGGCGTGCTGCCTCCATTGCTTCTTCATTCTCGATGGTCATCACCTCATCAACGATATCGCTGTTATAAATCTTAGGTACGAATCCGGCTCCGATACCTTGAATCATATGAGGACCAGCCCAGCCTTCAGACAAAATTGGAGAGGCGGCTGGTTCTACAGCCACCACCTGCAGAGATTCAATTTTTTCCTTAAGAACATCGCCTACGCCCGTTATGGTACCACCAGTTCCAACACCAGCCACAAGCCAGTCCAGCTTAGAACCCGTGTCTTGTAAAATCTCTTGTGCAGTAGTCCTTCGATGAATCTCAGGATTTACCTCATTGTTAAATTGCTGGGGCATGAAGGAGTTGGGAATTTCCCGATTTAGTAATTCAGCCTGGGCGATTGCCCCTTCCATGCCTTTCTGGCCAGGGGTGAGTACAATCTCTGCTCCAAGGCTCATCAAAAGTTTACGCCGTTCGATACTCATCGATTCGGGCATGGTTAAGATGAGTCGATAGCCACGCACAGCCGCCACCCATGCCAAGGCAATACCTGTATTTCCAGATGTGGGTTCGATAATGGTAGTACCAGCCTTCAATCGACCATCCTTTTCTGCCTGTTCTATCATTGCCAGACCAATACGATCTTTAACACTGCCGCCAGGGTTAAAGAATTCAAGTTTTGCCACAACTTCACCCGGTAGATTTTTGGCATATCTAGCGAGTCTTATAAGTGGTGTCTGTCCTACGAGTTCACAAAGATCCGCGGCAATGCGTTCTACTGGCTCAGGTGTTACCGTTTTTTTAGTTTTTGCCATTTTAAACTCCGAAGTATTTCAATCAAATCTTTTTGTGAATCCTCAAACAGCCTCATTTTGTGGCGCAATAGCCATCAAAAGTATGTTCCAAGTCATTGAGAATGTCCCTGTTAATTTCTATTCCCACAGAGAGTTTGATAAAATTGTCAAGCATCCAACCTGCATGTTTAGCTTTGTCTTTATGTATTATTTAATTGTATCAAAATTTTCTGTTACAGAAAATGGGTAAAAACACTTATTATGCATTAATGGCGTCAGAAAAGGCTGTTGAGAGTTGATATCCAATGGTAAGGTCAATTATTGGTGAGAATCTTAAGATGAGAGATGTTTCCTGATAACCCTGGAATGAGATTTCAGCCATTCCGAGCAAAAAACCTGCTAAAAGGGTCTAGTTATATTGATCTAGTAGCATACAGCCCCCCAAGAGACCTGATAAGTGGACGACACTCTCCAATACAAATCTTCCCCCCTCACCGGCATTAAGGCGTTATCATGCTCTAGTGACTTCGCTTTTGACAACCATATCCACTCCGGACACGTCCTTTGGTTAAACTCAGAAGGTGGAGAGCAATTTAAAGTTTTTGGGACAACTTCTGTCCTGCAACCTGGGTCCATAAGTATAATAGAGCCTGGCATTGTCCATTCCAATCACCCATCAACAAAAAGTAAACGCCACCTGAGAAGCCTCTATCTGGAAAAAGATTTCTTTTTACATCTGGAAAAACTCGTAACAGGTGCATCAACACAAAAATACAACCTTCCCACAAAAGTCTTAAATCATAAAGGTTACTGGCAGGATGCTCTTACCTTGCATGAGGCTATAATCACTGGTCAAGATAGGCTACTCATCGAAGAACTGTGCATTTCTCTCTTTACCCAAATAGACGACCTGTATTTTGGCTCTGCTTCCATCAATCACACCATAGATAAACGTGACGCCAGAATGAGTACAATTATCGACTATATGAGAGCTCACCTGGGAAAGGAAATTTCTCTAAATACTATGGCTGAGATTGCGGGATACACCTCATATCACATAATCCGTCTCTTTAAAGAAACAGTGGGAATGCCACCACACGCCTATCTCATCCAACTGCGTTTGGAGAGAGCACGAGAGTTCATCGATGAAGGATATAGCATTACAGACGCGGCCTTAAACACTGGTTTTTCTGATCAAAGTCACCTCACAAGAAGATTCAAAAAACGCTTCGGTATAACTCCAGGAACATACGGGGCACAAAACCTTCTGTAAAAACCTGACTTCCCCTCAGACAAGCATCTCATCGCCCTTCCCACCTATATTTTTTTATTTCGATTCTATTTGTCAATTTTGTTCAAGACGCTCTTCATAAATTTTTTTATCCTTCCACACAATCAACCATCGACATAAAAGGATCCTTTGAAAAATTAGAGAGTTTACATAAATTCGAGGGCACGAAAAATTTCACCCCAGGCATATGCATGATATCGGAGTCTACACTTACCTCCGAGGATAAAAGTTTAAGCGCAACGAAGAAATTGGATCAATTCGCTTTTTTTCATGGCAGCCATAAAGGAAAGATATACACATGAGACATTATCTCTACGCATTAGGAGCCATCCTTTGCTGGGCTAGCCTTCCAGCGGCGACAGGATCAGGACTGAGCGAACTCTCCACAGAAGAACTCATGTTTTACAGCTTTTCCACGGCAGCAATATTTCTTTATATCCAAGACATTATACTGACCCAAAAACTGTCTGTTGCTTTCCCTGGTATCAAAGCCTGCCTCTTTGGTTTTAGTGGACTGTTTTTCTACCACTATATTTATTATCTGGCACTTGAAAGAGCCCCTCTTGCCGAAGGTGCTATCCTAGCCACAACCTGGTCTCTTTGGATCGTAATCTTCTCATCAATTATTCAGCTGCGAAGGCTGGCACCATCAATTTTAGGAGCCGCTTTTATAGGCTTTGCCGGTGCAGCACTTGTCATCGCTGCTGGCAAAGAACTTTCGTTCGCCTCCACACACATACAAGGTTATGTGCTCGCACTCATCTGCGGTGTCATTTGGTCCAGCTTCTCCGTAGGTCTTCCCTTATTCAAACTCAAAAAAGAACCCATGACCGGCTTTACCATACTGACAGCAATTGCCTCAGGCATACTTTTTTTGTGTACGACTCCTCATGAGATACCATCCAGATCTGCGATGTTATCAGCTATGTACCTTGGCGCTATTCCTCTTGGATTTTCCTTTTTCCTCTGGAACAGAGCCATTTCGGGTGGAAACATGGTGATAATTGGTTTTCTAAGCTATTTAACCCCACCACTTGCAATATTGCTGGTGGCTGTCATCCATGGTCAGAAAATCTCCTATCAAGTGTTCCTTGGAATGCTTGTAATCATCTTGGCTTCAATCCTTGGTAAATTCGCCCTTGGAACAATCCTAAAAACTGACCCTCAAATTACAGAGAAAAAGTCATAACTACTTACCTGACAAGATTAAGCAGTACAGCGCATTCAATGATAGAAAAAATGGTTCTTCAGGATTGAGCGTACTTGAGGTGAAAAAAGAGTAGAAAAAGGAATGGACATGTAGTCCTTATCATAGCAACCAAGCAAACGATAAGGAGGGTTCTACATGTCCACGAGTTTACTTTAC
>JBLHNU010000109.1:0-11703 GCA_047622095.1 Desulforhopalus sp.
TATTTTTGCTTTGATTTTGAAATCGATTCCTGTGATGGTTCCATGTACACCTCCTTGAATTTGAAAGTGCTCACGGGAACATAGTTTATGGGGTAATGCTAGAAGCGGTTTGTGGGGCGCTTACGAATCAACGAGACACTATCAAGGATCTCCTTAATTCTAAGAGCAATGATGTGACTGAGGGATTCATACAACTGCTATCCATTGGCAACATCTCCAGACTTCCAACAGCATTCCGACAAGTGTATTTCAATCATGGCTCATACTTCTAAATGGGCTTACATGATGAATCTGGACCATGAATAACATGACTTTTAGAAAAAACCTCTAAACTGCTTTGTAAGTGTCCGTTGTATCCGCTTGTGCAATCATGTTGGTTATAGCTTGAATGCGTTGTTGTGGTATCAATCTGGCGTCTGTGTTCAACGTCTGAGTGTTAATAACTGTATAAAATCAAATGAAGTATTCTTAGGCCATCAAAATATAATCACATGACATCCACCGCAACACCTGTGTTTATGGTGATTAAGGGTTTGCTTATATAGGTTGGAAAGGTGGGTAAGGGGTTGAGATAAATGGCCACCCTTTCTCAGGAGCATGATGGGCGATCTAATATTTCAAGTTGAAATATATTTTGATCCCAATTCATGTCATGTTTAGCATATCTCTGATAGGTAACCTTCATGAAAATTGATCCTATGGCTTGTGTCCCACAAACACATACACCCTTTTATATAGAAGCTCCAAAATTTGGATGCGCTTTGTTTATGCCAACCAATGATACAACCATAGGCTACCTATAGTCGGTATAATTATCATAAGAGCTAAGGTTCCTAAACAACCACTCCCTTTGCTCCGCATAGAATGTGAATCTTGGTGTGGATTGTTTTTCAACCACTCATGATGGCATGTTTTGCAGTAGAGTTTTGTAAAACCTCTATTCCAGGCTTGGATTGTTCTTGGCTCATAATCAGTTGTCTTCTTGCAGCCAGAACAACGAAAGGATTTATCTTTGGGTTTTTTCTGCCGATTTAAAAGTAAGAATGCTACTACAGCAGGAACTCCATATAGTAGAGCGATTTCAAACATTTTTGACCGATAAAATTCCAATCCAGCGGCTGCAAGTGAGCAGATGCAAATCAGCATTAGTAAGTAGTCAATCACGTTCTTGCTGGGTGGTTCTATTGGAGTGGGCTTCGATCTTGATGATGAACGAGCAGTTTTTGTAACTCCTTCAATCACAACACTTTTGGCTTTTAATCTTTGTTGGGAGTCTCGGATCGACTCAAAAAGCACTGTGTCCCCAATTTGCGGTCTTCTTGCGTTTGTTTTGACAGAAGATATATGGAAGAATATCCTTTCCGAGCCATTCTCTGGCTTAATAAAACCGAACCCCTTATCATCCTTCCATTGATCAATTTTACCTTTCATAGATAGCTTCTCATTGTTTATTGCTTTATTAATTAGCAGCCAACTAGCTCGTCACGGTGAGTCCGTGCCACCTGTTTAGTTGATGGCACTATAGTGTGATCCTCAGTAGCAAAACAGCTTGCTGGTTGAATGCCAAAGGACATGATATGTTTATTGCGCAAGTGTCTGTAAGTCAAGAAAAAATAATTTGATATCACGATGTAGTATTTGACCCACAAACCAAGATGATTCCTGAGTCTGACATGTACAGACTTGTTATGAGATCAGAGCTTCCTGCTACTGAGAAGTTCGAAGAGGGGGAGATAGCCAACCTCAATTTTTGTTGCAAAACAGCATTGTATCAAGAAAACAAGTGAAGATGGTCTGGTTGGTTCTTTTTCTGAAGACAACAATATGCTACTATTTTTAAGATACACGAACACCAGTTATGTGTTATGTTTCTGACGTGATGATTTGAGGTCTGGAGTCGTTTTGAGACCGAATTTTATATTGTTGATTTTTCTAGGAAATGGAGCACCAATAAAGTGTCAAAATATAACATTACTGATCCAGCTTTTGGCGTTTGGGATGAAACTGATGTAATCGTAGATATAACTTCAGGCACAATAAGTGATGGTTGCAGTAATAGTTCAACTGACTTTTTCTGTCCACATTGTTACTTTATGAAAATGAAAAAATATAACAGCTTGCCTTATTTTGAAGAGGATGGAGCATTACCTAAATGTGAAAAGCATGGAGTAATCGACTGGACCCAACCTACAATAAAACTATTAATTATGGATGTTGAAAGAGATATCTCTACAAAAAGAAAGTAGTGTACTTTGATGTTTATCTTCTTTTCACATATCAGCCTATCCGTGTAGTACGATATTGGTCCAGAATCATAAGTTTTGATTCAAGGAGGCTTAGTCGCTAGTGTTGTGGTATCGATCACAAATCCTAACAATATACACAAAGAAAAAAACAAAGAGAATCTGGGATTATCTCTGCCTTCAGAATGCTCCACTTCAGGTAGTATTTTATGCTATGATCACGTATTAAGTGTACAGGAAACATCTATACTTTCCGTTTTTCTACCACCTGTTGACCTTACCACTGCCAATCCTACTTGACTCCTTCCTAGCCCATAGAGTGAGGCATGATCGTTCTCTTGGATTGACGACAAATCTTCAATTTTTTTGGTAAGCACTAGGTTAATATTGCCACTTATAATATCTAATCCTTTTATTTTTAAATTTAATTATCATATAATAATGAATAATTCTTGGCAATTTAACATAGGAGTTGCGGAATGAAACGAAATGAAAAATCGATTTTAGTCGCAGTTATAACAGGATTGTTATTCACAATTATATGTCTGCCCGTTTATGCTGCGGAGTCCGTTTCAGATAGCGATTCATGGAAGTTTACTCTTATTCCTTATTTTCATTTGGCAGGAATGAATGGTGAAGTGACTATCGATGGAATTACAGCCGAAGTGGACGAGAGCTTTAGCGATCTTGTCAAAAATGCTGATATTGGAGGATCGTTTCACTTGGAGGCAAGGAAAGGGAAGTGGGGGGTGTTTATAGATCCGATGTACATGAAGATGTCTACTGATGAAGACGTTGCAGATTTGACAGTCGAGCTCGAAGTCGAACAATGGTTGGTTGAAGGTGGAGGAATATATCGGGTCTCTGAGTGGCTACTTGGTAACAACAATGACCGCAAAGCATCAATTGATGCTTTGGCTGGAGTTCGATATTTTTCTTTAACAACCGATATAGATTTCAACCTACTGCCTGATCTTGACTGGAGCAAGGATTGGGTTGATCCATTCGTAGGCGTAATTTTCAAAACAGATCTGAGCAGAAAGATTTCACTTGCTTTGAGAGGTGATATAGGAGGTTTTGGCGTTGGCGGGGCATCTGACTTCGTTTGGAGTGCAATCGCTCAGTTAGGCTACGATGTATCTAAAAATTCAACACTGTGGTTTGGTTATCGAGTATTGGATTTTGACTATGACGATGGAACCGGTGAAGACCTTTTTGAGTGGAATATGGCGACGAGCGGATTTCTAGTCGGACTGGCTTACCGTTTTTAGATGCCAGTAATCTATTGATCGGTGACGAGTAAGATTTATTGATTTTCTTGCGACTATCAAACTATTTGAAAATTCCCTGTCTGGGTTCTATATCATGCAAGCGATCAAAGGGATTTTAGTCATAAATATTACAGACAAAAATCAAACTGGTGGAGGGGTTGAATTGCAGAATAAAATTTTGACTTTATCAATAAGCGTAGCTGCTCTGTGTGCGTTGTCGACCACAAGTCTATATGCAAATCCTTATTCACCACAGGAAACTCAATCGCCGAACCAAGATGCGGCTTTGATTCGGCTTGCCCAAGCAAAAAGCAAAAGCCAAGAAGGCAAAATCTCCACCGACAAAAGACCGAATATCTTAATAATTGTCGCTGATGATATGGGCTGGTCGGATATTGGTCCTTTTGGATCTGAGATACGCACACCCTCCTTGGACAAAATGGCAGATAGTGGCCTCCAGTTTACACAGTTCTACGTTAATCCAGCCTGTTCTCCAACACGTTCATCGTTAATGTCTGGGACAGATCATCACCTTACAGGCATGGGAACGAATGCAGAAATCCTTTCAGAAGAACAACTGAAAAATCCTGAACCAGGTTATGAAGGTTATCTCAACGATAGGGTCATGTCAGTTGCAGAGACTCTTAAAGATTCTGGTTACCAAACCTTTATGGCTGGAAAGTGGCACCTTGGCGAAGAAGAGGAGCATTGGCCGGACAAGAGAGGCTTTCAACGTTCATTCGCTCTTATGCAGGGGGGTGCAAGCCACTTTAGTGATGAGGCCTGGATGTGCAACAATTACTATCCAATCTATGCCGAAGATGGTGTCCGCACACACACACCTGACGAATTTTATTCATCCACTTTCTATGTCAATAAAATGATCGATTACCTTGAGGCGAGGGACAACAAAAAACCCTTTTTCGGTTACGTTTCATTTACCGCTCCACACGACCCCCTGCATGTACCTGACGAATGGATTGATAAGTATAAGGATCAATACGATGTTGGTCCTGATGTCATTCGTAAACAACGTTTTGCCCGGCAGGTAAAGATGGGGCTTTTTCCTGCGAATACCAAGCTCTGGGAGATCCCAAACCCTTCTGCAGGACATCCTAAGCATACTCCACAATGGAAAGAGAGACCTCAAGACGTGCGGGCTTATTCTGCACGTATCATGGAAGTTTATGCCTCAATGATCGAGCTTATGGACCAGGAGATTGGCCGTCTCACCGACTACCTTAAAAAGACTGGTCAATACGACAATACCTATGTTGTTTTCTTCTCGGATAACGGAGCAAATGCAGCAAGTATGGCAAGCTATCCTGATACCGGCAAAGAATGGGTAGCGAGGAACTCTGACAATCGCTATGAAAATATCGGTCGCAAGGGATCACGTAATGCTATCGGTTTTGAATGGGCAGTGACAGCAAATACTCCTCTGCGTCTTGTAAAAGGAACGATTGCTGAGGGAGGTACTAGGTCGCCGCTAATAGCAACAGGACCTGGCATAGCTCATGGCAAGCGTTCCGATGCTTTATTGCATGTCAAGGATATGACCCCAACATTCTTAAAGATCGCTGGAGCCAGTCATCCCGCACAATATAAAGGTAAAGATGTCTTGCCAATCCAGGGAAAATCCATGCTTTCTGTCTTAAAAGGCGAAATCAAAACTGTACGCTCGGACCAGGATACCCTTGGCTGGGAGTTGATAGGCCTGAGAGCAATGCGAAGCGGTAATTGGAAAGCCACAAAGCTTGCCCCTCCTTTCGGGGAAAGCAAATGGCAGTTATTTAACATGAAAAATGACCCCAGCGAAGCAGTTGATATCTCTTCCAAGCATCCGGAAAAACTTAAATCTCTGATCAAGGCATACGAGGATTATGAGGAGCAGAACGGTGTTGTGGAAATAACGATTGATCTGGATCCTTTATAAATTCAATCCAAGGTATGGGTGGTTGGTTCAAGCAAAAGTAGAAGAAAAAAATCGGCATAAATGAAAAATGAAATGAAAGGCTGTTCTGGTAGTCCATGAGCAAGTTACCTAATTTGATATTGCCAAATCAAACCTCAATCAAATAGCAATTCTTCTCAAGTTGAGGTTATCTGGGACAGGGTCAAACTTTCAATGAAGATGAATTTCAAAAGTCATTGAAGGAAAAAGGTTGAGCTTCGACCTGCCAGTACCAAACTTTTCTCAGCCCTCACAAGTTTAGATGCTTCCTGTACACCTACCGCTTGACTGTTAACGTGAGATCAGTTTGGTGGGAATCAGAGATGCACAGGAAACACCCTAAGTTGGGCTATACGTTGCTGTTGCAGAGATTGGACCTGGCAATATCAACGCAAAGCACTACGAAACTAAAAAACTACATTTGATATTTCGATCAAACCTTTCCTTTTTCGCCCGCAGTCCCTTGTGTCTATGGTTTATTCTGCATAGGGTATAATCCTTTAGTTGTTTGCTTGGGAGGGGCTTGCTGGAGGGACAACTCCCACCGATTCAGCATAGTCTTCCCATGCATCAATAAGGCGTAACTTCAACTTTGGTTTCTGGGAAAAAAAATCCTTACTTTCGCCTGAATCAACACTTAGATCAAAAAATACTACAATAGCGCTTGAATTGCTTAATCAATGACTTAAAAAATCTTCCAGATTATTTTTTCCATACTCAATGCTGCTATCTATATCTTTAATTTGTTTAGCAATGCTAGCCATAATACGTTTAACCCCGTTTGTCTTTTCGGGATCTGTGAGTGGAAGTAATCTAACGGTAAGGCTTGACTTTTTTTGCGAAAGTTGAACAAAGAAATTTTGATTAACTCCATTTTCTATCGCTAAAGATTCGATCAATACACTCTGTTCACTAGCATTAATAAATTTATCTACAACCTTTAATATTCCATCGTCTATTTTTTTAGCAAAAGGTTGTACCGCATCAAAAGCGGCTTTAGCCGAGTTTATTTTTTCTAGAACAATATGTGGCA
This sequence comes from Desulforhopalus sp., assembly GCA_047622095.1. GTDB lineage: Bacteria > Desulfobacterota > Desulfobulbia > Desulfobulbales > Desulfocapsaceae > Desulforhopalus_A. Next base: position 6,502 of record JBLHNU010000109.1, read on the forward strand.
TATCGCCTCCTATATTTTTAGATTAAAAGTATTTAGTTTGTAGCCATTTCTTAATAACTAATCGATATTATATTTCTTTTAATACTATTGTAGAAATCTGTTTAACAGAAGTGGGGGGTGCATCATTCCAAGGTAAAGATATTTCCACTATACCCTAACTCGAAACACATGCTCAAAATTAAAAGATAATTACAGAGTATCTCGCCCAATCAATAATTATGTCAGGTCGAGTTGTTCTTCCTTGAGTCTTAGATACCTGTAATTTAAGGTGCGGTTATGGACTACGACGCGAGTAACCTGTTCCAACTATACAAGGAAAAGACTGGTGAGCCTGTTCCTCTTTTTTGTGGCATTTCTGAAGAACAGTTGGTGGTGCTTGTTGAAGAGGTACAGCGGGTAGTAAATGGTGAGCGTACAGAGCTAATAACGCTAGATGAGTTATTCGGTGATGATTTGAACAGTATTATAATTTAACACCTACTCCCCGTTGAGTCTTAGGTAAATGCCAATTTTGAGTAATTATACTTTATAGGGTGTTTTGATCTGGGAATCGAAGAAACGTTGATGTACAGAATAGGTTTTATCAACTGTTGCGCCGCCGACAAACCTCATCAGTGAGTTGAAAATCAACGAGTCATTGAACATCTAGAGCTGGTTACAATTTTGCGCAATTGTTGATAAAAGTCAGAGAACGGGACTGCGGGGTAGGTGTATTTATGGATTTATTGTCTATGGGGATTAGATGGGGTCCTGTGGAGGGGGAATAACAGTTCAAATTGGTCTTTTTGCATGGAACACGCAAAAAGACGTACAGTATTAGTTGGATTTTCTTGTCCATATGGTCAGCTATCATCGGAAAACGATACTACCTGAGCAATATCATCCAGTTAAAAGCGCACTTCTCCTGTGGGTCTTGCAACAGTCACCTCACAGAAGCTTTTTAAGAATCGGTTGCCTTATGTCAGGATGTATCATATCCCGGGACCGGCAGCGATCCAATAGAGATCATCTCCCCCAGCCCGCACTCAGGACAGAGTGTGATATCAACCCCTGTCAGCCGAAGCATAATTTCCTGTATGGTTTCCACTATTTTCTCCGCAATTTTTGCACCAGGATCTATGAGCTTCCTGAGTAAAGGGATAGCCATTTTTTTATTTGTATGCGCCAGAAATCCATAGTAACGGATTTTCATAAATCCATGCGGCAAAATATGCAGGAGAAAGCGTCGGATGAACTCTTCAGCTTTTACTGTCACTTTTTTTTCCTTGTTTTCATCACTGCGATCCCTATAGCTGAAAGTAACCTTGCCAGCATGAATTGATACAATCCGATTATTTGAGATTGCCACCCTATGTGTGTAACGACCAAGGTATTCAAGCACCTGTTCAGGTCCGCCGAATGGTTGCTTCGAATATGTGATCCACTGTTTGTCCCGCACTGTTTTGAGCAGTTGTTTGAAAGCGTGTTTGTTTGCAAAAGGTGACGCTCTTCCATGGAAACATAACTTGTTTTGCTGATATGATTTTTCAAGTTTTTGCAAGTACCTTTTCTTAAACTCCAAGGCCAAAGACTGTACTCTGAAGAGATATTTATTCCTGGCACCAATCCACCTTTTCTTGTCAAAAGAAAGTGCTCCTGCCGGGATAATGCAATGGAGGTGATAGTGGTCCATCAGCTTCTGGTTCCATGTGTGCATCACTGAGATAAAGCCAAGTTGACCAACGAGCCGCCACTGCGGATCACGAGCAAACAGTTGCAGTGTCTCTTTGACAGCTGTGAATAGCAATGCTAGCAGAACGCGTTTATTGGCCAGAATGAGTGGGTTGAGTTTATGGGGCAGTGTAAATACATTGTGAAAGTAGGGACAAGGTAGAAGCTCTGCCTTCCTGTTGCTCAACCATTTTTCTTTTACAAGCGTCTGGCATTTTGGACAGTGTCTGTCTCGGCAAGAGTTATAGGCATGCTGTGTATACCCGCACTCATTACATGCTTCGATATGCCCACCCAGCGCAGCAGTTCTGCAGGTCTCTATATGCCGCATCGCTCTTGATTGCTGACCAGATAAAAAGTTGTTTTGTCGATACTCCTGCCCGTATCTACTGAAAATGTCAGCAACCTCTAGCTGTTTTTCGTGTTTAGTCATCACTTGAGTCCTCCTTTTCCATTTCTAGAAAATCGAGAGGACTTTTTAGTTCAGTGAATCTGGCTGGAACGATATGGAGATAGATGATGGTGGATCTTATTGAGGCATGACCGAGCAGTTGGCTGATGGTGTAGAGATCGTACCCCTGGTAAAGAAGATGTGTGGCGAAGCAGTGACGAAGCGTGTGGAGGCTACACTCCTTAGTAATGCGGGCTTTTTTTTTGCTGCATAGAGAACTGATGAAACAGAACTACAGGTAATATGTGAGTCAGGTTTCTGTCCCGGAAAAAGCCATTGCTGTGGTGAATACATACGCCAGTATTCTCGGAGTTCATCAAGAAGTTGACTGGAAAGGACTGTGTAACGGTCTTTACGTCCTTTACCTTGCTCAACCCTGATCATCATCCTTGAAGGCTCACTTTCGATATGTTCTGGTTTGAGCCGGATTGCTTCTGATATACGGAGCCCAGCACTGTAAATAGTTTTAAGTATGACACGGTGTTTGAGATTCTCAATACACGACAATAACCGGCCAACCTCTTCCATGCTGAGGACAGGCGGCAATCTTTTACTTTTACGTCTTGGTGGTAGGCCGAAACGGTCCTCTACTTCACGATTACAGATGTGTCGATAAAAATGAATAATACCGTTTAGGTAAGCGTAGCATGATGCCCTTGCCAACTTACGTTCCAAGATAAGATGGCGGAAATAACCCCGTACCTGATCGTCGGTAATCGACTCTGGAGATTTTTTATAATAGTTGGCCAGCCCCTTAACCCCTGAAATGTAGCTCCGCTGGGTTTGCTTTGTGAGGCCAAACACCTCCATGTGTTCTACGAATCTGATTCTGATTTGGCTACTCATGATCTACCTCCTTATGATTGAGTGGATGGGAATCATCCATAATTTATTATCAACCAAAAAGGTGATCATGTTAAAGAATATTTAGATCGAGGAGGCTAATGTTAGTAGGTAGCAGATGTGTGAGTGAGAGTTGAACTGCTTTGCTCCGCGTAGCGGTTCCGTTCTCTGGAAACATCAATAATTCAGAATGCTCCATTTGGGGTGGGTTCATGGCGCATGGTCACGCATTAGAGATACAGGAAACACCTCAAGTTTGAGTCCTAATGACTTTTTGAGAGGTGTGATCTGGCAATCTCTACCTAAGCCACCATGACCGATATGAAAGTAGAATCAGTTTTTGAGGGAGACGGAAATGGAGCAGGTTTTGAGAAAAGAAACAGAAGGAAAGTAGGCAGGGGAGGTTGTTTTAATGCGAGGTTATTCTTTTAAAATCCATGACTCAAATTTCGCAGAGTTTCTGTTCAGTTTATTGCTGTTGCCGGCAACTTTTCTAATACGGTCTGTGTCTAAGCTGATGTGCTTACATATCGCCTCAGTAGATCTAAAAGGGCGTTTGGAATTCTTTATGAAATTAACGATCTTTCTTTCGTCAATCTTAAACGAGATTCTAGTCATAAGTTTGACAATTACCAAGAAAACAACGCTGCTGACTATGGCGATAAACAAGCCTTGATAGAGGTCGTTTTCGAGTAGAGTTTTGAGTTGAGCAAACATAGCGTGTGCTTCCTTTTGTAAAGATATTTAATTAAGAGTTCCGAGAGAATATAACCTAAGAGAAAGCTTGAGGCAACGTGCAACATACCACGGCAGTAGCGGGCAATACCGGATAGAAATTTGCATTGCCAATATGAATAAACAGGCAGGTCCAACGATTTGACCACATTCCTGTTAATCCTCAAACGGGAACATCTTCAAATCAAATAAAAACTCTCCCAATAACTTGCCCAAAAAATATCACTCAGCTTTAATGATTCTGCCAGGTTGGCAGCAGGGTATGATAAATATATTACAACAAATCTGTCAAAATATAGCCAGTCTAGTCAGATCTCCTCTTCATGGAGTAGTTCGGGGTCGGCGATAGCCTGGTAACAGGCTTTTCTGACTACGTCCAGGTCGGGGATACGCCACCGATTGAAGCTGCCTGACATGTTTGTAAGAACCTCCGACTCGGCTGTCTCGGAAAGGTTGTAGAGAATCCCACGAGCAAGCTGGTTGACTATAATACGAGCGTATGGAAACTGACCCTTCATACGGCGTCCGTCCATAGCTGGATAGAGTGTCCCATCAGAACCTTTTTTAAGTGTCTTCCTGATGGACTCCAGCCCGGATGCTTTTCGGTTAAGCAGTTCCATCAGGTGATATGATAACCGCAGAGTGGTTGTGTTGAAATAATGGTCGATTGAACCTGGGTTATACTGGTCAAGTTCAACTGCGACTGTAATTTTTATCATTTTTTCAGCCATGATGGAACCTCCTTTTTTTGGTCAGAGCCTGCATTGTAATATAAGTCTAATTAGACTTCAATTAATATTAGGGTCTATTTAGACTTATATGGCTAGAGACTGCTAATGAGAGAAAATACACTTAGGTAACAGTATAATTTAACAGAAAACACAGGGTTGTTACGTATACAAACAGAATACAGGTACTCAACTGCTAATTCTCCTCCTGGCGCATCATTCACTATCTGATGATTGGAGAACTGCTCAAAATGTTTTCGCTTGCTCGTTTGTGACTTTATTGGAAGTTGAGGTGAAGCCCGGTTACGTTGAGACCAGTTCTGACTAACCCTGGGATTTGAAAACAATTTGGTCGTTGGTGCGGCTTTTTGCGTCGGCTGAATTAGCTTGGTGTGCGCCCGGCATGGGCGTGAACTAATGGGGTTAAAGTCCCCTGTGTGTGATCCTGTGTTAAGTCATACGCTTAACACGAAACACTAACCGATGGCAAGAGCATTACCGTGAGGTGATGTTTGGAGGAAGCCTAAGTGTAACGATGTGGGTCGACGAACAGAAATGTCATATAAGGCCGAGTCTCTGGGCAAGACAGCACAACATGTTTAAGCCCAAGGATCAGGAGATACGGTAAATGACGCGATCGCTCATCAGAAGTTCACGCAATTACCCGGGGAGGCCTGTCTTGCAAGCACTTAGAAATGGGAGCGCAGTCGGTGGCAACACCGTTTGTGATGAGAC
>JBLHNU010000110.1:0-10841 GCA_047622095.1 Desulforhopalus sp.
AAAGAGGACAAACGTATTGAGCAATTGAAGTTGTTTTAACAGTCACCTTTAGGTGGCCCCTGGTTTTCAACCGCTTTGAGCGGTCCAAGAGCTTTCAAGCCACCGGCTTTGCCGGTGGTACATGACTTCATTAATGCCGGTAGCTTAAAGCATCTGCTTCCTGAAGGGGAATAATTTAATCTCATATGAGTCAATGATTTTTGTAACCTGGGACTTGACTCAAGGGAACGGGAGATATACTTTGAACTTTAATGATTCGATGTCGAAACAAACACAGAGGTTAATATGAAATACAATAGGCTGCCTAAAAATCAACGAGACGCACTAAGTGTTTATGTCAAACTCATGCGTGCTACCAATCAGACAACACGCAAAATCCATGGGCATCTAAGAGATGATAACCTAACTGTGAGTCAATTTGGGGTACTTGAGGCGCTTTATCATCTCGGGCCACTCTCTCAGAGTGAGTTAGGGGAGAAAATTCTAAAGAGTAACGCAAATTTAACGACAGTGGTTGATAGCCTCGAGAGAAAGACTTTGGTTATGCGCAAAAGGGCAGAGGAAGATAGACGCAGGGTGACAGTATATCTTACGGAATCAGGTAGAGAGTTAATTGCCAGGGTGTTTCCCAGGCATGCAGAAATTGTAGCAAAGGCGTTTGAGTTTCTTAGTGATGAAGAAAAAGATATTCTGTCGAATGTATTAAGAAAGTTTAAATAAACGCGCCTATTTTTTATTTACATATTTCGACATCGAAATAAATGCTAATTTTATGAAAGAAAACCAATCACCATACAGGAGAATATAATGAAACCAATGTATCACGAAAATCAATCAAGAGGACTGGCTGATCATGGTTGGCTCAAAAGCAGACACACCTTTAGTTTTGCCGATTACTACAACCCTGAGAGTATGGATTTTGGATTATTGCGAGTGCTCAACGATGATATCGTCACGCCATCAATGGGATTTGGAACTCATCCCCATGAAAACATGGAAATAATTTCTATTCCTCTTTCAGGGGCTTTACGACATCAAGACAGTATGGGCAACAAGCATATCATATCTACAGGTGAAGTCCAGATTATGTCGGCAGGAAGCGGCATAACCCACTCGGAGTACAATGACTCATCTTCAGAAGATGTAAATTTCCTTCAAATCTGGGTGCTGCCAAAAGAAAGGGACATTACCCCGAGGTATGATCAGAAACTCTTTGATGAAGGTAATAGAAAAAACAGGTTCCAGCTTCTTGTAGCACCAGAAAATTCGGAAGAAACGGTATTGATCAACCAGGATGCCTGGTTTTCACTAGCTGATATTGAGGCCGAAAAACAGGTGGTCTACGAGAAAAATGACAAAAAGAATGGTGTTTATTTCTTTGTCATCGAAGGCAATGTCAACATAGACGGTAATGCTGTTAAAAGGCGTGATGGGTTGGGGATAGTAGACGGCAAAACCTACCCAATTGTAGCTCAAAGCAAAGCGCAAATCCTGGCGATTGAGGTCCCATTGGTCGACTAAATAGAGCCATTAATAAATCCACAAGGAGAAATTATGAAATCTTTACATGTTTTAGGAATTTGCGGCAGTCTGCGGAGTCAGTCTACTAATTTAGGGCTATTGAGATATGCAAAAGAACATGCTCCATCGGGGATGGTAATTGAATTGGCATCTTTACAAGATGTTCCTTTCTATAATGCAGATCTTAAAGAGATTCCAGATCCTGTGCAGAAACTTAATGAGAGCATCGGGAATGCGGATGCATTGCTCCTAGCTTGTCCTGAATATAACTACTCGCTTGCACCTGCACTTAAGAATGCACTCGATTGGGCTTCTCGTGCACCAGATAATCATCTGCTCGCAGGAAAACCTGTGGCCATACTTGGGTCGGGAGGCGGTATGGGCTCAGCAAGGTCTCAATATCACCTCAGACAAGTATGCGTATTTCTTGATCTCCACCCTTTAAATAAACCGGAAGTATTTAGCAATGCTTTCAGCGGTAGCTTTGACGAAGAAGGGAATCTGTTGGACACGAAGATTCAAGATCTGATAGTTGGGCAATTGCAGGCTTTACAGTCCTGGGCCCAAACTATCCGCTCATAATCAGAAACCTATCAATAAGAAGAGGATAAATATTATGGCAAATATACTTTCAAATACAGATGGTGGAATGCTGACAAAAGAAAATTGTGCTGTTGTTTTTATTGACCATCAACCACAGATGACCTTTGGAGTATCGAACATTGACAGACAATTGTTGGTGAACAATGTTGTAATGTTGGCCAAAGGAGCAAAAGAATACGGTGTGCCTGTAATCCTCACAGCTGTAGAAACTGAGTCATTCAGTGGATACATATGGCCTGAACTGATGGATGTTTTTCCAGGGCAGCAATCTATAGAACGAAGCAGCATGAACTCCTGGGATGATGAAAAATTCAGAGAAGCCATTCGTGCTACAGGCAAGAAGAATATCGTGATAGCTGGTCTATGGACAGAGGTCTGTGTTGCTTGGCCGACTCTTAATCTCTTAAATGAGGGTTACAATGTTTATGTAGTTGAGGATGCTTGCGGTGCCACTTCAGTCGCAGCCCACGATGCCGCCTTGCGGAGGACATTACAAGCAGGTGCCGTGCCCATGACGAGTGTTGCTACTGTACTTGAATTTCAACGGGACTGGGCCAACAAAGAACACTATGATGCCGTTCTCAATATTTTTCGGCAACATGGCGGCGCTTATGGAGATGGTATCGATTACGCCTATACGATGGTTCATAAAGCACCTCAAAATGCAGCAAATCCACATGTCGTGAAATGACTAAGCTAGTTGCGGTCTGAACTTGTGAAGTATCAGAAACTAAAGAGGACTTTGATATGACAACCGAAAACATAATTAATACGGTTCTTCCGACTCAAGCGTACTTTTGGCTCTAGAGCCCTAAAATGTTGAAGTTCGATAGAGACAGTTCTCTTATCTTTCCAGTTTTTTGAGACAAATCATTTTTCAAATAACGTTTTTTCCTCCCTTCCCTTTGTTAAAGGGAGGGAAGGAGAAGGTTGAAAATGTTTAAAGCGATGAAATCAGCTGATAATGAGCCTTACATTTCTTCGCCTCGTCCACAATCCTGTTGTAGTGGGCAGTAACGAGAAGTACGCTTAATCCGGAAGAACCATTAATACTGTGTCTGTCTCTGATTTAAGATCAATGGATAAAGAGCATCCTAATACTCACTTGGTAGATGTGTTACCTCCTGACCATTTTGAAAATGTACATATTCCTGGTGCAAAAAATGCCTGTGTTTTCTTTGTATCATTTTTGGATGATTTGGCCACGATTATCTCAGATATAAAGGAACGAGTTGTGGTGTATGGCTCGAGCGAACGGAGTCATGATACAAAAATGGCTATAGAGAAAATGACCAGAGCAGGGTATCTGGAAGTTTATGAGCTAAAAGGAGGGATTAAACCTGGCGTGAGGCTGGGTATGCTTGTGAAGGTGATGCCATTGATCAGCCAGATGATCCACAAACTAATTTGTCACTCTCTGATGGTACTTTTATCATTGATAATGATCTTAGCACTATTAAATGGGAAGGACGCTACCACAAAGTCATCCGATTACCTGAGTTCCAGCACCATTTCCACCATGTCTCCTCCATTATCATCAGGTAGTCGCTTAAAATGATACTTTTGCCCGAATTTTATCATTCGTGAGTTGTCCTTCATAATCTCCATCCAAAGCGTTTTAATCCCTATCTCCCTGGCCACCGCAAGACAATAATCCATGAGAATACTCCCAATACCATGGCGTTGCCACTGATCGGCCACGATAAATGAAAGCTCCGCACTGTCAAGATCAGCAAACCTGTTCAAGCGTACATCCCCGATAATGACCTCCTTTTTCTCAGGCACAGCCGCGAGAAAAGCGAGGTCCCGATCATAATCAACCTGGCAGAATCGGGCCAGGTTGACATGGGGCATATTGATCCGGCGCTGGCCGAATCGGTAATAAGCGGATTCTGCAGACAGAGCCTCAAAAAAACTGCGTAACAGCGGCTCGTCTTCACCGCGAATTGGGCGAATGAAGATCTCTGTTCCATCCTTCAGCAAGGAATATTTTTCATATTTGAAAGGATATGGCGGGATTGACAGATGCAAGGGGCAAAGATCGCCCTTTGTCCATCGGTATTCTTTTGGTAATCTATTGTCGAGATGAATAGCTACATCACGGACGACACATTCACTGTCCAGCAACAGGAGAGGGTTAATGTCAATTTCACCGATCTGAGGCAGAGTTATAAGCAATTGGGAAAAGCGAACAAGCATCTCTTCCAGATAACCTAAAGCACCTTGGTGAGAAGGTATCTTTTTGAGATAGTGATAGATTTTTGTCTCTTCCATCATCCGTCTGGCAAGGGTCTGGTTGAGAGGCGGCAGCCCTATTGAGAAATCCTTCTCCGCTTTCAGGTACTCTCCCCCCAAACCGAACAGAATTACTGTCCCAAAACTCATGCTTTTTTTGGCTCCGATAGCAAGTTCATATCCACTCTTGGTTACCATAGGCTGAATGGTCACCCGGGCCTCAGGATCTTTGAGGGAAATGACCAGATCTTTTTGAACGGCAAAAGCCTCCCGCACCCGTTGCTCATCTTTCAGGTCAACGGCTATCCGTGATTTCTGGCGCTTGTTGCGAACCATCGCGGAATCGATTTTCATCACCACCGGATAGCCAATTTGCCGGGATGCCCGAACAGCATGTTCTGCACTGTTGACCCTGATAGTTTCAAGCACCGGGATACCATACGCTCTAAGTAGCTCGCTGGCCTCATCCGCATGGAGAGCAAATCTTTTTTGTCCGAGGCAGTCTCTAATGATTCTTTCCGCATTTTCAAAATCGGGTGAAAAATCTTTGAGTATTATTTCAGGTGTTTCCTGCAGGAGTTGGAGGTTATAATCGTATCGATACATATACATGAAGCTTTTTACAGCCTGCTCGGGGGTGTAGAAGGTGGGGATACCTTTATTGTTAAGAAAATCAATTGCCTTCCTGGCAGTCTTTTCACCACCCCATGTAGTGAATAAAGGAGTCTTGGGATTGTGTTTTGCCGCGGTAACAATTGCCTCGGCAATCTTTTTCAAGTCGATACCGGGGAAGGGAATACAGATCACCAGGACACCATCAACTTCAGGATCCTGCAAACAGTTTTCAATGGCCAGATGGTAGTCAGTAGATGATGAATCGGTAAGCAGATAAAGCGGATTGTGCAACTCCAGTTTTAATGGCAAATTTTCACTGATATGCTCCAGGGTATTTTTACTTGGGGATGCCAAAGAGCCCCCCATCCCTTTTAATACATCAATAGCCATCTCTGCTGGAGCAGTGGAATTGGTAATGATGAGCAGTCGTGTCCCTTTTGGTCGATTCTGCTTGGCAATGGTCTCGGCCATATTAAGAAGATCGACCATGCTGTTGACTCTCAGGCTACCCGCTCTTTTGAACATAGCTTCATAAATCAGATCTTCCTCGGCAAGGGAACCGCAATCGGTTAGTGCCAGCAGAGAGAAATCATCGGATTTTCCTGACTTGACCGCGACAATTGGCTTGGTTTGTGCGAAATTCCGGATCGCGGTCATGACTCTTCGGCCGTTGTTGATAGTCTGAACATGAAGGAAAATGGCCCTGGTACTGCCATCTCTGCCCAGAAAATCAATCATGTCGGCGAGATTAATATCAAGTTTGGAGCCAAGCGAGATAAAATAACTGAATCCAACATTCTTATTTATAGCATGTTCCAGGAATGCCGAAGAAAAGAGACCGCTTTCTGAAATAAAGGCGATATTGCCTTTTGGTGGCATCTCCGGATACAGGCTGGCGTTGAGATTGGTAGCGGGCCTGAGAAAACCCAGAGAGTTGGGACCCAAGACCCTGCATCCGTGCTTTGACGCCAATCTCCTGATTTGGTCAGAAATGAGATAGGCATGTTTGACACGGTATTTATAATCGGGGGCAAGTATGACAACACCTTTCACGCCTTTCTCGCCGCAATCTTTGAGAATTGATGGCAGATTTTCAGGTTCCGTTGCCACCATAGCCAGCTCTACTGGATGGGGGATATCCTTGACGGATTTATATGCTTCGACCCCCTGGACTCCGCTCATCCCAGGGTGAATCGGATGAACGATACCCTTGAAGCCTTTGCCGATTAGGTTCCTGAATATATGATATCCTAGGGACTTATCGTCTTCACTCGCACCTATAACGGCTATTCTCTGTGGATTGAAGAGGATGTCAAGATTCTTGATCGACATATGCCATTTCCTGTCATAAGGGAGAAACGCATAACTCAAGGCGATAAGAAGTTACTTTTGAAACCACAACTATAGTAACCCCGCTGAAAAGAGCGGGATAAATTCCTTCCAATGTGTTTTGCCAAATATTGGGAAGTTTACGGTGCAGTTTGTCTCCTTGTTGTCGCTCTTCTTCTATGCGTCTGTAAATCGTGCTATTACTCAGCTGTTCATATACTTCTGCTTCAATCTTCAATCGCTGACTGATCGTTTCTGGGGATCACCCAAGCCTCAAAGATTCTTCAATGATATCGTCGGTTTTATCTGTGCGTTTATTGGCTTTTAGGGCAGTTTTCAAGAGATGTTAAGATAGTTTGTTCATCATCAACCAGCAGGACAGATTTTTTCTCTCTATGCCAAGAAAGGCTTTCGTGCAGTTACTCATTGAAACCACAGCATCAGCCTTTGATTCCGTTTAAACAATCCTTTCGCCAACAACAGTCCTCTTGATTGCAGAATCCGCTAATCATATGAAAACAAGGGATATTACCTTCCTTGGTCTGAATTTTTCTAATGAGATCCGCTTTTTGAAGCCAAAAAGAGATACGGCCTTTGTGTGTCCTCAATTACATTGCCACTTCAAATCATGTTCATCTGCTTGTTGTTGATTGGTTATCATTAACACAAGGTTTGTAGTGTTTAGAAGGCTGATCAACGACCAACTCATTTTTCCTGAGTCTTTTGGGGCTGGCCGTCCTTTAAGATGGACCGCATCATTTCCACCGGAAACGGAAAAACAATGGTGTTTGTATTCTCATTAGTTGAAATATCATTTAATGTCTGCAGATAACGAAGCTGCAATGCCTGTGGATTTTGGGAAATAACATTGGCGGCTGCAAGCAGTTTCTCTGAGGCCTGGTATTCACCCTCTGCATTGATAACTTTTGCCCGCCTTTCCCGTTCCGCCTCTGCCTGTTTGGCAATGGCCCTGATCATTGAATCATTCAGGTCTATATGTTTGATTTCGACATTTATCACCTTAATTCCCCAGGCATCTGCCCGCTTGTCGATTATCTCCTGAATGTTTTCGTTCAATCTTTCTCGTTCTGAGAGCATTTCGTCGAGATCATGCTGCCCCAGCACCGAGCGTAATGTTGTCTGCGCCAGCTGGTTTATGGCAACCAGGAAATATTCAACCTGAATAATTGCTTTTTCCGGGTCGACTACCCTGAAGTAGAGGACCGCATTCACTCGTACGGTTACGTTGTCTTTTGAGATAACATCCTGCGGCGGGACGTCCATGGTGATAACACGAAGGTCGACACGGAAGGCTCTCTGGATTCCAGGTACAATAATTCTCAGCCCCGGTTTCTTTACAGTTTGGAAGCGGCCAAGAAAGAGGACAACGAGCCGTTCGTATTCGGTTACTATTTTAAACGAAAGTGCAATTAAAACGATAATGAGTATCACTGGTGCGAGGTACTCTATGTAAGGATACGTTGTCATATTATAGTCCCTCCGTTAGGCTTTCAACCGTCAGTTCCAGTCCGTTTCGAGAAGTAATCCTTACCTTCTCCCCTTTTCGAATTGTATTAGAGCTTTTTGCCTGCCATGATTCTCCGAGAAGCCAGATTCTGCCTTCTCCGTCAAAATCTTCCGACGCTTCACCTGTCATACCAATAAGTGCTTCTTCGCCGGTCCGAATCTTTTTATTCCTGATTGTCAGCACACGAGCCACCAGCAGCAGAATGAGGACAGCAGAGACAGCTGTTGTACTGATTATCAGAGGGATGGACACCCTTAAGCTTTCATCATCTATCAGGATGAGCGAGCCAACGGCAAAGGCTACAGCACCGCCAATCCCCAGAGATCCAAAACTTGGGACAAAGGCTTCACTGATCAAAAAAGTGATGCCGAGGATAATCAGAGCCAGGCCACTGTAATTGATCGGTAAAATCTGAAAGGCATAAAAGGCCAGCAGGAGAGATATGCCCCCGGCAACGCCCGGCAGGAATACGCCAGGATTGGCAAGTTCGTAAATGAGACCATAGAAGCCGAGGAGCAGCAGAAAGTAGGCAACATTCGGATCGCTGATGACTGTCAGGAGTCTGTATCGCCAGCTGGGCTCTATCCTGATGGTGTTCATGTTCGTGGAGGAGATAGTATGAACCTTGGAATCGAACATTATTTCATGACCATCCAGCTGGTGGAGGAGGTCAGGCAGGTTTAAGGCCAAAAAATCAATGACCTTTAATTCCAGCGCTTCTTCGGCGGACAAGCTGACAGCCTCCCGTACAGCTCGCACAGCCCAATCGGAATTTCGTCCATGCCGCTCAGCAAGAGCCTTTATATAGGCTGAGGCGTCATTGATCACTTTGCGTTTCAGGGTTGAGGCATCGTCGGTTGCCAACTCACCCTCATCCTTCTCGTCCTCTTCTTCCGCAGGCTTTGATAATCCGGGAAGACCGCCGATGCTTATGGGGGTAGCGGCACCGAGATTTGTAGCCGGTGACATTGCCGCAACATGACTGGCGTAGAGAATATAAGTTCCGGCGCTGGCTGCTCTTGCTCCTTCAGGTGCCACGTAGGTGACAACGGGAACGGGAGAAGCAAGAATCATCTGAATGATATCCCGCATTGAACGGTCAAGCCCCCCCGGGGTGTCCATTTGCAGAATCACCAGATCGGCATTACCAGCGACTGCTGCTTCCATCCCCTTTCGTATGTAATCAGTTACCGCAGGACTGATAGCACCCTGTACCTCAAGTACCACAGCCTGGGAAGATTCGCCTGCCAACAATAAAGGAGTATAAATTGGGGTGAGGGTGAGGGCGACAATGAACAAGAAACAATTGCGGGCCGCAATGAGCCGTGAAAGCATGTTCGATATTTCGAGGACATCGCCAGACATCTTATGCCTCCATCGATACTTGCAGAATCTACCAGTATAAGCCTGTCAGATCCGTACAAAGAGAAGTGAGGATACTATGCATATGTACTGAACCATTTTGTTGTAAGAATACAATGTTTGAACAATAACCATTGTTATCTGTTGTGTCATTTTTGCGATTCTTCCGACTCAAGCGTACTTCTCTGAATAACACGGTTTTACTGGCTTGAGACAGTGGTGAAGAACTGGAAAGGGCTGCTATGCCAGATTTTATCACTATAAATATTTTCTGTCTTCCCCTTCCCTCCCTTTGAAAAAGAGTGGCCAGTGTCAGTGGGGCCGGGCCAAGTCAAGCCCCCTGAATTACATAGGATCTGTGTCGAAAAAGAGGTTATTTTAGCTCTTAGCAAATGCAAATGGGGTCGGACCAAGTTAACGCCTTGGGTTTATAAGATAATTTTTTTAAAAAGTGCCTTTCTTAGTGCTTAGAAACCACTTTTCGGAAAGCGTTAGCCGGAAAACTTCGCCATTGTCCTATTTCAAGTCTCGTTTCTCAAAAGTCCATATAGCTCCTATAAATATTGATTTTATGTGTTTTGAAATTGCTATGTAAATATTGAGAAGCTTAAGAATAGCCAAATCCAAGCCACTCCTCGATTTTCGACTTGTAGATTTTTTAAAACAGTTAATTTTAACTCATACCCTATTGTATTTATACATAATATGTCGTCGATGTTTAGTGCAATGGGAGTTCGTTGACTGAGTTGATCAAGGTGAACTTGCTGTGCTCCCTAACCATCCTCCCGTAGTGTCTGGAAAAAATAATCTGGAACAATCTCTAAGTGCAGGCGATCGAAGATTTCCTCACCCGCATGGGCAGATGGTGCTCTACCGAACACCCGCCATAATGAGGACCAGGGTGCAGCAACGTTTAATGTTCTCAACGTCTATCTGAAGCCAATCTGCAGACTCTTGCAAACGATTGAGTTGGTTAAGGGACAACTAGGACCGGGCAGTAAATCGTATTGAGCACCTTATGCGTAACGCTGCCGAGGTACAGGCCGGCAATATCGGAGTGACCGTGTGATCCCATGACTATCAGATCATACTTCTTTGATTTTGCAAGATTGGCCAACTTGTAACCCGGTGGTCCTGCAATAATCTCAAGTTTATATTCTACTCCTTGTTTCGCAAAGATCCCCTCTGCTTTTTTTAGTATATTCTCAGCCTCCTTGACCAAATTTTCTTTAATCTCTTTGCTCCGAACTTCCGATATTTCCGGGATTTTATAAGGCCAATCTTCATAGCAACATACAATGGTTACGTGAGCTCCATACTGTTTTGCCAGGTTAAGTGCATAGTTGGTGGCATTTATGGAATGGACAGAACCGTCAGTTGGAAGGAGAATTTTTTCAATTTGCATGTGGAACCTCCTGTTGAAAGAATAAAATATTGTAATGTCTCTTCTTCATACCACGAGCCAGTAGGCAAAATATAATGCATCCAATGGCACAATCAAAAAAAATGAGGTGAAAATAATCTGGAATTAGTGTGCCACGAGAGCAAGTAATTTTTGCTCGTAACTACACAACAGATGAGGGTAGGCCCCTCGGAGTCGGCTTGCAGGAGCAGGCTTCAAACCACCTTAAGCTGCTGTGGTAAAGAG
>JBLHNU010000111.1:0-10768 GCA_047622095.1 Desulforhopalus sp.
CAATCTTCCTCTCAATTACTCCACGCCGTTCCTGTATGGCTAAATGGGTGTCAAGCTCGGACAGGATCAAATCCAGCGCCGTGTCAATTGTCTCTGTTGCCTCGACGAAAGTCACTCGCAGTTGCTCTAAGCCCCCCTCTTTCAGTAGTGCAGCCTGCCACTGAGTCCAACGATTGGATTCCGCCTGCCATTCCGCCCGTAGTGTTCCCAACTGTCCAATTGCAGTAGAAACCGGCTCGCTGATCAGTTTAAAGGTATTGCGCTTTTGTTTGAGTAATTCTCTAAAATCGACAAGTTTATTGTATTTGTACTTCTTAGACGCTATGAGCGTTTCAAGGTTGTCGACAACTGAACTCAGTCCTTTCTCCAATTCGAGGTAATCATCATCCAGGGCATCTCCACCGATTCCTTGCTTAATTTGCTCTTCAAGCTCTTGTAACCTGCTGACCAGCTTAATTTCCAAAGGAACTATCTCGGCAAGATTGGGGAAAGATGAGCCTGAAAGGCTTTCTTGAGCAGACGCATCCACCTGCTTTACAGTAACTTTTTCAGAACTAATAGAGTTCCCGGGAAAAAAAACTAAAAAGAATAACGTTGCCAATGTAATTAGCTGTGCAGCTATTCTGTGTGTAGTGTCTGTTTTATACATATCACCATGTGTAACAAAACTGGAATACTTGTGTTACCGGAAACAAGGTAGAACAATGTCAATTCACTCCCTCCCCCCAAAAATCTTTTCTCATGGTTCTATTAGATCTGTTCTAAAGAAAAAAATAAATCGCTTGAAAGGAGTAAATTGTGGTCACCCGAAAGGATTAGAAAGCTGATCCGGTTACATTATGAGGAGTAAGTCTCTTAAACAGGCTCGTTTGAAGCACTAAAAGAACGACGAAGAACAGCTGTGAAAATAGTGTCTCTAGAACACAGGTATTGAGGGCTGGACCCCAACGGAGTCCAGTAATATGCGTTTGCTATGAATATGAATTAAAATAGTAACTTTCAGGAGGAGTAGAATGAAAGGTTATATGAAGACATGGCTTTATTGAGGTAGCCCGTTTTCACAGCCTACCCCTCTTTCACTATGTACAACCTAAATTTTGCAATTGACTACTCGGAGTCTACGCTTACCTGCCGGAAATGCGAGGCAGCGAAGCTGAAGACGTATAAATATACTTCAACGCTTCGATAACAAAGCAGATTCGGTGGAATTGTCAATCCCGAAGGGTAGCAAATAACAGAAAAATTGTACTCATTCAAAGATGAGTTTCTAAAGTGATTATTATGAATGCAACATGTTGTTTTGCAGTGATAAATCATTTTTCTGTACTTTGTGTATGCAAGACTTAGGTACAAATTAAAATGGATGTCCAAACATAACCCAACCACTTGTACTTTCTTCTGATGTCGCGACATCAAACCGTACGACACCACCAGCAACCATGGCTCTAAGACCTACACCGCCATCGAATTTCCAATCGGAAAACAGATCGCCATAATCTCCTGCAACCCGTCCGCCTTCTGCAAAGCCAACGAGCTGAAACCAGTCGAGTTTTAAGAAACTCAACCATTTGACATTAGCAATCGGATTCCATTTGGGAGTGAGTCTATATTCGCCTGTGGTATAAATGACAGATTTGCCGTTAAATCGATTATTGGGGTATGCACGCATACGGTAAAATCCACCGAGTCTCGCACCTTCAACAAAAGGTGGGTCATCTGAGATAACAGAATTGTCGTTATCTAACGTTGTCTCATCCCAGGACAGGGAATCGCCGGTCCAGACATTCAGTGCAACAACCTGTTGTTTGGCGAATTTATTAGTACCAACATCAAAATATTTACTTCCTTCAAAACTAAGGAAATTCCATTTATCCTTTGAGTCACCCCATCCAAAATCTTGGGTAAACGAGAGGTATTGAGAGCTTCCCTTTGACGGGTTAGTCGGGAAGTCTGTATTGTTATAGAGGTATCCAATTTCTATTGGATGAACGGAACCTTCTAAATCCCCATCATCTGTCTGATACTCTTGAAACCGATTCGATTGTCTTAACACAAGAACTGAGACACCGGTTTCAAGCGGATTCCATGTATCCCCTCCAGTGGCCCCTTCAGTAAGAATACCTTTTTCTAATTTATATTCTCCCATACTGTCTGATTTCATACTTCCAATAGGCAATACGAATTCAAATTTAAAATCTATCCAGTTATCTGTGCCCTCTTCTTCAACGTAATCATTTTCATCGGAATCATTTCCTCCTGCTCCAGAAGAGTCAGCAATTCTGGGCGCACTACTATATGCCCGTTGTCTGGGGTAATTTCCCAAGGAACCAAGGGTAGAGAAAAATATTCTATCGCCAAACGGTAACTGGTAATCCCAAAGCCCGAGAACTCCGCCTACAGCTTCATCAGCACTCCCCCAAGCCGCCCCGGCAATAAGTAATTGATCCTGACCATAACCTTTGGCCATAGAACCAACCCCAAACGTTGTTCCCATGGAATCTGAAGGAAATGCAAAAGGAAGGATCAGAGTTTCTTTTGTATCATTTGCATTTTCAACACGCTGGGTTGAAAATTTTACGGACCCATTTGGCTTAGCATGTAACGTCTGGGGTATGGTAAGAAAACAAACAAATAACACACTTGAATAAACAGCAATTGTTTTCATGACATCCTTTAAAATTGAATTATGGTACTTAATTATTTTTAAAAATATTTTCAGCCAGCCGGTATCGTTATGAGTGGCAGTCCTTCAGGCTCTTCATTTTCCATCATTGAAAACAAGAGCATCAAAAAGGTAAAGGTCCGCTTTGAAGCAAAATCATCTTCATTGATCCAAAACCAGTGATCCAGATATTTTACAGATACAAACGGTTTTTCAGGCTTTTCCAAACCACTTTCGATACGAATCAGTCTACCGAGCTTTTCCTCTTCACTATTCGATTTATTTTCTATAGGAGGTGTCAACCCTCGCTTGACATGATCTTCAGGAACTTCGATTAATGTTGATAATGATATCATCATCTGTAACATTGATCGCGTCAAAATAGCTATTTCCCCTTCAGTTTGGGGTAATAGACCATATTTCACTGTTATCTGATTCTGATTTTCGGAAAGATTGAGTAATTTTATGATCTCGTTTCTCTGTTCTCCAACCTCGGAAGGGATTTCATCCGTGTAGAAAAACAAAACAATAGTTTCTTTATTATCGTTTCCTTTGACAATTCTAAAGGCCATCGAGCCGGATTCCTTAACCTCTGACATAAGGCGGATAACTCTATAAAAATCTGGGGTTCCAGTTCTTGAATATTTTCCAGCACCCTTCCGACTCCTTAGACCATTAATTGCATCAACCGTCAGCGGCATAACCATTTCAGCCGACCAGCCAGACTCCATCAGATACAACAATAATTTGGGTGGAATTGGTGTCATAAAACTCTTGTGAAATTTTTCTCCAGTAACCGGGGAGTAAGTGATCGTAGGACGATCGGTAAATTTCCCACCCGTTCCAACGCTGAGAAAATCACCCTGTATGGCACTCTCAGAGGACAAAGTTCCGGCGAGATTTACAGATCCCTCAAGGGTATAACCACTCACAATTGAAGCCACCTCAAGAAAAATCGGCATATCGGCATATCGAAGCCTGACGATATTAAGGAGCGTCTGCTCTTTCCATGAATCAGAAAGAGCCCTATTGTAATCAAATCGATCATGATGGACACTGGGTGGCCCTACTGCTGAACATCCGGCCAAAGTGATCGCAACGAGTACGAAAAGCATTCTGAAGATTTTCATTTAGCCCTTTCCTGGTAATGCATTAAGACGAAAGACTTTGGTAGATAATCTCAAGCAATTCAGGTAGTAATTCTCCTATACCTGAACTCAAGGTTGAGATGCCGATAAACAGGTAGATAAATATTACAAGTGTCGAATTATTCTTTATAAGCCATATTTTTAATTCCTCTAATATTGTGTCTCTTTGGCTCCCTGCCCAAAAATATACAATCAGAGGCATTGAAACACATATCATGCCGGAGATTGAGATCATTGCCGAAGCTATCAATGATTGGCCAATGGGCAATTGGCTTTTAAGAAGGATATAAATGACAAGAGACAGCAGTAATCCATTCTTCACTTGAAATAGTTCGATTTTCAAAGTGGCCCAAACTATCGTAATGGGCGTTAATTCAAGGGATTCCCGAGGCTGTGAGACCTCATCATGCTCTACCACCAACTTAATTTTTTTGATTCCTATCCCCATAAATAATAGACCCAGAATAATGTGCATCCAGCCTGAGATGTCTTCGTGAGGCGTATAAGCTTCTATAATTTCATAAGAATATAGAAGGTATTCTTTGAATATTATCGAAGTGCTCAGAACCAGGAAACAGATAACACCCCAGGTTGAAATAAATAGAATGGAGTGAGCTACGGGCTTGCCCGCGAGCAATAACCGTGTCGCTTTGATGACAGGGAAAGGAAGCGCCATTGCCGCCATGAGAGGAATGATCTGTGAAAAAATGTCGCCCGTCATATGTGATTTAACCTTTACTTCTGGATATCTTTTTCTTTAGCCATTTGTATGAATGTAGTAAACCTTTTCTCGTTTGATAAGAAAATCGCTTGAAAGGAGTAATTTAATGTCACCCAAAAGGGTTAGTGCTGGAGATAAATTGCGTATCTTTAAAAAAGTCAGGTTCTTGAAATCTGCTTTTTATGAATTCATCGCAATTGGATGTTTCACAAACAACCATCATCCGGGTCCGGTTCAAGAGCTGTAAAAGCTAATATACGTTGTTCAAGATAGCTGTGGAACGGATTGTATCGCAACCGAAGCATGTCACTGGCCGACACCTGCAACACACCCTTCTCCCCCCGCATTGCAAGATCACCCAGCTCAATACCCGGACTGGAGCCCACATCATCATCCCCGTAAACCGGGTCATCAGGAGGTATCGGCAGTGCGACGTGGGATAACGAATACAAATCCTTGGGCCAAGACAGACCCGTATTGCATTTCTTTATCACAGAAGAGCTTACCATTCTGCTGTCTGCAATCACCTGTTCGCTTTCAAGGCTCTTATTGCTCAGCAAGGTGAGCATAAATGTAAGGTCTTCTCTTTTCAGCATGGGATCCATCCAAGCCGAGGGGTTGTCCTTCATCAATGGTTCTATCTCCGCATAGCGATTGATGTCAAACAATACCAGCTCGTGGTTTATCTGATGTTTGCTCCCCTGACTTGAAGAGATGGTGGGTAGACGATCAAAAAGATTATTCACCAGTGCAGGGGCTGTAACAAACGTTCACCAGCACCGAATCTGTTTTGTCATCGGTCAGTAAACGTACCAATAACCTGAACAGGATGGAAGTCATGCTAGCGAAAGTGCAGCTACTTGATTAAGCGCTTACAAAATGAAATCTCAATTTCAGATTACCAACAGTAAGTTCCGACCGGCAGAAAATAATGTGCCGCTGCCGCATAAACGGCAACGACACCTCTCAACACATCAAAAGACTAATCCTGTTTTTTCAAGGTGAATACACGACTTACATATTTGTCAGTATCACACTCACGCGCCTGTTCAATGCACGTCCCTCATCGACCTGATTACTGGCGATCGGATCGGCCTTGCCGTACCATTGCAGGGTCACTCGATTCTTATCGATATTTGAGTGAGCCAACAGGTAATCACGTACGGATTCCGAGCGCTCTTTAGAAAGCGCTATGTTGTAGTTCTCGCTGCCAACACCATCAGTATACCCAGCCAGGAAGAGGTGAACGTTTGTGTTCGTCTCTAGAAACGTGCCAAGTTCTTGCAACTTAGGATGGTACTGGTCTTTCAGAACCGACTTGTTGAAATCAAAGAGAATGCCATCGACAACGTCGATGGCAACGGTTTTTTCGATGACTTTATACAGGGCGCCGGTAGTATATCCCGGATTACCAAGCAAGTCGTTAAAGGGAATGACCATCGAACACTCATTCAGTTGGGACATTGCCTTAATGAGTTTCTCTTCCTTTTCTCCAGTAGCACTACTGACTGCATAAACACAGGTGTCATATTCTTTAACCAGTTTTTGGGCCAGTGTCAGCGGGGTGTCAGGGCTTTCCATCTTAGTATAGGTGCCGTCGGTGAAAACTATGATAGCTGTTTTTCCTTTCAGCTCGGGCATCATTAATGTGACCTTTTCCAGGGCATGCTGGAGAAATGTTGGCCCACTGGCCTTTGCAGGTAACGCCTCAATAGCCTTGGTAATGGATTCCTTGCTGTACGGGGTCATGGGGGGGATATCCTCGGTAGAACCCACCAGAGAATCAAGAGAGAATGCTTTCGGAGTAAATGAATAGAAACTCATGTTCCAATCAAGGTCGGGCAGGGTACTGTTCGCTTCCAAGAGAATCATACGCTCTGCCTCAAGCCGCGTTAGGTCGGTGTTGCCATATTTTCCATTCATAGATCCCGATGAATCGTAGAGAACGATAACGTTGTCAACGGTTTTTTCAAATACTTCCTTGACCTCCACAATTACCTCAGTGGCGAGCACAGGGGATGCCATTAATCCAAACAGCAGCCCACCTGCGGTTAACAATGTCCAAATTTTTTTTGTCTGCATCATTTTAATACCTCCTCAATGGTTTAGTGAAAATTTCACAGGCTCTATTTCAATTCCTCTTTCCCCTGCTGCAAGAGCATGGGCAAGAAAAACAATAGCTTTCATCTCTATAAGATAATTAAAATTGGATTTTATCAAGCTGTGTAACGCGGCAAATCGAGGCGCGGAACCGATTCCTGCAATATCACGCAATAAGAGGGCAACACTGGTTAAAATCACACCTGCCAACAGTAAAGTTCCAAAAGCCATAATATGTTTTTTTAGTAAAGATTATGGCAGGATATATAATAACCGTTCACCAGCACCCCATCTTCGTCCGATCCTTTTGTTGTTAAAAGACAGACAGCAGCCGTACTCTTGAACCGTTTATGGTTTATTATTCTTTTATTAAATCTGTTTTGGACGGAAATAATAATCGCCTAAAAGGAGTAAATTGGGCATCACCCTAAAGGCGTAGACTCGAACTTGTGAGCTATACGGAATAACGCAAAAAAGATTCAAGTACATGAGTTCATTTTTAAAAATTGACTGTCGCAGAAAACAGTGTGTATTTCGTTTCAAAATCAAAAAGCTCACTCTTCAGGTCAATAGATTTTTCCGCAGGTGCAGCGTTACAAGCCACTTGCGGTAATTTACTACAGCGGTATGGCTTGTGTCTCGACCTGCGAAAAACTTTATTGATGAGAAATCCGGGTTAGTACCTTAATTCCTAGAAAAGGGAGATGGTATGGGGAAATTGCAACGACTGGTGTCCACTGTTGCTTCAACAGCACTCATGTGTGCTCTGGTTTCAAACGGTCAGGCAGAGGAAATAGCCAAGTTGAAAAAACAGCTTGGTGGTGCAGAAGAGAAGCTCGATACAAAAGCCGGTAAGGAAGAACTCGCCAAACTCAATGCGGGAAAGATGGTTACCTCGAAGTTCGAAAATATTGATGTCAGCCTTTACGGCCAACTCAACCGTGGATTCTTGTGGAGTGATAATGGGAACAGTAGCGACGTTTATTTTGTTGAGAACAATAACTCTCAGTCTCGGCTTGGTCTTAATGCAATAGTTTCCCCTTCGGAAGATTTTTCTATTGGTGGCAAAATCGAATTTGGCTTCAGCAGCAATTCAACCAACGATGTGAATCAGGATGATAGGGAAAGGTAATAAGTGAAACATAACTAATAAAAATGTGACCATTTGTAACCTCCACACTTCATATGTATGAAGTCTAATCAGGAAAATATCTCACTGCATTTATCAAGTCAGTCAGAAGTTTTTTTCACATCTTTTTTGCTGGATGAACCCATGCCTTTTAACACCACATTCATCAATGGGCCCATAGCAAGAGGCAGAAAAGACTCAAAAGGGTTACGAATAAAACGTTGGGCTTCATTTTTGAGGCTAACCAGTTCTTTTTCAACTTTTACTAGCTCATATTCCATGTCACCGATGGCCATATCACGCACTTCTTGCATCATAGCTGCCTCAGGTGGTGGTTTAAGCTTACCTGCATAGGTGACCAAAGCCCCGGCTAAGACAAGGTCAATTCCAGCCACCGAGAGGGCCGCAAGTGCCTGCCCCATAATAGGGACAAGTGCAAAAAACACTGCAAGACTCAGCATAGCCAGTCCGAAAATAGCAACAAGTCCAGCAAGTGCGAGACACATTGTTTTCTGCGTGATCAGGCGTAATTCATTTTCTCGTAATATTCGTTCTGATCGCCAAAATATTTTAAGACTACGTATAAAATGATCCATTGTTACCTGCTCCTATCTCCGGGAAAGTAAGTGTCCAATAACTGCACCAAGGGTGAATACGGCTACCAAGGTGAGAGCTGGGCGTTCAAGTTCAATCTCTCCTACATTTTGTAAAAATGTTTCTATCTGATCTGAAATGTTTTGAATTTCACTATCGCCAATATCACTACCCGGCAAAGCCTCTTCAGATTCCGTTGAATCAGTTCTTTCATCGGAGAGTGCAACTTGATCCTCTGTCTCTAGTTCTTTTTGCCGTTTATACTCCTTCAGCTCAGCGACTTCCCGTTGAAGGGTCTGCATATCTCCGGTCAATTCATTGGCTATACTCATTTATCCTACCTCCCCACGCTTCGGCTCCGAGCCACTCACACTCACGTTAGAATCAGTATCCTCGGCTAAGGTTTCATCAGGTTTGAGCCATTCGGCAAAAACCCGGGTGTAGATTGCCAAAACAGTAAGAAACAGTGCAGCCAGAATGGGGCCCAGCACCAGCCCGGAAGCGCCAAACAGTCCGATTCCACCGAGTGTACTTAGAAGTATTAACAGATCTGGCATTTGAGCATCCCGACCAACAAGAATTGGCCTGAGAACATTGTCTACCGTCCCAACTACCCCTGCGCACCAGGCGAGCAGTCCCAACCCTGCAACGGTGTTGCCTGTGATGAAGAGATAAATAACAGCTGGCCCCCAGACCAACATGGCCCCGATACCAGGGAGAACAGATAATACGGCCATGACAGCAGCCCAGAAGACTGCAGAACCGACCCCTGATACCCAAAAGCCAAGACCACCAAGTGTTCCCT
This sequence comes from Desulforhopalus sp., assembly GCA_047622095.1. Lineage (GTDB taxonomy): Bacteria > Desulfobacterota > Desulfobulbia > Desulfobulbales > Desulfocapsaceae > Desulforhopalus_A. The sequence goes on from JBLHNU010000111.1 coordinate 9,160, forward strand.
GAATAATACCGATAATCAAAGTACCTTTTATGGTGGCACGACTTACAGACAGTCCAACCTCAATCATCTTATCCTCATCCTGGCGGGTAAGAGGAAGATAACTGAGGATTTTATCTGTAAGGGTTCGGCCACTGAGAAGAAAGAAATACATTGAATACAGCATGATGAAGAGATTGAGGAAAAAAATTGCTGCCCCTTCAGATATCTTCGCCAGGCTGGAAGCAATCATGGAGCCAGTCATTCCGGCAAGTTCACCAATTTTTGCTAATATTTCGCTGGAATAAGGTGCAAGTTTTTCTGCAAAAGGGAACCAGGCGGGTAGAATTCCTGAGTTAAGCTCAGAGCCTGCTAGATGTTCAGAAATCCATGGTTTTACTACCTCTGTTATACCAACGGCCTGATCGGCTACAAGTACCAGCAGAAAAAGTAAAGGAATAATGATCATCAACAGAGAAACAAGAAGCGTAAGAATCGATGCAAGAGACGTTCGACCTCCAGTGATTTTTACAAACCAGAGATACAGTGGATATACAAGGCCACTGAATATTGCTGCTAGAAGCAACGATTGAAGAAAGCCTCCAACTAAGGCTAAAAAAGCAGCTATATACAAGAGCGTCATTACCAGAACAAAGCCCTTACGAAAACTTTCTTTTGCCAAGAGATCACTTTTCATTTTGCATCACCTAAGCGACTAACTTTTCAGAAAATACTACTAAGATTCCCCATATTAATGCGAAATTTCACAACTGTGAGGGGTGCCTTATAATACACCAACTCCCTTCTACTTCTTTTTTGTGAAATGCTCCTGTGCACTTTCAAAGGCCATTTTCATTACATCAACTGAACTCTCTATCCCTACTTTCAGCTCCCCCCAAGCACCTTCTGAACTCTTTTCAAGTTCTTCCATTTTATCTTTTGCCTTACCCAACTCTTCTTCAAGCTGCTCGACGTGGGGTTTCAACTTATCTTCTACTTCCTGTACTCCAAGATGCATCTGTAGTCGGGCTTCATCTATCTTGGTTTGCCATTTATCTATTTCTTTTCCGAGTTGTTCTTTTATAGTGTTAAGGTCAGTTTTTGCAGTCATAAAAGTATTTCCCTATGTTGGTGGTTAAACATCGTTTGCACCACATCTAATGAGGACTGTATCGTATTGTTGGAGTAGATTGAATAGCCAGGGTACCATTAAAGTGGTATTGACAGTGTAAGCCAGCCGTTCCATCCCTCAGGACGATGATCTGTGCCAAACTCCCAGTATGCTTTTATGTTGAAGTAGGCATCTTTTTAACCTATTTGATAATTACAAATTACAACCGTTTTACTCAACGTATTGAAACTCTGGTAAAGATTGAAGCTCTTCTCTGGAAGAATTGGGAAATACAATTTGATGCAAATCATTACTGTCGAGAAGTTCTGTAGGGATTGCCACCCTGTGTCCAGCTATCCCCAGAAAACCACCAACTTCTACGATCGCGACAGTTGCCACATCATCGGCACCTACAATAAAATCTTCGAGGACACCTATTATTTGAGCCTTATCATTGTACACAGCAGACCCTATCAATTTTGAGGCGCGATACCCGGTTGTGGTCACAACATCAACGCCTAC
>JBLHNU010000112.1:0-9691 GCA_047622095.1 Desulforhopalus sp.
CTGAGAATGGGCCCCAACTGGATGTTCGTCGGAAGAGTTGGCTTTTGCTGAAGCGGGTTATTACAAGGATGTTAAATTAATCTTTGTAAATGAGCAAATAAGGCGAAAACTATCTTGACACCTACCGATTTTGATTGCAGTAAAAATGATTTTTATACGTTTCATACACTATAATAGGATTTGGATAAAAAAAAGGAGGATCCTATGTCTCAGAAATCTATCATACTCAATGGTACAGTCATTAAGCAGGAGGAATATACTGAAAAGCCAGAAGAACTTTATGAGGTTATCCGGGTAAAGAACCGAGCAGTGATGTTTTTGGAAGCTCATATAAAACGTTTAAATCATTCGCTAAAAATGGCGAATATTGACAAATACTTTACAATTAAGACAATACAATCAGATTTTGCCAAACTTTTTGAAGTAGACGGCATTAAAAATCAAAATGTAAGGCTTTCCGTGAGTATAGAAAACGGGGATTTGACCTGTGCGCTCTATTATATTGAATCAATGTATTTAGAGCAGGATACGTACAAAAAAGGAGTCCAAGTAAAAACGAAATCCTTTGAAAGAGAAAACCCTGAAATAAAGCAGAGAACCAATGCGATGCAAAAGATAAGAAATCAACTGCAGCTTGATAGTGTTTATGAGTATTTATTAGTGGATCGTGAAGGTCTTGTTTTAGAAGGCACCAAAAGTAATGTTTTTTTCGTCAAAGGTACTCAAGTAATCACTGCTGATACACGTAGAGTATTAGGTGGGATAACAAGACAGGATGTTGCTGATTTAGCAAGAGTATATTCTGATTTTAAGGAATCATCATTTGCAAAAACAAATCTAAAAGAGGCTGAGGCTGTTTTCTTAACCGGTACATCAATTGGTATTTTACCGGTTTGTAAGGTGGATGATCTCAGCTTTAATTCTGCAAATAACCCTGTTGTTTTGTCATTAATGAAAGCCTATGAAACGTGGGAAGATACATACATTGAAACACATCAATTACAGAGCGATTGACAAAAACAAAGAAGTGTTTTTTCAAGTGGTACATCGGTTTCAAACCTGAGCCCGGCTACACTGTAGTCTATCATTAAACCTTCTACACTCAGTGGACTCGTAGTTCCATCCTCCAGTTTCTTAAAATGGAATGTATTTTTCTTGCTCATTCGATCAATAATTCTTCTTAATTCGGCTAGAATTGGGGCGACTACTTGCTGCGAGCATTAAGTGTTCTCTGACACTTCGGACTCATCCTTTTTGGGGTTTTCTCCACTGCAAGGGGTTTGGTCTGACGGTTTCTTCGTGGACCGCAATCCTTGAACGACAGCCCCCAATAGTGGACCGAGAGCCTCATTGAAGGCAATCATATTTACGACAACGGTAACAATCAACAGCATTTACGAGCATAACACCTACACCTCTGCAATAGGCATCACCTACCAATTAAACCATATGGGGCCACTGCGAACTGACTCGCTGGGAAAAAAGGCCCTCGGCAATAATCTCAAAGACCGATCTGCGGGGCTTGTTGTCCGTTACAACTGGATAGAAAACGGCAACCGTCAGCTGGACCTGGTGGATGGAGAGGATTCTGATAATGTGGTCAACCACCCTGCTTACCGGACCACCCACGTCTATGGCAATATCCTCAAGGAAGCCGATGGGGAGGGGAACAGGAAGATGGTTCACTATGGAGGAGACAGTGGGATCCTGGACGATTACCGCAAAGGGACGCTCTACCTCTACAACAACACCCTCATATCCACCCGTAGCGATAGGAACACGATTCTGAGCCTTTCCAGCCCTGGTGAATCTGCCGAGGTATTCAACAACATTATATACACCACTGCACCTGGTTCGACACTTGCCCTGCTCGGTACTTATGGAACCCTGACCTTTCGCAACAACTGGCTCAAGAGCGGATGGCGAGATTCCTTTGATGGCACATTTCTAGGAACAGTTATCGATGACGGCTCCAACATCAAGGGAGATGATCCTGGTGTTATCGATTTACTGGCCCACAACTATCATTTATCAGACAGTTCAGAGGCCCTGAACCAGGGGCTGCCTCTCCTACAAGAGCTCGAAACCAGTTACCCACTGCTCTCGCAGTATGTTACACATATGCTTTCTGAACCACGACCGACCAGTGCATCTCTTGATATCGGCGCCTTTGAAAAAGCTGGAGGCGTCATAGGCGATTTGAATGAAAATGGGGCTATAGATCTTGGCGATGTCATAGTCACACTGAAACTTCTTGCTGGCTATCAGGAGACTTTTAAGCTTAAAGCTGGTACGGATGTTGACGGAGATAATAAGGTAACCTTAGTGGAAGCAATATACGGATTATCCTATCTGGTAGAGAAGTCCTCTGCGACTTCCACGACGGTAGTACAATAGTCAAAACCATTACTTATTCAGAAAAATATTTTTCTACCATTGATGGATAAAGGTATTTTTAGTGATAAAGATATGAGGCTCAAAAAGCCTTTAAAAAGGCAAAGACAAGACTCAAGCAAAGATTTGACCTTTCTATAATAGAAATCCTATTAAAAAACGTAGAAAAGTCGAACCTAGAACCTAAAGCAGAAAAGAGACTGAAATCCTGGCTTAGTTTCTCAAGAAGCATCGCCGTAAACTGCAATGGTTACGTAAGGCAAGGTATTTATCCAGAAGGGACTAACTTATATTTATTACGATATTGGTTTTACTACCGGGGTTGCTTTTTTTATGAGGTTTTCGTCATAAATGCTCGTTCCCGAAGCTGGTGGAGATCCTAAGATGAGCACCTTTTTAATGTTACCCAGTTTATATCGATTCCTGAGTTCAAGATAGTATTCTTTGTTCATTCGCTATTCAGCCCTCTCCACACATCGAAAATCGTATCATTGAATACAAAAATTTATTCTCAAAATCCAACTATGAATAATTCTCTATTCCGATAAGGCCTGAGCAGACTTGAAAGCAGCATAAGGCGCGGCAATTGAAGTACCTGCATAAGATAGATTGTTAAAGTGGGCTAAGGCCGGTTCGTAGTACTCAACAAAATCACCATAATTAGAATTTCCCCACCGACTCCCATCAGGGTTCAATCCACCCACAGCGATGACAGATTCATACCCTGCAGGATAAACAGGTGTGCCAGTAGGTTCATTTCCTGCGGCGGCATAAAGTGTCATTCCGTTTTGGGTGGCAAAATTCATAGCGATTTCCAAAAAATGGCTAGCAACCTCCGTGCCCCAACTCATACTAACGATTTTTGCGCCAGAGTTGGTTGCATATTCGAGAGCTCGCAAGATAGTGTCGGAACTGGTCATGCCGTTTTTGTCGAAGGTCCGAATAGAAAATACAGGGACCCCGCTCTCAGCTGCATTGGCGCCAAGGGGTGTAATAGCACCTGCTGCAATAAGGGACGTCAGAGTGCCGTGTCCTGTTGGATCACTTATTTCCGCGGTTGGATCTAGGGCATCATAGGTGCCTCGAATGAACGGATAGTCTGCATACGCAGGATCAAGGCCGGAATCAAAAACGGCAATAGCAGATTCACCAGAAAGAAGATTGGGGTTAATAATCTCGCTGGTTTCAACCAAAGGTAGAGTGTCACTGGCAATTGCAGGAAACGCAAGGTTCGGTTCGGTGGCCATAACACCGCCGTACGCCTGTGCAATACGTATTGCAGCTTCAACCGACATATCGTTGTTAATTTTAATACGATATAACCCTGGTGGATCTATCACCTCAATCACGGTTCCATTGAGCTTACTAAGCAGTCCCTCCAATTCTTCGATGGAGGAGTCTTTGCTAAATCCAACCAAAATTTCTCCACGTATGTATTTTACACCATTCTCACCCTCGATGACATCTAACACTTTTCCATTAGAAGAAATGGGACGAGCGTCATATCGTTTGCCGTCTGGGAAAATTCGTATGGAAGAAATTTGAAAATTATTTTCACGATAGCCTTTTTTCCGTTCCCATTTAAGTGCATAGCTGTGGGGGCTAGCTATCTGGGCAACGAGCCGGTCTATCTCTACATTTTTCCAGTCACCTGAAATACGGTGTAGTCTAATTGAAGGATCAATTAACACTTCTACCCCACGCTGCTCGAAGAGCTGTAGTACCTCTGCTAGTGGCACACCGTCAACCTTCAACCAGGCACGTTCGCCTTCTATTCGCAGCGATGCCGCCGAAAGTACCAGTGGCAAAAAAAGGACTCCGACGAGCAGCACGAAACTCCTACTGAATGTTAGTGTCATGGAGTGTCTTCGTTTCAATGAGGTGACTAAAGAAGGTTTCATAAACTTACAATAAGTTTAATCTATAGAAAAACAATATATAAAGGTGTTGCAACGAATCATTAATTGATGAGTTAATACAGTTTATTAAATGCATAAAAACTCTATAATGGAGAGAAACTCCTCACGAGAGAATTCAATCCAAAACGGAGGCTTTATTCTCGACGCTGACATCAAGTTTGTGATGTTGGCCGTACTCTTCCTTACAGCGCCTTTCCAGATACCACTTGGCTGTGTTCGTGCAGTTTTCCTCGACAATCGCATCCACGACCCTCTTTTTCGCCGCAAGTATATGTTTTTGTTGGAGTTCATGGAACCTGTCAGAGTACAGGGGGTTATTCTTTAGAAAGTATAATATGTTTCTCGGGAAATACCCGCAACGAGGCTGGCCTCAGTTACGTTTGCCCCCACGGAAAAAGCTATCTCCAGTTTGTTGACAACACCTTCCGTCATCGATGTTGGTCGCCCACCTTTATTACTCTTTCTACCCATCTCTACACCTCCTATTATGGCATTCGCTTGTTGCGTATAATATGTAACAATATCATTACATTATACCATAAATCGGAGATCCAAACAACCCGAGATTGGCAATAAGGATGGTAGTAACCCACAGAGAGACCCTGGGTGCCTCGTAGCTGGCCGAGTATGCAAAAGACAAGTATATGCGTGCGTCAGGTGAATCGTGCGAGGCACAGCGTTTTTGACCGTTTTACGGAGATGTCTTATTTGTCTAGAATGGTGTGGAGTACGAACTAGAAGGGAAATAATGCCAGAGGTCCTGCCTGTGTTACCTCAAGGAGAAACTTCCACGGGGGAAGTAACCAGTCGGTTGGGGTTACGTGAACCCGCTCCTACTTGGTCACTCCAACAGAGCAATCACCAACCGAGCAAACCCAGACGCCTTTCTCGGGTCTGACAACAACGACATCATCCCCAGCACATTCTCACGTACTTTATCGAGGACAAGGTAAGTCAGAGAATACCGTCAACTCGACCTATGTCCATTGATTATCGGGACAATTACTTACGTTGGAGCTTCCATTTTACCCCTTTTCGGACAGGAGGGTAAGAAAGTAGTATCAACGCCTGGAATGTCTGGAAATGGAGCAATCCCTTCGATCGATAATCTGGAAGCATCTTGGATATAAGAATGCTTTTTTCTTGTCAGGGTATTCTTGATTTTCCAAAGGTCAAAAACACCTTTCTATGTTGCTAGGATTTTAGGACAGCCTCTTGATGACACTTACAGGAATAATCTCAACTTTACACTTGTCCTGCCTCTGTTGATGTTCAAAAGTCAACAGCAGGTTGGACCTCTTTGAGTTTTTTGACTATGACAATAATATTCATTACTATTGATTTCTCTTAGAACATAACTATTTTCTTTTACATTCCAGACATGGTTGATTCTGAAAATGCCTGGCATCATACTTACAGGTATCCGGCTATTTTTTTCAAGATGAGCGATTTTCTGCTGAAAATGACACGGAATATCAGAAAATATACATAATTCAAAACGGTTATGAACGAATTCAACAGCTGCAGGATTTGATATTATTGCAGATGTGTAAATAATTGTAATTCATATCCATTTGAATGGAGGAAATTATAATGACACAGGAAAAGATAATAAATGGAATCGATGTAGACCAGGTGTTCAACACGATAGAACTCGTTAAGGAAAAACCAGAAGTGGCTCAGTTTAAATTTTGTGCCACAAATCAATGGATCGATGGTACACATAATCAAGCGACTATAAAGAGCTTTTTTGGCGCCTGTCAGGAAGATGATACCCGAGATCCTATAATTTTTGAAATAGATGAACCACCTGTTCTTTGCGGAAACAATTTGGGTGCTAATCCTGTTGAGTATCTTCTTGTGGCTCTTTCAGGTTGTCTGACAACAACTCTGGTCATACATTCCGCCGCTTTGGGAATCAAAATCAAGGGAGTGAAATCCAGATTTGAAGGAGATTTAGACCTCCACGGATTTCTTGGATTATCAGAGGAAATTCCGGTTGGATATCAAGCTATTCGGCTGTTTTTTTCAATCGATGCAGATGTTTCAGAAGAAAAGAAGGAAGAACTTCTTCAGATGGCCCAGAAATATTCACCTGTTTTTAATAGCATAACTAAGCCTATTACGGTGTCTGTGGAACTAGATAGCAACTGGATTACAATGTGAACTCGGCACAAGAGATCCTCCCCTCCCCAATTTGAGCCGGGCTAGACGTTGCGATCAAACATGGAATCCCGCACGGTGGGGCCATCCCAAAAGGTAGGCTTACAGAGGTTGGTGTTCTTGCCGAACAATACAACCTCCAGGAGATGACCACTAAGTCCTATCCCCAACGTACAGAAAAGAACGTCGTTGATTCTGACGGTACTGCAATCTTCACCCATGGGAAATTAACAGGTGGTAGCCTTTTGACACAGAAGAAAGCCATACAGCACGGCAAGCCTGTTATCCACCTGGATATGGGTAAGGTTACTGTGGATGAAGGTGTTGCCCTGCTGGGTGCTTTTATCCATGAGAACGGTATTGAGGTGTTAAATGTAGCAGGGAGCAGGGGAAGTAAAGACCCTGAGATTTACGATAAGACTTTTCAGGTAATAGAGAAAAGTATAATAAAACCTGAGTAGCTTATGTTTAAACATCCTTGCCTACTGCTGCTTTTTTTGATCACCACTCTGACCGCATCAATCGCTCAATCTGCATCCACCAACACCATAGACGCCCTCGCCACGTTATGCCAAGATCGTACGATTATACTGCTAGGCGAACCCCATCACGAACCAAACAGCCAGATACTATTTCTTGATCTTGTTTGGCATTACGCTGAGCAGGACGACAGAGTCTATGTTGGTCTTGAAATTCCTTCTGATAAACAAATAAAACTTGATGATGCTCTTACTGGTGGTAGCGATTTTTCGTTTATCTCACCTATCATACTGCATGACCAATACAAAGAAATGATACACGCTCTTGGAGGCATGGAAGGAGATGTCACAGTTCAGGCCATAGATGCTGGTGAAGTCGAACCCGTCCGTGATGCTGCCATGAGCAGGAATATTTTGTCAGCGCTCTCTTCGGGCAAATATGATAAAATTCTAGCGCTGGTTGGAAATGTCCATGTCATTAAAAACATTCAATGGGACAAAGACATTACGAGTACAGGAAAATACCTCGCGGAGCATTTACTTGAGGCTGGGCTTAATCCATGCAGTGTTCAGCAACTGTTTCGGGTCAAAAGAGGAGCACCTGTTCTTGTAAGGACAGATACCAAGGAAGGGGCATTATTAGCTTTGGAAGTCATCTACCCTGTGGACCATAGCAATAATATGGAAGGGTCAGATGTTTGTGATGCTGTTGTGGAGTGGAAGTAGATCAAGGCTGAGGGGGAAGGTCCACTCGGGATGATTTTCTGGAAACATCTTGTGCTTCAGAGTTCTTTATTTTCGTCAGGATATCCTTGAATTTCCAAAGCTCAAAACACCGCTGTGGGCTGTTAGGTTTCTCGGATGCCTTCTCAATTATCAGGAAACACCTTTCGTCGTAGCATGCAGCAACATTGATTATCTTCGTTTTGGCAATGTTAAGTTCAATAATAAGTCGCATCATTAGAAAATAATGCAATCCCTTTATAATGAGCTAACTTTTCGCCTCTACTAAAGGTAGAGGTATTGTAAGAAGGGATGAACTAAGTTAGTGGTTATCTGAAATAACTTTCAATCACGTCTTTTATGGGTACTTCGGCCATGGGTGAGAAAGAATTGCAGAAACAGGAACATACCAGCTTGATAGAAGGAACTTTTCTCGACAACATCGGTAAAAAAGAGCATAAAGGTAAGATTCCTATTTGGGTCAAAGAAAGTCATCTGCAGTACGAACAGGAACTTAAAAACCTCCAAATCGAGTTGATGAAACTCCAGCTGGATATGAAGGACAGTGGAGGGCGAATCCTTGCAATTTTTGAAGGCAGAGATGCTGCCGGTAAAGGTGGTACAATAAAGAGTTTTGTCGCTCATCTTAACCCTAGGAACACGAGAGTTGTAGCCCTTACAAAACCAAACGATACAGAATTAACACAGTGGTATTTCCAAAGATATACCACTCACCTACCGTCGGCTGGTGAAATCGTTTTCCTTGATCGGAGCTGGTATAACAGGGCAATGGTGGAACCGATCATGGATTCTGTTCCGATGAACAGAACAAGCGGTTTTTAAAGGACGTACCCATGCTCGAAGAGATTCGAGAGTAGAAAAAAAGACCTTCTGAAGCATTACAAAATTTCACAGGTGGACAATCTTGCTCAAAAATTCTGGGATCAGTATTCAATCCAAAAATTTCAGATGCTTTCCGAAACCAACCGAACTATCGCACCATGGATGATCGTTCGTTCCGATAATAAAAAGGCTGCACACATTAACTGTATAAAATATCTCCTATATAATATGAAATACAGGGATAAGCTTCCGGATGAAAAACTATATCCGGATCCTGAAATCATAGTATCAGGGATAAATGAACTTCGTCATATGGAAGAAAACCTCATGCACCCTGACAAACTCCATGGTTATGAGAAAAGAGCAAGGCCTTTGTCAGGTCATGATTGAAGACCTGATAATTATCTTACATTTCTATGTTACCGACCTGAAGATTTCGTAGAAGGTTCGTTCTCCTATGAGACTGTCGACGTTTCCCTGAAGGTTTCTTCTTTCTTTGCTTTTAAACCAGGCTTGCCAGTTTTCCTCTGTTTTCCATTTGCTTATAACCAGGTAGTCATCATTATTTTCAATGCTTTGTAGGGTCTTCGTTGAGAGGTATCCCTCTTGGGATTTAGCACGTTCATTCAACTCATTCAGCAGTGGGATGAGTTTTTCGGGATTACTCACTTTATACTTTCGTTTAATGACGACATGAATAGCCATTTTTCTCCCCCTTCATAGAGTGGATTTGTCTATATTTTTGTAATTTTCACAAATTCCATTGTCAGCTAACTTCGAACGAGATAGATCAATGGATCTATGATCTTTGGACACTACAAAAAACATCCTTTAATAGCAACCTCACATAAAATTGTATGACACAACCCCCTCTGAAGTCAAATGATCCGTATCAGAGCAGGTCAAAAAGTTGTTATTTCCGTTTTAATTCAGGTCAAGATATCTATTAAATCTTGCCGTCGGTTGGAGACCGTCAAGTGATATCACCGTCTTGTCGGTCCTCCCCTTCTTCACCAGTGGACGAGTCGGGATCTTTAACAAAGGGGGTCGAGTAGACCGGTTCCTCTAATACAAAAACAGAAACTCCCATAGCTCGTCTTTCATTTGACGCCTTGCCGCACGCGGCTACTACGTGCCTGCTACTTCGATCTGTTCATATTATTGTCACCG
>JBLHNU010000113.1:0-9492 GCA_047622095.1 Desulforhopalus sp.
CTCTAGAGCTACTTTCGCCTTGAACTCAGGAGCATGGAACTTTCTCTTCTTTGCTTCACTCATTTTTTCAGGTTCCTTGTGATTGCGTATAGCTTAAACTGTTGTCTTAATACTGGGGTCCACTATATCCATAGCATAGTTTATGGAATCTCGAAGCAATCCCCATGTGCCGACTAGGATAACAGCAACGATCATAAGGCTCACCACAGGATCGATCCACAGCCAGCCCTTGACTATAATGAATATACCAGCGACAGCCACACCGAGGGATACCCCTGCGTCAGCAGCCATATGAAGGAATGCACCTCTTATATTTAGGTCATGTTTTTGGCCTTTGACAAAAAGTAATGCAGTTAAGGTGTTGATGACGACTCCAATTGAAGCCACGACAATAACCGTCATGCCTTCTACAGGGTTCGGGTTGAAAAAACGCCCAATAGCTTCCCAAGTGATCCCTCCGAGCGCAACAAGCAGAAGTATCGCACTAGCCAGAGAAGCCATGATTGTAGCCTTTCGGAAGCCATACGTCCTCTTCTCTGTCACAGCTTTTGTGGCGAGCACGCTTGCCCCCCAAGCAAGCAACAGACTAACCACATCGCTTAAATTGTGTCCGGCATCCGCTATCAGTGCAAGTGAGTCAGCAAATATCCCATAGCTGGCTTCAATAGCAACGAAAACGACATTAAGTATAACGCCGATTGCAAAGGAACGATTGTAATTGCCTATCCCATTACTGTGATCGTGGCTCATATATTTTCCGAATTTTGGGCTAACGGTTTTTAGGTATCTGTAGATTTCTTTCAATTTCAGAAATACCTTTTCAATAAAACATTCTAACAATATACAATACGTTACAATCACATTTTACTTCAACAATGAAAACTTATCACCGCCAACGTATAACAGGCACAAAGGAAGTCCGATTTAAATTGTTCCTGTATCTCTTTTGAAGGGATACGGGAAGCAGTGTAAATCCCAGCGATAGGTCGAGGTGCGGAACCGATTCCTACAATATCACGCAGTAGGAGGGCAACGCTGGTTAAAAGTACACTTTCCCACAGTAATTTTCCAAAAGCCGAAATTTTTTTTAAGTTAAAATTTCAGTATGATACAACCATTTTAATGTACGAAAGCAAGAACATACTTACCGGTCCCTCAGGAATCGGGTCAGCGCTCCAATAGTCATAGATTATCGTTTTCCGGTGGTGTCCCTATCTAATTGAACACACAGGCAATAAATCGCCTTTAAATTTCTATATTGCGGGATATTGCAGAAATTGGTTCCGCACCTCCTCTCGGCTCCCCGAGGTACTCCGGACCAGTCCAGGGGCGGTGACAGGTCACTGCCGTCACGTATAGAGTAGAGGAATTTCCTGGTGATGGGAAAACGCGGTGGAAGTGAGTATCAGAGTCATAGTCGATCCTCCTTGCATGATGCCGGTTGAGTAAGTGCGTTGGTGGCTGTGACATTTCACAAAGCAAGAAATAACAGTTTCAGGGCAAGCACGGTCATCCAGCTTTCATATAAGTATATGCTGGAAGTCAGCTCCATACGCCTGCAATCTGCTGACCACACGTTTTGCACCGACCTTCGGTCAGATTGTTCTGCCGGATACTAAAGCCATAGCGGTTGATCAACTCAGCGTCACAACTTGGGCAGTAGGTATTTTCCCCGCCTTCACCGGGAATATTACCTTCATAGACATAGTGCAGCCCCTCTGTAAGGCCTATTTCCCGCGCTTTTCGCAAGGTAGCCACCGGAGTAGGTTCCCGGCCCAGCATCTTATAGGTGGGATAAAAGGCCGTCACATGCCAGGGCATGCTTGGTGAAACCGATTTGATGAACCGGGCTATCTCGCGCAACTCTTCCGGCGAATCATTGAGGCCCGGAATGAGAAGCGTTGTCACCTCAACCCAGACCCCGAGTTCGTGCATGAGCTTGACGTTATCAAGCACGGGCTGCAACCTGGCCTTGCACACCTTTTTGTAGAAATCATCGGTAAACGCCTTGATATCAATATTGATGGCATCCAGAAACGGTGCCAGATGCCGCGTTACCTCCGGGGTTATATAGCCATTGCTGACAAAGACGTTTTTCAGCCCCCGTTCATGGGCAAGTACGGAACAATCATAGGCGAATTCATAGAAAATTGTCGGTTCCACGTAGGTGTAACAGACACTTGCGCAGCCGCTGCGCTCAGCATCGTCGACCACGGCCACGGCCGTGCGCTCTTTGCCGGCTATCTCACCGTTGTTTAAATGTGGAGCTTGAGAGATATCGTAGTTTTGACAGTGGAGGCAATGGAAGTTGCAGCCGACAGTGGCGATGGAATAGGCCTTACTGCCGGGCAGAAAGTTGAACAGGGGTTTTTTTTCAATGGGGTCAATGTTTTCGGCAATCATCCGGCCATAGACTAGACTGTATAAGACGCCTCCCCGATTTTCCCGAACGCCGCAGATACCGCGTTTCCCTTCTTTTATGTGACAATGATGGTTGCACAGTTCACAGATTATCTCGTTTTTTTTGCCGGCTTTATAGAACATGGCCTCTTTCATGTGCTCGCCCCTTTTCTTTGCAAAATTTACCCTTTCATAACATTAAGGTTGATAAACTCGTAAAAACCTCAAATCTGAGATGGTTAATATTTTCGAGTGCAGCGCTGGTTACTCCTGGTTACCATCAGTATTCATTTCGCCGGTAAATGGGACAAAGGCAACAGGCAGGATATTCCTTTGGGTAAATTGACCTTTTGCGTCTTTTTGAACCAGCAGAAGTTCCTGGGGCATATGGGGACGACCAATTGGGATAACAAGTCTGCCGCCGGGCTTGAGCTGCTCTTTCAGAGCTGGCGGTATATGATCCGCGGCAGCCGTGGCGATGATTCCGTCAAAAGGGGCGTGTTCCCGCCATCCCAAAGCAGCATCTCCCCGGCGAATTTCTATATTATCGTAACCGAGTTCTTTAAGAAGTTGCTCCGCCTTCAGTGCCAGGGATGGAACGATTTCGAGCGTATAGACTTTATTAACCAGTTGTGAAAGTACCGCTGCCTGGTATCCTGAGCCGGTTCCCACTTCCAGAATGATATCGTTCTTGTTCGGGCAAAGCAGGTCGGTCATCAGTGCAACAATAAAAGGTTGGGAAATTGTCTGGCCGCAACCGATGGACAAGGGATTGTTCTCATATGCCCATGGTTTCAGATGATCCGGCACAAATTCTTCCCGTGGTACCCTGGCGATGGCTTCCATAACCTCCGGCTTAAACACTTGTATTCCGGTGTATCTACTGGTATCTCGGCAATCCGCTTCAATACTTCGCAACAGAGCATTGATTTGCTGTTGGCCCATTATTATCAACTCATCATCCCTGTCTCAGGGACGCTCCCACAACACGCGGATCGTTTTTTCACCGTCACCATAGGTGAATGACAGGTCGCCTTTATAGGCACGGGAAATCGCCTCGCCGATACGGCGAGCAATGTGGATGCCGGTGGTCGTTATCAGGGTCTGCTCATCTTCCTCGGTTATGTTCATGATTCTTTCCAGTGGATGCGCACCTTTTTCCTCCTTTTCTTCGTTACGGATGAGATTAAGCATCTCTTCCTCATGCTTCTTGAAAAAGGATCCCTTCAACCCCAGGTAACCGGCCGGGAAGTTTTCGGTAATACGTTGACAGGCGGGGCAGAGTATCTTGTTGGCCTTAATGGGTGGTTCATACCAGGTCCAGCGACCCTCAATGTAGACGGCATTGCATTCTTTGCATACTGTCGGTTCCGGCCACTTTTTGTTCTCTCTGTAGGTATCATGCTGTTTTTCCTGCACTAACCTGTCTCGTCGTCCGTATTGACTCTTATCCATTGAGCATCCTCCTTTTCTATCCAGACCTTGACCGTTTCTTTCAGTCGGAGCACTCTTCTCGTCATGATATCTTCAACTATTCTTCCCTCTAATTTTACTGTATCTGTTTTTATGGCATCCTTCTCTCATTAGTTATCAAGCAAAAACTAGGCCGATATTAATCTTTCTTTTAAAATACCATCTTTTCAAATTGTTGTAGGTTTGTCATAGATACTTGCAGTTGCGGACTCTTTCATATTTGGTGTGCAATTACACCCAACATTTTGCGGCAAATTTCTGAGTTTCTTCTATCCACTCTACGCGAAAAGTGTAATCTTCCATCTGAAATCCCCTCTTTAAAATGATTCTTCTCCTTGACTATGTAGCCAACAATACCTGCATCTCCAGTACAAAAAGCAACAAACTAGACCGCTTGTATCATCAATGTAAATGATACTATATATCAATTCAATGCAAGCGCTAGTCCCGGCCAGCTATATTTTGTTTGATCGCAGTATCAAGTACATGGACAGCATATAACATTGTGACAGGAATTTTTTTTCAAAATATCGAACAAAAAAGTTTGAAAAACAGGAATATTGTTGAAGGGAAATATTGTTAACAAAAATTACTTGTAGCTATTTAAAACCCCAATCGTTTCCCTCAAAAAGTCGGATAAAGATATGACTGTAGGAAATATGGACTGTTCCCTTACTTCCTTTTTTCGGAGTTAATCCAGACTTAAGAAGATTTTTCGAAAGATATTATTTATTGATGTTCTCTGGAAGAATCTTTTAACTTGAGACATGTGTTTTAAGTTAGGATATAGTGGAAATATGTGGACTTTGGAGTCAGCGGGGAAGAGTCAAATGCGGTGTGGCCCTTTTCGAAATTTCTAATTAGAACCGGAGCCATTTGAAGTAATGTGAATGTTTCGTAGAGAGTCACTATGTTTTTTAGTAAATTGTTTGTAACCACTGCTCAGACGAGCCGGTAGCTTTTCCATAGAATGTTGTCGAGGTCTGTTTATCAATACTATTTAGGTGGTTACACAGTTAGAAAAAGTAAAACCAGAGTGATTTGAGCGCCAATTGGCGAAGGTTTGGGGAGTTATACAGACCTATACAATAACTTGTTAGTTGTCGGATAAAAGCAATGGAATATATTCAATCAGAACACGCCGATGGAAACGAATTGGCTGAATTAAGAGCTTCATCGATGAAACAAAGTCTAATAGCTCTCGGGCGTTTTGACGAGACTTGAGTACGAAGTCGATTTCTAAAAACATTCGAGCCAGATGATACTTATAAAGTGGTTGAAAATGGCGAGTTATTAGGATTTTACGTAGTACGAGAGAAAGAAGATCATTATTTTTTGGATCACTTGTATATTAAAGTCAAACATCAAAATAAAAAGCTAGGTGAAGGCATCATCAAAACAATAGTCGAAATAGCAAAATCCAAAAACTTGCCTGTGCGCTTAGGAGCGCTAAAGGGTAGTCGAGCAAACGATTTTTATATTAAGAATGGCTTTAAGAAAACGCATGATGGTGAATTTGATATTTACTATGACTTTCCAGTTCACAACTAACAAACGCATTAAATCTGACTCCGCAGTTTATGCGGGCGTTACTTGCAGTTATCCATGATATCTATGGATTGTGACTAGGCTCCGCAGTAGGTGATTGTCTCGTCTCCATGATTTTCTGGAAGCATCAAGGATCTATAACAGTAGTGTTTGATCAAAGTCTTTTTTCGTCCAAAGCTTTTCGAACAGCCTCGGCAAGCACTATGTTCCCAACAGGTTTCTCGACAAAAGCACTGATCCTGGCTTTGTCTACCTGGTCAATATCTATATCGAAATCATAAGCGCTACACATGATAATTGGAATATTCGGACGAATGGGAATCATTTCTTTTATCATTTGAGCACCTGTCATATGGGGCATGGAGTAGTCAGTGATAACTAGATCAAACGCATTGGGGTCAGATCGAAAAAGCTCCAAGGCTTTTACACTGCTCTCCATCGTAACTGCAATATAGCCAAGTTTCTCAAGTAACATACCTAAAATCGTGACAATGGTAGGCTCATCATCAACAACAAGAATACGCTCATCCCCGCCCTGAATAAAACTCGGTTTCAAAGTTTGCTGGGTAATCCTCTGCTCAATCTTTGGAAAGCATAATCTTAGTTCAGTTCCTTGTCCCTGGCGACTATCAATCTTGATAAATCCGTTGTGGCTATGAACAATACCATGCACAACTGACAGGCCCATACCTGAACCTTTACCAACCCTTTTAGTTGTGAAATAGGGGTCGAAGACTCTTTCTAGATTCTCTTTTTCGATACCAACTCCGGTATCTGAAACAATTAGCTGCACATATGATCTAGGTGATTTTTTTGCATCATTACTCAATTCCTCCCACGCCTGTTCAATCTCGTTCAACTCAATCCTTAAAATCCCCCCTTTCTCCTCCATAGCCTGAGTTGCATTTAGGAAAATATTAATAAGGACCTGAAAAATTTGAGTTGAATCAGCTAGAATAATCCCACAATCAGAGGCGATTTCTTGTTCTATTTCTACATTTTCTGGAGTGGAGGTCCGCAAAAACACAAGAGCCTCTTTGATTAGTGTGTGGACTTCTACAGGAGCCATTTTTTGTTCTGTTTTTCGACTATAGGCCAATATCTGCGCCACCACTTCCTTAGCTCGATTTCCTGCATTTAAAACCTCTTTAATTTTAAGGTGAGCGGGATGCCCTTCCGGGATATCATCCAAAGCTAAGCCAGAATATCCAAGAATTGTTGTGAGGAAGTTGTTGAAGTCATGGGCTATACCAGCTGATAATGTCCCAATTGCCTCAATTTTCTGGGTATGGCGAAGTTTTGCTTCAAGGTGAAGGCGTTCCTCTTCCGCCTTTAAACGTTGGGTGATGTCGTGAGAAACACAAACAAACTGGCCTTTTTTAGGGCTATATGCGGTCACTTCAAAATGTTTTCCAAGTTCCACTGACTCATTTTGGAATGTAATCGATTCCCCTGTCAGGGACACCTTGCCAAAGGTATCAATCCAGTTCTTTTCAGTACCTGGAAGAACTTCCAAAACGGTCTTGCCAATCAGATTTTCAGCCTTTATCCCTGTTATTCTCTCAAAAGCAGGATTGACACTTAAAAACCTGTAATCGAAAGGAATACCACTATCATTACAAATAATTTCGTGCAGTGAGAAACCATCAAGCATTTTCTGAAAGAGCAATTGATACTTCTGCTCAGCAGAACGGATTTCTGCAACATGATAAGCTCTCCAACCAACTCCCAAAATACTGCCAGAATTATCGTAGTGAAAGGTAACAGACCAAGCCAAATTGAACACCTTGCCAGTTTTGGTGTGAACAAGGCGATTCTCAATTGAAGACTGCTTTATTTTTTGTTCTGCACACTCATTAAACCAGTGTTGTGTCCATCCTTTATCATCTGGATGAACAAATTTAAAAGCAGATTTCCCAATACACTCTTTTGGACTGAACCCCAATATCTTCTCTGCCATATGATTGACAAAGTTATAATTGCCATTTTCATCCGTGTGAGCAATGAGGTCGATAGCCCCTTCGACCAACTCCCGGTATCTTGCCTCACTTTCCTGCAACAGTCGATGGTCTTCACGCAACCTGGCAATATCATCTTTCATAAGCAAATTTCTCACTGTTTTCAATAATTGTAAAATCACTATGAAAAGAGAAGATAACTTTCTTAGCATTACTAAATGTGAATGGGTTTATCAACTGACAAAACAATAGATCGTCGGGTATGCTTTTTCTTCTTTCAACGATACGGTCGATCCAAGATGTTTCCAGAGCATCAATATTTTCTGGGCAAAATAATCTCACTCAAGGCTGGAGTACTTGAGCACCAACCCTCCCCCCTGGATAGAACCCAACGCTTCCACTCGAGTAGATGGTTAACTGCCTTTGAAAGGATTTCATTGCCTTTTCAACTTCTGTGATCTCTTGACTCGGATGCCAGGTCCTTTATTTAGAGGTAGTCTGCAATATGTGGTTTAAATCGAATCCTGCCGCAGAAATCAAGGGCGAATCGCTCTAACGTAACCTTCATGTTTTATCGCTTTCACATACTTGAACTCCGGACTACATAACATGTAAGATTCCCAATGTCCTAGAACAGGTTCCTGCTCCACGGAGACAGTCCAGTATTCACCCCGATGATTCATAACACAATCGCCATTTTTCTTCCAAAAACACATCTGAAAAAGGTTGTATAATTCGTGTGTCGTTGGTAATCGCCAATCTTCATGCCCACCTAATTTCAAATCAGCCGCATACTGCTCTGACTCTGCTGCCGAAGCAAATGGACCGGCCTTATTCTCCTGCCACATCTTCCCGGATTTGATCTCCTGACATATACCCTCACTCTTGATCAGAAACAACATTACACTACCTTTTTGGGCAACATTCGAATCTGATCCACTCGGCGTGGTTGCACAACCACCCATCATCACGGCATACAACAGAACAAAAAGGATAATCGCATTGCTCTTCATAGTCGTCACCTCATAAAAGTTGAATGATGAAGCTTATTGTACTCACGACCTAGTAACGCTCGAACAATCTAGCAAGACAGATGTTTTACAGAATGAGGCATGCAAGATATCTGCCCTTATAGTTATTCATAATACCAAACCTCCCACGATCAAGTGCCACTGTGTAGTGGTAATTTCCAACACACTGACACCGCAAAATATTTCTTTGAATGTAGGAAAAAAGCTGGAGGCATTTAGAATAGAGGTATTAGTAGGGATCATTGATCGCCGACACTTTTCGGTCTAAAATCCAGTCATCCTTCTGACAACATTCTCAAAACCGGTCCTTGACGGAGCTACCTTCAGTGGTAAAACTCAATCTATCGGTGTTCAATGACGAAAAGAATAACCAAATAACTGATTAATTTAAAAGGAAAGCCAGGTTTGTTACGTATACTCAGGAATAGTATTAACCAGCGAAAAAAGTAGGAAATTGATACCTTGGACTTGGTAATGTTAAGTCCAAAGTTTGCCATCACCCGTTTTTACCTGTGCAGTGCTTACCCAGGCGAGATCAGTTTACGAGTTTTGTTAGCGCGAGATTGACTTCACTTATATATTGTTCACATTACTGTGTTTCAAGACCACCCATGGTGCCGTTTGTTGAGCCAATTCTCTCTATTTTACAGTGTCCTCATTTTCTACAGCATCTAAGGAGAGTGCCTCAACCTTCCGACTGTAAAGAGTTATGCCTGGCATGGCACTTAAACCATGGGCAAAAATACTGAGCAGAACAGTTGCCATCACAGCGAGTTGAATGGTGGACTCTCCTGGCTGATGGGTTTCTTGTTCCAGATAAACCAGACCGAGGACGATGGAGGCAAGTCCGCGGGGGCCGAACCAGCCCATAAATAATACAGTGGCCCGGTTTAGCCTGGTTCCCATAAGAGCGATCCAAACCGGAACCATCCGCACGACAGTTAAGCTGAGAACGGCACAGCTATTCCCAGCCGGACACAAAAATCGGGCAAGTATCACTTTTCCTTTATAGAGACCTGCAATTACCCATACGCCAAACACTTAAATGTATCATGTAAAGTCGCTTAACTGGTGTTTTGTGG
>JBLHNU010000114.1:0-9480 GCA_047622095.1 Desulforhopalus sp.
TTAAAAGTATTGCTCTTTTTTTTGGAGTGTATTTGTGATCGAAGCTGACTTTGGTTCAAATTATATGGCTAATGTTGCCATATCGAAGGTCTGAGTTTCTGATCAATTCATAAACGTAGGATTATTCCTGTATCTGTGAACCTATGGCTGGATTTAATAACGGCCTCAGATTCACCTTCTCGTACGTGAAAAATATTGTCAGGGTTGGGAGCTGATACCACAACACAGTCGTGCAAATCAAATAGACCTTATTTTTACTATTGAGGGCAAAGATAATTCCAGAGCATCAACCGACGGGTTTCTAGAAGAGCCTTCTATTTAAAAGCACTAATGAACAAAATCGGTTCATCCGGCAGACGAGTATCTGTTTTTTTACACAAGATTTCACTAGCTCGTAACACTCCTAAATAATAAATTTCCCACAACAAAGACAGTAACCATTTCATTGATCGTTTTAGTCAGTTTTATTTTTCATGTTTCTGAAGAAAACGCGCTGAGAACCTGGAAAGAAAAGGACCTCAGAGCAAACATCCCAATTGATCTTTTGAGTTGTTTTTTGTTCATATAGCATACAAAATCATCTAGTTAGACTGGGTGACCGCTTGCCAGATGAACCACAAAATCTCGTTTTCCACTAATTGATTGTTTATTTTACGAAGGGCTGAAATGTGCACAACATGGTTTGATATTGGAGAGAATAAGTCGAAGTTTTTAAGAGAAATGGTTCAAAGAGTGGTACCCTTACTGTTAAGTAGACAATCTACTCTCACTAGCTTTTTAAAGAGAAGAAATGTGGTTGCTTTCTTCTCTTTAAATGGGGTATTTCAACAAGGTACCTATGCCTATCCCTTTTGAATGCTGTGTTCAAGATAATAACAGACCATTGTTCTGTTCCACCCGAATAACGTCTGAGAGCAGAACTATACGTGTGCCGCCCTCTTTCTTTGTTATCCATGCAGGTTCTCAATCCATCTAATGGCTTCAATGTCACTCATGTTACCCAGATATCTTTGGGTGGTCGTTAGATCGGCATGACGCAGAATAACTTTGCTCACTATTTCGAGTGGCGTTCCTGCTCTTGATGCGTATGTAGCAGCATGTCTTCTCAAATCATGGGGTCTTAAATTTGCTCCTACGATTCGACCTGCTTTCTTAACCATAGACCAGGATGTGCTGTACGAGATCTGCTATCTTATTTTCATTTCTATGGAGGTAGCTCAATGACAAGTAAGGAAAGGTTTCACGGTGGGCATTTTCCGAAGTGTATCGTTCTTCAAACTGTTTTCTGGTACCTGCGGTATAGCCTGAGCTATCGTGACATTAAGGAACTAATGAAAGAAAGAGGCGTTGAGGTTGATCACTCAACAGTTCAACGATGGGTCGTTAAATATACTCCCATCTTAGAAGTTGAATTCCGGAAATAGAAGATAGCTGTTGGTACCAGCTGGCGAATGGATGAAACTTATATCAAGGTCAAAGGAATATGGCATTATCTCTACCGGGCTGTTGATAAAGAAGGCGACACCGTCGACTTCTTCCTGACCAGAAAGCGAGATAAAAAAGCAGCCAAACGATTCTTGATCAAAGCCATTAATAATAATGGTATTCCCGAGAAGATCACCATAGATGGTAGCGCTGCAAATAAAGCCGCAATTGAAGAGTTCAACAGTGATAACGATACGACCATTGAAGCTCGCCAAGTGAAGTATCTCAACAATGTTGTTGAGCAGGACCATCGAGCCATAAAGCGAATAACCAATTCCGTGCTCGGCTTCAAAGCATTTGACTCTGCCAGCATCACATTAAATGGCATTGAGATGGTTCATGCGCTCCGAAAAGGGCAACTGGTAACACAGAATATCTCCGTAGAAAATTTAGCGAAAGCCTCTACTCACTGGCTGCATAGTAAATCTGAGAATGGTGGTCTTTAACTTTTTTGAAAACTTTGCGACAGAACCATCGTGTTAACCGCCAAGATTTTACCTTGATTTGTCATGAACGAATATCGCATCACCGGCATTTTCAAAAATAAGTCGATGCTTTTCCTCACTCTCCAGCAGTACTTTTTTAACTTTTCTGCGAACAGAAATGTCCTTTACAACACCTCGTATTCTAGTTGGGTTCCCAGTCGAATCCCATTCTTGCTCAGCGAGAGACATTATAGCCCGCCTTTGGCGAGTATCTTTGGTGATGATCTCGAATTCCAAATTATAAGGTACGCTTCTTTCAATGAGGTCGACCAAAGTCTGGTGAACTCGTTCTCTTTCTGGTATACAACTTTCGGCTCTGTTCCAAAAAATCTCAATAACCTCATTGAAGCAGATCATGGCAAATTGAAACGCCTGTTCAAACCGACCTTGGCCTTCAAGTCTATGCTACGATTAAAGGATTTGAAGTCGTGAGAATGTTTAGAAAAGGCCAGTTTGATATGTGGACACGTGATCAAGGACTGAAAGGATAGACCCTCCTACTTGATAGGCAATTTAATATCTATTCGACTGTATAGAGCTCGCTTTATAAGCGAGAGCTTTTAGTAATTGAGACTTATTGCAACAGAACCCTTATCACAGCTACCTGATCATTGGGCCAAGGGCAAAAAATAGGCGGTACTCCCCTCACGGATTTTTCGTACTGAGTAATGGAACTGCGCGTTGCCTCATGTCTTGCTGTTAACGAACCCTTTACTTTGAATATCATGAGCTAATCTGCTGCACGAGGATTCCATATGAATACAACATTGCTAAAAAATCTGGGACGTATCATATCAGCCATTACTAATGGAGACTATTCTCAAGGGGAAAGTCTTGATAAAGTTCTGAGAGATAAGGACCTTTACGAAGATGATGCAAAATTTGTAGAGTCTCTTAGCCTTATGACAGTGAAACTTGAAGTAAAAGAGATGGTGCTAAAAACTACCATAAATGATTTGAGGTCAAAAAATAGAGACATGGCCGAGCTGATTGAAAATCGTGAATTATTTTCAACCATATTTGTAGGCCTGATCCTCTCGATTTCCTTGTATATTTTCTTGCTGTTTCTCACCAGCGCAGTGCATTGGGGGTCTGATTACGCTCCGAGGGTTGTAGAATTAATCTTTTCCATAGTGTGTTTTGTGATTGTTAAAAAAAGCAAGTTTCCGCTCACTTTTTTTGGATTCACACTACATGGCGTTATGAAGTCAATCAAATATATGCTTCCAAGCACCATAACCATATGTATAATATTTATTGTGGTAAAATATTTATGCATTAAAAATGAGGTAAATGGACTGGATGGTACGTTATTCTATCATCAAGATTTTAATATGTTGGATTTATTATATGTACCAGTAGTCGTTGTACAAGAGTTTTTGGCAAGAGGGGTGGCTCAAACGGTAATTGAACATGTCATGGCAGGACGACGTGCAAAAATATGGTCTATTATTACAGCAGCTACTGTCTTTGGATTGGTGCATATAGAATTGTCTGTCGCAATAGCAACAGCCAGTTTTCTATTTGGGATTTACTGGGGTGTCGTATACATCAAAAGTAGAACATTGATAGGCGTTTGCATCTCCCACTTCTTGATAGGATACCTTGCTTATTTGCTTGGGTTTTGGAATTATCTTCTCAACATATGAGATCTATCACAGTTACCTGTTAAAATTGGTTATTTTATGTTGAAGAAAGTTATGGTATCTGCGTTCATATGGGGCCACATCTCTTTTCTTAAGGTACTTCTTTTTCTCGTCATGCTCTTCGTTTCTGGCTTGACATTTTTCTTCGACAAAAAACGCAGATTTTCACATTCTCAATGTTTCTGGTGGTCGGACGCAATCCTTCGCACGAATCCGTTCTCGAAGCTTCAAAACCGGACGCTGTCGCGGCAGTAGATATCGCCAGCTTCCATCCGGTCATGCAGGAGACGGCAGGTGAAAAATTCATAACGGCCAGAAATCAATCGGTTAGGTTCACACTTTTCGTTGACATAAAGATAGCGGGTGACGTTGCCAGGGATGAAGCCGGCGGGAACCTTTTGAAAAGGATATTGCCCGAGTGGTTTGCCTTTGGCAAAGGCGGTTTTTAGAAAACCGATGCCTTTGATCAACCAGGCCTGGGCAGGCGCGCCCTTGAAATCTGTAAATGACAGGATGGGCCGCAAATAGAGCTTAAACTGAGAGCCCAGCTTGTCGATATCAGCAGCACTACGACAATCTGTTTGTGAGCTTCATTTTCCATGTCAGAAAATTTGTCGATGCCGCGAAAGGCGCGGCCAAGGTGCGGGTCTACGAACACCGTGTCGAGGCCAACCAAAACCTGCGCAAGGCGGCACTGAACTGGCTCAGCACTGCGGCGGTCACTAACGGAACCGGCAGCCATTCCCGAGCTTTGCCGGTCAGCATAATCAGGGCGTTGTCTTCAACCCTGGCACCTGAGAAATGCATCAAAGGGGTAGCTCGCACCATGAACACCAGGTAAACCGTCGTCGAGATTATCTGAGACAAGCGACAGGAACGTACTTGAGTATCGGCGTCGTATTCTTTTTCCAGGTAGCATGAGGTTTCAAACCCTTGGACGACGATCAGAGTGCCGCCGATGATGGTAGCAATCTGCCACCAATTGTGTTTGGGCATATCGGACAGACTCTTAGGAGTTTTATTTTATCACGACCTCTTTTATGCCTCCCGAAATAAGCGTCGCTAAATTAGTGAAACATCGAGGCAGCGCCAAAACTCCGGGAGAGGCCAGATATTTCGGCCGCCACTGGGGATCAAATTTTTGCTTATATTGCCGCAGTCCCTGGAAATTGTAAAAAGGCTCCCCGTGTTGGAAAACAAAGGCGCCGAGACGATTCCACAAAGGCGCCAAGGCCCGGTTGTCAAGGCCTGAAAACGGCACCATGCCCAGGTTGAACCAGCAGTATTCCTGCTCTTTGCCCCACAGCATCATGCAAATAAATAAATACTCCATCACACCACTTTCGGCGACCTCGGGCAGATAACGCATCAGATCAATGGACAGCTCCTCCAGCTGCACCCCGGTCCATAAAGTGGCGAATGCCTCAATTCGTTCATTTCGAATCACTACAGCCACCGGGCAGCGTCTGATATAATCCGGTTGAAAGAATCCGAGGGAAAACCCTTTTTCCCTGGTACGTTTCTCCGTCAGCCAGACATCGGAAATGTTTTGCAGCTCGTCAAAATGGGCTGCCACTGATTCCGGTTGCAGCACCTCAAAGCGATAACCTTCTTTTTCAAGTTTCCGTTTGGTGTACCGCAGTTTTTTGCGGGCGCTGCCCTCCAGTGAAAAGGTTGTCAGCAAAACGCGAGCTTCTTCCCCCAGTTTCAATAAAGAAAGTCCCAAATCCAGATACAGATGCAGGTGTTCAGACCCGGTCGCATAAAAGACCGCTCTGCCACCGTAACGATTGGATAGTTCACGAAACTTCCAGATGAGTTCGGGCCAGCGCAAATCGGGGCCGACCGGGTCTCCCATGGCAATCCAGCTGCGGCCTTCAACCGCATACATGATAAACGCATCGCCCTGTGGACTGAATAAAAAACGTTTATCACCCAGCAAGGCCAGGTTGGCGGACACTTTAACTGAATTGCGTACAATGATAGAGGCTTTTTCAAGTTCCTCCTGGCCGCATTCTGTCGGTTCAGGTGGTGCCGGCCGCAAGAGTCGCGCTGCTGCGAAAAACAGTCCGAGAACGACAATTCCCACGGTGGCCCGTAAAAAAAGTGAGCCATCACCGCCAAAGGCAAAACGCCACCACAGACTGTCGGTATATTCTACGTGGCGATAGCAATAAAAACCAAGCCACATAGAGCCGCCCAAGATAATGCAGATGGCCGCAATCCATCCGGCGTTAAACGGCTGGCTGAACAAAGATACCTTGCGATAGAAATGCCGGCGCGTCGGCCAGATGGCAACCAGAATCAAAAACAACGCAACAGCCTCCTCATAATCGAATCCTTTGGCCAATGAAGCGATAATGCCGGCAATCAGAAGTCCGATGGTCAGATTATAAGCAGCATCGAGTCGACGCTGTAACCCTCGACCCAACAACAGCAACCCCATTCCGGCAATACTGCCGATAAAGTGTGAAAGCTCCAAAAGGGACAACGGGACCAGATTTTTAAAAAAAACGATGCGCTGCTCAAGGGTAGGCGTGGTACCGGAGAACAGTAAAATGGCACCCACCAGAAACACCGTAACAGCAAGCACCTGGGGAACCATTGGAGAAACCCGCTGGTCAAAGAGTTGAACGAAGGCAACCACCTGCTGTCTTTTGCGCAGGATCTCCTGCAAGCCAAGCAATAGCGCGGCTGTACCCAGCGGCAGCCAGTAGTAAAACGCGCGATAAGCCAGCAAAGCACCGAATATTTGATTCGCCGGCAACCTGGTGGAGAGCATCACCACAATAATCGTTTCGAACACGCCCAGTCCTCCGGGGACTTGACTGACAAGTCCGGCCAGTTGGGCCAGCAGGTAGACTGCCAAAAATTCCGGATAGGACATCACGCTGCCGGGGCCCAGCAACACAAACAAAACAAGGCTTGCCAGCATCCAGTCCAACGCCGCGATGATGAGCTGAGAAACGAACAGACGGAAGGAGGGAAGCTTTATTTCCCATTCGCGAATTTTGATAGCAGTTCTTTTGGCAGTCGTTACAGTCCCACACGCCAATACAACCGCCAACATAACCATTCCGATTGCGCGCAGGGAAGGCAGCGCCAGATGGATTGCCGCTGGAATCGTCAGGGGTTCGATCAGAAATACCACACCTCCCAGGCTGAAAAATCCCAACCACAGCGTCAGGGAGCAAAACGCTACCACCTGGGTGATTTGCAGGGCCGACAGTCCCCAGGCCGAATAGAGACGATACCGCACCGAAGCCCCGGCAATCATGGACATCCCCATATTGTTGCTGAAGGCATAACCAATAAAGGATGCCAGGCCAATTTTAGCATAAGACAGCGGATACTGGATATAGCGCATGGCGAGGATATCGTAGCCGGTCATCACAGCGTAGCTTAGTACTGTCAACCCTGCAGCCGCCAACAGATGTGCGGCGGGAATTGAACTGAAGGCGGGCAGGATATCTTCCAGATGATACGCTCTCAATTCATTGTGCAACAACCAGACAGCCGCCGCAAAAAGAATCAGACTGAGGCCGGGACCTACTATCTTACGCAACATAGATGAGGCCGTTGATTTACGGCCTTTTCGCCCGATCTCCGCATTATGTGGAAATAATAATCCTCGAAATATCAATTATATGTAACCTGTTATTTTTTCATCGCCGCGCTTTGGATTTTACGTAGCGTCGGATGAGGGCATTGGGTGCGCCCGGCATGGGCGTGAACTAATGGGGTTAAAAAAACCTGTGTGTGATCCTATGTTGGGTCAAGTGCTTAACATGAAACACTAATCGATGGCAAGAGCTTAAACGCGAGGTTGTGTTTGGAGGAACCCCAGTGCAAAACACAAAGAGATCAGAGAAGACGACCAACGCTGATTTAAGGCCATGGAAGCAAGGAAAGGTTTCACGGTGGGCATTTTCCGAAGTGTATCGTTCTTCAAGCTGTTTTCTGGTACCTGCGGTATAGCCTGAGCTATCGTGACATTAAGGAACTAATGAAAGAAAGAGGCGGTGAGGCTCTGTTGCATTCTAACAATCCAATCATTAAACACAAGACAGGTCTTTTGAATCTCGCGGAAGAACTCGGGAACGTTTCTCAAGCATGTAGAGTAATGAGCTTATCACGAGATACATTTTATCGATATCAGGAGGCGGTAGATAATGGTGGCGTTCCAGCTCTGCTCAATGCAAATCGTCGTGTACCATTTTAGGGTGGGCTAATTAACATTCCGTGTAACTGATAGCAAGACCACCAAGTGAGGTTTCCTTAAATTTTTCTGACATCTCAAGGCCTGTTTGTTTCATGGCAGCTATACAACTGTCAAGAGGCATGAAATGTTGGCCTTCGTCTAGTAGCGCGAGGCTTGACGCGGTAAATGCTTTCACAGCTCCAAAGCCATTTCGCTCAATGCAAGGAACCTGGACGAGGCCAGCCACAGGATCGCAGGTCATACCAAGATGATGTTCCAGAGCCATTTCTGCTGCATGTTCCACCTGCATAGGAGTTCCACCTTGTATAGCGCATAAACCAGCCGCTGCCATTGCAGAGGCTGAGCCAACCTCTCCCTGGCAACCTACCTCAGCTCCTGAAATTGAACTGCGGTGCTTAATTAAGCCACCAATTGCGGCCGCTGTAAGTAAAAACACACGGATCTGCTCTACACTAATGTCTAAATGCTTTATGCCATAGTAGATAACGGCAGGAATCACACCGGCAGCGCCATTAGTTGGCGCAGTTACCACCATATGCCCACTACCGTTTTCCTCAGATGCTGCAAAGGCGTACGCACATAGCCATTCATTAACATTCGGCGGATTATTATCCTGCAGGTGGCTGAGTATTTTTTTTGCTCTACGCTTTACCCCGAGGCCACCAGCTAGTTCACCTTCTGTTTGCAAGCCACGTTCTACGCAGGTTTGCATAGCATTCCATATTTCATCAAGCTTGGTATTAAGTTCTTTGTTTGAAATATCTGTAAGCTCATTTTCCCGCTTCATCTCGGCTATCGACAGACCACTTTTCTTCGCCAGTCTCAACATTTCTTTGGCCGAATCAAATGGATAAGGGTAGACGCTTTTTTCCCTCATTTTCAAAGGCGCTTCAATAGAACTAATTGTTTCTGGAGTACTTAAAAAGCCGCCACCTATGGAAAAATATGTTCGGGTTAAGATACAGTTTCCTTTTGCATCGATAATATCAAACAACATTCCATTAGGATGTTCTGGCAGCGCAGGACCAAGATCAAAAATAATATCAGTTTCAGCTGAAAATAAAATTGATTCAAGCCCCGACACATGATGTGTTGACCAGATTTGCCCTATAAGCACTGATACATCTTCACTCACCAAATCAATAGGTGCATGTCCATGTAATCCTAAAACAACTGCCTTATCAGTGGAATGTCCTTTACCGGTATAAGAAAGAGATCCTTTGAGAGTACAGCGAACAGTAACAGGTAGTTGAGTACTTTTTTTTTGAATCAATGTCTCAGCCACACTGCGAAACTCCAATGCAGCAATCATAGGACCCATGGTGTGAGAGCTTGAAGGGCCAATACCGATTTTAAAAAGGTCTAAAACGCTGATAAACATAATTCATCCTCCCCGTTACAATTTGATGGTTGTCAGAAAAAATACAGTAACCGTTTCTGCCCTTCCCATTTACTCTATAACCTAAATCTTGATGGCGTCGTAAAAAGTCCGATCTACTGCGTTGTAGTTTTTTCACGAAGACAAGACATACCATATGTATAGTCCTGTCTCCGCAAAAAACACTACGCCTCGGAGTCTATCGCTTACCTGTATATCAAACTTTTTGCCTTAGCCATCTGAAGCTTTGAATGACCTTTTTAC
>JBLHNU010000115.1:0-9464 GCA_047622095.1 Desulforhopalus sp.
TATTTTTGCTTTGATTTTGAAATCGATTCCTGTGATGGTTCCATGTACACCTCCTTGAATTTGAAAGTGCTCACGGGAACATAGTTTATGGGGTAATGCTAGAAGCGGTTTGTGGGGCGCTTACGAAGCAAAAGCTATCTACGGAACAGATGACCCCTCAGAACACCCTGGAGTACGGCAGCTTTATGACAGAAATGGAAACTGGTATATAGGCGGTAGCCTTGAAGGTGTCAGCCTGCCAATTCATTACGATTTCAGAGAGCTTCGCTTAACCCCTTCAGAAACAGCCCGTACTTTTAGCATGAATGGCTGGCGCAGGGTACTCGGTTTTCACACCGATGACTATCTACACTGTGCCCACAGGGAGATGGTGCTGAATGCCGCAAGAGAACATAGTGCAGCACTTTTTCTCCAACCGGTAGCTGACCTCACTCACCCTGGAGCCCTTGAGTATTATACCCAGATACGTTGCTACCAGGCTTTTTCCAGTAAATTTCCAGGCAATATGCTCAAACTTGGTTTAACACCTTTTGCAAGTAGAAAAGCTGGTCCTATTGAGGCTCTTTGGCAGGCTATCACACGTAAAAATTTTGGCTGCAGTCATTTTATGGTTGCACCAGACCACGCAGACCCTTTCAAGCTTGGCACTTCCAATGGTCATTTTTATCCACTTGGCGGAGCTCAAGAACTTGTTGCACAATATGCAGAAGAAACTGGAATTGAAATGGTGCCTCAACAAACAATGGGATACCAGCAATCTACAAAAAAATATATCGTACTAGACGGTCAAGACAACTCAGATGTCGCAACTATCAGTTCTGCAGAGCTTCAACACAAACTTTTAAAAGGAGAGGAAATACCAGAATGGTTTTCATATCCTGAGGTCGTGGCAGAACTCCAAAAGTCATTTCCCCCCAGATCAAAACAAGGCTTTACTGTCTTTTTCACTGGATTTTCTGGATCTGGTAAATCAACTATTGCTAAGGTCTTGCTTGTTAAATTCATGGAAATGAACGACAGACCAGTCACCTTGCTCGACGGGGATATTGTGAGACAGAATCTTTCCTCAGAGCTTACCTTTTCAAAAGAACATCGCAATCTCAACATTACACGGATAGGTTTTGTTGCAAGTGAGATTACAAAAAATGGTGGGATAGCTCTTTGTGCACCGATTGCCCCCTATGAGGAATCAAGGCAGGCTAACAGAGAGCTGATATCAGGCTATGGTGGATATGTAGAGGTACATATTGCCACACCGCTTGAAGTCTGTGAACAACGCGATCGCAAAGGCCTCTACGCAAAAGCTAGAGCTGGTAAAGTAAAAGGCGTTACCGGCATCACAGATCCATACATCAACCCATCTAATCCAGAGCTAACCATCGACACGAGTAACATGACACCTATGGAAGCAGTTCAGGAAATTTTACTGTACCTCGAAGAACAGCGATATCTAGAATAAGATCATACAGAATTTATTTAACATGGATCAAGGTCGGTGAAATTTAGCAGGCGTCGTTGTTGCTGAACATTCCCGGCCTTTCTGTTTTTAAATACTCTATAACCTTTCGCACCCCGGAAGGACAAGCTAAGCTATCCATTTCTCTTGGCGTTACCCACTTGCTTCTTATAGCAATTTCATTTTCCAAAATTCGTTCCCTTTCATCCACTAATCTACAAAAGGATGACCGGAGGGTTACTTTATGGTGGGTGTACTGGTGAGACACCTGTACCAGGAATTTTCCTTCTATGATAGCTAGCCCTGTCTCCCCTCTCACCTCAGCCACCAAATCTAACTCTTTTTTTTCGACATCTTCTACTATTGCCTCCCCACCTGGAAAATCCCACAAACCTCCCCAGACGGCTGAACTCTTGCGTTTGTGCATAAATATTTTGCCATCGCTTATAATGATTGCGACATGCCGCAACATCAGTACCGATTTCTTTGGGGGTTTTAATACAGGACGAAGCCCAACTATCCCTTGTTTAAAAGAAACACATAGTCGCTGTACTGGGCATTTATCGCAACAAGGACTTTTAGGAGTACACACAAGACCACCAAAATCCATTAAGGCTTGATTGAAAATTCGTGCCTGCCCTTTTGGAAGCAATGTATTTGCAATGTGGTGAATCTTTTGTTGAGAACCTTTATTTTTAACAGGCTCATCTATATTGAAAATTCTGGCAAAAATCCTATTCACATTGGCATCAATGACTGCGACATCATTATTTCCCGCAATGCTCGAAACCGCAGCGGCAGTATAAGGCCCAATGCCTGGTAGGCTAAGTAGAGTTTCGTAATCTGCAGGCACTTTTCCAGACAGCCTTTCCGTGATCTCCTTTGCAGCCTTATGTAAATTCCTGGCTCTGGCATAGTACCCAAGACCTTCCCAGTACTTAAGAATATCATCTTCGCTAGCACAAGCGACATCTTCTACAGCAGGAAAACGTTCAATCCACCTTAGAAAATACTGAACTCCCCGCTCCATCTGGGTCTGTTGCAACATAATCTCAGAAATCCAGACGTGATATGGGTCATAGGTTTGCCGCCATGGCAGATCTCGTTTAGTTTCACGAAACCAATGGATGAGCTGTTCTACAAGAAAACTTCGATCAGAGGAAGAAAACGTATCTAACATAAATAAGGAAGTCTTACCCTATGCCCCAAGGCCGAGATAACGGCCTAAGGCAACAAGACCCATTCCGACAAGAACCGTTGCGGATAAACTTTTAAATTTTATGGCTACTGGAAAAGCAACAACTGCCGCCCAGAGAAACAAATTTTCAAAACCTATATCGACAACGTCATCGCGGATAAAAAGTGAAGGCACAAGCATAGCAGCAAGTACTGCAGGTGGAACAAATCGAAGCCACGCAGCAAGAAGTGGATGTAAGTTTTTTCCACTCAGAAACAGTAAAGGTAATAGTCGTGGAACGTACGTAACCACTGCCATCCCGACAATGGTCCAGAAAATCAACGTTTGATCCATTGTTCCACCCCTAACCCCAATGTAGCACCAATAACCGTCGCAAAAATAATATGAAATTGATGCAAACCAAGAAGATAGAGCCCTGTTGCAATCCCGCCAGATAAGATTGCCGTTAGAATACGGATCTTATTTTCACACTGACCAACCAGCAATCCAATAAACATTGCAGCAAGTGCGTAATCCAGCCCTAAAGGCTTTACGTCTCCGATAACCCCTGAAGCTACAATGCCAAATCCTGTCCCCATCACCCAGGAGAGTTGAGCCGTCATATTAAGTGATAAAGCCTCTTCTCTGCATTCCTTTAAGTCTACCGCTCTAGATGAATGCAGAGCAAAGGTCTCATCGGTGAGTTGATACGAAAAGAATGCAAGATACCGTCGCTTCCACCCATCTAAATAAGGAGCAAGAGCTGCAGCCATGAGCATATGCCTAAGATTTACGACAAAGGTAGTGAGTATAATAGCAGCCGGCCCCGTGCCACTTGCAAAAAGCCCAACAGCTATAAATTGAGCAGACCCTGCAAAGACAATAAGTGACATAAGCAGGGTGTTTGTCTCAGAAATGCCACTTTTACCTGCAAGAACACCATAAGCAAAACCTATAGGTACATAACCCAAAACTATAGGTAGTGCTCGCTGGCATCCTTTCATACACGATCTGTTCAGCAACATCTTACATCCTGAGATATAATTTTTTACATCTTTCGCGAGTCATAAGTTTTTCCCAATTCGGTCCAAGACAATTTTCCCAGAGAGGTACAAGATTTAATGCTGTTGTCACCATAAGTTCAATGGCATCATCACTCATATCAGCTGTGATATTTTTAGGTAATTGAATATTATGCTTTTTCATCATCAGTCGAAACTCTTCCACCCCTTCAGGATAGATTTCCTCTAGTACATCAAAGGCGATGCAACATCCAATTCCATGATGGATTCCCAAAACATATGAGAGTCCATATGAGAGGGCATGGCAGGCACCGACCTGAGAGTAGGCAATAGACATTCCTCCAAAATATGATGCCATCATCAATTTATCGTCTTTATCCGGATGATCCTCTAGAAACACCTGACGGCAAAGATCTATAGACTTTTCTCCATAGGATTTGCTAAATTCATTTATAAATGTTCCCCGCAACGATTCAACATCATGGATATAACAATCCATCCCGGTATAGAACCACTGGTCCTGTGGTACATCTGCTACAAGTTCTGGGTCTAGGATGAGCTGATGATAAATAGTGTAATCCGAATTGATTCCTAATTTCTTCACAGGCCCTGTGAGAATTGTGGTTCTCGATATTTCTGCACCAGTACCAGCAAGGGTCGGTATAGCCAGATGGTATATAGAGGGATTCTCAATCAAATCCCAACCTTGATAATCGGCAGAAGAACCTGGATTATTTAAAAGCAGGGAAATCGCTTTTGCGATATCCATGGTCGAACCACCACCTATGCCAACAATACCATCAGGTTTAACGGGACTGTATTCTCTAATTTGCGCGACCAAAGCATCTATGTAACTGGTCTTAGGCTCATCATCAACATTGACATGAAGAAGTAAATCTCCTTTTTCAAGGGGAATTCTACCTTCAAGTGGTTTGCCAATAAAAACATCATCAAGTACAAAGACAAAATAGGAATCAGGAGTAACCCGCTCTGGTGCGATAACATCCGCCAACTGATTGAATGAGCCTCGACCAAACATAATTTTAGGAACAATACTGAAATTTCTATACATATTATATTCTCTCACAGAGTTTTGGTAAAAGGAGATTAATAGAAACAGACTTAGTAACGTTTCCCGTAACAATTTTCCATAAAAACTTCAAGCACCATTTACGGGATAAAATAGTTGCTTCTTTTTACAGCTCGTCTATTGTAAACTTTGCTTTTGCAAGCAAGAATTGTATCTGCACATTCTTCCCTCAGAAAACAGAGTTATTATAAAAGTATTTCCTCTCTGCAACACGAAAAAGAAATACCTCCCATTAAAAGGAAATCTTAGGATTAATTGATGTCAATAATAAGTGAAGACAGTGTGTTCACCTCCCTTCAACAACAAGGTCCCCTTGCTGTCGAAGAAAGCATTAACATCCATAGCCCCTTTTCCCCCTCCACAAGACGCTGGGTCAAAAACCTCTGTAAAAATCGACTCAACACGACAAAGTACAGGGCTTTAAGAAATCAGGTTTTTACTTTTTTAGATATAACCAGTTTTGCACAGCTGAACGAACTTCTGAAGAATCCATATACACAGGAAAAAAGAAGCAAACGTGCCTGCGCACTCCTTGGCAACATGTTCGGTTTAAATGGAACACCTCGGGAAATAGAAGCACGGGTGCACCAGTACGCACGCACTGCTGACGCCGTAATCAACTCACTTAAGGGTAAATTACTTAATCAATATGCGTCATATATTGCTACCACAAATGAGATAGAGGTGGCAAACGACCCTGTTGTCCTACTTCTCACCATGTTTGATAATCGTTATAGCAAAAAAGCTCGCTTTGAGGCGCGTCGTAAACTCGTACTCATGAATCTTGCTGGATCCATTGACCAACGAGAAACAGAAACTGCAACCGAAGAAAAATTTTCAAAGTTCCTTCACTTTCTCAACGATTATGTGTGGAGCAGCAGTCTCAAAATTGGGGAACTTGATGTGGTCTATCTTCACTCCAAACATTCAAAAGACGATTTCAGCTGCACGGAAGTCACCCCCTTGTCTCCTCAAGCCGCAAAAGAAATAGTACTCTCAAAAGAAAGTAAATTAACTCTGCTAAAACGAAGACGTTTTTTCAGTGGGAATAACGAAATCCCCATATATGTTTCCATTAGAAAAAAGCCACCAGAAGCAAAAGTATTAAAGCTCTTACGTAAAAATGAAAAGAACCCATCCATTGCTGTCGATGATGAATTAGGATTGATGGCAGTGTTGAATTCTGTAACTGATATAAAGATATTCCAGGATCATCTAACGCGCAGTGCGTCAAAGGCGGACAGTTTTATGGTTTTGGAAGATATCTCTGATACCCTCACAGGCAAATCACCGTATAAATCAACGAGCACAGGGTCAAGTAGCAAGACAGAAATGATGAAGTTTTTCGCAAGGCTAGGAGGCATGCGGGTTGAATTTATAATCCATACCAATCAAAGCTGGCTCAACTATATGTATAGACACGACGTTTCACATGACGAATATGAGGTGAAAAGAATTTTTGATTCAGGGGTTATGGAACTCCTCTTTCCTGAAGATATTTACCACCTCAACCATAAAACGATCAGGGGCGAATTGATTGATCAATTTCGTCTTCATATAGGTTAACAACACAAATGGGTGCAATTTTCCATAATTACACCCATTAATAAACAGCCTTCCTGTTACTTTAAATCTACTTCTGTGATTTATAGGCACTGTAAGCATCTGCAAGGCCAGCTTTAAAATCCAAGGCAGGCGACCAACCAAGCCCATTAATCCTCGTTGTATCGAGCAACTTCCTCGGCGTCCCATCAGGCTGATCACTGTTGTATTTAGTCTCACCTGTAAACCCCACAAGATCTGCGATAATACCTGCAGTCTCACGAATTGTAATATCTCTGCCGGTCCCAACATTCAAAAACGATGGATTATCACCTTCAAAATTCCACTGATCTATACTCATTACATGTATGCAAGCGGCTGCCATGTCATCGACATGAAGAAATTCTCTTTTGGGTGAACCAGATCCCCAGAGAATCACCTGGGGGACAACTCCTTCAAGCAACTCTTGCTTTTCAGAATTATAGCCAATCGCCATTTGAATATCGTCAGGAATAAAACCATATCTTTTCTCATCTTCAACTATTCCATCAAGATCACCTTGCTGTGCGAGTTTTGCCAGATGAAATTTGCGCAACATTGCAGGAATAACATGACTATTTTCTAGGTGATAGTTATCCCCAGGCCCAAACAGATTTGTCGGCATAACTGAACGATAAGATGTGCCGTACTGCCTATTATACGATTCACACATCTTTATCCCTGCTATTTTAGCGATAGCATATGCCTCATTAGTAGGCTCTAGAATGTCAGTTAACAAGTGCTTTTCTGCCATTGGTTGCGGAGCAAACTTTGGATAAATACAAGACGAGCCAAGAAAGAGAAGATGCTTAACCCCAGCAAGATAAGAATGGTGAATGAGGTTGGACTGGATCATCAAATTGATGTATATAAATTCAGCCGGAAACACATTGTTAGCATGTATTCCACCAACTTTAGCCGCAGCAATAATCACTCTGTCTATCTTATTTTCTGTAAAAAATAGCTTTACAGCCGCCTGATCCGTAAGGTCCAGCTCTCTATGGGTTCTTGTAATAATGTTATTACAACCAAGCCCCTGCAACTTACGCACAATAGCTGCACCCACCATGCCTCTGTGGCCTGCAACATATACAGCTTCGTCTTTTTCAATGTACTCAATATTAGTAGGCATATTTACTCATGATAGTTAAGAACAGAAAAACCTTCGCTCTAAATAAGAAAAGGGAGGCAAAGCCTCCCCTCTATGTTACAAATCGATAGAACGGCCTCGTCCTATACCATAATAGGCAAGTCCCATTGATTCGATGCGTTTTGGATCATAGAGATTTCGACCATCAAAGATAATCTTATCTTTAAGTTCTTCCAGTAAGCGATCAAAGTCAGGTACCCGAAAACTTTTCCATTCTGTCACAATGACGAGAGCATCGGCACCATGCAAAGCAGCCTCTTTGGTCCCCATGAGAGTAAGGTCATCTCTTGTACCATAAATACGTTGTGCCTCTTCCATGGCTTCTGGATCATAGGCCTGAACCTTAGCTCCAGCCTTCCAAAGGGATTCCATAAGCACTCTACTAGAAGCCTCACGCATGTCATCTGTATTAGGTTTGAAAGAAAGGCCCCATATTGCAAATGTTTTGCCTTCAATCCCGTTCTTATAAAATGAGGAAACGTGTTCGAACAGTTTTTCTTTCTGTTTATAATTTACACTTTCTACGGCTTTTAAAATCTTAGCGTCATAGCCAATTTCATTGGCTGACCTCTCAAGAGCCTGAACATCTTTTGGAAAACAAGAACCTCCATAACCACAGCCAGGATAAATGAATTGATATCCAATTCGGGAATCTGAGCCAATCCCTCTACGAACCTGTTCAATATCAACACCTAGTCTTTCGGCAAGATTAGACATCTCATTCATAAAGGAAATTTTTGTAGCCAACAAACAATTAGCTGCGTATTTGGTAAACTCAGCACTACGCACATCCATGATCATAATTTTGTCGTGATTACGACTAAATGGTTCGTATAGCTCCCTCATCTGAACCTCTACTTCTGGACTATCTGTTCCAATTATAATCCGTTCAGGTCGCATACAATCTTCGAGTGCAGTGCCTTCTTTCAAAAACTCTGGGTTTGAAACTATGTGAAGTGGAAATTCGACACCACGCTCGACCAGAATTTGAACCATATGAGCCTTCACTTTGTCTGCTGTACCAACGGGAACAGTAGACTTGTCAATTACAATTTTCCCCTCAGTCATATGCTTGGCAATAGTGCCTGCAACAGATAAAACGTATTGCAAATCTGCACTACCATCTTCATCAGGCGGAGTGCCCACAGCAATAAATTGAAGATCGCCATGGTTAATGCCATATTCAGAGTCAGTGGTAAAAGTAATCCGCTTCTTCTCATAGTTAGTTAATACAAGTTCATTCAAACCAGGTTCAAAAATAGGAATCACCCCATTCTTCAACCCTTCAATTTTACTGGCGTCGACATCCACACAACATACATTATGGCCAACATCCGCAAGAACAGCAGCTTGAACGAGCCCAACATAACCAACCCCAAAAACTGTGACATTCATAAAAACCTCTATATGTAATGGAAGAAATGATATTTAATTGAAAAACAGGCGCGCATAATAGCGAAACAGTGTAAATTTTTCAAGACAAAGATCATTCAAATGACCATCACATATTTTGAAATATTCAGTACTATATATTGTTGGGTTATCAGATACCTCTATTTAGTATATTAAGACAAAAGCAATAAAAGAGAGGAATGTATGATTTAAGTGTTGACTCGATCGGTGTGATCCTGTAGTTTGCCGCTCGTTGTTGAGCACGGGGAAAAACAAACAGCCAATTCGGCCAGATGTTGATCTTCATCAGTTAGCTAAACAGCGAAAACAAAATAACTTTTTAGTTGACAACAACTTCAAAGTTTACTAGAGTGAACAGCTCGTCGCGGACATTAAGCCGCGAGACACTTCGAGAGTTAACGAAGCGTTTATCGATCCTTGAAAACTAAATAACAACACATAAGCAAACGAGCCCAACGTGACTTCGGTCACAATGGAGCAAGTTTTCGTAATTCGAAAACCGAGCTCTTATATAATTTAGCAACTCTTAGGAATTTATTCCTTAGAGATGTTTATCCCGTTTATCGGGGTAAGAC
>JBLHNU010000116.1:0-8966 GCA_047622095.1 Desulforhopalus sp.
CCGCCTGTCTCCTGCTGAGCTTGAAACCGTCTCTCAAGTGAGCCGCGTTTAAATACGGAGCATAGCTGAGGTGGTTGTTTCGGGTATTCCTTTGGTGTACTCCTGTACTTGCTGCAACGCTTACTTTTCTATCCCCTAAAGCCTGCATCTGAATCGATGTAGCTCGAGACGCTTTAAAGTTAATCCTGAAAATATGGAGGTGGCATGACAACGTGATCTCTCTCTTCTTTCTTTAATTAACTACGATGTCAGGTTGATGGCAATAAGAAGATGTTTTTTGAGATTTACTCAGTGGTTCTGTGCTTATGTATGGAAGTGACATCAGCCAGTTGGCTCATTATTGTCAAGCTGAAAAACTATATTTAAAGACTATCACAAAAATCAATGGAGGTGAATTTTTTATTCAGGTAGTTAAAGCTCAGAAAGAATGAAAATAGATAGTAATATGCATTGAAATGCTGGGGCAGAACACATGGCAACCGTTAATATCGTCCACGAAGCCATCAATATTAACGGTGTTTTAAAGGGAGGGGGAGATTGCGCCCTCCCTTACATGTGCTTTTGATCTGTAGGGAAATTACTTGTAGTTTTTATACAGAGCCTGGGTTCCAAGATTTTCGCCACCGTCTTCAGCGACCTGGTCGTAAAGGGATTTTGCAAGAGCAAGACCTTTTGCTGAAAGACCTATGTTTTCACTTGATTCCAGTGCAATACCCATGTCTTTGATGAAGTGTTTGACGTAGAAACCAGGATCAAAATCATTCTTGATTATTCGTGGAGCAAGGTTGGAAAGTGACCAGCTTCCAGCAGCTCCGGACTCGATACTCTTGAGAACAGTCACAGGATCCAGGCCTGCTTTTTCTGCGTAGCGAATGGACTCACAAACGCCCATCATGGTAGACGCAATTGCAATCTGATTAGCCATCTTACAGTGCTGTCCGCTGCCAGATGCACCTTGGAAGACAACATTTTTTCCCATGAGGTCAAAGATAGGGGCGACGGTCTCAAAGGTGGCCTTATCTCCTCCAACCATGATGGACAACGTACCGTTTTTTGCACCAGTATCCCCACCTGAAACAGGCGCATCAAGAGACGCGACTCCTCTCTCTTTAGCAGCGTTATAAATCGTTTCTGCAAGTTTTGGGCTTGAGGTTGTCATGTCGATAACGATATTTCCTGGGCTGCAGTTAGCAAGAATACCGTCCTCACTCAAATACACTTCCTCTACGTCTTTGGGGTAGCCGACAATAGTTATGGTGACGTCTGCGGCCGCTGCGACCTTTCCAGGTGTTTCTTCCCAGATGGCACCTTTAGCCAGAAGTGCCTCTGCGGTTGCCTTTGTTCTGGTATAAATATGGGCTTCATATCCAGCCTCCATGAGGTGAAAAACCATACTCTTTCCCATAACCCCAATGCCTATAAAACCAATTATTGTCGTATCTGTATTAATTTCCATAGCGTGTTGTCCTGTTGTTATGAACTTGAATATTTTTTAATGTGGAGATTGAAAATTTAGATGTGTGTGAATGTACAAAAGAGCAGTGTAAATTGCGATGGTAAATAGTTTTGCCGTGTCAGGCTAGGAGCTTGTCCGAGAATAGGAATTTGGGTCAAAATCGAGAAATTCTCACAAAATAAGCACAACCATATAGTTGATATCGGAGTCAAGCTTACCTGCGAGCATTATTTTTTGAGAATTCCGAAGAGTTTGGGCTGGTAAGCGCAGACTACAAGAGGCCATTCTCAGACAGCCTCCTAGGGCAAGGGTTTAGCTCCTAAAGACTGCTCTTAACCGCATTGGGATGACTTTTTACCTGTAAGCTTCTGGATCCAGCTATTTATAATGTAGGCGGCACAACCGCAGCCATCATCCGGGTTGACGTAAATTGCCTCTACCGGACAGTTTGTAGAACAAGCCCCACATTCCATACAACCATCGTAGTCGATGATCTGTGCTTTACCATCAATAACCTTGAAAACTCTGTGGGGGCAGACGAGCTCACAGTTGCCACAGCCGATACATTTTTCCTCATTGAGTTTGAGGATGGCAGTACCATCAAGATATCTCATGTCTTTCATAGATTTTCCACTTTACCGGGGTTAGATAAATGCACTGATCAACCAGAGCACAATGAACAAGATTGCTAAAGCAACCTGAAAAATAAGACCCTTTCGCATTTCTTTTTCCACCCCTGAAAGAGAAGTGTACACTGTCGATCCTGTAAAGTTCATAGCAAGATAGGATGAACAGCTTACTACTAAGGAAATTATGGCTACAAAGTCTATTGTTGAGAGTGTTGCTGGTTTCACCATGGAGTAGAAAAGCAGTACAACTCCCCCTGTGATGGAGCCTTTAACCCAGAAGGATCTTGCGGGTATCCATGGTAGAAACAGAGGGGTAAGGACAGCACCAGAAAACACGGCCAGCAAGGTTGCCAGGGTTAAAGTTGTACCTCTTTGCAGAGCAAGACCAAGGCTGAAAACATCTTTTGAAATGCCTGAGAAGACAAAAAAGAAAAGAGTGATCAGAAGGAACTGTTTCCACAACATGCAGATTTCAAGAGGAATGAGGACTGCGCGTTCTTTAATGTCAAAGGTGACACTTCGCATCTCCTCACTTGCACAGCCAGTTTGTAGGAATTGGGTGAGATCACTAGCTTTAACAGGGCCGAATGTACCACGAAAACCACAGAGTGATTTCAGTTTGTGAAGGGCCACACCATTTGCGCAGAGTTGTGGAAGGATGAGGTTTCTGTGGTCTACGATTTCATGAAGGTTCGCTTTTTTTACCTGATATGCAATCTCTTCTGCTGAAAAGGTTCCTTTGCCACCAGCGCACCAGACGTTTATTCCTCTTGTATCAACAACGAGTATCCAGCTGTGTTGCGAACCAAGTTCTTGTCTGAGAGCGTCAAAGCTGAGTTTATAATTGGCCGTTACAAGTACAGGAGAATTCCTGTCCGGCGCTCCTGTACAGTAAAGACCTGGAGTGACTTTGTAATTATTTCTATAAAATCCGGTTCTGGCACCAATGGATCCCAAGAGATCACTCTTACTAAGAGTGGTTGAGACCCGAGGTACTTTACCCACACTGGTTGGGATAAAATCCTCAACAAAAGAGAGTATGTTGTAGCCAGCTTGTTCATTTCCACCAGACCGTGGATCCGCCTTAGGGCCTCAACAGACGCCTTCAGCCACCTCAGGTGGCGGCTGGAGACTATCGACCAATTTCTCTTTTGTTTTTGTGCTAGTTGCGATGTTTTGTAGTGGCTGGAGGGGCAAAGGGAGCTCTCGTTAAAGGTTATCTATGAGCCCGTTGATTTACTGCTTATTGACCCGATATCTTCGTTATAAGAAAAAAATAATCCTCGGAATATTAGATATATGCCTGTGGTTATTTTTTCGTATGCCTCGATCTCAAACCAAAAGCTTAGTAAATTAACGGACTCATCTGTTTGTTTGGACGTATATTTATGTCGTTATGACAGCTTGGCTAAACTGGCCTCAATGTCATTTTGTAGATCGTCGCAGTCTTCCAATCCAATATTGAGACGGATAATTGTTTTATTCTCGTATCTGCATGGAGTTGATCTCTTAATTTTTCCTGCTGTCACAAGGCTTTTATAACCTCCCCAGCTAAATCCCAGATGAAAAAGATTGAGGGAATCTATAAACCTTCCCAACTGTTCCTCATTGTAATCAGTTTTGAAGGTGAAACCGAAGAGGCCAGAAGATCCTTTGAAATCCCTTTTCCATATATGGTGCTCAGGGTGGGAGGGGAGTGCTGGGTGCATCACCTGGTCAACAAGACTATGGTTTTCAAGCCATTTGGCAATGGTAAGTGCAGACTGCTCATGCTGACGCAGGCGTGGTCCAAGGGAATGCAGACCCCGAAGTGAGAGATAGCAATCTTCTCCTGGAGTGTAAATCTCCATGAGGTTGTAGAATGTATCAAATAAAGAGGCGTATTTTTCTCCCAGTGTGACAGCGCCAGCCAGAACATCTGAATAACCGGAAATATATTTGGTTACAGAATGCAACGATACATCCACACCAAGGCTAAGGGGTTTTAAAAAGAGTGGGGTCGCCCAGGTGTTGTCCATGACTGTTACAATGTTTTTCTGCCTTGCAATCTCAGTTATGGCGGGGATGTCTTGTAACTCAAAGGTGATGGACCCAGGAGATTCAAGAAGAATCAGAACAGTGTTGTCCTGGATATACTGCTCTATGTCACTTCCAGTGTTTGGGGGGATGAGGGTGTGGGCAATATTAAATTTACTCAAAATGCTTTTGCAAAAATGTTGACCGGGTCCATAGGTGTTATCGCAGATGAGAATATGGTCTCCACTTTTACAAAAAGCCATGAGCACCGTCTGGATTGCAGCAATTCCTGACTGGAGGATGCGTGTAAGTGTGCCACCTTCGAGTTCTCGTAAAGCCTCTTCGAACTGTCGCTGGGTTGGAAGCCGATCGGTACCGTAGATTATTCCGTTGTACTCGCCGCGGTTGATCTTTACCATGTCGGCATAGTTGTCAAAGATGACCGTTGAACCTTTGTAGATAGGGGGATTTATGGTCGTAGCCTTACTGTTGTCGCGGTCTGACCATATGGAGCCGTTGAGTCTGGTTTCGTCTTGCATAGTGACACACTTTGTTTGATGTTATTAATTTTTCTGCGTAGTGGAGGCAATTTTAACAAG
The DNA here is from genome assembly GCA_047622095.1 of Desulforhopalus sp. Lineage (GTDB taxonomy): Bacteria > Desulfobacterota > Desulfobulbia > Desulfobulbales > Desulfocapsaceae > Desulforhopalus_A. The sequence goes on from JBLHNU010000116.1 coordinate 4,701, forward strand.
GGTCGTGTAAATCTCTTGGGAGCCGTTAACATCTTTTTCCAGAAGCCCTTTCAAATCACGATAAAGGAATTCTAAGGTTTTCTCAGAATAGGTCTCAAGTTCACCTTTTGCATAACTTTTAAAAGAGACAAGCTGGGTTGCAGCCTCGTCGTCTGTGAGTGGTCTTGCTTTACCTTTAAATTTAGGATGGTTGTTGAGCATTTCTTCCTGCCAGTCGAGCTGTATCTGGAGGATGTCATTGAGGTGTGGGGAATTGTTACTTTCTGGGATAAGTCCCTGGATAATAGCGTATTTTTTAGTCATCAGATTATCACCGATCTGTTCAGCCCTTGTGAGATCGGCCAGATAGCTTGATAAGGTCTCATTGGACCAGATACAAAACTGTGCTTTGCGATGTATTTTAAAGGCTCCTGGATTTTGCTGACAGCTTCCTGAGCCATCACCGGGCACTGCAAGAAACATTTTAAGCTCAATTTCTACTATTTCTGAGATTAATTCACTGGAAGATTTCATATGTTTTTCTTGATTGTATTAAAAATTAAGAGAGTTTTGTCCTGCTCTACTGAACCACATTCATTCTGGCTCCAAGTTTCGCATCAGTTATCTTACTATGAATTTCACCCGCATGTTCAAGTAGGAAATCACTCGTATTTGAAGACAAATTTTGATTGTGTAATGTTGTGATAATCCCTTTGACCATATCTTCGATGTACTGTGTTTGTTCTTCTTTATCGTTTGTCTGTAAAAGAAGATCAATCTTACTATGTATCTCCTCCCCAAGGATTGGGAGGGAGGCCACAGCACGATGCCGCCATTTATAAAAAGGGGTAAATGAACGGTTGAGCAAGAAAACCATAGAGAGTAGATCGTTACAGAATTCTGTAAGAGCATATTCAGCACCAAAACGCTCGTTTCTTTGGCTGGACCTTACGAAGTTATATTGTCCACTTTGAGCAATGGTAATACAGCGTGATGCGATTTTTTTCAGGCGAATATCTTCTGGGTAGTACGCTGCAATGGATTGCCTCCACTTGCTGAACTCTCCCAGTGGATCTGTGAAGACCTTACCGTTGACTGCTGAGGCAAAACAGTGTTCGGGGACTTGCAACCATTCCTCATAGTTTGCTGGAGGCGCACCAAGCCCGGTTACGCGAGCAAAAAAAGTACGTATGGGTGTAACACCCGTTCTCCACTCTTCACCCGGGCTTGCTGTGCGAGGTCCATATCCGTTGTATGTTTGAGGTAACGCCGTATATGCCTTATGGAGTTTATCCCCAAATTCTTTAAAGTCATCATCTGTGATCCAGAGACAAAACCCCGGTCCCCAATCATGATCCTGGGATATCGCGTCATCAAATCCCAAGCATTCTGAACCAGCACCAACCAGGCCTGCGGCTATGCGGTTGCTGTATTGTGAAAAATCATCTTGAATCAGTGCTCGGCCATATTGCTCGAAATATTCTTCGGCAAGTTGAAGTCCCTGCATGGTGTCCTCAGTAAATATATTTGATAATAAAATTGGGGTTCATCTTATGAGTCTGTTGATTTACTAGGATTTCTGTTCGAGATCAAGGCATACTGAAAAAATAACCACAGGCATATAGTTGATATTCCGAGGATTATTTTTTTCGTATAACGAAGATATTGGACTAGATAGCGTAGACTTCGAAAGACAGTAAATCAACGGGTTCATCTTATTTTCAGGATTATTATCACCTTTATGCCTAAGGTCAAAGAAGATTGACAGCAAGTGAGATAAAAGAGGAACTTCCTGTCTGAAAATTAGTAACTTGCTTCGGTCTTACTGAAGAGAGTAACCAGTTGATTATCTATCCAGCTGTTAAGCCTGAAATCCTGAATGAAACCACAGTGACCACCGTAGGGAACCTTATGGATTTTTAGGCATGGAATGTTTGCATTCTCGATTTCAGAAAGCTCAGAAATTCTGGTGATCGGGTCGTCTATGGAACTGATGATATGAGTCGGTACCGAAAGGGATTGTAGAAGGTGTGGGGTTAGGCGGTAGGTGTCAAAGTAATCCTCAGTCGTTTTGCTTTTGGTATGACGTGGAACAAAATAGTCATGCATCTCACGCAGGGAGGTGAGGCTGAGAAGTACTGACTTGTCGCCCATTTCTGGAAAGCAGCTCATCTTTTTGTGCAGGGATTTTTTCCATTTTTTCATGAAATAGTGATGGTATATCTTGTGATTCTTCTCCATGTTTTCTGTTGTTGTGAGTGGATCAATGAGAGGACTTATAGCGACGATCTTTGAAAGTTTTAACTCATCATTAGCTCTCTTAAGCCCGATCCTAATTGCGAAGTTTCCGCCCAGTGAAAAACCTGCAAGAAATCTCTTTTGGTGGGGGCCGATTCTGTGTATTTCAGTGACCGCTCGTAATACTTCATTTAAACGACTGGAGTTAAAGGGCTCTTGATTAAGCTGATGGCTGTCACCATGGTCTCTCAGGTTAAGGCGAAAAACACTAAATCCTTCTTTGAAAAGAGCTGTAGCGGCAGAAAGGATATAGCTGGATTCTGCAGAACCTTCCCAGCCGTGGATAAGAGTTACCAGTCCCTTTGTCTTGCCTGGGTATGTATTCAATGTACCTTGAAGCTGTACACCTTTTCCACAGTCGAGGACGATATCTTGTCCGGAATTTTTTAATAGTGCTGCTCGTTTTTCGGCCAAATATTTGCGTGGTCTCAGACTTGTAAGGGTGGTTTGCACATGTCCGTTTCGAAAAATTGCTGGTGGTGTAAACGAGCGAGTCATGATAATATTTGTTCCATGAATGAATTTGGAATGAGAGGTTTATTGCCAATGAACGGTTTTGACTAACTATTAGCCGATTGTTAGTGTAATTGTAAATAGTACATAGCTTAAATTCCAAATACGAACAATAGGTGGGAAAGAGATGGGGAACGTATCATATATTAGAGCGGGTTGGGTGATTAATGGTACAGGCGGTCCGGTTCTGGACAACGTGGTGTTAAAGATTGTAGACGGGCAATTCGAATCAATTCTGCCTGTTGAGGCACATCCTGAAGTTGACCCTGGCCTTGTTACAGATTTATCCCATTGCACTCTTTTACCACCTCTTGTTGATAGTCATCTCCATCTTTTCATGTCGGCGACAACAGATAGTAAAGTTCGTGATCGACAATTGGTTGCCGATTGTGATGAGCTTAGCCTAGCTATTAAAAGGCATTTGCATGACCTCTTTTCCCATGGAATTCTCGGGTGTAGAGATGGTGGGGATCGGGGTGGTTGCGCTGCTTTATTTCGTGATAGTTCAGAGATGCATCCACAGGTCACCTTAAAAGCTGCAGGCAGGGCGTATCATAGAAAAGGTCGCTATGGAGGGTTAATAGGTAGACCTGTTCCTGATGGAAAAAGTCTTGCGGAAGTCTATCTTGAAGGTGAGCAAGAGGGGGATGTTGTAAAAATTGTAAATTCAGGTCTCAACAGCTTGGACGTCTACGCAAAACAGACGGCACCTCAATTTACAGAAGAAGAGCTGAGGGAGCTGGTGGAAGCTGCAGAAAAAAAGGGGCAAAAAGTCATGGTTCATGCAAACGGTGAAGAGCCGGTGCGAAGGGCTGTTGCTGCCGGATGTCACTCCATTGAACATGGTAATTTTATGGGCGAGGAAAACATCAAGCTCATGGCTGAGAGGAATTGTTACTGGGTTCCAACTGTGTTTACCATGAAGGCCTTTGGCATCAATATTGAATCAACACGAACTAAAGCAGATGCAAAAGTCATTCAAAAAACAGTAGAACATCAAATGACTCAGTTGCGCTTAGCACGCGAACTTGGCGTAAAAGTAGCTCTAGGAACCGATGCGGGGAGTTTAGGCGTTTTGCATGGAGAGTCCATGGTGGAGGAGATGAAACTCTATAAAAAAGCGGGGTATTCACTTTCAGAAACGGTTCATTGTGCGACTATTGCTGGTGCTGAGTTGTTGGGTATTGATGCCTGTCGAGGATTACAGGAAGGCGAAAAAGCGACATTTATTGTGAGTAGAGGTGCTCCTGCACAACTGCCAAGGAAGATCCTTTATCTTGAAGCAATATATATTGATGGTGTGCCGAGCGTCCATTACCGTAAAAATCCGGTTAAGCATTCAGGGTGAATCCTAAGTGCGGCCGGGCAAGGTCGTATAATCAAGCGGGTGGGAATCCCGTCCCGGAAGGTAGGCCAACCACCGGGTAGCGAGTCTTTGGAGACTTTATGGTAACGTAAAGTTTTAAGCGTAGGATA
>JBLHNU010000117.1:0-8528 GCA_047622095.1 Desulforhopalus sp.
GATTGATGGTCTGGAATTATCAATAATTTGGAATGCTCCATTTGCAGCTGTTTTTATGGAAGTATATTTGATTTAAAAAAGCGTACCAGGATGCTCCTTTTCGAGGTCTTTTTTGGGACATGGTCAAGTTTGAACTTCACAGGAAACACCTTAAATTGCAATTTCTCTTAAATGGTTAAGATTGCCAATAATAGTTTCTACCATTGCAATGACATGCATCCCAGTAAAGTCAAAGTAGAAGCCATAAGTTCTTGGATTGATGAAAATGTGGTTCTTCCGACTCAAGCGTACTTTTGATATGAGGCCAGCGTTTAACAAGGTTCTGCGGAGAAGGCATTCTAAAAATTCCCTCAATTTCTAGAGATGGAGCACTCTTTGTTTTGCAGTTTCTTTCCCTTCCCCTTTTTCAAAGGAAGGGAAGGGGAAGATAGAAACTATTTGATGCGGTAAAATCTACAATAGCAGAGCTTTTTGTTCTTCAACTAGCCCTCAATCCTGTGACACTGCGTGATTCCGAAAAGTACGCTTAATCCTGAAGAACCGAAAATGTAGATCTTCGTCATGGCAATATTGACGGCAACCATCACCAACTCACGCCTTTTGCGCATTCGGTGGATGTTTTATTAGGCAAGTGCGTGGGATAACCGGTTTTTACCAAATAATTCTGGTGAAATCTCTGGTGTGAACTAAATTCGTTGGTAAACAACAGGGACTCTACAGATCTTCTCTTGGCGAAGAATTACAGTATATTTTCAATATATTAAGCATTTTTCTTGTCAAAATAACATTCCACCAAAATCAGCTAGAGAATAGGATAACTCCCCATACTAGTAAGTAATTTTTTTGATACAATTGTACCATCAAAGGAGGCTTCGTGTCTAAAGAAGACTTTAAGTTTTATTATCCCTTTCGCGTTCGTTATTCAGAAATTGACGGCCAGAAGGTTGTGTTCAATGCGCATTACCTGACATATTTCGATACCGCCATCACTGAATATTTCCGCCGGTTGCCTTTTGACTATACAACTCTATGTGACCGAACCGGCCATGATTTCCATACCGTACGCTCCTTGGTCGAGTACAAAGCGCCAATCCACTTCGACGAAGAGATTGAGGTAGTCATCAGAATCTCGAAAATCGGCCGTTCAAGCCTATCGTTCGACATTTGTATTTATGCAAAAAATGAGGACCAACCGCGGGCAACGGGGGACGTCGTCTGGGTCCATACCGATCAGGAATCCGGCAAGCCCTCACCCGTTAATTCGGATCTAGTGACCCTGTTACGTGCAAGAGAAGGAGAATCCCTAGCATAATCTTCACACTATGGACACCACCAACTAACTGAATTGGGGCATATCGAAATACTTTAGATTGTCCCAACTGTCTTCTAACTGAAGTTCACCATTTTGCAATTTCGTGACGATCTCCACAACCATTCTCATGTATGGCACATCGATACCAAGTTGCTCACCAAGTTCGACAAACTTGCCGTTGATCTGATTAATTTCACACATTTTCCCTTTTCTTATATCCTGAAGCATACTGGCAATACCTGCCCTATAAGGTGTATAAATGGGTGTCCAGTAATTGTTTATCAATTCATCCATTTCCCTTTTAGTGGTGAATCCTACATTTTCTATAAGGGGCTGGAGTCCAAAAATATTTTCCGGCTGTATCCCAAGCTTTTCGATAATAAGACCTGCTTCACTGCCTAAATGGGCAATACAGATCATAGCTTCATAACTATCCAGGATCTGACCATTATTACAGCCCAAAACAGCCGACATGCCGCTGAAAGTTGCATTGTCAGTTAATTTGGAAAATCGTGTGCCAACTATATTTGAGGATATTTTTGATTCACCAAATAGCGAAAATATTTTTTTAACCTCTTTGGCTTTTTCTGTTATTTTGCCGTCCAGTCTGCCAAAGGTTATCTGCAGGGATGACGGACCTGAAGTTAACTCTGAGGCACCGGGCTCAAGCCAGGTGGCACCAAATCCAACGCCTCCCCCCATCACTCTTTCTGATCCAACGAGTTTTCGAGAAACATCTTCTGGGATACCGTTTTGCAGGGTTAAGACCACTGTTTCGTCGTGCATGTATTGTAAAGCATGCACTAAAGAGTCTTCAAGGCCCTGGTGCTTTGTTAGCGAAATAATCAAGTCATACTTGCCGCTCATATCACAAGGCATGATTGCCTTAACCGGCACTGTGCAGTTCATGAATCCCTTGATGGTAGCCCCGTTTTGGGCCAACGCAGCGACATGTTCTTTATATGTATCTACAAGTTCAATATCTTCCCCACCTTCACTAATCAAAGCTCCGAGTATGGTTCCTATAGCCCCTGCTCCGATGAGTGCGATTCTCATATTTTCTCCTTAAAGGGTTTGTGTAACGTAAGCTAACTGCAAAAACAATATCCTGAGACCAACGTGAATTAAAAGAGTCCCACCATCATCCAGTCTATTTCAGGTCCAATCTTTTCCGTGCTTCTCCAGCAGTTACAAGTTTTGACCCAAGTCTTTCAATAATCTCTTTTGCACGCTGCACCAATTCGGCGTTTGTTGCGAGTACCCCTCTGCTTAGATACAGGTTGTCCTCTAGTCCCACCCGTGCATTACCGCCCATGATAACCGACTGAGCGACCATCGGCATCTGCTGTCGACCAATACCAAAAGCGCCCCAGGCAACTCCTGACGGCAGTGCATCAAACATGGTCACTGTATTTCTGGTGGTGCATTCCGCACCATAAGGGATTCCCATGCAGAGTTGGAAAAGCGCCTTTTTATCCAAAATATTTTCTTTCATCAACTGTTTCGCCTGCCATATGTGTCCCAATTCAAATGCCTCAATCTCAGGCCGAACTCCAGCCTGCTTGATTCTCTTCGCGCTTTCCCGCAGCATGTCCATGGTGGCAACATAGGCAGTTGTGCTGTAGTTGAATGATCCGCAATCCAGCGTGCAAATTTCCGGTTTGATCGCTTCAATATGTTGAACTCGCTCCGCAGCGGTAATCATGTCCGACCCAGGACCGGCAACAGATGGATTTTCATCACTGGGAACCAGATCCCCTCCCATACCGGTAGTAATATTTAAAATTACGTCCGTCCCACTCGCTCTGATTAATTTTACAGTTTCCTCATACAGTTCCATGCTCCTGCAGGCCGAACCTGTCTCAGGATCTCTTACGTGAAGGTGAGCGATTGCTGCTCCTGCCTTTGCTGCCTCGATTGCAGCTGAAGCGATTTCCTCGGGTGTCACAGGCAACCCAGGGTGTTTGTCCTTTACATCAGCTGATCCAGTAACAGCACATGTCAATATGACTTCATTATTCATGAATTATCTCCTAAACAGATATAACATCTGGCAAAATGCCAAACCAGTGTCTCCATTTTTCAATTATCGTTTAATTAGAGGTTACCTTGAGTTTGAAATATGACTTTTCGGTAATTTAGGATCTTGTTGCTAAAAATGCAGTTTGTTAATATTCTTATGGAATCCGGTTCTTTGTCATGATAGATGTTGTTTCTAAAAAGAAACATATCATAAAGCCTTTATTTCAATAACACACTGTATCTTATTCACATATTTTTTTACTATGCTTAATATACCAGAATATACCTGCCAGGGAAGCGGCACTCCTGTTGTCATGCTGCACAGTTCGATGAGTAGCAAAGAACAATGGCTAAAGTTGTCATCCAAACTCAATCAGGATTATCATACCATAGCTATAGATCTTTACGGTTATGGAGGCTGCTGTTACCCTCAAGATCCCTCATCATTCACACTTGCTGACGAGGTGCTGCGAATTGACGATATCGTAACAAAGCTTATCCACAAAGAACGTTTTCACCTTGTGGGCCACTCTTATGGGGGGGCGACTGCACTGCGTTTTGCCTATGCCAACTCCGAACGGGTAGCCAGTTTGTCCCTCTATGAACCAGTCGCATTCCACTTGCTTGCTAAAGAAGACCCTGCACTAGCTATAGTTTCACAGTTAGCAGATGACATCAGCGCCTATATCAATCAGAGTAAATACTCACTCGCCACTGAAATGTTTGTTGATTTCTGGAGTGGCAAGGGAACGTACAGCAGTCTCAATGAATTAAAACGCTCATTTCTGGACGACTTTATCAGGAAAGTTACTCTTGATTTCCTGGCGGGAATAAACGAGCCCCTGACAACTAAAGAATACCAGCAGATACAAATTCCAACCTGCCTTGTCAGAGGTACACAGAGTCCTTTACCCACACAACAGATCGCTGATAATCTTGAAGCGACCTTGCCTCAAATGCAAACTCATCAGGTCGATGGCGGTCATATGGCCCCCATATCCCACGCGGATATCGTCAACGGGATTTGGGAGACATTTATTCGCTCAAAACCATGCGCCTAATACAAATTACAAAATTCAGTTTACCGATCATTCGTCAATATTTACAACCACACAGCCACGAAAGCCGCCTTGTTCTATAAGCTCGTGAGACTTAACCATCTCGTGAAATGGTAGACTGTGAGCGATACGGTGACGTAATTCGTCAGCTGCCAGAAGTCTGACAGTATCGGCGACAGCCTGCTCTTTAGCAGCTTCCGGCATGGCGTAAACTATTACCATGCGGATACTCAAATCCATAAACATCATCTGTAGGAAGGGCAATTTCGGCTCCAGCACCTGAGTCGATGAATAGGTGGCGATAGTGCCGCCTGTACGAATAAAATGCAAAACCTGCGGTAGATTTGCGCCAAACTCCACATCAATAACACGATCGACTTTTTTACCATTATTACAGGCCAACACCTCATCCCCCCAATTTTCATGACGATGGTTGACAACATGATCGCAGCCGACTTCCAGGCAGGCCTTTTTATCATCCGGATTGCTGGCAGTAGCAATGACGGTTGCTCCAAAATGTTTGGCCCACTGAATTGCATAAAAGCCAACTCGTCCGGCACCACCCGTGACAACAATCGTTTGACCATTCACGTCGCCATCTGCACAAACGCAACGATGAGCGGTCATCATAGGAATACCAATACAAGCACCAATAGCAAATGAAGTATTGGCTGGCAGGCTGGGCGCACGGCTTGAGTCCAAGGCCACGTATTCAGCAGCGGTTCCGAATCGTCGACCGTACTGGGCTTGGTAAACAAAGACTCGCTCACCAACACGCGTGCTATCCACTCCTTCGCCAACTGCCTCAACGACACCGGCACCATCACTATGAGGGATAACAAAGCCATCGTCAAGCAAAGTAGGAAATGCACCTGCACGTTTTTTCACATCCGATGGATTAACGCCTGAGGTCTTCAGTCTGACCAGAACCTCCCCAGGCCCTGCAACGGCAATAGGCTTTTGTCCGATGCTGATGGTCTCAGCGGCTGCACCAAATGTCTCATACCATGAAGCTTTCATAGTTCAATCCATGAAAAAAGGAGGTGTGCTAAAGCTACCTGCACAGAGGAGTCGTTACTAAATCATGAACAAAAGTAATATCAGACAAATTCTAGTAAAGACCATAACGACATGAGGCCGCTCTGTCACCTCTTGCAGTGCGGAATTGGTAATCAGAGAAACAAGCCAAGCAATATCATCTTAAATTCGATGGCTTCTTGGACATTTCCCACACAGAGAGGGGACTCTTCTGGAGGAGTTACTTTTTTCTCATGAAAATGGTTTTCTGCGACTGCATTCAAAGCAGAAAATGCCCCTGTTCGGACATTTTGTCCTTTTATCAAATTGAATTTCAGAAAATCGCGAACAATCTTTTGAGATACTGTGTTAACTGCTTGCATGGCTACAAAACCAGCACTTTTGGTACGCGTTTCAACAGCAACAAGCACCGGCTTCTTTCCTTGTGGCCCACGACCTCTCTTGCCGATACGCTTACCACCGGGAAAAGCGTCATAAATTCGATTAGATTCTGAATTCGATAAATGCTGTCGCGATGAGCCATTGCAGTACGGATCTTTTTCAATACATTCCAAGCAGAGGAGCATGGTGAAAGATGGAGAACAAGAGATGGCGTCGAGTTGACAGCTGGCTTTTTACCTGTAGCTTCCGGAATATCATTCAGGGCAGCATCCCTTCGTACTTGGCCAATGGTATGAAAGCCAAAGCCAAGTAGATACCGCAGGGATGTAAATGAAATATACCAGCTGTCGATTAGGGTGTAAACCGGATTATTTCCCGTTTAACGAGGTTAGGACTTAAACCAGTATCTTTCAGCGGCCCGAAAACCGTCTAGCTCCCAGTTCGCAGCAATTGGACCATGGCCGATTTTGTCGGATGCTGCCGAAAGATCCGCTGCAAACATCGGCACAACCACTCCACCTTCGTCATGAACAATACGCTGCATTTCATTATACATAGAGCGCCGTTTTGGTTCATCCAATTCGGCGCGGGCACCCACCAGCAGTTCGTTAAACCGCTTATGCTGCCATGCTGTGTCATTCCAAGCCGCGCCAGCGGCATAAGCCGTACTGAACATCATGTCTTCGGTTGGCCTTCCACCCCAGAAAACAGCACACCAGGGTTTCTTCAGCCAGACATTGGACCAGTAACCATCATTTGGTTCCCGGACAACTTCGATATCGATCCCGGCCTTGGCGGCAGACTCCCTGTACATGATTCCAGCATCAGTCGCCCCTATAAAAGCGGCTTCAGCTGTGTGGAATTTAAATGTGGTATCCTTTAACCCGGCTTTTTTCAAATGGAACTTGGCCTTGTCTGGATCGTATTGTCTCTGGGGGATGTCCGAGGCGTGGTAGCGATTAGCGGTGCTAATGGGGTGATCATTCCCGACGGAACCATATCCACGTAGAATAGTTTTGAGCATTTGTTTGCGATCAACTCCATATTTTAAAGCTAAACGAACATCGTTATTGTCATAAGGTGCCATATTGCAACGCATGGCAAATGTATAGTGCTTAAAACCATCTTGCCTGATTATCTGGAGGCCTTTTATTTTTTTGAGCAGGTGAACAGTTTTTAACTCGCATCGGCTCATCAAGTCAATCTCGCCAGTTTTAAGGGCGTTTGTTCTAGCGTTCACATCATTAATAACGAAGGTTTCCACCTCATCAAACCAAGCCCTGTCACTTTTAAAATAGTTGGGATTTCGCGTAGCGAAAGAACGTACGCCCGGTTCGAATTTTTGAAGGACATAGGCTCCACTGAAAATAGCGTCTTTAAAATCACTGTTTTTTGGAGCAATTACAAGGTGGTAATCGCTCAACAAATATGGAAAATCGGCATTGGGACTTTTCAGGACAAATGACAATGTGTACTTGTCTTCTTTTTTTATTGCCTCTATTGATTCGACAATTACTTTGGCGGCTGACTTTGTGTCTTCTCCCCTGTGATGGTTGAGGGAGTGTATGACATCATCTGCATCCATCGTTTTTCCATTATGAAACTCCACCCCTTTACGCAACTTGAAATTCCATATTTTAGCATCGGGTGAGGAATCCCAACTCTCAGCTAGCTCAGGTACGGGATTATTATTATGATCAATTTCTACAAGACTATTTCCAAGCTGTCCGTAAATGAGTTGCTGGGACATTAGATCAAAACTTGCTGCAGGGTCGAGTAAATCAGAGGTAGAACCACCAGATGTACCTAGCCGTAAACGGCCTCCACGGCGGGGTTGATCACTAGCAGCAAAGGCTTGGCCTCCAAGAAAAGATGGGGAAAGAACCGCCGTCGCCCCCAGTGCTGCCGTCTTGGCAATAAACTCTCTTCGTGATACTTTCCCTTCCGAAAACAATATCTTTAAAAGCTCCATTCCGTCCATAGAATCCCTCTATCTTGAATTAATGAGAACCCCCTGCGCTCATACATTGGAACCTATGCAATTTATGGCAAACTGTACTTGTGTCACTGTCAAAAAGCACACAGTACAATTTCACAAGTTCATAATTTACAAAGAAGATCTAGTTGTTAGCAGGGAGCAGCCAGCCACACAAAGGACTAAAGGTATACATTGGACACAATAGATTGTCAAATTCCCCCCTTGACATCACGGATCTCAAATTTACGAATTGGTCGCTGGTTTTTTGTATTAATCACGAATTTTTATTCATAATTTCGCGGCATGTCTAAAAGCTATTATCGACCTTTTCAAACACCAGTCCTTGGTGCGCTCCTCTTGAAGTATACTTCCAGGCGGATCATCTTTCTTATGCTAGCCGCAATTTGGGCTATAGCCCTGCTGATCGGTCATCGGTTCGTGGTGTAGGCTTCTGCTGGTCTTAAAAAAAACTTAGGATTTTCAACTCTGTCTCTGATCTTCTCCCTTGCTCTCATGGCTTTTCTGCCCTCTGCTTCCAGGTAAGACAAGTTACCCTTGCCTGAATTGTCAAATTCACCTTAGAAATGGCAAGATTAAATACAATTAGAAATCGTAACCATTCAGCGTAATCTTAAACGCTTCAAATTTAATTTACAAATTCCGGCATTTCGCCTTTAAACAATAGAGCCAAGGCAGTTGTCGATCGAATATTCTGTTTACGACAAGAAGAGATATAACT
>JBLHNU010000118.1:0-7872 GCA_047622095.1 Desulforhopalus sp.
GTACATGGAAGTCTCCTTTTCTTGAACTTTGAGCGGTTCAGAATTGTGAGACTTCCATTATATTCCCGTAATTGTCAAACTTTAGGAGTCCACCGGCAAAGCCGGTGGTTTACCCGTTGTTTATTATCAAAGCTAATCAGTTTACACTATACACAAACATGCTTGTTCTCGTTCGATCAAATAGCGACTATCTGTTGCAGCTTCAAGTACCTGGGATATAGGGTTGGCATGTGCTTGCGAGTTAATAGCTGGTATAGTTTTGCTGGTTTTCTTATTCAGTTGTTAGGAGAACGGTTTGTTGTCCTATTAAAAAGTTCCATAACCTTTTGGCTGATGGGCCCAATTAAACCATTACCAATAGTAACCGAGTCCACAGTTGTAATGGGGATTATTTCTTTAACGGATGAAGTGATGAACACCTCATCGAGTAGTCTTATTTCGTCCTTGTGTATAGATCTCTCAGCAACGTCTACTACATCTTGTGCAAGTTTTAAAATAACCTGACGGGTAATACCCGGAAGCACCCTGTCACAAGGTGGGGTTATGAGGCAACCGTCTCGTACCACAAAGAGGTTTGAGGTTGTACCTTCGAGGAGGTAACCGTCCCTGTCCACATAGATTGCCTCTAAGGCTCCCTGGCTCTTTGCATCTTTTTGACAAAGGATTGCCGGGATATAGTTAATGGTTTTCGCTCCGGGCATGAACCTGTCCACATGACTGGTTATCAGCTTGGTGCCCTCTTCGTAGTATCTGGAAGGAAAGATTGTTGTAGCCGTTATCATGAGAAGAAGTTGCGGTGTCTCTCCGGGAGTAATCCCGTCATCACTGAGACCACCTGTCACGATAATTCGGATGTTCTTTTCCTTGTGATTACTCAGTGAAAGCCCTTTTTGGATCAATGTTTCAATATCTGCGAGTGAACAGGGTAGGCTTAATCCAATAAGGTGTGCCGAATTTTGGAGGCGTCTAACATGTTCTGTGAGATGAAATGGTACACCATTATAGGTTCTTAGGAAATCAAAGACACCGTACCCCCTGATGACAGAGAGGTCGTTGACAGATATGAGTGCGTCTTCTTCTTTTAAAAAATGACCGTTCACATAATAAATGTCCATAGCGTTTCTCCACCTTGCTGGTTCTGAGTTGGTCGTAAGCTATTCTGAAAATGGTGGGTCCACACCTTTTAGTATACAAGACGCAATGTGCTCTTCCACCACTTTTTGAAAATCTATCTCAAACTCTGCAAAAGTTTTGCCGCTATAGTTTACTTCTTCATCGATAAATAAAATTGTCCCGAAAAGTGAGAAGTCATTCATGTCTACTTTGATTGTACCGTGGTACCCTTTATGTACGATAGTTTTTTGAGCCATGGGGCCCTCCTGATATTAATTGAGGCTTGCTTGAGCTGGCAAACGAGGCCAGTCGGGACAAGCACTTTTGAGTAAGGTTTTTTCTTTAAAAATGGGAATTGTGTCTTTAACCCATTAATAATGAGGTGGAGGCGGCTCTTCCCCTGGTGAGTTATCATCCTGTGTCACACTCATTTGCGACTTCAAGGCATGAACTTGATCAGTAAGCAGTGTCAATTGTTTTTGTTGATCTATGATCACATCGTTCAGGCTGTCTATTGTCTGTTCCTGGTATTCAAATTTTTCTTCCAGGGCCCGCAAACGATCGCTGTATTCGTCACTCATATTGTTTTTCTTCTCTTAAATGAAATTTCTACTATCTGTTTTATTATGGAAACAATAGTATAGTAGACGTCAAGAGTTCAAGAGGTATTTCATCTCGTTGCATACATTGTAAATGTTTCATGTGAGGCGTTGTTTTGATTGTACTGAATTCCTTATTTCCTATTTTTGTGCTTCTTTTGTTAGGACAGATGTTGAAAGTCAAAGGTCTCACGAACGATGACTTTTTAAGAACCGCTGATCGTTTGATCTACTTCCTCTGTTTTCCTGTGATGTTATTTTGGAAAATTGGTGGAGCTTCCTTTGATGGAGGGATTGACTGGCTTTTTGTTGTAGCCGGAGTTGCACCTTTTCTCACAATGTTTCTTCTGTCCACTCTGGTCATTTATGTATGCAAAGTGAGTCCCTTTCAGGCCGGTTCCTTTTCCCAGAGTTGTTACCGTTTTAATACTTATATTGGAGTGGCTGTTGTACTCAACAGTCTCGGAACTGAAGGGATAAAATATTTCGGGCTGCTGATTGGATTTGTTATTCCACTGGTTAATCTCTTTGCAGTGGCAGTTCTTATCTGGTTTTCAGATGGAAAACTTAAAAGTAAACAACGCTTTTTTATAATAGCCAAGGCAATTCTATCAAATCCTCTCATTTTAGGCTGTGTAGCAGGAGTTTTGTACAGTCAAGCGATTGGGCATTTCCCCGTCTTTATAGATAATTCATTGGCGCTTGTCTCCATGGTTGCTCTACCACTGGCTCTTATTTCTATTGGAGGAAGTTTGACCTTTAAGGGGGTACGTGAGAACCTCAAACTTTCTCTTCTGGGTGCAGCACTAAAGCTGCTTATTTTTCCTATGATTGGTTATTTGTTTTTTTATCTTTTTGGAGTGACGGGAATACCCTTAAAAGTTGGTCTCATCTTTTTCGCACTTCCTACCTCCACCGCAATTTATGTCTTGAGTTCGCAACTACAAAGCGACACCGAACTCGCCTCTTCAGCCATTGTCCTCTCTACTCTTTTATCCTTTTTGTCTCTATCCGCTGTATTGCTCATTTAATTGACTAGAAAATAGAGTTGATAACAAAACGGTACTATCATAGTTCTATCTCTTTGAAGATCTTTTTTGAATAGGATTGGGTGTACTGCGTCGAGTAGAACCTGGATTGAAGAAGCTGTAAAATCAATCAAAGATAGAGTGATCAAAAAGTGTACTGAAATGAAACGGTCGAGTCAAATTAATTGAGTGAGTTTGTGAATGTTTGCGAAAATAAATAAAGAACTAGTAAATATTCTCAATAAAACTGGTCCTACACCGTTTCAGGACATATACTAAGTACAGCAGTAAGTATTATGAGTATGTAATTGTACGAAGCGGGAGTGTATCCCACAGCAGGTAACCAGTAGGGGGGAAGTAGCGTTGCTCCAGTGTTATAACGTGATCTTGGGTGCCGCAAAACGGTTGAGCAGTATGTCATACCGTATTTTGGTTAACAGTATGAAACTTCAAAAATGTTTAAAACATAAAGGAGTAGATCATGAGAGGCACATACGAAGCATTTATTTTAGTAAAGATCAAGGGTGGACGGGAATATGTTTGTGCTCTAAACAGGCAAGCACCTAGTACGGAAACCAGTGAAAAACCGAGTTTAAGAGAACAGAAAGAATATCTTGAAACGAGAGTTATTTGGAATTAACTCTCCTATAGTGAACGTAAACTAGGTTTATAGGAACGAACCTTCTCAAGAAGGATTGTTGCATAATAGAGGATTTTTAGCAGACATTTTGCTGGAAATCCTTTTTTTATTGTTCCTCATCCTGATAGCGCCTCAAATATGATTGTTGTGAGTGACTTTTGGTAACAGACGAAGTAGAAATATGCAATCTGTTACGGCAATTCCGCCACTTTCAGGAAGTATGTAAATGCAAGAAGTACAACACGAAAAAGTAGAAACATTTGATCACGGAAAGGTTCTTCTCCTCTCTTTTTGTCACTTTATCCATGATGTCTATTCGAGTTTTCTTGCACCGCTGCTGCCGTTTCTCATAGAAAAATTTGGGCTTTCCTTAACGCAGGCAGGTTTTTTGTCTACTGTGATGCAGATACCTGCCATAATGAACCCATATATTGGGAAATTGGCTGATCGCATAAGTGTCAGATATTTTATTATTTTAGCCCCGGCCACAACAGCAATACCAATGTCCCTTCTGGGGGTCGCACCCAGCTATTCTGTTCTACTTATTCTTCTGTTTTTTACAGGAATTAGTGTTTCCTTGTTTCATGTACCTGCACCTGCTCTTGTTTATAAGGTTGCAGGGAAAAAGACTGGAAGGGGGATGAGTTTTTATATGACTGGAGGAGAGCTTGCCAGGACCCTGGGACCTATTGTTATCATAGGGGCCATTTCTTTGATGGGACTTGATGGGTACTACCCCATAATGCTTGTTGGTATTCTGGCATCGGTTCTCATGTATTTTAAGTTCCGCGACATGCCGGTAACTGTTAATCCACAATCTACGCCGTCCATTCGAAAGACCTGTGTGGAAATGAAGGATCTGTTACTTCCTTTGGCCGGTATTGTTTTTGTTCGTGGTTTTATGCACGCCTGCATGACCGCTTTTTTGCCTCTTTATATTATGTCGAGAAGTGGCGATGTGTGGCTGGCTGGGATTGCGTTATCGATTTTTGAAGCTGCGGGGGTTGTCGGGATACTTACTATTGGCGGGCTTAGCGACCGGTTAGGGCGAAAAAATCTATTGACTTTTTGCCTTGTTGTGGCCCCGATTTCATTGCTGGTATTCACCGCAACGTCAGGTTGGATACAGTTTATGGTGTTATTAGTGACAGGTTTTTCCCTCTTGTCAACAACCCCTATAATGCTTGCTATGGTTCAGGAGTATTCTGTAAATGGCTCTTCCGCTGCCAATGGCGTGTTTATGATGATCAGTTTTCTGGCACGATCTGCCGTGGTTGTGTTGGTTGGGTTCGCCGCCGATATGGTTGGTCTGGAGAAGACCTTTGTCATTTGCGGAGTGATTGGTCTTGCAGGAATCCCTTTTATTTTCACCCTCAAAACAAGAAAGATAGATGAGGGGACACTTTGAAATTTTTGGAAGAAAATCTTTTAGACCATTTGCAGAGACCAGAGTTCGCCGATCTGCTGTCATCCCTTTCGCTGCAAACCTTTACAAAAGGTTCTTATATCTGTCAGCCCGGACAGGAGGCAAATCTTATCTTCATTCTTGCGAGTGGCAGGGTGAGGGTATATCTGGGATATGAGGACAAAGAATTTAATCTCGGAATTTTAACTAAAGGTGATATCTATTCCACCCATACGAGAACCTTTGTGGAGGCGCTTGAAGATACTGAAGTACTGATGACCGATGTTACAACATTTAGACGCAAGATGGCAAAAGATCCTGAGGTGGCTAAAGCTATGGTGCGTGTTTTGGGTAATATTCTAAAGACGTCTTTTTCAATTATTGACGGGTTAGTCTTTAAAGATGCAAACTCTAGGCTTGTTGCTCTACTCGCTGGTGAAGCGAGACGACATGGAGTAGAAGAAGATAGAGGTGTTAAAGTGATAATTGATCTCTCGGTGGAACAGATTGCAAGACTCGTTGGTTCTTCGAGACAGACCGTGTCCACCTTGCTTAATGATCTTGTACGTGCAGATCTTCTCATTAGAGAAGATCGAGGCACATTTCTCATACCAGACATCTCTCTACTTGAGTCGGTGGGTGGTGTAGATCCTTCCTGAAGATTTTTCTTTTTTTTTGTTCCTTTTGTCATCCACGTGACAGTTTTTTACAAGTCCATGGGCTACTCTCTATTCATGAGTCTGTAATTTCGCTTCTACGCTAGTGTTAGAGATTAGGCAATGAAGCATGTTCAAAGAATAAACCATTTCAGAGGTGTATCATGGCAAAAGAACCAAGACCAGCAGCAGAGTTGTCCATTTGGGAAGACGCACAGAAGATGATCGAAAAAGCTCGAAGAGATGGAGTCGAAACAGTTTGGGACCGTTTCGAGCAGCAGACTCCCGGGTGTAAGTTTTGTGAGCTGGGTTTGACATGTAAAAACTGTAACATGGGGCCGTGTAGAATCAGTTTTAAAGAAGATGGGAAAATGAAGCGAGGAGTCTGTGGGGCTGACGGCGACGTTATTGTTGCTCGTAACTTTGGTCGTTTTGTAGCGGGTGGTTCGGCAGGGCATTCAGATCATGGTCGTGATTTGATCGAAGTTTTAGAAGCCATCGTTGAAGGTGAGGCACCAGATTATAATATAGCCGATGAAGAAAAGCTTAAACGTGTCTCTTCTGAACTTGGTATCGAGGTTGAAAACAGAGAAGTTATCGAGGTGGCAGCCGATCTTGTTGATGCTTGTTTTTCTGACTTTGGCAGTAGAAAAAAGGAGCTTGGATTTTTAAACAGAGTCCCAGAGGTCCGAAAAGAAATCTGGCGTAAGTTTGGAGTGATGCCAAGAGGCGTGGATCGTGAAATTGCTGAGATGATGCACCGTACACATATGGGCTGTGATAACGATGCAATTAGTACCATGCTCCACTCCGCTAGAACCGCGCTTGCCGATGGTTGGGGTGGGTCGATGATTGGGACAGAACTCTCAGATATTATTTTTGGTGTTCCAAAGCCCGTCAAATCAACAGTGAGTCTTGGGGTACTAAAGGAAAATGAGATTAATATTCTTGTTCATGGCCACAATCCTGTTGTTTCTGAAATGGTCCTAGCTGCAGCACAGAGTCTAGAGATGTTGACACTTGCAAAAGAAGCAGGTGCTGAAGGCATAAATATTGGTGGCCTATGCTGTACGGGAAATGAACTCCTGGGAAGGCAGGGGATTCCAATGGCTGGTAATCATCTCATGACTGAGCTTGCAATTGTTACAGGTGCTGTGGAGGCCGTGGTTGTTGATTACCAGTGCATTATGCCGAGTATGGTACAAGCTGCGGCTTGTTATCATACTAAATTTATAACAACTGCAGATAAGGCGCGTTTTACAGGGGCGACACATATCTCTTTTAAGCCTGCAACCGCTGGTGCCCAGGCCAGAGAAATTGTTGAGATGGCCATCGATGCCTATAAAATGCGTGATCAGTCAAGAGTAGAGATACCAGGTGAACCTGTTGACATTGTAGCTGGTTTTTCTAATGAGGCGTTACTGGAGATGTTCGGTGGTACTCTGGAACCTCTGCTTGATGCGATTAAAGATGGTTCTATTCGTGGTATGGTTGCCATGGTCGGTTGTAATAACCCGAAGTTTCAGCATGATTCACAAAACGTTGGCCTTGCCAAAGAACTTATAAAAAGAGATATCCTGGTTCTAGCAACCGGTTGCATAACAACGGCTGCAGGTAAGGCTGGACTTCTTGTTCCTGAAGGTATGGAGATGGCTGGGCCTGGACTTAAAAAGATATGTTCAGCTTTGGATATTCCACCTGTTCTTCATTTTGGTTCCTGCGTTGATAACTCAAGGGTTATACAGCTCTGTGGTCTGGTCGCTGATGCCCTCGGAGTGGATATTTCAGATTTACCGGTTTGGGGAGCATCTCCTGAGTGGTATTCGGAAAAAGCAGTGGCCATCGGAATGTATTGTGTGGCTTCCGGTATCCCTGTTCAGCTTGGAACACCTCCACAGATTACAGGTTCTAAACTGGTAACAGATCTTGCTCTGGGTGGGTTGGAGGATGTGTTTGGTGCATCGTTTCTGGTAGAGCCGGATTTTAAGAAGGCGGTTGAAATTATGGATGAGAGAATAAGTGCCAAGCGTGTTGCTTTGGGACTATCTGCTTAAAACAGTAACAGCATAAAACGCCCACCTTTACGTTCGTAATAGTGGGCGTTTTTGCGAGTCCAATCTTGTAGTTGTGCTAACTTAGCAAAACTGAGTCAGCATTCAGTTTTTCCTTGATCTTTCAATTGAAAAAGATGTAAAAGTAACAACTTAATATATTTTATCAATAGTTGAATAACGTTAATTCACAGCTTTGTGGGAGGTTCATTAAGAAATCACAACAGGTATATTTAGTACCGAGATTAGTTTTTAGTAACTATTCAGCGAAAAATTCGGATTTACAGGCGTTTTTCCCTTGACAGGGTTTTAGACGATTTTTTGTGAAATTGACATTAGCGGCATTGCGACCTGATGCTGTCACCTGCAGATCGCAAACT
>JBLHNU010000119.1:0-7701 GCA_047622095.1 Desulforhopalus sp.
ATCCGTCTTTTATGTCCAAGAAGAAGCCCATCAAAAACGAACCCTTAAAAATCTTACAAAAAGAGCAAAACGTATGGGGTTTCAGCTAATTGAGTGTGAAACAGGAAATCTTGTTACTTAGAAGAAGGAAGATCAATACGACCATAGCCAGCCAAAGGAATTCCTGTCCCACCTTGCAAACTATTTCATACCTACTCTTATCGATGTAATCGAGCCACAAACAAAGATTTACAGGGCACGAATAAATAATGAAGCCCAAATATGGTCTCACAAAGAATTGACAAGTCCACCACCACAACATTCAAGAAGCAATAGAATGAGCCCTTCTGGAATCTCATTTTTTTACGGCGGATTAAATCCAGACGTTTGTGTTCATGAAGTCGGTCCAGGGGTTGCGGAGATGGTTAACGTTGCTGAATTTGAAGTTACGAGACAGCTAATTGTTCTTAATTTAACAATGGAAGTCGAATCTCGGAGGAGTATTTTCGATACGGAGTATAGTTTTTCATATGATGAATACTTCAAACCGTTTCTTGAGCATTTTATTAATGATATTGAATACGTACCCACACAGGTATTTACTGAATTTATCAAAACCAAAAATTTTAGTTCACATTATTACAGGCCTGATAGTAGTGGTAACGAAAGTGACGTATTTATAGATGGGGTCCTATTCAAAAGTAGCGCTATGAAAGATGGAGTAAACCTTGTTTTATTTAAAGGTCCTGACATTTCAACCACCGCCAAAGAAAGCCCAGGAGATGCTTGGCTTCTATATAAGGGAAAAAGGATTCACCAAGTAACGGAAATATCCGTTAAATCAGAATATGTTAAGATCCCAACAATAGGGTCGATCTGACCACTAGAAGCTCGGCGTCACAGTGCGGGGAGTTAATTGGTGTGGTCAGGTTACCCATAACGTCCTAAAGTCAAGATCTCTCCTATAGATCAAAACATTGAGGACAAAACAGCTGTGCCAGTATAGCCCAACCGAATTCACGCTTGACCGTAAATTTGTCTACTTTTGATTGTGCAGACCTCAGCCAGGACAAGAACGGAATGAATCAAACCTACGGCAAGTGATTCATTCAGAAAGGTACGTTGATGAGCTTGTAACAATTCTTAAAACCGTAACTTTCTGGTTCAATGGTCCTGCTGGTCTTTAGTGGCCCAACCGGATTCACTTGTCAGGACATACTGAGTTCAAGCTTGTGTTTGATCTTTTTCCACCCGGGACTCACAGAGTCCAGTAACATATAAAATTCGGGGCTGTGGTCGTGATACTTCAAGTGGCAAATCTCATGTGTGACGACATAATCAATACATTCTTTTGGTGCTCTGATAAGAGCAGTATTAAGAGTTATGTTCCCACTTCTTGATAGGCTCCCCCACCTCTTTTGCATTCGCCTAATGGAGATCTTTGGGCGGGTTAATTCAAGAGAACTAAATTTTGGCCAGCATCGATCTAGGCTTTCATCAAAATGATGTTGTGCCTTCTGAAGATACCAGTTGTACATGAGCTTTTTTGTTAACTCGGGATTTACCTTTTCACAAGTTGTAACTTGAAAGAATCCTCTGGTTAATTTAACGCTATTTTTTTCACCTTGGGTAATGCCCAAGCTGCGGTTGACGTTAAGACGATGCTTATTATCGAGAATCATATAACCCAAGCATCAAACGACAAACGGGAAATCACCCCAGCCTTAAAATCACTGAATGAACTGCCTGATGAATTAGGCAAAGTTGACATTTTACTGGCCGATGCCGGTTATTACAGCGATGATAATGTTGCATCCTGTGAATGGTCCGGAATTGAACCGTATATACCTCCAAATCGGGAAAAGCATAACCAACCACTTGCCGCACGGTTCATCGACCCAGCACCTTTACCTGAAGATGCAGAACCGATTGACAAAATGAGGAACAAACTCAAAAGTGTCGAGGGTCGCAAGGTTTACGCGAAACGCAAAAGCACTGTTGAACCGGTATTCGGTATCATCAAACACGTCTTGGGTTTTCGCCAATTTTTCCTGCGCAGTAAGGAGGCAGTCACCGGTGAGTGGACACTTGTGTCCACAGCGTGGAATATAAAGCGGATGTTTGCTCTTAGTAGTTAAGATATGTCAAAGCACAAGTGTATTTGAACTCTTTTTGAGTAAATATATTCAAAACACAATAATAAATTGAGAATACTTATCAAACTCATCTTTTAAAAACTGTAACAGTTAGGGTTTGGCCGTTGGTGTGATGTCATAATCCGACAGACTGCTAGATGAGACTAGTTAAGATTGTCGTCTTTATAGTATTTAGTCCCCTTTGCGGTGAGCTCCAGCGCCAGCCCATCATCTGTCAACTGATAGAGCCATACGCCGGGTGATATGGACATGGCACCGGCAAAAGCTCCTCCCTCACCACTAGCCTGGGCAGCCACAGTGGCCTGACCACCAAACTCCCAACCTGAGTTGATAAAATTGTTAAAATCACTCATATTTTCGAATACCCAGATCAGCCTGAATTTTTTTATTCCCATTCCAAGTCCGGCCTGAACTTCGATCATTTTCATAAAGGTGTTGTGTTTGGTCGTGTTGTTTACCGCTAAGCCTTTGCCCGAGCCGCCGCCTGCAACTAAGATTTTCATACCGAAATTATTGAACACCGCATAGCCTGAAGCTTTTGCTAAAGCTTTCTTGGCTGACGGGTTGATTTTGTAGAGACGCTCAAGTGTATCGTTGGCCATTTTTTGAATGTCTGCTTTTTGTTGTTCTATCTGTTCTTTGGTTGCGGCCTGCAAAGGCGTTGTGGTTATCGCAAAACTGAATACGCACAAGAGAGTGACAACGAATCCTGATACTAATAATTTGGGTATATTCATGACATTATCTCCTTGGTTGTTTGTTTGTTTGTTCTTTCAGTTCGAAAGTGGATGATTACTTCAGAATATCAGCTTTGGGCGGAGTCCAGTTTTTCATCTTCTCCATATTTGGTACATAAACCCGAAGGATGATATCAAGATTTTCGTCTTTGCGACTAATAGGCAGCCAGTTCTCCTCAGGCACGTTAACAGGGTTTTTCGCTGCTACATAAATTTCGATACCACCATCTTTGTTCAATTTCATACCGCCGTTTTCACCGACGCTATACTTTTTTTGGTCATTGGGTATAAAGAATCCGTTTGAACTATCATAAAGGGTGAGCGACCAGAAAGCCTTGGCGGGAGGCAGCTGGTCCTTTGTCATACGTACAACATAATCGTGCTGTGCGTTAATGGGTTGGCCGTCGCTGGTGGTCACTGGAGGGTACATTGCTTCTGTCGCCGGCAGTCCTATCGGGCCGATAACGGACTGCATAACTAACAGATCTAGCGAAATTTCCCCTTTAAGTTTGAACAGGTTTATGCTGTTTTTAGCTGTTTCTGCTGGATCCATGGCACGGGCAAATTCAATTTTCCAGACCTTTTCAGCAATTGTTCTGAATTTTTTTGAGTCTATACTGACTGCTGTATCAGCATTAAAATCTTTACTAGGCTCAACTCCCAATGATTTAAGTTCCACAAGTACTGCCAGATCCAGTTTATTATCTGGATCAAAGGTAGTGTGGTTAACCACGAATTGCATAACCTCCAGAAAATTGTTTTCATACACATCGAGGTCGTTCTTCCCAACGTCGGGGAATGTCACATCATTGATCTCTTTCGCCGGCTTTCCCTGAAACTCAGATAATGTCACGAGTTTGACCGATTGCATCTGTTCGATAATTTTGTCAAATCGAGTTTTGTCGGTTGCATGAGGCATAATCCTGAATACTGCAGAAACAAAATCCCCGGTCATTTCAAAAACCCGGTCAACACCTTTCACCGAGCTTCCATCATAGCCAATGGTGCGTGCAGTATAAAACATAACTTTCTCGGGTTTTTGGAAATCACCCTTTGTCACCGATAGCGGGACATTGACATAGTGATCATAACCGGTCACCATCAGTGAAACATACTTTGAGTCGAAGACGGGAATGTCGAGGATAACCGGGTCCTTGCGCAGATCTAACATGCAGCCAATATAGAGCGTGTCATTGTTGGGACGCGCAATGTCTCGCATGGTGTGATCCTTAAGCGTGGTGTCGGGATCGACCGTGTTCCACCCTCCCTGCTTCAAAGCAAACTTGTTGTTGACGTTGTACATGGCCACGTATTGATAGGTGTGCCGGATAATATTTTCAATCTGTGCATCTGTAAGAACGATGTTTTCCTTGACCGTAACCGCAGCTGATATACCGGTCACTAGAAAAAGTGCTAGAAAAAGAGCTGCTGCTGACTTGAAGATATTTACTGGCTGTTTCATATCTGTCCCTCTCTATCTGTTTGGGTTGATAATAGTCCTATTTATTTTTGAGTTAATATCGTCCTTAAAATCGCCAGAAGAATCCCAGCGTTGGTCCATCCTGAGAAACGTCGTAGACATAGCCATCATTGTCGTAGTCAACATCCATATAGCGATAACCTATTGTGGTTGCGATTGATTCGGTCCAGTTGTAGCCAAGGTTGAGATTGCCATCAAATAAAAGATCTGAACCTGCGCCAACCCCGCCTAAAAGAAAGGCACCGCTAATGAAGATTTTTGACTGACCAAGAGCATAAAGGCCTTTAATGCCAACAAGAGGATCTAGCCATTCTTCTTTATTTGTGATCTGACGTTTCGGTAAAGCACCAGTGCGAAGGCCTAAATCGGATTCGATAGCCCAATAGCGAACACCAGCGAGAAGATCGAAAAAGCCTGCGGGTGTTTCAGCGAAACGATAGAAAGCTGCTGTTGTCAGCAACCATGTTTTTGTCTGTGAGTATATCGATGAATAGTAAGATCCAGGCGTGTTATTCTCAAATGTAATGTCGCTGTATTCAATATCCATGACAACACCGAAAGATCCCTTTCGTGCCTCACCGAGCAGATACAAGGCTCCGTTTATATTACCTGCTATATCGTCCCAGAAATCGATGTCAATTTCAACAGCCGGAAGGCCGGGAATGGATCCCACTGAGCCGCTTTGACCTGAAAGCCAGCTATAGCCTGCCAGCTGGAATTGCCACCCATCTTTTTGGTTTTCTTTCGAATGCGCGGGGATAGAACAGAGCAGCAAAAGAACAGGATAAAAAACCAATAACAAAGAGTATTTGCAATATGATGCCTTCATAATTTCCTCTGTGTCAAATTTATTTGCTATATCCTATAATAGTTGAATAATATATTTTCTTTTTCCGCCAAAACATTATGTATTGACCTTATTTAAGGTGAATCACTTGGGCAGGACAAAATTTGCCTGCAGCCGAAAACGCACATCCTCTGGGCCACCATCTGGAGACTCCGCCCAGTAGCCAACACCGGCTACCAAGCTCACAGGTAATTTGCCTATGCGGACCAGTTTTGACACTGACATATTGACAGGCACCGACCATTTTTCTGTGTCCCAGTTATAGTTTGTTTCGGATTGAACAGAGCCCCCCAGGCATTTGGCCAGGTATAGGCTAGAAAGGGCTGGAAGAATGTGTTGTTAATGTCCTGGCGATCTGAGTCTCCGGCAAATGACCAGATATGGTTGCCGAGGGATCCCATTGTCCAGCCTCCTTTCATCGTCAAAACGACTGCACTTGGGCCTGCTCCCCATTTTTCACCTCCCAGTTCTGATTCTGTTGCAGTCGGGAAAAGTGCAACAGGTCCTACTCCCCAAATAAGGCCACTGGATGTCGGCTTTTTGGGCGAGAAAAACAAACTCATGTTTATATCACCCAATCCAAACTGAGAGCCGGAATTAACAAAAATATCCTCCTGATATATGACTGGCATTATAGTTCGGGTAATTATGTTCCAGTCATCGTTCATGGTAAACGGAATTACCGGCTGGATATTAGTCTGCAATTTCCAGCCATCATCAGTGGGTCGGTAGTTATCGTCAAAATTCATCTGGATGGGCACAGTGATAAGGTCTGCAATCGGGTTTGATAAGTCCTGGGCTAAACCGGCATCGTCTGCGGCAAAGGTCAGACTGTCGGCAGTCAGAGTGGCTGCCAGAAAGAGAAAAAAAGCCAGAAATGGTTTTGTTTTCAATGACATGTTTATATCGCCTGAATTGTTGATACTAAATAACTATGTAAGATAGGCTAACTTTCTTATCAATCCATGCTGATCTCATTGCCGCTTCTGTCTATGTATGATAAATAATGCATACCATCTACTTGGCTCACCATGCCTCTTACATATTTTCCTTTATCATCGTATATGGCAATCCCAGTGTTACCCTCTTTATAGCCAATACCAGCTCGCTCGACTTCATTTGCATCCATTACTACCAGACCATATCCTCTTGCGTCCCCGCCAATCCCTATAATCTTTTTACCGTTTTCATCAGTCAGAGCGAGGCTCGGTACGCCCATGTCCATCCCTAATCCAAACCTTGCCCTACCTTTTTTATCACTAATAAGGATTCCGCTGCCTCCTTCATCAGCCGCCACACCAATGCCTACCAATCGAGTACCCTCTTTGTTTAAGATTCGCATGCCTGTACCCTTAGATTTATCAACACCTATCTCAATAACTTTGTTACCTTGAGCGTCGACAATTGTAATTTGTCCGGCAGTTATTTTACCAAAATGACCATCCTGCAATCCTGCTTTTGCTCCCATTAACACCAAAGCGACTAAGCTCAGTGACATAATTATCAAAACCTTTTGTAATCTCTTGTGTTGTTTTTCAAGGCGTTCTAATCTTGTAAACATATTATTGGATTCCATGAATCCCTCCTGTGCTGATCAACTAGAGATAGTTCCATCAGTCTATTTCTTTTTTGACTGACCGATTGCATCGTTAATGAGTGCCCCGCCGAGAGCTCCTGCGCCTGCGCCAATCAAAGTGGATTTAGTATTTCCACCAATGATTTGTCCGCCGACTACTCCTGCTGCGGCTCCAACAGCGGCACCCTTTTGTGTATCGGTCATATTTTCAACGCATCCAATTAAACTTATCGAGACGATGAAACATGATAGTAACAGCAATAATTTACCTTTCATTTTGGCTCCTCCTTATAAATTTTTTTTAGATAGGCGATATCAAGCGAACATTGATTCAATGTTTATTCAATTAATCCCTGATTGAACAAAACGAATGAATAATATTCAAATAAAATTTATATCCTTCCTCCACTCTAGGTTAAATTGACAATTGGCCTACCATTAAACCAGACTCGCTAAAGAATATAAAGAGCAATGTGGTTGCTAGGACATGAAAACATCTATTTTGGAAGTAGCTAAGAGTTCATCTCCTAGAGGACCTCGTTAGTTGCGACAACCAGAAAACCTTTACATGTCATTACTATGGTGGGTGCTGTCATTTGCAATATTAAACATTTAAGATGAACTGTAAGTTAAGGTGAATTCGTTAAAATACTGCTATTTCAAGCAACATTTGCAGTGATGGTTTTTTGAGGTGCACTGATAAAAACCTCAACACTGATTTTTTGGGGAGTATACTGAGTGCCCAAAATACGTTAAGAAATTGTTCAATGCCAAACCAGTTTGGGCCATTACGCTTGAACAGTCATGTACCACCGGCAAAGCCGGTGGCTTGAAAGCCTCTGAACCGCTCAAAGCGGTTGAAAACCTGGAGTCACCTAAAGGTGACTGTTAAAACAATTTCAATTGCTCAATACGTTTGTCCTCTT
>JBLHNU010000120.1:0-7592 GCA_047622095.1 Desulforhopalus sp.
GGTTATGCAGTAAATAACAGATGTAATAAAAACATGTTTTACCAAGTATGAAACAATCAGCCTGCGTAGGCTTCTTATTTTCAGGACTATATAATTATCATGAAAAAACGAATTTTTACTTTTGCATGTACAGCTTTGGCTTTCACATTGTCTTTGAGTTTCGCTAATGCTGCTCCAAGCGTTACAGCCAAAGAAAATCTTAAAAAACTCATCGCAACGAAAAGCTGTTTAGGGTGTGACCTTTCTGGATTGAATTTTAATAGAATGGATCTCTCAAAGACGAATCTAGAAGGTGCTGACTTAGCGATGTCAACGTTCTTTTTAACGAACCTTTCTTATGCAAATTTGAAAAACACTACAATGAATGGTGCCGTTTTTGGTGGAGCTGATTTAGGTGATGCAGATTTGACAGGAGCCGATTTAAGGGGCGTTTCTTTGGATTCCGCGTATCTTGGTGGAACTAAAATGACTGGTGAGCTTGTCACCACTAAGCCATTCGAAAAAAATGGTGTTGATGAGGTGGAAAAGGATGTGTCTGTGGAAAACCAATCAATTCCTAAAAAAACCTCAAAACAGAAAGAAGTCAGTGTGAGTGAGAGAAGGGATTTTAGTGAAACTCCACCTGTTATTTCCACTACAGAGGTAAAAGAAAAGATTATTGTACAGAAACCTGTAGAAGAACCTTCTGAGAAGGTTGCAAAGAGTTCACCGCCAACAACGATTGTACCTAAAGCACCTGTGGCTAAAAAGAGTAGTATGGTTGGAAATGTGACTGTTCCGGTTGTCGTGATTGAAGAAGCACAACCTGAATCTGTCGTTCGGGAAGATGTCGTCACCCAAGTTGCTGTAGAAAATATCACTATAGCACCTCAAAAACATGTTGTAGAAAAAACTAAAGCTGTACCCCAGTTTAATCAGCCGATCATAGTAGAGGCTGATGAAATTGACAAAGATAAACTCATGAACCTGGAACAACTTTTAGACACAAAGAGTTGTTACGGTTGTGATCTTTCAGATGCAAATCTTTCCGGTAAAAATTTGAAAAATGCAGACCTTGAAAAGGCAAATCTCTCTGGAGCTAATCTTGAAAAGGCTGATCTTAAAGGAGCAAATCTTAAAGGGGCAATTCTGGTAGGTACAAATTTGAAAAAGGCAAATCTCAAAAATGCGGATTTGTATAAGGCTAATTTAACAAGAGCAGATCTAACGGATGCAAATCAAAAGAATACCTCTTTTGATGATGCACTTGTTGACGATACTATTGGCATGGACAGAGCTTTGATGTTATTGCCAGCTCAGTAAAATATGAGGTGCTCAGGTTTTTGCAATAATGATAAGAGCATCAGCGATATTGTCTTCAGCTGAACTGTTTTCAGTGTTAAGAGCAGTTTCCACATCTTCAAGGGATCGCTGTAGTTTGCTATTGAGTAATTCAAGTACTTGAATCGTCTGTGCTGCTTCGCCTTCCGTTTTATTCAGAGCGAGTCTCAAATCCATAGCACTTTTATATATGGTCTTGACGTTACCAATTTTGTCTAAACGGAGAAACAGTTCATCAAAATTAATCGGCTTTTCCAGAAAATCGTGGGCACCTTTTTTCATTGCCTGGACGGCTGTATCAACAGAAGAGTGGGCAGTAATCAAAACGACTTCAATGGAATTGTCTTTTTCCTTTGCAATATCGAGAACTTCAATGCCACCTATGTCACCAGGCATCATGAGGTCTGTTAGCACGACATCATATCGTTTCTTTTCTAGAAGTGCTTTAGCCTGATAGCCATCCTCGGCAACCTCTGTTGTATAACCCGCTTTTTTTAATCGTTCATCTAATAAACGTCGTAGAACGGGGTCGTCATCAACAATAAGAATTGATAGTGTCATCATATTAATACCTCCGAACCTATTGTTTTTGGTAAAAAATCGATCGCAAATGCCGTTTAGGGACAAAAAGGGGACAAACCCCTGTCAGTGATTCCGTAGACCCTATGATGAGGTATCCATCGTCGGCAAGATTGCCAGCAAGCTTGGTGAATAGCTTTTTTCGATCAGCCAAGGTAAAATAAATTGCAACATTTCGACAAAAAATAATATCAAATTTGCCAAGTGTTGAAAAAGGCTGCATAAGGTTCAGTTTTTTGAAATTCACCATGGCACGAATTTCATCTTTGATTTTCCACGAATCGCCAAAGAGAGTAAAATATTTTTGTAAATTTCTTTTATCCAATCCACGTTCAATTTCAAATCGATTGTATTTGCCGTAACTTGCCTGTGCTACAGCAGCATCTGAAATGTCAGTGCCAAGAAGGTTGAATGTATAATCCTGACTGTCTTTGAGTAGTTCTTTTATAATAATTGCAACGGAGTAAAGTTCTTGTCCAGTAGATGATGCTGCACTCCATATCTTAATTCTTGGTTTTAAAGTTGACTGGTTTGAACGTGCATCGATTACTTCTGGAAGAATCTTGTGTTGTAATAATTCAAAGGGTCCCTTATCTCGAAAAAACAGCGTTTCGTTTGTTGTTATAGCATCGACGATTTCCTTTTCAATTTTTTTCGTGGGTTCTCGTTTTGCCTTGTTGCACAGATCTTGATAAGAGGTGCAACCATGCGCTTCAACAATAGAACTAAGACGAGTTTCAAAAAGGTAGGTTTTGCTCTGGTCAAGGTATATTCCAGATATCGACTGAATATACTGTGCCATAATCTTAAGTTCTGATGGGGTGATCTTTATCATTATGATAGCTAGTTAAATTTGTAGGTGGAGTGAAACACCATTATCTTTTAACACTTTTGACTATTTCATCGGCAATTTTGTGGAGTGGCACAACTGTATCAAGGTAACCGAGTTCTGCGGGGGCTTTCGGCATTCCGTAAACAATACAGGTTGCTTCATCCTGGCCGATGGTATAGGCAGACTTGTCTTTTAAGATCGCTAGTCCTTTGGTTCCATCAGATCCCATTCCTGTCATAATTACAGCCGTTGTTCTACCAACATAATAATCACCTACAGAACGGAAAAGGTAATCAACAGATGGTTTACATGAATTTTCAGGTGGGTCGTCTGTAATCTTTATGCGTCTGTTTTGTCCGTCGGTTCCAGCTACCAATTTCATCTGTTTGCCTCCAGGTGCTATATAGGCAACGTTGGGAAGAATATTTTCACCATTCTCAGCCTCTTTGACAGAAATTGCACATTTTTTGTCGAGGCTGGCAGCAAGCGATTTAGTGAAAACAGGTGGCATATGTTGGACAATGAGTATGGGTACGCCTAAATTTCCAGGTAGCTTTGGCATCATCTGGTTTAAAGCGTTTGGGCCACCTGTTGAGATTCCAATAGTTACGATTTCAGACTTTCCTCGGGACACTGTTGTTCGACCTGAACCAAGCGGACGTAATGGTCTTGCCTGTGTCGCGGGTCGAGTCGAATTGGGCGTGAGCCCAGGAGCAGAACGGGCAAGACCTGCTCGCTTTCCTTTTAGGCCAGCTCGGTTTTTTGAATTTTTAAATGCTTTTAGTACTGGCTCCAACGAAGCCCGGATCTCTTTTTTTCCTTCAATCTGGTTCGTTGCTTGTGGTTTTAATATGAAATCAAAGGCACCTAGGTCAAGGGCCTTCATGGTCATATGACTACCCTCATCAGTAAGAGTAGAAAGCATAATGGCGCCAACATCAGGATAATGCTTTTTGAGCTCAGCGAGAACCTCAATACCATTCATTTGTGGCATCTCTATGTCAAGAGTCAAAATATCAGGCTTAAGACTTTTAATTTTAGCCATGGCAATTTTACCATTGTGGGCAACACCAGCCAGCTCAACGCCTGGGATTTCCTCAATGACATCAGAAACGGCCTTACGATAAACAATAGTATCGTCAACAACAAGTACCCTAAGATTTCTCGTACCTAGCATCTTTTATTAATCCTCAATGCTTAAAACTTTATCTACATCTAAGATGCCAATAAGATGGTCATTAGTCTTATAGACACCTGTGAAAAATTCACCCTGTATTCCGCTCATGTTAGCCGGTGCCCGTTCACGTTTTTCCATGTTTGCTGAAACAACATCACTGATACGTCTGACCAGAAGACCTACATGCCCGCCTGCAGAGTTGACAATGATGTTTCTTGGGTCCTGGGACATATCTGTCTCACCAAGGCCAAGTTTCTTTCCTAGGTCAAGAATAGTGACGATTTGTCCACGGAGATTAAGAATACCAAGGACATAATCAGGAGCCTGTGGCACCTTCGTCATTTGCATTATTTTATTGATTTCCTGAACTTTGAGAATATCCATTCCACAGAGGGCGTCACCTATATAGAATGTAGCAAGTTCAACCATGTTTTTTGACTGATTTGTTGTGTTTGTGTCTGTCATATTTCATACCGTATAAAGCATTTTAGATGATAGCTCTACAAGCTCTAAAGAAACAGTAAAGAGAGAGTTGAAGCTCCCGCATGTATGAGACCGTAGACTTCGAAAGGCAGTAAATCTACGGTCTCATGTATTAGTGATTTCTTTTTATATAGTCATGTACCGATACCATTAAACGTTCCTTGTCTAGTTTGATATGGTATTCGTTAACACCAACGGCCTTACCTTTGGCAACGTCTTCAGCTGAAGCGAGGGTCGTTAGTGCAATAATCGGTAGCTCAGCATACTTCCCATCACCTCGGATTCTTTGAGTTAATTCAAATCCGTTCATATTGGGCATTTCAATATCAGTGACGAGTAATGAGATTTCATCTCTATGTTCTTCGAGTTTGTTCCATCCCTCAAGGCCATCTTCTGCTTCAATTACATTATAACCAACTTCTGTCATGTAACTTTTAACCTGATTTCGGAAAAATTTAGAATCTTCTGCAATCAAGATAGTTGGAGCTGGGCCCGCATCTTCAAATTTGTCCATATTAAACTTTTCTTGCTCCTCAAACCATTGAGGCATCAGGCTTTGGACCATTTCAAATACATTAACGAGCATTGTGGTATTTTCATTGATAATGATAGAGCCCATGATGCCTGGTTGGCTGAGTGTAGTGTCGTCAATATCTGCCGTGATTTCAAGAGCATCAATAGGACCGATGGCAAGAAGACCAACAGCACGTTTTGCAATATTAAAAACAATAACCAGAAGATTCTCATCATCAGCAAGAGGTTCAACCATTGCAACATCATCAACACAGATAAGGCTTAAGCTGCCCCCTCTGTACTTCATAACTCGTTTTCCACCAAGGTCTTCAATGTCTGAACGTTTGATTTTTTCAATTCGTTCCACCTGATTAAGTGGAACAGCAAAATTTTCGGATCGAGAACTGTGGAAGATGAGTAGTGACTGCTTATCTCTTTTTGCATTGACTGCATCTTCAGCAGCTTGTGCAACCTCAGCAGCACGGTCAGACCCATCTATGGATGTAAGGCGAGCCATGCGGGCAAGATTACTCACATCTAAAATGAGAGCAATGCGGCCGTCACCCATTATCGTTGCTCCAGCATATCCTTTGCATTGTTGTAGATGTCTGCCAAGAGGCTTAATAACAATTTCCTCAGAATCCTGAAGCCTGTCGACGATAAGCCCGTATTTCATAGATCCATTGGAAACAACAACGATATTAAGAGCGCTGGAGGCAGAAGATCGTCTGTCGAGAACAGATCTTGGTTTATCATCTGACTGCGAATCGTGATTATTACCTGATGAATTATCGTTAAAAAGAGGTGAGCTTTTGCCTCTTCTGTCAGAAATTTTTTCTCTACGATCCTCTTTTACATCACTCTCTTGGTGGTCGTAGTAGGTTCGTTGTGCACCTATTACGTCAGAAAGTCTGATGAGTGGCAGTAAGGTTCCTCTTAGGCGTACAACCTCTGCGTCACCAACACGCTCAACACGCTCTTTTACTTGGCCTGCAGGAATTCGTAGCAGTTCTTCGAGGTTAACCTGTGGTATGGCGTAACGCTCACCACCAGTCTCGATAATTTGACATGGTATGATGGCAAGGGTAAGTGGTAACTTGATAGAAATTGTGGTGCCGCTACCTTTTTCAGAAATAATGTCAACATTGCCCCCAAGTTGGTCGAGGTTGGTTTTCACAACATCCATACCAACTCCACGTCCAGACACGTCGGTGACTTCCGCTGCTGTTGAAAAGCCAGGAAGGAAAATGAGATTAACTTTTTCCTTATCAGACATTGCCTGGGCTTGTTCTGCTGTTATCAGTCCTTTATTTACAGCACTTGCAGCGAGCGCTTCGCCATCAAGACCTTTACCATCGTCGCTGATCTCGATGACAACCTGACCAGCTTCGTGATACGCTTTAAGGACGACGAGCCCATTTTCTGCTTTACCTATTTTCTTTCTGTCGGCAGGCATTTCAATACCATGGTCAACAGAATTTCGTACAAGGTGGGTCAGTGGATCGTTTATTGATTCAATTATTGTTTTATCAAGTTCAACGTCTTTTCCTACAATATTGATATCAATAGTTTTGTTGAGCTTTTTGGATAGATCCCTGACAACTCGGGGAAATTTGTTAAATACATTACCTATTGGCTGCATCCTGGTGAGCATAATAGCTTCTTGCAGCTCAGAGGTGATGAGATCAATACGTTGCCCAACTGCTTCTGCATTGCGTAGATCATCAGACCCAATAGTTTGTAGAAGTTGGTTTCTGCTGAGTACAAGTTCCCCTGCAAGATTCATAAGGGAATCAAGAAGGCTGACATGCACTCTAAGAGATGTTTCTGCTTTTGCAGGTGGCGCAGCCTTTGGCTTGTTCGTTGCTGGCGGTGTGGCGACCGGTTTTGCTGCAGCAGGAGCCACGGGTTGAGCGGGTGGTGGGATTGGTGCAACAGGAGCAACTTCAGTGGCAGATTCTGGTTCAGGCTCTGGTGTTGGCTCCGCCACTAGAACCTCTTCTGGCAGTTCTTCGACTGGAACGGGTTCAGCGTCCTGCTCAGTGGCCTGCACTTGCTCTGTTTCGGTCGGAGGTTGAGAAAATGTTCCGTCCGCAATTGCGTCAAGTGGATCTACATGGGACGAGATGTCAACTTCATTACTATTATTTACATCTTCAATCATTTTCTGAAGTTGATCAGACGCCATGAGGAGAACATTTACAATTTCTGGTGTCGGGATCAGTTTTTTGCTGCGAATCATGCCAAGAACATTCTCAGTGGAATGTGATAAGCCCTGAATTGCGGTTAGTCCCATGAAGCCGGCACCACCCTTAATGGAGTGCGCAGCCCTGAAAACTTTATTTACAAGATCCTCATCAATATCTTCGCCAGCCTCTTCGATGGCGAGAAGATCATTTTCTATGTCAGCTAAATGCTCAAGTGATTCTTCAATAAATCCTTGTAGTATTTCGTCATCTTCGATTTCCATAAAACACTCCTACTGTGATTGTTATTTCGCTTTGACTATTTAAGTTTATACATACGGCCATTCCGATGTACAGGAGTTTTTTATAAAAATTATGGTTCTTCAGGATTGAGCGTACTTATCTGTATGTCGCAGTAATAAAGGATTGTGGACGAGGTGAAGGAGCACAACGCTCTGTTTTGAAAGATTTTGTTGCTTCGAATATTTTCTATCTTCCCCTT
>JBLHNU010000121.1:0-7236 GCA_047622095.1 Desulforhopalus sp.
TCCCGGTATGGATGGCATCGAGGTTACGAGGATGCTCCGTAACGAACCAGAATTTTCAAGTAAGGCTAACATCCCAGTCATTGCAATGACTGCATGCGCCATGGCGGGAGACAAGGAAAAATGTCTTACTACCGGAATGAATGATTTTATTGCGAAGCCGGTGGAGATGGACAAACTGGTTGCCACTCTTGAGAAGTATTTGGCCAAGCCATCTGAACTGCAATTTTAGGAACTTGTGTTCATAAGCAAGGAGTACAGTTTTTCCAACTGTAATAGGTTTATATCGGCAAGGTAAAGAGAGTGCATGACACACTCGATTGATATTTTTCCTGTATCTGTGAACTTGGGCTGCGTTAAATAAGGGCCTCAGATTCTTCTTCTCGTATGTGGAAAATGTTGTCAGGGTTGGGTGTTGATACCACAACACAAGCAACGGGTCTTGTTTGAATCAAAACATATGAATATGGCTATTTGCCGAAGACGACTTCAGCGTGAACTGTTTTTTACCACTCTGATCGTGGCAGTCATATTGTAGTAAAACTTTTCAGGAAGAATTGAAGCAAGATGCCATGCTGAGCGTTATGAGTCGCAAGGGTGATTGTTGGGACAACAGTGTAGCTGAGAGCTTTTTGGGAACATTGAAGATAAAACGTGTTGTTGATTCTGTTTACAAAACAAGAGAAGAGGCACGAAAGGATATAATCGACTCTATCGAAATGCTCTGAAACTGTAAACGCCGTCATTCATGTTTGGGTTATCTCAGCCCAAATGAATTTGAAAAGTTATTGGTTTTGGAAAAGCAGCTTAGGGAAATGTTTGGTTTTACTGGTCCACACCAACCTTGCAGTGCAAGTTCATACATGTTACTGTTGTTAGGTAATACATCAACACTTTCACCAATTCTTCCGCCTT
This sequence comes from Desulforhopalus sp., assembly GCA_047622095.1. Taxonomy (GTDB): domain Bacteria; phylum Desulfobacterota; class Desulfobulbia; order Desulfobulbales; family Desulfocapsaceae; genus Desulforhopalus_A. Next base: position 913 of record JBLHNU010000121.1, read on the forward strand.
GAGGTCGTCGCTAGCCGCCTCTGCTTAAGGAAGCTGTCAATTGCGTGTTTTTCAAATCTTTTTCTAACTCCGTGAAATGGTTATTTGTGTAATTTAGAGAGGTTACATAATCACACATACCATAAATCAGTAAGAAAGCACCCCAAATAGTTGATTTTCAGTTGTTGATTTAAAACTTTGTGCCTACACGGACAGACAAAACTAACCAAAGGGAGCTGTAATTATGGAAAAAAAGAAGGGCTATCAGACCGATCGTCGTAGGTTTCTCGTCAGTATGGGTATGGCTGGTGCAGCAACACTAGCGGTTCCGACGTTGAATGTTATGGCCAAAGAAAGTGATGTGAATTGGGGAGAAGAGCACGAGATTGTTATTATCGGCTCCGGTTTTACAGGGCTCGCCGCCGCGATTGAAGCAAAAAAGTTAGGAGCAAAGGACGTTGTTGTCTACGACAAGATGCCATATTTTGGTGGAAATTCTACATATAACGGAGGTTTATTTGCCGTTCCAAACTCACCATTGCAAAAGGAAAAAGGAGTTGAAGATTCGCCTGAAACAATGACTGCTGACCAGGTAAAAGCAGGACGTGGTGTGGCCTATGAGGAACTTTTGCTCCATGTTGCTAAGCATGCCAATGAAGCGCTGCAGATGACCCTTGAGGCAGGAAGTGAATATCTGCCATATTTGCAGCAACTCGGTGGACACTCAGTACCTCGTACATACCAGACGATAGAGGCTTGTGGTGCTGGTATCATTCGGCCACTCGTAGATCAATGTAGAAAGCTTGGCATAAAGCTCGTTACCAGGTCCAAATTCGACAGCCTTATTTTTGATGACAAAGGGACAGTTGTCGGTGCAAAAATGATGATGGGGTATTATTTTGGGCGTGATGTAGAGGGCACTCCGGTAAATGTCCGTTCAAAACGTGGTATTTTGATAGCAACAGGTGGTTTTGCCAGAAATATTGGACTTCGGAGTGCTCAGGATCCGACCCTTACCGAAGAAGTTCCCTCCACCAATCCACCCAGCGCAACAGGGGAAGCTCTTCTCGAAATGTTCCGTGTCGGAGCGGTTCCAGTTCATATGGCATATATACAGACCGGGCCATGGGCTTCACCGGATGAGGATGGCTTTGGTTATGTTTCAAACTACTCCATTTATAATTTTGCTCATTCCATGTCCGTCTATGTTAAAACAGGTAAACGGTTCATGAATGAAATTGCAGACAGGAAGACACGGTCAGATGCGCAACTCGCTCTCCGTAACGATGACGGCTCTCCTCTTCCACCCATTACTATCACGAGTTACGAACATGCTAAAGAGCATCCAACCATGAAAAAGGTGCTCAAATACGATGTAGGATGGAAATTTGACACTATCGAAGACCTTGCAACTCATTTTAAGGTGCCGTTGGAACCACTTAAAAAACAGATTGAGGAATATAACGGCTACGTTAAGTCAGGAGTTGATGAACAGTTTGGAAAACCAATGGGTAAAGCTGAAGGCAAATACATCCAGGCCCCATTTGTAGTGGTGAGGAATTGGCCTAAGGTTCATTATTGCCAAGGTGGTGCCCAAATTGATGTACATGCAAGTGTGATTGATTCTAATACCTGGGAACCAATACCTGGCCTTTATGCCGGTGGAGAGGTTACCGGAGGTATGCATGGTGTAAGTCGATTAGGTAGTTGTTCAATCCCCGACTGCATGGTTATGGGTATGACTGCCGCCCGCACGATGATGAAATCATAATTGCATTAATCAAGGAGAGGTCATGAAACCACAATTGAAAGTACTTCTTATAGTAATTGCTGCTTTTTTTGCTGCAGGAACAAGCTTTGCTGGAGTAACTCTGCAGCAATTCGGAGATATAAAAGGCCGGAGCTATCATGCGGACCTTTATAGTGGAAACTCCTGCGATTCGTGTCATGCTAAAGCTAAACCGACTGCTTTTCCACCCGACTTTGTCTGTTTTGACTGCCATGATGGAGACGAATTGATTCAAGCTACATCCCGCCTTGACGACGAAAAATGGCAAAATCCCCATAACAACATGCATTATGGTAAGGATGTACCGTGCATGGAATGTCATGGTGAACATCAGGAGAGTAAACCACTTTGTGCTGGTTGCCATTCATTCGATTACCCCTCTTATAAAAAATAGCTGACCAAAGAGGCCTGGTACTTTCCATCGGGCCTCTTTTTGGTTGAACCAGTTAGACCAGTGATTAGCCAAATGCCATGTATCTGACACTATACATTTCACTGGAAGGCTCTGTTGCAAAAAATGTCAATTTGTGAAAGTCCCCTTATAGAAGACATATTTTATGTTGCAGAATAGATATCAAATTGCCTTTCAATTAGGCGGATCTCTCCTTTCAAACCTTGGTCATGGGTCCACATATCGAATTGGCCTTTTTAAAACATTCTCATGACTTCAAATCCTTTGATAGTAGCATAGGCTGTCTTCATAGATTTAAAACCTAGAGTTGGTTTGATCAACCGTTTCAATTTCCCATGATCCGCTTCGATCCGGTTGTTAAGGAGGTGCGGAACCGATTCCTACAATATCACGCAGTAGGAGGGCAACGCTGGTTAAAAGTACACTTTTCCACAGTAATTTTCCAAAAGCCGAAATTTTTTTTTAAGTCAAAATTTCAGTATGATACAACCATTTTAATGTACGAAAGCAAGAACATACTTACCGGTCCCTCAGGAATCGGGTCAGCGCTCCAATAGTCATAGATTATCGTTTTCCGGTGGTGTCCCTATCTAATTGAACACACAGGCAATAAATCGCCTTTAAATTTCTATATTGCGGGATATTGCAGGAATTGGTTCCGCACCTCGATACCAAGATAATCTACCCCAACTTGGAAATGATATCTTTGCTTGCTACACCGGCATAGATACCGATATTATTTACAATCATGGAATCGATTTACCCGGATTTGCCTCCTATCCACTGCTCTCAACTTTAGAAGGTAAAAACATACTTCGCGAGTACTACTCCAATCTGGCGGAATTAGCCCGTGAACTAGGTGTTGCTGTAATCTTTGACTCAGTGACCTGGGTGGCGAATCGAGATAGAGGAGCAGATCTTAACTATTCTTCTGATGATCTTATAAAATTTAACATCGAGGCGATTGAATTAATCGCAAGCGTTCGAGAAGAAAAAGGTGACCTTCCCACAGTTCTCTGTGGCCAGATCGGACCTCGCGGCGATGGATATGAACCTTCCGGTCTAATGAGTATAGAGGAAGCAGAGCGTTACCACGCAGAGCAAATTAAAGTATATTCCACTACCGAGGCCGACCTGATAAGCGCATCTACGATCTGCTATGCCGAGGAAGCAGCAGGTGTCGTGCGTGCGGCACATCGATATAACATGCCGATTTCAATTTCATTTACCGTTGAAACAGATGGACGTTTACCAACTGGCATGCCACTTAAAGAAGCCATCGAAAAAGTTGATAATGAGTCGGATGGCCGAGCTTTATACTTTTTAGTCAACTGTGCTCACCCGGACCATTTCACTGATATCTTAAACAATGAACCATGGATGCATCGACTAAGGGGAGCAGTTGCCAACGCCTCCCGTTGTAGTCATTCCGAACTGGAGGTAGCTGCGGGACCGATATGAGGCATATGAAGCGCATTCTTGAAGAAGCAAAGTCAGTTTACTAATTAAGTATGCTAGCCACGAGATTAATGGCACTCATCAAAATCAACAGCGTGCCTTTTCGACCAACCAAGCATATGCAAACGGATCTGGATTTCGCCAGGCCGCAATGCGGAGCGTTAATATTTCCACATCCAAGGTATAGAGATTTTCAATTAACCTGAGGTGTAACTACTTCCTGTGTCGTTTCGCGAATCACCTCAAACATTGGTATCTTGATCTCTCAAGGGACATAGAAAATGGCAGAAGATAAGTAATTTGACGTACGCTTTAACCTTACCAGCAATTTCCGCAGAACATTAAACTGCTGCTGCACTTCTATGTGCAGGCTCATTTTTCAGGTGCTAGAAGGGGCAGATTCCGCCCTTTTTCTTTTTAACTTGTCGATACGGCCAGAGGTGCCTGGCAGAGTGCCTCACCACTTGGCTTTGTACCGTGAGTACGAATGTGAGTTAGCCTATGGTTCACGAAATGGATTAATTTTTTCAGGTGGTTTTGCTGAGAGTACAATTTGTTGCAGGGACGACCTGCACAGGAACAAGGTCAACCTGCATTCTCTTAAAATTGGTTTAGCTTGCCATCTGTTATATAATTAACCATGGTACAGTGAAAGATGTCATATTGCCAGTTATCACTAGTACATGGGTGGTATCCAGTTAGAACCTTGTTGGCCGAAGATATAGGCCGTTGTCAAGTTGGCTTCGGCTAAAAAGATATCTCGTTTCTGGATAAAAATTTATTACAGTGTTTGAGAGGCTATCCTGAATTTTTTATCTGAGTTGATGTCTGAAGCATTTTTTTTGTTTCAAATGCTAACCTGAAGTAGACAGCTTTCAGAATTTGTCGTGCTTTAAGAGGTGTATTTACATTTCTGTAGGTAGCACAGCAATCGTTGTGATGGTAGTCAGGTAAGCCCGTAAACGCTGAAAAGGTGTTAGATGACCTCCACCAGATCCCAGTTGCGAGGCGGCTTCAGAGCAATACTGTTTTACCAAAAGTTCACTTTAAGAAGAATGATTCAAACACATAGGTTATTAAAATAAGTTTTTGAAAATACATATAAGAGATGGCATGAACCAGAACATTTTAGGTCAACGATTAAAAGAAGAAGCTGGCCTGTTAGCTGGTGTACTTACTCTTGTCAGTTTTCTAATTTTTGGAAAGGGCTGGTTGACAAACATGTCGGGTGCCGTTTTTCCAACAATCTTATTCTTCTGGCTTTTTCTCACCATGCTATGGTTATCTTTTGGCGTAGTTAAGCATGCTGACTGTCTTGCGATTAAGCTTGGTGAACCTTACGGCACACTCATTCTTACACTTTCAGTTATTAGTATCGAAGTTGTGATGATAACAGCTGTTATGCTAACGGGGGACCAAAACCCGACCATTGGGCGCGACATGATGTTTGCAGTATTGATGATAGTGCTCAATGGCCTAGTTGGCATCTCCCTGCTTTGCGGTGGTATTCGACACTTAGAACAAGTCCATAACCTTCAGGGAGCCAATACATTTCTCATTGTTCTCATTCCACTGTCGGTTTTAAGCCTTCTCCTCCCAAATTTCACTCTATCCACTGAACGTGGAACATATTCTACCGCTCAGATGATGTTTGGTATTCTCGCGTCTGTTTCACTATACGGTACCTTCTTGGCAATACAGACAATGCGCCATCAAGGTTTTTTTAAGATACCAGGTGGTGATCCCGAAGACGAACTTGACCACGGAAATCTCATCATTCGCTCGGTGATTTATCATGTATCCCTGCTGCTAGCTACTATGTTACCTATTGTTCTTCTCTCAAAGAGCATGGCAAAAATAATCGATTATAAGGTCGCTGGATTCGGTTTTCCTGTTGCATTCGGTGGGGTCTTGATTGCCGTTTTAGTCTTAGCACCTGAAGGTGTTGCAGCTATTAAATCAGCCACTTCAGATAAACTTCAGCGTTCGGTTAATATTTGCCTTGGCTCAGGCCTGGCAACTATTGGACTAACGGTGCCAGCAATATTGTTGATCAGCTTGGCGACCGGTAACAAGGTAGTACTAGGTCTTGGACAGGTAGACTCGGTTTTGCTTGTAACAACACTGGTTGTGTCAATGTTAACTTTTGCTAGTAACAAGACAAATATAATTCATGGAGTGGTTCATACAATACTTTTTGTCGCGTATTTAGTCATGATCTTCGACTAGTTTTAAATGCTGATTGTATCAAGTCAAGGCATGATCCGTCTTGAAGAAAAGTTGGTGTTGTCTGGACCTGTTACGCCGCTCAAACAAGGTGTGGTGACTTTTACTATGCCACTTTCAAGGTCTTATTTTCTGACTATACCAGTCAACTTGACTCTACTACCATTGCTCTTAACTTCTGTACTTAGAAATTTAAGCGGCAATATTTAGCTTGGTTTTTAAGAGCATCAGGAACAGCCTTAATTTGCAGTTTTGCTTAAATGTATGAGATAGGCAAAGGATTCCGATGAGGTAATCACAAATCATACCATGCATTCTGCATGACTCTAATTTGGGTTCTTCCGACTCAAGCGTACTTTTGTCTCTAACGCCCATAATTATTGAGGTTTGAAAGAGAGATTTCTCTAGTCTCAACAAATCTGGTGAGGAAAACAACTTTTCAAATAGCGTTTTCTTCTCC
>JBLHNU010000122.1:0-6937 GCA_047622095.1 Desulforhopalus sp.
AATTTAACGAGATAATACAGTTGCCAGAATGCCGAGCTTTACGTCAGAGAATTACGCTTTTTTATGATTTAGAACCATTAACTGAAAATGAAACCCCGGAGTATGTGGCACACCGTCTGATGATTGCTGGTGCAACAGGCCAATTGTTTACATCAGAAGCGATCCACAGAATTTATAGATTCACCAAAGGTTACCCGCGTTTGATTAACATTTTATGTGATCGCGCACTGTTAACTGGCTATGGCAGGGAACAGAGAAAGATTGATACTGCTATCCTAAAAGAGTGCAGTGGTGAGTTGAAATTTATCCATCTGTTTAAAAAAACTGATTCCTTTAAGAAAATAGACCAACACAGATTAATGCTGATAGGGTTGGCAGGCCTTTTAACCCTAGTCTTCATTGCAGTCGGGATTAGTATGAATTTTAGGTCGTCGTCAATTGGACATGATGTTTCGGACAAGGCTGATACGGTCTTGGGTGATCAACATGAAAATCTATCTGTTCACCAAAACCTAGAGACACCCTCTCAACCTTCAGAAAATCTAAAACACCCTGTCTCGGAAAAAAATGTTGAAGGGGCCATGGAAAAGGAATCAAAAGCACCTGATCAAGAAACAGCAACAGTGGTGGTAGGTACTGTAGAAGAAAAACAATCCTTGTCGATTCCAGCGCAGCCAGGAGAATTATTGGAAAAAGCACCCACAAAACAGCTCCAACCTGCAACATTTGATTTGACAAACCAACCAATTCACCAAGCCACGAAAATACTCGCACAACCTTCAGAAAATCTAAAACATCTTGTCTCGGAAAAAAATGTTGAAGGGGCCATGGAAAAGGAATCAAAAGCACCTGATCAAGAAACAGCAACAGTGGTGGTAGGTACTGTAGAAGAAAAACAATCCTTGTCGATTCCAGCGCAGCCAGGAGAATTATTGGAAAAAGCACCCACAAAACAGCTCCAACCTGCAACATTTGATTTTACAAACCAACCAATTCACCAAGCCACGAAAATACTCGCACAACCTTCAGAAAATCTAAAACATCTTGTCTCGGAAAAAAATGTTGAAGGGGCCATGGAAAAGGAATCAAAAGCACCTGATCAAGAAACAGCAACAGTGGTGGTAGGTACTGTAGAAGAAAAACAATCCTTGTCGATTCCAGCGCGGTATGGAGAATTATTGGAAAAAGCATCTACAAAACAGCTCCAACCTACAACATTTGATTTGGCTACCATTGCTGTAGAGCAGGGAAATTTTCTGCTGGGGATCGATTTACTTGAATCTCAAGGGAAGAACAATGTCAGCAACAACTCCGCCACCAGTGAGCTCTACGCAAAAGCTCTTGTCGGTCGTGCCGAACAGGTTGGTATTTCACCAGGCACTGAGGCTAAATCCTTGTTACGAAGGGCTGTAGACGTAAATCCAAATAACAGCGATGCTCATTTTAATCTAGGTAAACTTTTCACTCAATCTAAGGACTACGCCTTGGCAGTTGTTTCTTACCAAAATGCCACCAGGCTTGATCCTGGGTTAACTGACGCATTTTTTAATCTGGGCTACATTTATGCGACAACTGGTAATTATATTGACGCAGAAGAAACCTTTATACGCGTTGTTCAATTGGCCCCCAAGTATCAGGATAAAGCACTCGTTAATCTTGCTCTGATTCAGGACAAACTAGGAAAGAGAGAAGATTGCTTGGCGAACTTACACAAGGCAGTGATTCGCAACTCGGCAAATGTAAAAGCACAAAACTACTTAAAGAAATTATTAGTGAGAACGGAGGCAATTCAATAATGACAACAACTAGGTCAAGCATTGTCAACTGGATATGCGTTTGTTTCCTATTCTCTCTCTACGGCTGTGCACCGATTCAACCGAAAACAGAAGAGATTGATTTTTTACCAGAAGATAAAGCAGATGGCATTTCTGTCGCCCTCCCGGAAAGACGATACTATACACATAAAATTAAATGGGCCGGAGAAAATGTTGCCCGGATCTCCAGGTGGTATACCGATTCAGAGAGTAATTACTTGCAGATAATCCAAGCCAATCCGACCATCGATCCTAAACGAATCCAAATAGGGGATTCTATTCTGATTCCTGAAGATATAATGAAGACGCATGAGCCCATGCCCCAAGACCACCTTCGATCTGTTATCCCGCTTAAAAATAAGAAGCTTAAAACAACGACAATATTAAAAGCACCTGCACTACCTGTAAACTCGCTTCTAAGTACAGAAGAAATGGAACTTTTTGGTCCGATTTATGAAGATGTGAAAACCTTAACGCCTGAGGAATCCAAAACGCTTTTTCCTTTAGAAACTGTTGACTAGGGCAAAACCCAATCTCTTGCTGCCCGAACACTATGATTGTAACCGGTGTTGCTCGTCTTGCTGCAGTCGGACCTAGACATAGATAATAATGCCCTTATTTCAATGTTTCCGGAAATTCTACCGGAAACTATAAAAACTGCTGCCCATAATAGGGGTGGTTTTTATTTGAACCAACAAGATTTTTGATTCGACTGATTTATTCTGCACACTAACTGCTGATGTTTTATATTGAGCAGCAGTAAACTGCACGAACGATGGACTGATATCAACTACGGAAGTGCGTCAGACTCACAATAAACGACATTCTTGAAAAAGCCGTGCCGACTCCGACCTACGAACCGGGAATCGTCTCTAAGGCTATAATAGCCAACGCAAATATTTACTTAATAGGTACTTGTAATGATCAAACTTACTGATGTGAAGTTGCGGACTCAGGCAAGATCATAGAGGTTGACCTTATAACTGTTCAGGTAATCCCAGCGCCTGATCATCGGGCTTAACATTGCCACTGTGAAGATAATCAGAGCAGTCTTCTACTTCAACAGAAGGTGTTTCCTGTTAAGGTTTGGTTCTTGTGAGGCAAAATACCTAACGTATTTTCACCTGTCGTTCGTCAAAGATAATTCCAGACAATGTCAGAAATGTTCTGGAATTATTGTTTGATAAAAAGTCTAAAAGTATCTAACTTGTAATTGAACTTTTCACCTGTCAATAATGAATAAAATAAACAGAGATAGAATGTAGAGACCACCTATCCTTTTCTGGCGAAACAATTGATAAGGGTTGATTTATGTGAATCTTCATATAGATGTTCAGTTGTAAAAAACAGGTTTTCAATTTCATACTGTGTCATCGAAAGTAACTCTTCAACCTCACGTTCATCCAAATGGTTTCGGCTATACCCCAAGCTTGGGAAATAGATCATTCCATCAGGCTGTTGGACTCTTTTGATATCTGGGTTGACGTAAAAAAAAATCGGATTTGGCTTTTAATTGAAAAACAAACAACCCGTTTGGTTTCAAGATATTGAAAATATTTTCTAGAATATGCCGCTGCTGTTTTTTATTGAAATAGTGGAGTAGATTTCTTGAATAGACACAATCATAGATGCTTGTGAAAGGAAACGGTTGTGTGACATCATGCTTCATAAATGTTAACCGATCTGTCTCTTTTTTCTTCGCATCCGAAAGAATCTCGTCATCCAGATCCACTCCCAGGATGCTGATATCACATTGCTCAACCATAAAAGCTTCATCTAGTGCAATACCGCAGGCTAATGACAGCAGTTGCTGGAAACCTTGCAGATGATTTTCCGAGCCGATTTTATGGGCTAACAGACTTGGACCTTTAGCAGCTCTGACTGTAGCTGGCACTGTAATATTTGTTCTAGATATTTGCATCATCGTGCATCTCATCAATAGAAAGGAAAAATTAAAGTAGAATAAATTTCTAAGAAAGTGGGATTTGCACCGTCAATTTTATTCAAATTCATGCTAAAATCAAGTGTATGATTTATCCGTTTGTAATCCAAGAGACTTCCAGTATCAATCAAAGAGATTCTGGAATTATCAATAATTCATATTGCTCCATTTTGGGCTGGTTTTCTGGGATTAATTTTGTTTTTTTAACGCCCCAGAATACTCCTTTCCTGGCTAGTTTTTGAGGCTTGATCACTTATAAACTTACAGGAAGAGGGTTAATATCAGGAATGATCCCACATGAATAATGCAGGACTATTGCTGTTTAGCTCTGAATTACCTTTTATTGAGAACCACTTTTTGGGCGGCATACTCTTGCTCGTTTATCTCTCCAGAGGCAAATCGATTCCTCAATAACTCAAGCGCACTATCGTTTTGCCCTGTGATTTTATTTGAGAAAAGAGACCTAATAACGCTATATACAAGATAAACAATAACTCCCCAGAATAGTAATGGAAAAACCCACCCCATAAACCATGGCCCATGCCCAAAAGATGGGCCAAAACCACAAAAACTGTTACCCCAAGCAGTACAATTTGATCCCCACATTTTGTTGCTCACTCCTATGTGTTAAATTAAAATACTTAATATAAGTCTGTTCAAGTTAATGCAAAGCATATACCACAAAGTAGTAATTGTGATCAATGTAACACAAGTTTATGATTTTCTGATTATATTGAACGATGGATCAACTGTATTGTTAAAATCAAAATTAATTCAGTTGGGTAGAAATTACTCATCTATATGAGCTTTTGGGTAAAAAATATATACATGAATGAACTTCTGAAATTGAGCTTATTCCTTGTCTTTTTCATGCTGAGAGTGATATGTTTTGTGAATAATACTTTATGACCTTCAGATTTGAAGGCGAACTTTCATCACTTTTTTTATACACGAACAACGAGAGTTACATGAACACAACCGAAGTCCTGAGTCACCTAAATGCTTTTTTTCCAAAAAACAGCTACTCATCAAAAAACATAGCTGAATATGTAGAAAGTGATGTGTTAGATACATCTCCTGAATCGCTTGCAAACACCTTTAAAGGTGCCATATTAGACGAAACCATTTTAGAAGTGCAGATTCACGATTTAAAAGAGATTTTCTTTTGTAGGATTTTAGATAATCCTTTCGAAGACAATTTAGCTGATGAGGATGCTAACTTTTCCTATCCAGACCCTGACTATGAAACAGGTGCTTATCTGGATTACCACAAACATTTGTTTATTACTCCCCTTGAACCAAGTAAAGGGAATTATTTGATCTCCGCAATTCAAAAATCAGGAATAAAAGTATTGCTCCGAATTATCTCTTCGGGTAATGCGATAGAGATGGGTGTGTTTTTTGAACATCGAATCCTGATTGGAGATATGCCAAGTCTGAAATTAACATTTCCTTTAGTTGCTAAGAAAACAACAAAGGCAAGAGGATTCAGAGCAAAAGTCCCTAAAGGTATGAAAATCCAGGTGACCTTAGACAGGGTAAAGAAAAAGTCGATACTAACAACCCCTTTGAATATTAGTCTAAATGGGATGTCTCTTCTTGATCCTATGGAAAGACGTTCCAATTTGCAAATTGGGGAAAAGGTGGTTTGCAATATCCAGGTACCACAGGAAGAATCAATTTTAGTCGAGGCCTCAGTCATTCACGTCACGAATCTTCGTGACTCAAAAGGACTTCAATATTGTTTCGGAATAAAATTTAAATTTACTAATCAAACGACCAAATCCGCCATTGAAAATGTAATGGCCTTAGTACAAAGAAAGCATCTACGAGAATTGTCTGATATCGAAGCAAATTTTGGAGTGTTTTTTGACAAATAACCTCAGATGTTTTGATTCAAAAGTCCTGGTTGACAGTCAGTTAGTCTCAACCAAGATTCCTAACACTCCTCCCGAAGTGAACAGCAAAGATTGTCTGGAAGCATCTCGGATGAGCGGCAAGATAAATATTGATAGGCAATCGGCCTCATGAGAACCAGAACTTCACAGGAATAGTGTAAACTTTCAAAATTTGCTTAAATGGTTAACATTGCCAATAATAGCCTCTACCATTGCGATAACGTGTGTCCCTGCAGACTAACAATAGTAAGATCAAGTTCAAGCGTTGCGGGAACCTTCAAACCTTCGAGATGGTAATATTAATCTTAGATTTGAACAAAACTATAAGAAAAGGGAAAAGGATACAACTAAAGAAGCAGCTTTAAAATGCCCATTTTTGCTTAACCACATTAGTTGAGCTGGATCTTAGGCCAACCTCTGGAAATGTAAGGGTGTAGATTCTAGGTTGAAGGTTAGATTCTTCCCGTACCTAGCCTCAACATCAACTACTTGTTCCAAATCCCTGTTATAGCAAAGTAGGAAATCAACATTATTCCCATAAGATACAACAACACATCTTTAAGTTGGGAGCTAAGGCGGTATTTGACTCTAATATATTGACTATCTGGCATGGTGGCACCTCTGGCAATAATTCGTGTTTAAAACTAAAAGTTGTAGCTCACAAAAGCACCGAATGAGAACGCTTTGGTATCATAGAAGTCTATATTACTATCTCCCTCGCTTACACTTGCAATGCCTGTTACCGACCAATTTGTGAAATTAAAAGGTGCCATATAATTGATGACCATACTAAGACCATACCCCTCATCCTCACGTGTTTCATTGAAAAGGGGGTTCATCTCGTTATATTCGCTGTAGCTAACATAGGCCCTAGGGATAATCGCGACTTTATCGATAACATACCTGGCCTCTAGCTCGGCCTTGTATTTTGTATATGAGTTGGCCTCACCATCGTAAGCACCCTGGCGAACAGTCAAGCGTGGCCGAATCTCCAAATTGTCAGTCGTTTCCCAGAGAGTATCTTATGTCCGCTCGTTGATACTTTCTGGGCATACACTTATTCTGACCATACAGCCTCAAGCAAATCGTCTTTCGACTGGAAACATCTCCTACCAGTGCACCATTCAATTGAGGGGAACAGGCTTTGCAAAAACTATCCAACATAATTTGGCTCTTTTGAAATTCGAGTGGGTAAAACAGCTCTTTTTCTCTGATAGAGAATAATAGACTGTGCCACCAGCTATGCTATGACACTGAGTCAGCCTCATTTTATAGAAAAGTCG
>JBLHNU010000123.1:0-6924 GCA_047622095.1 Desulforhopalus sp.
CTGCGGAGTCCGTATCAGATCTACCAGAAGAGGCTAAAACGGGGCAGCGTCGACCAGCTGTATTTGAAGATGAATGTGTAACTTAAACTCAGTACATTTTTGTCTTGACCAAGGGGTCCACTTTAGTTTGCATCATTTGGGTCTAGCTCGATAGCCTTATTATAGTCAGTTAATGCACCATTTCTTTGACAAGCATTCAGAAGGAGAATAAAAAACAAACATAACGTCATTAACATTCCAGCAAGAAAGTGTGTGCGCATGGGGTCTCCATTGAATATAAATAACGTGCTTATGAGATGGATAGGGAATTATGTAGTCTTCGCTTTCAGAGAGAGTATGTATCTTGTAAGCTATGGACATTCTTTCACCTGGAGGTTATGTGGGTAGCATGTCCGGATATAATCTTTTTAGCGATGAAACAATACTTACGGGAAAAAAATAATCTCCTAAACGAAGCTAGCACAAACACATAATTAGATATCACTCTAAATGCATAGACGCAATACCACAGAGTGTTAGGCTGCTATCATCCCTGATAAGAATTTGGAGAACAAAGGACCCAAGTTTCTATGGTCATGATCTAGCCCTCTATCGCTTGTTTCAACCTTGCCAAAGGTCAACAATTTATAGCCTTGGTCCACTGACAATCACTAACCCCCTATCGCTTGTTTCAACCTCAACAACTTTCAACACCTTGTAGCCTTGGTTCGCGTGATAAGTTGTCGAGTCTCTACCACCTATGATGAGGATCTATTACCCCCCTCGTTAACCTTCTCAGCAATTGCCCTGTGTCGTTCCGTCTTCTGATCGCATTGAAAACATCATCATGAATTGGTATAATTCTCTTAGGATTGAGTTTCTGCTGACCTCTCACTGGTGCCAGAGCCTTCGGGGACTTCTGGGTGGGCAGGTGGAGCCATCGGTTTCTTTTCTAACAGCATAGTGGTGTCTGTATGCCTATGAACCTGATAGAAAATATAAGATTCGCGGACGATCCGCATTTGCATTTTCTGATGTACGAAGAATTATTGCAGAAGCAGCATTGGATCGGGATTTTCAATCGATTTGTCCAGTGCCACAGCAAAGGCCCAAAAAATCTTTTGTCAAAACCTTGCTTCGTATGATAGCTTGAATGCATCGGGATTTTGGCTGTAAAAATTTACAGGAAACGTCAAACTCTAAAAACCCAATAACCTAACTCACAAAAGATGCCTGAAGCCGTGTGCCATAGAACATAGAAATCAAAGCGTCTATCTGTTACCGGGAGCAAACCATGAAACACATATTCACACTAACAATTACCATACTCCTTTTTTGTTTCTCTTCAGCTGCAGCATCACCACGGGTTGGACATTATCCTACAGGAATGTGTACCAGGGATTTCAATCTCTGGGGCCACGCCAGCCAATGTTCCTGCAACGAGCAAGAGCTATATGACGCGCGGGCTGGTTTATGTTTCAAAGATGGTGACGGTGAGAAAATCATGGTACAGGGGTCAATATTAACCGGCATGGTTGCCATTGGTGGAGAAACCACGGGTTTTGTAATCAAAACTCCCGAGGAAATATCTTATGAGTTGATTTTAAAAGTAACTGATCAGGAAAAGCTGCAAAAATTCAGTGGAATGTGGTTTGAAGTCACAGGTGATTTCATTAACATTATGCCTGTTGAAATGGGGGCAAGAAAGGCTATCATTGTTGATACACTCGGTGTACTTGAGTAGAAACAGTAATCGTTTTTTGCCTCACTCTCCTGAAGACAGACTGTTTTTTCTAGATTTGACTGTTTAGTGCTGCAGAATCTTCAGTTTAGCTCAGAAATATATAAATTGATTTGCAGAAATTTTTACTGGTGTTAGTTTAACCCACGTTAACCAATTGATGGCTTTATTCCCTTTTGACTTGTCCCTCATGAATGTAACATCTTTAATTGGTGTGGGGGGAGTATTTTTTGGAGCGCTAGGATGGGTAATAAAATTCATCCGCAATATTAGCGCGTCAATCACTGTTACGAAAAAATCTCTCAAGGAAACCTTTAAACACCTTGAAGAAGTCGGAGAAAAAAAATCTGCTCGCTCTGATACAGCAATGTTGGTCACCCTTGAGTTGGACAGTCTTAGGCACAAAGCCAATAGTTTGATGCACACGATTACTATATACGTTGTTTTAATTGTGCTTGGATATTTATCTTTATATCTCGAAATAGTTATTACTGAGATCAGCGGCAATTCACCCACAACTTTGATTTTCATCGTTGGGTTGATATGTATGGCATTGGTTATAATAGTCATGTTGATTATGTGGCTCCGCCTTAACAAGCATTTAATAAATTGTGAACAAAGGTTTATTAAATTATGGAGAAAAGTTGTCGCTGATAGGTTGTCTAAAGCTCCAGGTGATTTAGAAAGTCTTCATTTGTAATACAAACCTGTCAAAGTCGCATATTTGACATAGAGGTTTAACAAACTACAAACTGGGGTTAATTTGAGATAAGTTGGGCAATACGACCAAGTTATAGATAAGATCGTCCTGCTTTTTTCTTGCAATTATCTTTTTGGTTCTGAAAGTTATCAAACCGGCCACACCAGTGCCGAAAAAGGAGTATGACTGTAGCCTGTTTCTTGTAGGTAAGGCGCGAGGTGTGTTTCTTGGCAGCTTTACCAAAGGCTTGCTTCTTCTCAGGTGTATCGATACCGTAGAGGCGGATCTTGTGCTGTTGATTGGATGAGTCAAGAATGGTGATTGTGTCTCCATCTGCTATGCTGATCACTTTACCGGTGAGGGCATGGGCCTGATGGGGAAAAGAAACGATCAAAAAGAGAAAGAGTAATAAGCTCCTCTCAAAAGACAATCTTGGCATTTTGTATAGAAATCTCATTTGTGCATTAATACCCGGCAATACTTTATCACGCGTTAAGTCCTTTCATCTTACTGATATATCTGTCCATCACTTCCTCTGAAGCTTCTAGCTCTTCCAAGGTTTCCTTCACTGATTGTCCACCAGCCCACCACTTGTATTTTGCTGGTGCATTACTTGTAATTATCAGTTCTCCATTTTCTTTCAGGTACGGCATTTGCTCTGCACTCTCCATCTTTTCTCCGGTTATTTCCAAATGAGTAAAATTGTAAGCAATATTGTTTTCATAGGTCACTTATACAAGATTACTTATAAAGTGCAATATGAGGCTAAATGGCGTTAGGTAACTATAAGTATCTAGAAGTGGTGATATCGATCTTCTTTCGCAAGAATAACCTTACAAAAAACGTTTTATGCAGTTTCTACAGAATCACCCATTAGGTACATGAAGAATTTGGAGACTATGATGCACAAAATACTTATTCTTGTTTTAAGTTTTGCATTATGTGGATGTGTTGCCGGAGAAAAAATAATTCGAATCAGTGCTACTATCACTTGACTGACAGTGTTGTGGTATCAACATCCAATCCTGACAACATTTTCCACATACAGGAAGATGAATATGAGGCCCTTATTTAATGCAGCCCAAGTTCACAGACACAGGAATAGTCTTAACCTGATGAGTTTTATACAGAGGAAGAGCTTATCAAGGGCAATCTACCATCGGTTATCACTTCTTCCAGTTATCATATAGTAAAAATAGTGCGCCACAAGGCTGCACGAAAGATGAGGGTAGGTCACTCGGGGGCAGCTTACAGGAGCAGGTACCAAACCACCTTAAGTTGCTTTGGTAAAGAGCCATGGTGATGAGCGTTAAGGCAAAAGGCCCGGCAATGATCGGGTCAGGTATGGATCATGGAGACGAGTAACAACGAACCACTGATGAGGTGTCGAAACTGTAAGGTGTCGTCAAAACTGGGAGCTAATTCTATCCCAGGATAAGTTCGGGGGAAACCTATTTATTACCCGGGCGGCGGCCGGCATAAAGGTGGCGTGAACATGATCTCGGCTTTGGTGTGGAACGTGGGAACCTGCCGTTCTGATATTAAGGGAGAAATCCAAGTGGAGGAGCCACAAGGATGAGAGTACCGATGCGGAGCACCACAGGGGCGGATTATCTCGTAGTAGTGATGAAGCCACTGTAATGGAGGTGGAGCGAAGAGGGTAACATGTCTGAAGTTACTTATTGGTCAACCAGTGATGGGAGGAACCTCAGAGTAATGCAAAACCCGTAGAATGGGTGGACATGAAGAGCCGTATGACATGAGAGTGTCACGTACGATTCTGTGAGAGACTGGGGGTGAGATTTCCCCCGGGCGACTCGACTCTCGGACGGGCAGCAAGGTGAAATGTGATCCCCCCCCTCCCCTGAGAACCAGAAACTAACAGTCTATATACGTAACAGATCCAATTTTTTCCTTTAAATTAGTGTGTTACTTATATGTAAGTTGTGTCATTCATTGGGCATATTAGCCCTTTTAATGTGGAAAAACCGGGATTTTGGTATAATCTATATTTTATAGGTTTCTTCTTTGGAAGAAAAGATTCCATAAACTGCTTGATGTAATTACTACCAGAGAATTCAATGAAAAATCCGAATAAGGCTATTCAGAACGGTATTTTTTTAATTACTGAGGAGAGATCCTGCCCTCTCTATGATTCGGGTGAAGAAATTAAGGTTGAGAACCACAGCATTGCGATTTCATCCTACAAACCGGTTTGTATTATGCTTGCCAAAAGCCTGTCCACAATTCTCACTGACCATCAATCCCCTTCTCCTTTTCCTCGATTGTGCCCCAAAAAAGTAGGGGGAGCTGATCAGAAAAAGAGATACGATTGTGGTGGGTGTGGGGGGATAATCTATTTTGAATATAAGCAGCAAAAGGAATATGCCACCCTCCAGATGAAGATGCTCAAGGAGGCTGAGGATAGACGGAAAAAGCAGCATCTTGATAAATTTTTTAGACTTCTTCGACAGCTTGAGATCTTTCAATCACTGGAAGATGATGCTCTGAGCGACCTCACCGTGTTACTTGACCTGAAAACCATTCTGGCGGACAAAGTGGTTGTTAAAAAAGGTGATCCTGGAGTCAATCTTTTTATCGTACTGCAAGGCCATGTTGTAATGATAGGTGAAGATGGGGCCAGAGAGGAAGAGATTAGGGCTGGTGACATCTTTGGGGAAATGAGTTTGCTCTCCGGAGAGCCGGTAGCTCAAACGATGCACACACTTGAGCCTACACTGTTTGCAATTTTTAGTGTTAAGAATTTTAAAACTGTTCTTCGAAATTTTCCTGAACTGCAGATTTTTCTTTTTAAGTTGTTGGTTGAGCAGGTTCAGGCGAAAGCTTTACGCTCGGGTAAGATCACATCTGGAATGACCGGAAAGCTGGAAGAGGTCGCAGCCGTAGATCTTTTTCAACTCATTAACTCTTCGCAGAAAACCGGAAAAGTTGAGTTGGCCATAGAGGACGGAAAAGCTTTGATCCTGTTTGTTGAGGGGGAGATTGTTGCGGCAAGATATGGCCAGCAACGTGATAAGGAGGCTCTTTTTGCTTTATTAACCATAAAAAAGGGTCAGTTTAGTTATACAAGGGGGGTTGAAGAAAGCTTTCGCTCAACTCCTCCAATAGGCGGGTTCATGGGGCTAATGATGGAGGGACTACAGCGAATCGACGAAGGATGCGAGTAGTCTCATGGTAAAGCAACCATCTCAAAAAACAGTTGTGATTTGCAGACAATTTACGATATATTCTCACTGAGAGACATCATCTTCACCGCTAAAATTACAACATACTAACTATAGTATAATAATGGACGGGCTAAAAAAATGATGAAGAATGTACTCGTTGTTGACAGCGATCAAGTCATACTCAGAACTCTCACCAGCCTGCTCAAAAACCAAGGTGGGTTTCTCAATGTATTTGCGGCCACAAATACCAGACAGGCCATCAATTTGCTGCAGAAGACTCCAGTTGATTTAGTTATAACCGCTATCCGACTGCCAAAAGTTGATGGTTTCAGGCTTGTCTCCAAACTCACTAAAGATTACCCATCCATAAAAGTCATTGTCATGACCAGGAATGCCCACCCGTTGCTGCGTGCCAGTATCAAGCGCTTTCCCACAGCTGTGCATCTTGACCAGTCCTATGATATCAGTATGCTCACCAAACGGGTGTTCACCGAACTGCAAATAGATCATGGCGGAGGTGTCCGGGGCATCAACCTCTCTTCCTTCCTTCAGATGATGGAACTAGAAAACTGCACCTGTAGCCTGAATGTGACCTCCAGGGATATGGTCGGTTCTCTCTGGTTGAAAAACGGCGAGTTGATCGCCGCCAAGTCTCAGGCAGCAGAGGGCGAAGAGGCAGCGTTCGACATTTTAACCTGGAAGAATGTTTACATTGATATCGACTATACTCCACATGAGGTGGAGCGACAGATCTCTGTACCGCTCATGATGCTCATGGTGCAGAGCAGCCAGTATTATGACGAGATACGGAGTAATAGAAAAAACAACAGGACTCATGAGCGGCACGATCTGCTCGTTGCCCTCGATTATGACATAAGGAATATGACCCGGCAGTGCTTCCTGCGCGATATCAGCCTTGGTGGTGCTTATATAGAGACCGAGCAGGAGATGGAAATGGGGCAGACTGTCACATTGGTTCTCTCCTCCCCAAGATTAAAGAACAGCTGCTCCATCGAAGCTCATGTTGTTCATATAGATGGCAAGGGCGCCGGGTTCCGTTTTCAGATAAATAGCTCCCAACAGGAGCAGATCATCAAGGCAATGATTGACAGCAGCATGAAATCGCGTCAACTGCAGGAACAAACAGAGCTTTCACCAACACAAGCTTTGTGATGTTTTACTACACCCGACTAAAGTGGACCCCTTGGTCAAGACAAAAATGTACTGAGTTTAAGTTACACATTCATCTTCAAATACAGCTGGTCGACGCTGCCCCGTTTTAGCCTCTTCTGGTAGATCTGATACGGACTCCGCAG
>JBLHNU010000124.1:0-6690 GCA_047622095.1 Desulforhopalus sp.
TTAACGGTGGGGGATTAAAGCATTTGGGTGAGACCTTCCCTACAGAAAAATAGGTAGATTTACCCCGCAGATTGCTTTGGAGGACTTACATCAAAACAACGGCTATTCAAGCAAAAAGTAAGGTTACCGCCGTGTCAAATTCTTATAACTCAAGCTAGAATTAGAAATTTATTTGCCTATCCTGTGTTTATCAGGGGGGGAGTGACCGTAAATCTGTCCACTTTTAATCATATGTTTTGATTCAAACAAGCCCTGTTGCTTGTGTTGTGCTATCGAGCACGGTGCCTAACAATTAATCTTCTGGCTCAATCTCATAAATGGAGTTAATATCCAGTAACTTATCATCCTCATTCATCTGCCTGATTGCCCATTGCATGGCATCATCTTTAGTTAACTCTTTTGAGGATACCCGCTTGCTGTTCATGACACCATTAGCTAATTCAAACCTGCAACATTCTGTGCGTTTTCCTCGTCTTGGTTTTGTCTTGTCCTTGCTTTCGATGAAAAATAACTACTGAGAAAAAGTGCTGCCCTATCGGTTTTTTTCTACGAATGAAAACAAGTCCAATGTTTTCTAGGTCAGCTCTATGCCTTAAACCATTGGCAAAATTAACTGAAAATGAAAACAATTTTATAAAACCATCAATTTTTGTGGTTTTATATTATAACTTATAACACATGTGCAGTTGTAAACTTTGTCAGGCCGCCCCGAAATAAATATTATTTATCCATGGCTGTATCGTAAAATCGAAGAACCTTTCCTCGCTTCTTTATTAAACCGCTTTTTCAATCACCTGGACGTATTGGACCTGGAACAACAGGTGATGGCCCCCAAATATCCCTAGTCATGTTGGTTCGGTAAGAATGCCCCTCTTCGAATACCTTAAGAGTTTCCTCATTATTCTGCCAGGAAGCTAAAGCTTGCATGTCAGTGAATTCAACAGTAACCATCACTTGGTGACAACCGGTGATCGGTCTGTATGCTCTAAACTCTACCACACCTGGAACAGCTACAAGACGTTTTACAGCCGACGCTGCCCAGTTTTTGTAAGCCTCTGCTTTTTCAGAAAGAATATCCCACTTCATAGCATAGATAACCATAGTCCCCCCCATCAGAAAAGTTATACGTTGATGAATCAGAGGCAGCCCAACAAAATGATTTCTACGTTCTTAGAATCACAATAAGTATAATTCTATTATGGTCAAATATAAGGATAGGCAGCATTTCATTTTTTCGTATTACAATACTAGCTCATACCTGTTCTATATTTCGAGGTTTTTCCAGAGTAATCCTCTGTTGAAAAACAGGAGGTGTTTTTAGTAAAAAAGGTATTATATCAATAACTCTGGACTCAACTCTTAGGGGGCTGAAACCCAACGGAACCAAAACGTACGCTACAGCTAAGAACCTGAAACCGAATATTCAAACCTGATTCACGCTTGACCGTAAATTTGTCTATTTTTGATTGTAAATACTCAGCTTAATCGCCCTAGGGGAATGCATAAAAACAACGGTTCCTGATTCATAAATCGCCTCACTTTGAAACCGGTTATCATCATGCCCGGTTTAGAATTAATCAAATAGAAATCCCTTTGAGGTTAGGGGGATTGTATTACTCGATAGAATTGATCTACGGGTAGCTCGCCGGCATTTCCTAGAATGACTTCAAAGAGCTTTGAATATTCTTTGTCGTTGTCCATTTCTGCATCGATTCTTTCGTAGTCAGCAAGTGATGAGTAGCGCGTCTGGATGGTTGCCCAACCTCTCTCACCTACCAAATTGTACATGAGATCGACAGAGACTTCAGGATGTTTTTGTTCAAGGTAGGCTTTGACCTTCGCTAGCGCCTCGAAAAATATGGGGTAATCTTCGCCGTATCTGAGCTCTCTTTGATGTATAATCATTTTGTCCCCCGGATTTTTTATGTTTAAAAATAATGTTAAAAGAAGTTATTCGTATAAAGCGACACAGAAATGTAGCAAAGAGCTCCTGGTAATGCAGTTTTCCAAGAACTCCCAGGAACTATATCGAAAGATCTTTAGATGACATGTCAACTGTGATCATAAAGCCGGTCGTTCCTTCAAACTTGAAGGACTTTTCTCCAACCTTCCAGGTTTCAATTTCATTTGGCATCATTTTAAAACCAGTATTTCTTGGAGCACCAAAATAAGCGATGTTTGTGAGCATTCCGGTCTTGTCCTCTATACCTTGCCATTTACGCAGGATAATGTGCGCGTTCGTACCTCCGGCAAGCTTCGCCTCAGCAAGATCATCGTTGGCAGACCATTCAATAGCCGCATCTTCAGCAACCACAAACGATTTCCATTTCACTGGAAAAATATGGCCCAACGCTGTAGCTACGCCTGCCTTCTGTGCTTCAGTCGTGCCTGGCTGAAAGGTAATAATAGCCCATTCTGTTTCACCACTTCTCCAGGATCTGCCCAAGTCTCCAGCAACCCAAAACTTCACCCCGGCAAGATCTGTTTCTCCGTAATATCCTTTGTTGATAATATAGGCCATATTGAACTTACAGAAATGCTCGGCCCCGTGTTCGGTTTTATGTAAAGCAGGTTTAGTGTTAAAATAACACTGGCAGAACATAGGGCAGCTGCATGCCTCAATCACGGTCCCGTTAAAATGCCAGTCTTGATTTTCAGAGGCAGATTGCAGGGGGAGGCCAAACAGCAGCAGGATTGCGAAAAAGACGACCATGCCCTTAGAGATGTTGGACTTGTAAGCATACATGTCGATTCCTCCTTTGATGGAAAAGGTGGAAAACCACTTAAATGGTAAAATTTTCCACCATTCATTTTTAAAAAAATTATTGCTGATTTCGCACAGCAACACTCTTAAATATAAAAGCCGAAGGAACACCATTTCTAAATATCCCTGGAGAATAGCTGGAGCTTCGAGTTTTGTAGAGGACCAGCCAGAAAGAAATGAAGAGTAGTAGGAAAAACAGCGTTGATTCGATAGGTATTATCTAATGCTACAATGTGTCACTGTCAAGGTTAGGTATTGCGGACTTTAGTCAGAACATGTTCCCAATCGTGCTTATTCTTTAGTGTTGAAAATAATACTGGTTCATCGATTAAACAAAACGGTAAATGTGGTGCAGGAAGCATATGTCCAGCAATAAAATCACTTTCTGATAATTTAATAAAAGCTCTAGCTTGAATCTGTGCAGGTATAAAAGCATAAAGATTAATACTTTCTTTGGAGGTAAGAAATGCGAACTTTACTCTTTTTAATCATTATAACTGTTTTTTGGGGATTGGAAATATCTTGTAGGCCTGCATATGCTGGTTCACCGAACGTAGAAAAGGGGGTTTTGGATGGCATGGTGTTTGTCGGTCATGTAGGCCCCAAAGGTGGCGATGCAAACGGAGAGGACGAAGTTGTATTCCAAGATGGACAGTTTCTGTCAACAAGCTGCAGCAAATATGGTTTTGGCTCAGCACCGTACACTGTCTCTCGCAAGGGAAATGGCATCATTTTCACAGCGGTCACCCTAAGTCCTAAAAATGGACAAATTTATTGGAAAGGGAAGGTTGTCGGCGAAAAAGTGGTAGCTACTTATATTTGGAAAAAAGAAAGGTGGTATTGGTTTGATGCAAATGAAGAAAGTTGGCTAAAGGCCCAACTCATAAAGGAATGATCTCGATTTTCTTTATTGCTCCGGCACTTTAATTACAACAAGCGAAACATCATCTTCAGGGTTTTGAGTTCCCCTGAATTGACTTACTGCTGCAATCAAGGAATCACTAATCTCAGTTGCAGATCTGGTTAAATTCTGTGATACAATTTGTTCGAGCCGATGTTTACCGAATTGTTGCTCCTCAGTATTGATTGTTTCCCAGATCCCATCTGTTCCTATTATTATCACATCTCCCGATTCCAGCTGATCTCTGTTGTTAGCCGAATAGATAAAATCAGGATCTACGCCCAAGGCTATTCCAGGGCCAATTAGTGAGACTATAGAATTATCAGTGCTACAGAAGAGCCAGCCAGGATCATGCCCGGCCCGGACCCACTTTAATTCCATGGCCGCAGGATTGATTTCCATTGCGAAAAGCGTAATAAACCTCCCGCTTTCACCCATATCTGCAGTCAGTTTAGAATTAACAGACGTTATTAATTCAGATAAAGTAGTGTCAATTTCATAGCGTTCACGAATGAGGGTTCTCACAGTAATCATTAGTAGTGCCGCTCCTATCCCATGCCCCGTAACATCGCCGACAACAATATAAATTTCTCCATTTTTCCCCCTTAGTACATCTACATAATCTCCTCCAGTCTCTTCGCAATAGTTCATCCTAGTTACGATATCCAACTCAGAAATGGTGGGGTCTACTTCTGGAAAAAAATAGTGCTGCACTTCTTTCGCTACTTCCAGGCCTTGACGCATACGGATGCTATCCTTTAGTTGCAATGCCATATTGTTAAAAGCCTCAGCAACCATTTGTCGCTCATCTTGTGCGTTAAACTCTAGCTTTGTTGAAAAATCTCCATCCGAAAGACGTCTGAAGGCAGATATTATAGAGAAAAAAGGCGCCAGCATATGACGAGAACGATAAAAAACGATGATGATCATAAGAACAACAACTATTGAAACTAATAATAAACTGTCCAGGCTTAGCCAATTGTTGAGTCGTTGTGGGTGTCTGGCGATTTTGTAGATAACCTCACGCTCTGGTAACACGTTGAGGATTCCTAATCCGATTTTAGTTTCAGAGTATGCAAGAACTGATAGCTCGCCTTCATATGGTGCTGATACATATCCTTGCTGGCCATATTTATTTCCTTCCAGTAGAGCTACAAGTGCATCATTAACGTTAACATTTTGTTGGAGAAGAAAAGTTTTGTCAGTCCAAGAAGTGTTTTCAGATTGTGGATTTCTACTACCAATGACAAAAGAATTGTTATTTTTGATTTCCTGATGGTTAATCTGTAACAATAGACTTTGCATGTAAGGAGACCATTGGGACGGAGGTCTAAGGGTTTCAAGCAATTTTATAATGTTAAAATCAATAGCAAGGTACCCCAGCATTGAACCATTAGTGTTTCTGACAGGTAAACTCGCGGTGATATGATTTTTTCCTAAAGTGGGTAATTGAGTCATTCCTGATGAAAGCCAGAAGGAGTTTTCAGGTAATGGAGTAGAAGTTTTCTGAAATGGGGGGATTGTTAAGGCAGGTATTCCTTCTGTAAAAAAACTGAAATGCACATCTCTTTTAGAGAAAAAATTAACAGATATCAAATCAATATCGAGAGCTTCGGTTGTCCGAGAACAAATTTCCATTTGTTCAGCAATATTCTTTTGAATCGAAAGAGGTCTGTTTTCAAGAGATACTATTTCATCTCTACATCTCTCCAAGCGCCTAACTGTATGAGTGAGTTCTCTGTTAATGTTGCGAGTGTAGTTATCTGCAGATTCCTGTAATTCTTTCGCTGTAGTCTGCAACAGTAATACTTTTGCTATCTGGTAGACCTCGTCCCCCAATTTATCAAATAACTTTTGGTGTATAAGAAAATAGCTGATCAAAGGAACGACTGAAAAGGTAATCAAAATCAGCAAAAACTTTGCACGAAGCCCCATTGACATTCTCCTGTGTCTGCATCTAGGGAGGCAGACACCTAGCTACACCAGGTCGATGTATGTATTTGCATTGTTTGTTGTTTTCAAAACAACTCAACGAATGCGATAGAGCTATTTTGAGTGCATTTTGTCAACTTCAGCCTTGAAAGTATTGAAATCATACCCCATGCCGTTGAGAACAGTGCTCCAGTGCCTTACATGCGCAGCTGTTGCCACCGCCTCTCGAATTTCTTGTTCAGAAGCACCTGCTGCACGTGCATTCTTATTATGAGCGTAGACGCAGTACTCGCAAGGAATTTGAGCGGCTACCGCTAGTGCAATGAGTTCACGGGTTTTAGTATCGAGCATAGCTTCTTTGCCAACAAGAGTTTGCTCTGCTTCGAATTTTTCTTTTAGTGCATGTTCTGGAAACGTATCTTTATAGAAGTTCGGAGGTCCTTCTCCCAAGACAGGACTACTGAAAAGAGCAATAACACAAATTCCGATCACGAGTGATAATGATTTCATTTTGGCGTTCTCCCCAAGTTTACTCATATTGCAAAGTCATAATCTAAGAAGTTCTTGGCATTCATAGATCGATTGATTGTAAATGAGCTAGAGATAAAATTGCTGATGATAAAATTCATCTACTACGAATATTCTCCTCTTGATTGGTATTATAGGGCTGGCAGATGTAGAGAAACAACAGGAAGGTGACTGCTTTCAAGGAGTACTTAATGAACACTATCCCCCCCGAGTTTAAGTAATAGACAATAGTTTCGAATCAGAACAAGTCAAACATGACCCACCGGATTATTACAGTACTTGCTGACTTCTCATTGTGGGTCAACGTGTCACTACAAAGATCACATTTTACCTTTTTTCCCTCAATCAAGGTTAGTGTGAAACCTTGACAGACTTTGTTAGAGAATTAATTGTCTAGGATTAGGCAGTCATTATTAGTGACTGATTCAGCACTAACATAATAATAAAAAACGGGTAAACCACCGGCTCTGCCGGTGGACTCCTAAAGTTTGACAATTACGGGAATATAATGGAAGTCTCACAATTCTGAACCGCTCAAAGTTCAAGAAAAGGAGACTTCCATGTA
>JBLHNU010000125.1:0-6262 GCA_047622095.1 Desulforhopalus sp.
CAAGGCAGATAAAATTGATGCGTATTCTGCAGGGATAGAAAAACATGGATTGAATCCGCTGGCAGTCAAAGCAATGGCTGAAGCAGGAGTTGATATCTCATTGCAAAAGCCCAAGATAATTGATGAGCTGCCATTGCATGAATTTGATTGGGTTATTACTCTCTGCGGCCATGCCTGAGATGGATGGCGGACAACTAACAAAGCAACTGAACTATATACGTCCAGACATTAAAATTCTATTTATGAAGAGAATTTTGCTATGCCTGTTCAAAGGTGAACAATTAGTTAGTTTGGATCACTAATACGTCACAGTGTGGGGCTTGACATTAAGAGGGTATTTGATGCATAATTAATTGTCATCATCTGTCCGATCTACCGTATAAATCACCATGCAATGAGAGACTCTATGTCTTCAAATAACTGGATTTTTTTTGGTGACTATCAGCGTTTTTATAATTGATGTTCTTCAGAACGAATCTGATGGTGTGAATAATAGTTCCATTGTTATCAATTGGTTACTCATTAAGCGGGCATGTGCTCTATTGTGTTTTGCAAATGAACGTGACGGACGCAAAATTAACCCGAGCGGGCAGTTGATTTCTTTAATCCAGGCCCCTCTGGAAGACACGCTTTATTCCCACATGTGGAAATAGTGCATCGTTTCCGATGTTGAATCAGCAGTCTCCCTCTATAGCTAAACACACGATTTCTCTGATATAATAAGTTGACAACCATACCTGGAAGGGTTGGTGGTGGTTTAAACGTTTGCTATTGATTAATCTTTGGGTGCCTTCATAGCCTGGGTGGCGTTTGCAGGTATCCACCATTCTGTTGAACATTGGTTATAGAAAAATAACAGGAGGATGCGCTATGGATACAAGTTGGATTCCAAAAGAAAACAATCATCTTCATCGTCGGACCTTTCTTGCTGTAATGGGAGTAGCAGGAGCCAGTCTGGCAGGGTTGGCCCTGTCGACACAAAGAGCATATGCCGAACCAATTGAAATTAAGGAAATGAAATCAGGCGAGGACCTATTTTCACATATCAAAAGGGTCAAAGGAGAGTTCGACCAGACCTATTACCAGCAGGTGATCGGCGCAGCAAACGATTTTAAAGAAGGTGACCTGACTATAGGTGTCGGCACCAGTGATGATGCCACAAGAAAAAATGCACGTGAGATTTTAGCCAATACCAAGATTAAAGATCTCCATGAACATCCGTTGTTAGTAGACGATTTACAGAAGTTGATATGGGAGACTACCGATCAGACCCAGTACGATAAAGTCAAGGACTGGACCATGGCGGAGCTTAAGGATTTTCTTCTGACAAAATCAGAATCGGAAATCAAAGAAATCATGAATGGGCTGACAAGCGAAACCATCGGCTGTGTTCCAAAGCTGATGAGTAATGAGGAGCTGATCGAGATAAGCCGTAAGATATTCAATCCACTGCCGGGAACCAAGATGGGGGCAAAGGGGTATATGGGGGCACGTATTCAGCCCAATTCGCCCACCGACCACCCGGATGACGTTATGTGGCAGACCCTCAACGCTTTTGCATATGCAACCGGTGATATCGTCATCGGCACCAATCCCGTGGATAGCCAGGTAAGTAGCGTTACTGCCGTTGAAAATGCGCTGAAAGACGTGGTGGATACCTTCAAGCTCAACGACATCATACCGTGGTGCGTACTCTCCCATATCGATGTCCAGGCGGAAGTAGCAAGCAAGCACCCGGAGTTGGTGGAAACAATGTTCCAGAGCCTTGCCGGAACCGATGACTGCAACACAACATTCGATGTCACTATCGAAAAAATCCTCAAGTATGCCCGGTCAAAGAAGGACAGGCGGTACGGACTCTATTTTGAGACAGGCCAGGGGGCTGAGTTTACCAACGGGGTGGAGAACGGCGTGGACATGATGGTGCTTGAATCAAGGAAATACGGGTTCAGCAGGGCGGTGGCGATGGAATTGTCCAAGGTACAGCCGGTCGGTGCCTGGCTTCATGTCAACGATGTTGCCGGGTTCATTGGACCTGAGGTCTTCAAGAGCCGTGAGCAACTTGTCAGGTGTTGTCTTGAAGATATCGCCATGGGTAAACTGCACGGATTGACGATAGGCCTTGATATCTGTTCCACCCTGCATATGGATGTTACCCTTGAAGATCTGGACTGGTGCCAGGACCAGATCATGCCTGCAAACCCGGTCTACTTGATCGCACTTCCTACCAAGAACGATCCCATGTTAAGTTATCTTTCAACATCCTTCCAGGACCATGTACGCATACGGGATAAATTTAGTTACAAGGTCAATGATGGGATGTGGGATTTTTACAAGCGGATCGGGATCGTGGATGCAAACAACAAATATACCGATCATTTCGGTGATCCTCTCTGGGTCTATTATCAATATCTCCAGGCTAAAGGTGACAAGCGATCCAAGGAAGATGTTTATGCTGAGGGAGAGAAAAAAATCAAGGAAGTCGAGGCGAGAGGTATTGATATTGCCATCGGACACGGTAAGGAGATATGGGATCTGAATCCCGACCTGGAGGCCAAAGTCCTTACCTTATACGAGGATGCCAAGAAGTCTATCTGGGCAGAATTTACCCCGGCATTTATAGAGAGTATTCCCAAATCATTGTCTGTTAAAACAACATCCGCAGATCGTGAGAAATATATCTCGGCCCCTGCAACCGGGGAAAAGCTGAGTGAAGAGAGTGTTGCGTCGCTGCAGAAGTTAAGAGATTCCTGGGGTGAAAATCTCCCTAAAGGGCAGATTGTGATTTCCGATGGTCTCAACGCCAATGCCATTATGGATGAAGGACACCTGACACCTTACCTGGATGAGTTGAGGAAACTACTGGGCGAGGCAGAAGTACCAATGAGTGAGACAAATATCGTGGTTACCGGAGGCAGAGTGCGGGCCGGTTATCGCATTGGCGAGTTGCTCTTTGAAAAAGCGGATCCCAAAGCTTTCCGTGGAATTCTTCACATTATCGGAGAACGGCCAGGGACCATGCATCACTCATATTCAGTCTATATTACCGTGGTCAAGGGTAATAAATGGGTCCAGAAGAAAATAGATCACAATGTAACAAAACTCGTCTGCAATATTGCAGATACAGCTCTGGATCCAAAGAAAGCGGCTGGTGAAACTATTACGATCATCAGGGAGATGGTCGGTAGGAGCGCGAGCAGCAGTCGTTCTCTCGGTAAAACATAAAGACTGTGTAAGAGATTTTTCTATTTGACTGGTGTCTTCCCTTTTCTGCGAGTGCTATCACGAACAGACAAGGGGGAGGGCATCGTTATTGCTCTTTATATAAGGCAGTAGATGAGGTGTTGCTGCATTCAAGTAATAAGGAAAAACGACAAATACCTAAACGATGGATCATACCCTTTGTACTACCCTTAACATTTCTATTAGCCCACCCGGTGATAGGAAAAGAAAATCCTTTCACCATAGATCTTACCATCGGTCTCTATAATCAATATGTGTGGCGCGGCTATGAACTCAGTAAAGATAGTCTGGTCATACAACCTTCTTTTTCAGTTGATTATAAGGGATTTGGCGTAAATCTGTGGGGGGATTTTGATACAGACCAGTATGATCTTGATACGGGAAACTGGAATGAAACAGGTCTCACTATCTCCTATAGTGGGGCTGTGAGTGGTGTAACCTATGACATAGGTTACATTTATTATGCTCTTGAGGATGGAGAAGAAGATACCCAGGAAGTTTATACTACCTAGGGCCTTGATGCCTTACTCTCCCCTACGTTTGGCATATACAGAGACGTGGATAACAATCCGGGCTGGTACATATCGTTTGGTGTCGGTCATTCCTTTGTAATCTCTGAAACCCTCATTCTGGAACTGGGAGCTCAGGTAGGTTATGTGGATGACGATCAAGACTATAGTGCCTTCCATGACGATCTTATCTCGTTGTCTCTGCCTTACTCGATCAATGACCACATTGCCCTTACACCGGAACTTTACTACTCTTTTCCTCTTTCAAGTGATTCAGAAGAAGTGCTCCAAGATGCGAGTTACAGTGGTGAGGATGACAGCTTTGTCTACGGGGGGATTTTGGTGCACTTTTCTTTTTAAAGGTTTTCTGGCAACGAACTTTCGTCATCATCTTTTTTGCAACAGAGCCAAAAATCTTGGATCAGCATGGAAGCTCAAGAGTCTACTGGAATTTGGCGCCGCCCTAATTGATGAGAGCGGATCTGACAATTCTCCTACCGGACGATTTTCCATAATGCCTCAGATGCTGTTGGCCCCGTCTGATTGGATCAATCTTATCGTAGGACTCGGGGCAGGATTCATGGCGGGAGAAACCGAGTTGACAGATCAAAATCTTGGGGGGGGCTTTCTTGTTCTCATCAAAAGTCGGGTTACAATTTTTTTTGGGGAGTCGGTGGGCGGTTGGATACAAGTTTTACCACCAATCTAATGCCGGCATTTATGACCATAACCAAGGACTAAATATTAACCAATTGGCGATTACATACCAGTTATGAACTGGTTCTTTGCAAAAAAATCGCCCAGTGCTATATGAAGTGGTAGGGAAAAAGTGGACGAATTTACGGTTAAGCGTCAAGTACTAGCATTACTCCCAAAAGACTTGTCCTTCGCAAAAATGAATTCGTGGCAAATTTATCGAAAAATATTCTCACCTGTGTATAGGTTGAATGCAAATATCCGCTGTAAGATGCATTGGAAAAGACGAATTCAATGTGACATCTTTGATTGAGATCGATTCCGGGCGTAGTAGATCAGCAAAAAAGACCGTTCGATGCTTTTGATATCAGAACGATTTGAATTTTCAGGCCGCTTTCTTCCACTCGTATCGATGATGTAGTCCACCGATACGCGGAATATCGATTATCTTGCATTTCCCGGCAGGTCTGGATTGTATCGGCCGCTTTGCCGGTCAGCGTCTGGTGAACCGGGTAAATCTCCATCTAGCCCTTGGTGGTAGTTTCGAAGAGATGCCTGTTGCAGCTGAGTAGTAATACGTAACAGGGCATCGAAAAGATACGAATTCCTAATCACATGGAAACAAGTACGGCAGAAACAGTTATGAAAACAGGACACTGCAATAGACCTGAGTTCAAGTAATTTTTGCTGTGCCTGTTAGGTATGTAGGCGGGAAATATATGTCGAAGTTCGCTAACCTCCAAACCATCATTATCAAGGATTTTGTGAAATGGGCCTTCTCATCCTTTTTATTTTTCTGGTATTCTTCTATGGCATGTTTTCCAGATGTTTTGAACGTACGGTCCTTACTGCACCAATAATCTTCACAGCAGCAGGAATGCTCGCATTCCTGCTGCTGTCAGAATTGGGAGAGGAAGGGCGAAAAATTGAACTATTTCTCCAGTTAGCTGAGATTGGTCTGGTATTGTTGCTCTTTACGGATGCCAGTCGTACTAATCTGCAGATATTGAAAAATATTCGGAGCCTGCCTATTCGGCTACTGAGTTCAGGTTTGCTGCTTAGTATCCTATTGGGTGCAATTGTTGCGCTTATTGTTTTTCCCGGACTCTCTATTTGGGAGGCCGGTATTCTTGCGGCTATTCTTGCTCCAACCGATGCAGGTCTTGGTCAGGTCATCGTTAACAGCCCGCGCGTTCCGATGAAAATCCGTCAGGCCCTCAACGTTGAGGCAGGCCTCAATGATGGACTCTGCGTTCCATTTCTTCTTTTTTTCATTGCGATTGCTTCCGCAGGGGGAGAAGGTGGCAGCGCTCGTCTGTCTAGTTTTATCTTAGAACAGCTGGGGTATGGCGTCTTGGTTGGCGCAGGGATAGGGTTACCTGGTGGCTGGCTTCTCGGCCTTGCGCATCGAAAGAAATGGATGACAGATTCCTGGCAGCAGTTGGCCGTTGTCATGCTACCCCTGTGTTGTGCCGTAGCTGCTCCTGTCGTTGATGCAAGCATGTTCATCGCAGCATTTATCGCAGGGATCTCCGTACAAATAGGTTACAGAGAGGTTGAAAAACACAGCGTAGAATTTACAGAAGAGTGGGGCCAACTGGTAAATCTTTCTGTCTTTTTCCTGTTTGGTCTTCTGGTCATTCTACGGTTTCCACAATTCAATCTGACGCATCTGCTCTATGCCGTTCTCAGCAATTCCCAGCCACCCTTGAAACGCTGCAATAGCGCAATTTAATAAAGGAGTCTTCGTAAAGATTGTACGAAAAATATTCGATTACGATAAAATTTTACTTGACATAAAAGCGAGCTAAGAA
>JBLHNU010000126.1:0-6099 GCA_047622095.1 Desulforhopalus sp.
CCACAAAACACCAGTTAAGCGACTTTACATGATACATTTAAGTGTTTGGCGTATGGGTAATTGCAGGTCTCTATAAAGGAAAAGTGATACTTGCCCGATTTTTGTGTCCGGCTGGGAATAGCTGTGCGTGTCCCAATAAAGAACATAGAAAAAACAATGGTAATTCCGACATCAAGAACAAAAGAGAGTCCTGAAATAAGAATCAATAGTGAATTATGCAATGGATGTGGACTATGTGTTTCTGTATGTAGTGACTCCAGTCTTGCCATTGAAAATAAAATAGTTAAAAGAAGTAATTCTTCAGTTTTTGACTGTATTGGATGCGGGCATTGTATGGCAATTTGCCCAATCGGAGCAATAGAGATTTTTGGAAGAGAACTTTCACCAGAAGACCTGCACGATTTACCCAAAAAAGAAAACACTTCGGATTACGAACAACTTTTAGCATTATTACAACATCGCAGAAGCATAAGGGATTTTAAAGATAAAACTGTTGAGCCCGATATTATAGAAAAAATTCTGATTGCCGCAAAAACAGCACCAATGGGTTTGCCACCTTCCGATGTTAATGTGTTGATTTTTAACGGTAAAGAAGAAACAAGAGCTTTTGCAAAGGATTTTTCTAGTTATTTAAAAAGCTTGAAGTTTATGACTACTAAATTTTTCTTAGCTTTAATGCGTCCAGTATGGGGTAAAGAGACCGATGAATTATTCAAAGGATTTCTAAAGCCACTTTTCAGAGCATATACAACAGAGGGAATGGACAAAGGAGTCAACACCATTAACTATGATGCTCCCTTGGTGATGTATTTTTATGGCTCTCCGTATAGCGACCCAGCTGACCCGATTATAGCTGCTACATATGCAATGATTGCTGCAGAAACACTTGGATTGGGAACATGCATGCTTGGAGCAGTTCACCCATTTATACAAAATGGAAGAAAAGCCAAAAGATTTAGAGAAAATCATAATATAAAATGCAAAAGTAAAGAAGGGCTATTTGTCACATTTGGATATTCCAAATCCCATTATAAAAAAGGAATATATAGAACTTTTGCTTCAATAGAATTTAGTGATTGAAAAACCCTAGGCATAACGTTGAATTCACTGGCAGGGGCAAATTAAATCAATAAACGCACAACCAAACACTTGAGTGGACGCGGAGAACTTCGGCGGCGCTAAAGCTGTATAGGCCGTTGCACGCCAATCAGCTTAACGTTAGTTCATTAAGTAAAGATATCTATGTTTATATCAAACTTGTTATTGGAGGCAACAGAATGGCGTTATTTCTAGTTCAGCACGGGATAAGTGCATCCAAGGATATAGATCCGAAAAAGGGGCTTTCTGATTTTGGTAGAGAAGAGACAAACCGTATTGCTCTGGTTGCCAAAGGGTACAAAACTCCCATTCAGAAGATTGTGCACTCAGGCAAGAAGCGGGCTGAACAGACAGCCGATATATTTCATGAGGCTTTAGCCCTGGAAACTCCAATGAAAAAGATTTCTGGTATCAATCCGATGGATGATGTTCGAAGCTTTGCTGCCACTATTGAGCCTAAGGGAAACTTGATGGTGGTTGGTCATATGCCCTTCATGGAGCGGCTCGTATCATTTCTAACAACAGGAACAGAAAATTGTCGAGTGTACAAGTTTCAAAATTCTGGAATTGTCTGCCTCGATATGGAGAGTGGGGAGAATAATGAGGCCGACTGGTTTATCAGGTGGACTCTGAATCCTAATATTTCCTAAACTGGATATCAGGCGCCTGGTAAAGGTGATGATACCATTCTATCTTGTGTTGGTGATGATTGGCAGTCAATATACCGTTTCTCTGGTTCTGATATCACTTATACAGGAAATTTTGAGAAGTATTTTGGGTATACCAAGAAGGTACCACTGGATAAAACTTTCCGGTTCAATGATAAGCTCAATGATTTCTTGGCCGCAACCTTATCAGGAACAATCTTAACCCTGTATCTCTTTTACTCGTTTTTTCTTGTCAGTGCAAAGCTATGATGGTGAGAGAAGATGGTTGAGAGTGTCGTGGTACTTGGCAGGTTACCTAACACTTTTCCCAAGTGATCAGCAAAGACAATCTGGAACAATCTGGGATTTTCAAATATTTTTTTCGTGTCAGGCAAATATTGCTTCTCAATAGGCCAAGAAGGCCTTTGCATGTTGTTAGGTTTTTGAGACCACTTCTTGATTACATTTACAGGAAACACCCTAAGTTGGAGTATAATGCAACATTAATTATCTTCGTTGTGGCAATGTTAAGTTCAATTATATGTCGCTGAAATTATGTGATCAGTAACAGTCTAAAGTTGAGATTTTGTATAAATGGATAGGGTTGCCAAGAGTTATATTTGTCTATTGCAATACTGATTAACTCATGGAGGCTGGATGGTAGGTTTGTGAAAATCCATCAAGTAATTATGTTTAGAACCCGACAGACCACTGAAAATAGAGGGTATTATAGTTACTACCACCACTAAGATTTCCAAAGGTGGTGGAGCTTCCACCAATACCTGAGCGATGGTGAATAGCATACCCTAACCATAAATCTTTCAAAGTTGTAGAGTGTAAAATGTCACCAATATTTACGTCTATACTCAAATCGACATAGTTCAATAATCGGCTTGGGCTAAAATTATCAGTGGCTATACTATTATCTTCATAATAAGTGATTGAGTCTATGTAGGAGATGCCTTCTGTTGCACCGAACCTGACACGCCAGGGTAAGGGGATGGTATAAAAGAATTTAAAACCGAGGATAATTTCTGTTGCGGCACCTTGTACATCTGATGAGTAATGATGGGCGAGACCAGGGGTGATGTATATTTCGATCGGTAAACCAAATAGGGTATCAGATAATGGATGTCCATAAAAGAGTGAGGTCATATTCACCTCAACATCATCTTTTCGGATTTCTCCCTGAAATATATGAGCCAAGCTAGAGTTACTCCCCCACCCTTGAGAAAGGCGGAAATACGGTGTGGCCTTTAGAGTATTAGAAGTCTCGTTTTTAGGTTCCTCGAAAAATCCAATACTAATATATGCCATGTATTCAACTGATTCCTCTACAACAGCACTCTTTTGCGTTGTGTTGTCAAGCAGGCGTGCCTCAAGTAATCCTTCTAAATATAGGTTACTCCATACATGTAAGCGATATTTTAAAGCGGCTCTAAGATCAACACCCGCATCAATATTGTCTATTCCAAGACCATAATAACGGCTGTTGAATGAGGAACTTTTCCCTCGTACTTCAAGCAAAGGAATGAGCCACCACTTTGTCCCGATATTGTTACCAAGAAAGTTACCAGAAAATGTAGAATCAATTCGACCTGTTGCGTGAAAACGACCGTAAAAATCAGTAAGGATTTCAGCAGAGATATTAGTGTTGTCTGCGACTTCCCTAGAACTGCGCAACCCCACATCAAATGTATAACGATCCAGATCATCCTCGAACTCTTTCGGGTAATCAAAAAATCTGTAGCGAGTAAAGAGATCAAATTTAAATTGACCATTAGCGCATAAATGGGTTCCTGCCTCCAGCCCTCTGACAAACAAACGTTCCCCCTCGTAATAAAACATTGGGATAACGTCTGAATTTGTATTGTCCTCACCAACAAAAGAGGTCGAAGCGTATCTCAAACCAAATCCAACGCCCCATTGTGGACCTTTAATTTCAGTTAAGTTCTTGGGAGATCTGTGGTTCCGGGCGTCACGGGAATTTTCAGCGACAATATCAGCTGCTAGTACCGGTATACTAAATACTAAGAAAGAGTAAAAGAAAAAGACAAAAACGATGATTTCAGATTTCATATGTTCCAGCTTTAGCTATGAGTATGTATCGTAGTTGCCCTTCAAGACACCACCTGTAGTTTTCGACCCATCGATCTTGCCATTGGCTACTCCTGAAATTCTGTCAGGTTTTAGAACTTTTTGAGAAGGGTTCGTACTTCACAATAGAATGACCATATCTACCAGAACTAGAAAGTTCATGAGGCTCTGAAAATTTGTGACGATACCTTGCCCAATTTTTTGTCTTAAGGATGAGTACAATCGGCCTCTCTTGCTTTGAATCAATAAGCTGCTGAATTTCAGCATATTTCAAAAAGCGTAATTTACCTTCTGGTTTTGCCAAACCGTACTTCAATTCGCCCCAGCCTTTAAAAAGAAAGAGATCACTTCTCTTTAGATACCAGCATGCAGCTGCGACAGTTTCTGGATCTGAAATAACAATCGCATTATCGGGAATACTCTTGATTTTTTTTTCGAGAAAAATCCCTGGTCCTTTAACCACCAGAGTAAGATCTGGTAGTGCAATACAACTTGATATCATCAGTAAAACTGGTGAGAGAGCGAGCAAAACCAGCTTTTTTCCTCCGTGCTTACATCGCAGTGCCATAAAACACAACACAACCATAAAAAGCAGGGAACCTGCAACGAGAAGCGGTTTCCATAAAGTGTCGGAATAACGTAAGGAATCTGCACCGTACTTCCAGATTAATTCTGGCAGAGAAATAACATGGAAACCAAGAATTTGGGTGCCAATAATAGCTAAAAGGCCAACTGTGGCAAGAAAGGTAAAAATTGAGATGCCTAAACCAAGAAATTTCCTTGATCCTTTTATAGAGCCATACAAACCAATCGCTGTAAGTATGGCCAGGGGAGCAAAGCAGGGGAGAATATAGGTGGCCAGTTTCCCGTTAGAGATCGAAAAAAAGAGAAAAGGAAAAACGAACCAACACACACACAAGCCGATTAATCGAACAAGTTTCTCCCCGCGATTACTCTCATTAAAGAGTCCTGAAAATGCCGCAGGAAGCAGAAATATCCATGGCGAAAAAAGTGGTATGATGGTCAAAAAATAAAACCAGAACGACTCCTGATGTTGGGCATTATCAGAGAAAAAACGCTTTACGTGTTCATGCCAGAAGAAGAAGTTCCAAAAGTCGGGGTCTTTCAAATGAATCATAATTGACCACGGTAGAGAAACCAACACAGCAGAGACGGCTGGCCAGCAGAGCATACGGATAATTTCTTTCCCCCGTCGCTGCCAGAGGAGATAAGGAATAACCGATATAATCGGTACAACAAAAGCAAGAAAACCTTTGGTCATAAAGGCACAACCGACAAATATACCCGCCACAAGGAGCAGGGCTTTTTCGCCAGAGGAACGACTCTGTTTTTCACTTGCGAGATAAAACGACACAACACTTGCTGTCAGGAAAAAATTTAATACATTATCCAGTACAGTACTGGTACCGATAGCAAACATACCGAGGCTTGATAGAAAAATAAGCGGGGCTAAATAAACCCTGCTATCCTCTTTACCCACCGTAGTTGCCAACAAAGTGTAAATGAGAAAGCCGACAAGACCTATTGAAGCGGCACAAGGGAGCCGTACAGCAAAGTTAGACTGGCCAAAAACTTGTTGGGACAGAGCGTGTACCCAATACCCCATTACAGGTTTTTCATAATATTTTAATCCATTAAGCTGAGGTACTACCCAGTCACCGGAGGCAACCATTTCTCTTGGTACTTCCGCATACCGTGATTCATCGGGTACCAACAAAGGACGAACCCCCAGCGGCGCAAGATAAATAAGGGTAAAAAACAACAATAGTATGAAAATGTAGTGATGTTTTTGCATTAATTCTTACCTTCTCCAGTCTTTTGCAAGCCTACCCAGCCGTCTCTGCCTGGAACTTCTTCTTTGATGATTTCTGCGGTGGCTGTTTTGCAATTTTTGTCAATAAGCTCACCTAACGGTTGAAACTTAATACCTTTTTTCGTAGCACCTACTAAAAAATCGGAAAACATTTCTTTGCAGGCAATACCTTCTACCTCCGCATGGATGGTTAACACATTTAATATATATTCGTTATAGTTTTCAGCGGTTATGCCATTTTTACCTACTACTTCGTCATAGGTGGGCAGGGTTGTTGGAATTTGATACTGGTCCAGAACCTGCCCTTCTACTATCGGTTGAAACATGGAAAATCCACGACAGTCCGAATTGTAGAGCAGTTCAAAGGTCTCTTTTACTTTGAGTAAAGTATCTGTTGCTTTCCACGACGGGGCAGCCATGCAG
>JBLHNU010000127.1:0-6031 GCA_047622095.1 Desulforhopalus sp.
AAAGAGGACAAACGTATTGAGCAATTGAAATTGTTTTAACAGTCACCTTTAGGTGACCCCAGGTTTTCAACCGCTTTGAGCGGTTCAGAAGCTTTCAAGCCCCCGGCTTTGCCGGTGGTACATGACTCAAGCTAGATAGGTCAACACGCAACATAACAGGAATAGTGTTAAGTTGCATTTTTTCTTAAATAGTTGAAGTTGCCAGTGGCTCTCTTAATATTTTTTGTTTGAAGGGTTAAAGATATGTTTTTCATACATACATGAAAAAAACTGAAATTCTATTTAGTTACAAATTGTCATGGGAAGGGGGACAGTCAAAAAGAATTGTTAAATCCCATTTTTCTATCTGATTACCACAAAGCTCAGCCTCTTTAAATAGCTTTTGTGATGCGTCCGACGGTTACCTAGTCATAATTTGCCGAGATTCGACAGATTCTAAAAGTTCAAACGATCAAGATATTGTTCTTACTTTTAAAAAGTGTATTAAAAGCGGTCTGCTGGCAAGCGATCATCAGAAGATAAAATCTTAGTATCGCGGTTAAACCTACATTTTCAATTTACCTCTTTTGAGGGAAGAGAATAAGCTGTGGTGCAATCAAGTTGTATCGTGTTTTACTTTAAAACCATTTTTTCAGGTACTCGTTTATCGGATGAAACATAAATTTTCAAATATAATTACAGCAATTCTCTGCTGCCTTGCCATAACTGGTGCCCCAACAACAGATTTGACGATAAGTCAATGTGTTTGCATTTACTACTGCTAAATATTGTTTCACAACTCACTGGAACCCCATTGCAAAAGTATCCTGGGTACAGTGGCCGAAAATGGACTGGATAAAGCTGCTTGGTTTTATAGTTGGAAATCGTGTAGCTCCGGAGTATTCTGTATCAGAATTGTTGTCTGACTGGAAAGCTGTTGTCGGTTTTGGTTTCAGATCAATGATGCCCAGCGGCGTTGTCAGATTTGACTTTGTAGTCTAAGATGAAGGATCGGCCGGCTGGGTAATGTTCGGTCATCCTTTTTAACAGATTTTTCAAGCTGTAGAAAAATTTAAAACCAGTTTTTCACCGGTAAAAGAAAATGGATGTAACTATGGCCAGACTAAGAAAAAAATACATATGTTTGTTATTGTTGTTATTTGTCTCTGCATGCTCAGCAATTGGTACTATTGTTCCAGTTGATAGAAGAATTGCACTACAACCACAAACTGAAAATCAAGGTCAGTACAAGGCTTCTTCGCTACAGGTTAATTATACATACAATATCAGCGGAGCGGATCTGAAGATATCTGGGAATATACTATTTAGAGAACTGGGTGCAGGATCTCTTGATGTGCACTTACTTGTTCTAAATTCCGAAGGTGCAATTATTGCCCAGAAAATTGTTTACTCTTCAGGTTATCGAACGATGTCAGCGAAACCTAAAGAGCTCCGCTTTAATGAAAAAATTCCAATGTCACCAGAGGCGACCGCCTTCTCTTTCGAATACTCGAGTCGCCCAAAAAGTGGTCGACAATAAATCTTCTCAAAACCATTTTTAATTATCGGTTTACAAGTTATTTTCGTTCACTCTTATTATTACCCCCTTGTGGGGTGTTAGAATTAGATTGAGTCTATATAGGAGATGCCTTCTTGCGCTCCCAGACGGACCCGCCATGGAAAGTGAATAGTATAAAAGATCATTAAAACCGAGAATTATTTCTGTTACTCCCCTTTAAGAAACTGAAGAGTAATGGTGAGCAATACCTGGCGTTATATATATTTCAATTGGTAAAATTAGTTATTGAAATCTTAAAAATCCGCCGAGATATGCCGACGGTTATATGCACGGGGGTACAGTGCAAAATTTTCTGAACAAGAAGCTGCGGAAATTGGAGTACGTTCGTATATCATGAAGCCGATTAACAAATCCGAGTTAGCAGAAACGGTCCGAAAACTCTTGGATGAGGCTGCAAAGTCTAATCTTGTAGAGCCTTAATATTGCCTCATCGAAGGTCTACACTTTCAATTTAGGAGTCCTGTTAACACTATTCCTGTATCTTTTAGCAAACACTTTGTTTTAGCAATGCACCTTGCCAGTGCTAAGTTCTTCGCAGCAACTTTCTGGGTCGTACCCGAAAAAACGAAAGAGGCCGATCCTCCAGCCGTTACGGTAGTTCAGAAACCCTTAGCGTTGACATGTCCAGCATATAGATATCCCGTGAGCGGTCCAAATAGACCCTCTGGTCCTAACTGAGCACTTTTGGGGGTTCTTCGGCAGGACCCCTAAACGATTCTTAGATTCGGCTGATTAAGGTGTTTCCTGTGAGGGTAGGATCAATTACATCTCTGGAATTGTTTAGAAATGGAGCAACTCCAAGGCAAAGCTTACCAAAGATAAGGTATCGATCTTCTCCTTCGTCCAGGACTTGTTACGTATAGAAATTGTGGATTGTGGTTCTTCCGACTCAAGCGTACTTTTGATATGAGGCCAGCGTTTAACAAGGTTCTGCGGAGAAGGCATTCTAAAAATTCCCTCAATTTCTAGAGATGGAGCACTCTTTGTTTTGCAGTTTCTTTCCCTTCCCCTTTTTCAAAGGAAGGGAAGGGGAAGATAGAAACTATTTGATGCGGTAAAATCTACAATAGCAGAGCTTTTTGTTCTTCAACTAGCCCTCAATCCTGTGACACTGCGTGATTCCGAAAAGTACGCTTAATCCTGAAGAACCGAAATTGTTAAGTTCTGGTTTTGAGTAGGTTAAAAGCCTAACGCTTTTCAACCTGCCGTTCGTCCAAGATAATTCCAGACTCTCTCTTATTAATGGCCTAGATTTAGCTAAAATGGTTTCGATCTCGACTCATCTGCCGGTCCAAGTTGCGTTGTGTAACTTTAAATCATGGCTATATTCGAATGAATACCATTACTGGTCGGTCTGATTTATAGTTAATGAGGAAACGAACCTTTCTCCAGTACTCCTTTTGCTATAACATCCAACCGGTAATCACCACAAAAGGAGAGATCATGTACACAGTTTATACTATTCCCGGCTCATGTTCTTCAGGTATCACTGTCCTGCTTGAGAAACTGCAACTCGAATAACCCTCAATTAAGAAATCAGATGATTCTCATGAAAGCTATTGTGTACACAAAATACGGGCCACCCGAAGTTCTTGAAATTAAAGAGATAGAAAAACCAGTACCTGCTGATGACGAGATCCTCATAAGAATCCATGCAGTCGAAGCAACCAAGGCTGACTGTGAACTACGGAGTTTCAATTTCGCGGTGAAATGGTTTTGGCTACCCTTGCGAATTGCCATGGGGATATCAAAACCAAAGAAGCAAGTATTGGGAGGATATTTTGCAGGGGAAGTTGTAACCGTTGGCAAAGACGTATCGAAGTTCAAGAAGGGAGATCAAGTTTTCGGGACTACCAGGCTTCTTTTTGGCGCCTATGGAGAATACGTATGTTTACCGGGAAATTACACGATTGTGCCGAAACCGCATAGTATGAGTTTTGAAGAGGCGGCAGCGTTACCGCTGGGCGGGCTGAATGCACTTCATTTCATGAAAAAAGCGAATATCCGAAAGGGGGAAAAGATTTTGATTAACGGTGCAGGCGGCAGCATCGGTACCTTTGCGGTACAGATTGCCAAAGCCATGGGGGCCGAGGTGACCGCAGTTGACAGTACTATCAAGGAGAAAATGCTGCGCCGCATCGGAGGTGACCATTTCATCGACTATACCGAGGAAGACTTCACAAAAAGTAGTCAAACTTACGACGTGATTTTCAACATGGTTGCCCGAAGCTCCTATTCCAATTGCGTTAGCTCACTCAATCCTAAGGGGCGGTACCTAATGGGAAATCCTCGAATATCCGACATGCTAAGATCAGTTGTCACGTCAAAGTTTACCAATAAGACAGCGATTTTTGCCTTTGCCGGCGAAAAAGAGGAAGA
Organism: Desulforhopalus sp.; assembly: GCA_047622095.1. GTDB lineage: Bacteria > Desulfobacterota > Desulfobulbia > Desulfobulbales > Desulfocapsaceae > Desulforhopalus_A. The sequence goes on from JBLHNU010000127.1 coordinate 3,938, forward strand.
ATTACTCGAACTCAAAGAAATGGTTGATGCCGGTAAGATAAAATCAGTCGTCGATAAAATCTACCCGCCTGAACAAGCGGCCGAAGCACATCGTATAGTAGAGACTGAACAAAGATTGGGTATTGTCGTAATCAGTATGGATAAGTCATGGGAGTAAGTGGCGTCGCAACAAATAGGAGTATTAGCTTTTTGAAAGCATCGCTAAAACCCAACAAGCCGTTACACGCTTTGTCGGCCGCTGATGCGAAGCGTTAATGTTGCCATCTTTAAGGTTTGAATATTTCGCCATCGCCTCAAGTTGACTTTCCTACTGAATAGACGTCAGCCATAGAAGTAATTGTTGGAACCACCTCTCACAAGGCAATGTGAATGATATGTACCGCATTAAAAATAAATGTCCGGTTCTTCTGCTTATAGATGCTTGCCATCGTCATCGCTCCATTGTGGGAAATTTTCAGCTATTAAACTGTTAACCAATAACAGTATACTTAAACAGAAAGTAAGGCTATGGGAAAACTAATTGCATTTATACAAAATTTTGCAACGGGTAGGGCTGTACTGGGATTCTTTATTCCAGCCATGATCGTCTATGCAATTATGCTGCTGTATACAATTCCTCAAGTCCAGCAATATGCACCAGGGGTAAAGTTGTTTGATCTGTCACCCACAGGTTATTCCTACGTGCATGCTATTGAGTTGCTTGGTGCCTTGGGAGTAGAGGGTAGGAACCTGTATTTGTATCAGCAATTGCCGATGGATTTTATTTACCCAGGGTTGTTTGCTGTGTCGTGCTGCTTGTTACTGTCATGGTCGTTTATGAAGAGCCTCAATTCAAACTCTAAAATGTTCTATTTATGTTTTGTTCCAGCGGTAGCTGGCTTGTTTGATTACCTTGAAAATATAGGAATTGTTCGAATGCTTTTGTCTTATCCCAATGTTGCAGAGTCGCTTGTTTCCATAACAAGTTATCTGACTATTCTCAAAAGCACTTTCACTACAACGTTCTTTGTGCTGTTACTGCTGGGAGTTATTTTGTTTCTAAAAGGTAAGTGGGCAGACAATATGCAGAATAAAGGCGTAATGTAACCGCGACTAACAATTTAATAAACGCCGACCACTGCAACAGACGCAAATCGAAGCTCATTGATTTTGCTGAGACCCTGTCTCCTTCAAACTCATTGCTGCTCAATAACCGTGGCAGGTTATCAAGACGTTATGCCGAAGAGAATCTAATTTGATGCCTGAACCTAATCCATTGAGAATCATGACATTTGTAACACCGCAAGATCTCTGCCAGTGGCTTAAGTCGAATCACGCCTCAGAAAGTGAACTGTGGGTGAAGATATACAAGAAAAATACTGGAATTCTGAGTGTGTCTTGGAATGATGTTGTTATCGAGGCTCTATGCTGGGGGTGGATCGACGGTGTTAAGAAATCAATTGATGACAAAGCCTATCTTCAACGCATTACACCCAGAAAACTGCGAAGTAATTGGTCTAAAAGAAACACAATGTATGCAGAACGTTTGATAAATGAGGGCCGGATGATGGAATCAGGTCTCGTACATATTCGTGCAGCAAAAGCGGACGGTCGTTGGGAAAACGCTTATGTTGTAAGTGAAATGGAAGTACCTTCGGACTTTCTAGCTGCGCTTGAGAGTAAGCCGAATGTTAAAAAGTTTTTTGAAACTCTCAATAAATCGAGTCGTTATGTTATCGCGTATGGATTGATAAGCGCGAAGAAACCCGAGACCAGACTAAGGCGTTTTGAAAAATTCATGAGCATGCTTGCTAATGAAGAAAAGCCTAAATAAGTGGAATACTGCATAACAAGCAATTTAAACGGAACAAAAACAGTTGGCTTTTTTTCGTGCCTCACAAAGTATAGTCAACAATTTTTGTCCGCTTAATGCGGCGTTAATATTGCCATCTCGAAGGTCTTAATATTCTACCAACGCTTCAACTTAGGAGTCGAGTCGCCCGGGGGAACCTCCCCCCCAGGCTCTCACAGAACTGTACGTGAAACTCTCGCCTCATACAGCTCTTCATGTCCCCTATGCCCCAAGGTTTGCATTACTAGAAGGTTCCTCCCATC
>JBLHNU010000128.1:0-5713 GCA_047622095.1 Desulforhopalus sp.
CCCCGCCTCTGACAATGAATTGAAAGATGTTTATTTAACCTCACTGCAAACACCGTGAAATCCGGTAAAAAAGGGGGCAATGGGCAACTGTTTGTTATTGACAGTGTTAACCATATCAGTACTTCCATAATTACCGTCTACTCTCATAGCACCATCTCTATGGTAACCATGTACTGGACATCTTGGTTTGTTCACAGGTATCTGGTTATGGTTTACACCCAACCTATAGCGCTGTGCATCACCATAGGAAAACAGTCTTCCCTGCAACATCTTATCGGGGGAAAAGCCAATCCCCGGGACTATATTAGTTGGATTAAAAGCCGCCTGCTCAACTTCTGCAAAGTAATTTTCAGGATTTCTATTCAATTCCAACACACCGACATCAATAAGAGGATACTCCCCATGCGGCCATACCTTGGTCAAATCAAACGGATTAAAATCGCATTTTGCGGCATCCTCTTCTTCCATGATCTGAATCTTCATATCCCATTTTGGAAAATCTTTGTTATCTATGCTATCCAACAAATCACGCTGGTGACTTTCTCGGTCGCTACCCACAAGTTTTCCAGCAGCATCATCTGTTAGATTTTTGATTCCCTGTTGTGTTTTGAAATGAAACTTAACCCAATATCTTTTGTTGTCTGGGCTAATTAAACTGTAAGTGTGACTGCCATATCCATTCATATGACGATACGACACAGGGATTCCTCTCTCACTCATTGTTATTGTGACCTGATGAAGTGATTCAGGTAAAGATGTCCAAAAATCCCAATTGTTTTTTGCACTGCGCATATTCGTTCTGGGATCCCTTTTCACGGCATGATTCAAATCTGGGAATTTAAGAGGGTCCTTAAGGAAAAAGACCGGTGTGTTATTTCCTACCAAGTCCCAATTCCCTTGTTCTGTATAAAATTTCATGGCAAAACCGCGGATATCACGTTCTGCATCTGCGGCACCCCGCTCCCCTGCAACCGTCGAAAAGCGGACAAACAGTTCTGTTTTTTTACCTACGTCAGAAAATAAATTGGCCTTGGTGTATTTGGTGATGTCATGAGTCACTGTAAACGTGCCATAGGCTCCAGATCCTTTGGCGTGCATTCGCCTCTCTGGAGTTACCTCCCTATCAAAGTGAGCAAGCTTCTCTAAAAACCACACATCTTACAATAACATAGGACCTCTGGGCCCTGCAGTAAGAGCATTCTGGTTATCAGGAACAGGTGTACCTGACCCGGTTGTTAATTTCTTTTTTGAATCTGACATGTCAGTCCCCCTCTAGTTAAATTCATAGGATAAGATGTAGCTTTCTCACTGTGATTGCTACGCTTTGACAACTATCTACTTCGCATCATTTGGTGCCTAAACCTTGAGTTACAGCGGCCACTCGATGTCTATAGACAATCATTATCCGTAATAAGCCAAAAAAAATCAGGCTTTTCCCTGGCATTCAGGGCAAATTCCATAAAAATCTAACCTATGAGCCACGATTTTAAATCCGGTTTCAGCCATCATCTTTGACGTAATCTCATCTAAATCAAGAAGAGACGGATCAACAATTTCCCCACACCCCGTGCAAATTACATGGGGATGAGGATATGGCTTATTACCGTCATAGCGATTACCCAAATCACTAAACTGCAACTCCAACACCTCTCCTTCCTGCTTTAAAAGGGACAGAGTTTTGTATACTGTGGCAAGACTCATGGTTGGGTAATGTTCAACCAAACTCCCATAAATGGTCTCAGCTGAAGGATGCTCCACACTATTTGCAAGAATTTTAAATATAGCGAGACGCTGGGGAGTAATTCTATGATCACCTTCCTTAAGTCGGCTTACCATCTGCTCCACACGCTCATTTGTTATCATTTTGTTCTGATGTATTTTGATCATATCGTCTTTTAGGAAAATGTTCTTATGGAGAACAATTATCCATTAGCTCCATGACTGTCAATGACAAAGAATAAAAATATCGATTCTATGCCAACTTTTGCAATGGTATTCTCATTTGTGTTAATGTTGCTCAATGCCCGCTAGATCTGCGTGAGAGAATTGGAAATTTTAGCCGAAATCTAACTGCTTAAAATCACCATAGGGAGGAAACAAGTGATGAAATCCTGGAAAATAATTCTATGTATAACATCATATCTTTGTATTTTGGGCTCACTAGCCACTGGGGCTCAAAATTTGCCTTTGAATCTTAAGAAGTCAGGAGTAGCACTGGAAGGTTTTGACCCTACGAGCTATCACACCGGAATTCCTGTCAAAGGAAGTGCTAAAATTACTCTTAACTATGAAGGAGCAATATATTACTTTAGCACTCAAGAAAACCTGACGATTTTCCAAGAGAAACCCGAGAAATTCGTTCCAGCATTTGGAGGGTGGTGTGCATGGGCGATGCTGGATGGTCAAAAAGTTAAGGTTGATCCTAAGCGGTTCAAGATTGTGAATGGGAAAACCTACCTTTTTTACAATACGTTTTTTACTGATACCCTAAAAAAATGGAATACACTCGCTACAAAAGAAACTGAATCCTCATTGGTCAAACGTGCAAATGAGCACTGGCAAAAAATACTATCCCAACAAATATAAAAACTTGTCTTCTGATTGCTGTTCTTTATCAGCAAGAGAACCTGTACCATTTCAGAGGGACACGAATAACACCTGAATCAGAAAATAGTATTATAGGCAAGTGGTACCTTTGTCGTAAGACAAAAGACATGTTCAGGATTACAGACGATATGCTTGGTTTTCGTTTCTGGGTCATACCAACGGATTTCAGTGTACTCTTCGGTATCTGGCCCTGTCCTTGAAAAGGATATATCTCCCCACATTTCTGTCTTCGATGTAGAAATTCGATCTAAAATTACTATCCATAAAATGAGCTTCTCATTATGACAAAAATCTGAGATATAGCTTTCTTCATCATCGACAATGAGGTCTTCCCCCATCTCACATCTACATTCGTGGATTTTTCTTTTTAGAATTTGAGCGAAACTATCCCCGCTGTGAATGATCCAACCTTTATCCTTAAAGGTTTATTCATTAGGTCAGGACTCACCTGCAGATGAAACACTTACAAAACAAAGTAAAATGAGGATAAGCAGAAGAGGTCGCATTGTTTCCTCCATTGTTAGCTATCTTACATCGATCCAATTCACCCATTGTTCTCAAATGTTGCGAGGCGCAACTCCAGAATAGAGAAAACGCACTTTATAATAAAATTACTACAACTCCTGCAAAGTCAATTGCCACAAAGTGTCATGTAGGCGAGGAACTATAAAGATCTATATTGAATTTTGATACAGATCTTTTCTCGCAGCTGTGTCTTGACGATAATATCCAGCCAATACATTGTATAGCGCCGGACGTTCTCTTCTCATCTGCCTTGGCCGATTAAAAAACAATTCTGTTGCAACAGCAAAAAATTCAGCCTCATGGACAGCACCATAGGAATCCAAAAGGGTTTTCTTCCCTTCAGCAGATCTCTTCTGCAAACGAAAATACTCTTTTGAGCAGACTTCGACCCACTCCCGAAAAAGCTTTGTGCTATATAACTCCGGTGTCCCATCAGCCGTACCGTCTCTCATATCTAGAATATGAGCAAATTCATGATAAACCACATTATGACCTCGCTCCGGGTGACGTGCATCGCGCACAATAGCATCCCATACGAGTATTACAGGACCGTTCCGCATCGCCTGTCCAAGAATCGCCTGACCATCAGGAACAATTGAAAGCCCTTCAGAGAATACACCCGCCCTACTTTCAGGAAGAGTTATTGTGGTTGGATACACCAAAACAGATTGCAACCCCGTATATTGAAATGAGGGTAAGGCCAGTACCAAAAGAGAGGCTTCGGCAGCGATAACCACTCTAATTTCATTAGTTATTTCTAAACCGCCACAACCTTCAAAGTTTTTTTCAGCAATAAAAAAACGTATCAACTCTTCAAGCTGTCTTTGCTCTTTTGCATCCAGATAATTGTAATGGGCGACACACTCTTCTAAAATTGCTCTCCAACTTTCAGGAAAAGGTGTTTTCAGAATCTTTTTACGCAACCGTTTGCGAAACCAATTAAACATAAAGACAGCACCCTTTTTCACTCACAATTCTTCTCAGCTTCGATAATTGCACAGATTCCTTTGTGCAATCCTCTGATAATGGAGACCTCGGAGAGTCCCAATCGTCTTTCATTACTTATATCAAATACGCAATTTTCGACCTCTGTTTTTTCCCCACCAGTCCCTCTGACCTGTAATTGATACTCTTTAACTATTTCATTTAGAAGGCTTGAATTTCCATTGAGATTTGGAAGCCTGATGTGGACCCCTGCTCGCATTGAAGTCCCAAGATTTGTAGGACAGGTGGTTAGATTTCCGTAACGATCATCCATTACAAAGACGAGATTCTTCTGAAGTTCGGTAATCCCTAGGCAGAGATGATTAAAAACGGTCGCCAGATCTCCTGAGCTGTCCTGGCTGATAAGACGCAAATGATCTTCTTCATTAATCCAAACCCTGAATCGTTTATCATTTGCGTAGAATATCCCCCTGCCCTTTGGGAAATCTGTATTTAAGCCGGCAGCGGCTTGAAATCTGTCCCCTTTAGCAAATAGAATTTCTTCATCTGTTGTGGATTCAAAACTGAAATATTCACCGGAAAACGGTTTACACAATCCAGTAAGTGCATTCACAACAGTCTTTTCAAGAAGAAGACGTTCTCTTAATTCGATATGACTTCCAAAGATACATTGAGCGATATTGCGTGCGACCCGTACTCTAGTAGAGAGGATGTACTTTTTCTCCGGATCCGGATCAAGTAGTTCGACCTTGGAAAAATCAGAGACGTGTTTCTCACCTTGTACAAATCCATGATACTCCTCGATGACCGGATCAAAAATCTCAGCAAAAACATTATAAGACTCTGCATCACCTGCATATATTCCAATGGAACTATCCGAATTAATAACACCTGAGCGAATAGCTTTATCCAAAGTAAAACCGCTAGCGGTAGAACAATTTTTGAGTTTACTATAGAGATCCTGGCTCAGATGTTTTTTTACTAGACACCGTGAAGTTCTATCAAAGGGGACTACCATCAAGTGGGCACCTACACTCATAGATAAATAAGACGTCTTCACACATGAAAACGTTTAATTGAATAAACACAAAAAGATATAGCAGTTACTCTATATATCGTCAAGAAACGGCACAGATTTAGTGGGGGAATAATATTCTACCGATTCGAGCTAATTCAGGCCCTTTTTGGGCTCTGTTGCAAAAATCTCCAATATGAGATGAACTCATAGTATACCTTCCAATAAAGGGAGACGATATGAGTAATTTCAAATGGAAGCATTTCCAAGGTGATCAAGGATTAAAAAGAGAAATCTGTCTAATTGAAAGGCAATTGGGTATCTACTCTGCTGTCTAAGCCATCTGTTCTAAAGATAGAATGTTAACTAATCGATCTTTTTTGCAACAAACTCGGATTTCGTACCTTTATGCAAGATGAACCGATATGCCCCTCCCACTTACCTCAATACTTGGGCTAGAATTTAGCCATTATGGATTGATCTGTTCCTGCAAAGTTCAGCAATTCCCAGCCACCCTTGAAACGCTGCAATAGCGCAATTTAATAAAGGAGTCTTCGTAAAGATTGTACGAAAAATATTCGATTACGATAAAATTTTACTTGACATAAAAGCGAGCTAAGA
>JBLHNU010000129.1:0-5704 GCA_047622095.1 Desulforhopalus sp.
GGAGGAACCTTCTAGTAATGCAAACCTTGGGGCATAGGGGACATGAAGAGCTGTATGAGGCGAGAGTTTCACGTACAGTTCTGTGAGAGCCTGGGGGGGAGGTTCCCCCGGGCGACTCGACTCTAAATTTTAGGAAAAGACACAACGGGTGACCTTCGATATGGCAATCCCAAACTGCTATGACAGGTCATTTATTAAAATGTACGGCTATCCTTACTTTTCGACAAATCTGTATTCTCAAAAACGCGAAAGGGACCATTCAACATAAAAGTCCCTTTCCTATATTCAAGTAAACTTAATTACTAAGAATAACTCACTTCAGAGCAACTATTGTTGGGGTAAGCCAGACGTAAAGACTTTGACTAGCTCTTTTGATTCAGGCCTTAGATTTTCAATTCCCGTGTAAGGGGTACCGTGTTTAAGAGGATTGTCAGGGTATTGCTTTTTCATAGCCATATGGCGCCCAATCATGTTTGCGAACTGTCCGCCTGCCCAAACACCATAGTTGAGGGAATCGGCAGGACGATCCTCACGAGGGTCTCGTGTAAGATCATAAAAACGTCCGTCTACAACAGCATTGGCACCAGGGGGAGGTATATGTATTTTGAATTTATTCTTCACTACTGATTTGAGGTTCGGGCCTTCGTAGATAATAACATAGTCACGACGTCCGTGAGTTTCCCCAAGAAGCATCATGCCACTCTGGTCAAGGCCGTCAATAATCCGATCCCTTGGAATTTTGTTTGTTGCATTGGCCAGACGAGCGAAGGTGGTATATAGATCGCTTACGTGAATAATGTCCTCGGCATACGTTCCAGGCTCAATAACACCTTTCCATTTGACATAGGCATTAACCCGCACTCCTCCTTCAAGGTGCTGGGTTTTGCCGCCTCGATAGACTCTGTCAGATTGGCCCATAACCCCCGCTAGTTGCATAAACGGCCCATTATCACCCATTACAACAATGATAGTGTTTTCGGCAATACCCAGCTTATTTATCTCATCGACAATCTCACCAACCCACTGATCAACCAAAACGAGACGCTCAACACCAGTACCGCCATTGAGGGTTTTAAACTCATCTATATCAGGACGAGTGAAAGCAATGGGCCAAAGAGGCCAGTAATTGAGAAAAAAAGGTTTATCCTGCTTGGCGAGAGTACGAAGTTGTTCTAACGCATGAGCCTGATAGCGGAAATTCATCTCCTTATATTTTTGTGCGTTCCACTTTTCACCAGGTTTTAAATCTACCTCATAGAGTTTGCCGTCGCGTAACTCGACACCTGTAACCATGTCACTGGGATCCGGGACAAAGGTTTTGTCCAAAGTAAATGTCTGCGCTGCGCCGGAGGGTTGAACGCTACGAGTTACGTGGGCTATTTCAGCATCTTTGTTCATGAGGGCGAGCTGACCTTGCTGGTGAATTGGAAACTCTGCATGCATGAACCCCTGATTGTTTGCCCAGGCTTCTTCGATATCTCCCATATGCCATTTGCCAATATGAGAGGTGTTGTAACCAGCATCTCTGAGTACTTCTGCTATAGTTATCTCTTCGCCGGATAATCCCTCTCCGGCGATAGTGGCTTTGGCTTCATCTAATCCGGTACGAATAGGAAGGCGTCCGGTCATCATGGCTACGCGAGTCGGAGTACACGATGGTTCGGAATACATACGCTGAATGCTAAGGCCCTCCTTCGCCAGGCTACTTATCTTTGGCGTTTTATAGCCTCGTGTTACAGCCATAGCGGGCATGCCGATCTCACCAAAACCCACATCATCGAGCAGGATATAAACGATATTAGGAGGTTTGTTACCATTTTGCTTACGAATTTCTGCCAATTTGGCATCAATCACTTTGTCTTCAGCCTTCCACCTTTCTCCGTTTTGAGTTTCGAGGATTCTAAATTCGGCATCATGAATAATCGGTTCTTGTGCCTTACTCACTCCAACACCAGATGCCAGAAAAGAAGCAAAGGCAATTTGTGCTATTTTGTATTTCGTTTTTTGTTTAAACATGAGACGTACCTCATATGCTTGTCATACGATATTTAATTAATGATAAGAATTAATAACTGAATCTTATCCCCAGACCTCCCCTCAAAAAAAGTCTGACTAATCCGTCGATATAGACTCCAACCGATGAGGAGAATGTTTTCCCGATCTGTAATTTTGCTGAAGCCGCAACTTCAAATACTTCCCAATTATAGGGAATTAATTGCATCCAGTTTTATTTCTACTACCATTTGAAATTAATCCCAAACACAGGACCAGCCATAGTAACATCGTATTCAAACCTTGTTGGCCCAGCACCAGTTTCATAATCAATTCCAACAGCTCGATATCCCAAAAGAAACTCAGCATTTTTCCAGGGCTGATAGGTCACCATGCCAGAACCTTCCCAGACAAGATCGGATGAGACTCCAAAGCCACCTACAACTCCTTTGGCCACCAGTCTCCATTTGTCAGAAAACCCCCAGTTCCAGCGTATGCCCATAATCGGATCAACCCAGTCTTCAGTTACATCAATCGCAAATGGTGACGAAGAGAAGGAGACGTCCTGTGCAACCCTGGAGTACAAAGCCCCAGCCATGAAATCTAGGTTGTGGTCACCGTTGAGCCATCGGTAGTAAGGAAGGAATTCAGCAACGGTGGCTTCTAGGTCAACGTTTATTTCAGATTTTGGGGTTGAACTTGAAACACCCAGATTAATAAAGTTAACGTCAAACAAAAAACCATAATTCTTTTTATAGATGGTCTCAAAATGGATAATGAACACAGCTTCAAGGTTATCAAAGATATCTCCAAAGTCCAGCGACACATTGCTACCTTGTGGCCCAACCACCACGTCTCCATCAAGGGAAACAGCCCAAAGATAGAAAGGGGCTAAAGCAAACTCCCAATCGTCCCCACTTGAAGTCTCTTCGGCTTGTGCAGTATGGTTCACTCCTTGTAGCAATAATATTGAAACCAATAGTAAGCAAATCACTGTGTTTTTTTTCATGTAAGCTCCTCTAATAGTCATTCAGGGTCTTTGGTCAACTTCAGGTCAATCCACATATAACCAAAAGGAGTAAGCCGTAATGTATAGTTGTGCACAGCTTACTCCTTTACTTTCAGCATGGGCTATATATGAACCGACCCTCTGTTCTTTTACATTTTAGGTGCATTCTGCTTCAAGAGAAACGCATCAACAGCAGCTTTGGTTTCAGGGCGAAGATTCGTAATCCCTTCATAGGGCATACCGTATGCTGGTGGCTCGTCAGGATACATTTCCTTTCTTTTCATATGACGCTGAATAACACGTGCAAATTCAGCGCCCCCCCAAGCACCTACCTCTGTTGAAACTGAATATTCCTCACGGGTATCACGGTAAAGATCATAGAATTTCGCTGTGATGGGATTTTCACCAGCTTTTGGAACCCCTATCTTGAATCGTTCTTTTACAACCTGCTCCAGCTTGTTACCGGAATATATAAAAACGTAGTCACGTCTACCGTGGGTCTCACCTTCAAGAACCAGAGCAGATTGGTCTACTCCATCTATCAATCTATCAGTTGGAATTCCATCCTCAGCCCCTGCAAATCGAGCAAGTGTTGTAAATAGATCAGTAACATGGACAATATCACCCACAATCGAATCGGCCTCAATCATACCAGGCCAGCGAATGAATGCATCAACACGGACACCGCCTTCTGTGGTATCCGCCTTGCCACCGCGAAAAACCATTGGAGTATATCCACTCTGGGGAGAATATTTAGTGAAATGACCATTGTCGCCCATTGCAATAACTATTGTATTATCAGCAATACCAAGCTTTTCCATCTCGTCCATGATATCCCCGACCCACTTGTCGACCAATTTCATTTTCTCGACATAGTTTCCACCGTTAACAGTAGTATACTCCTCTGTTGTTGTTCTAGGACCAGTAAGTGGATAGAGCGGCCAGTATTGTAAAAAGAAAGGTTTATCTTGTTTTGCTAAATCCCGTAATTGCTGCATGGTCTGGTCTTGGTAACGGACATTCATCGCGTGGTATTTTGCCTCGTTCCATCTCTCACCTGGCTTCATGTGAACTTCTTGGACTTTCTCGCCACGCTTTCCTTCAACGCCTGTAACCATAGCTGATGCATCAGGCCGATGCCAATTATCTAGGGTGAATCGATCATTGTAATTATTATCACCAATACCAATACTCACTTCCTCATCAGCAGCATCATCATGGAAAATAGTTAACTGCCCCTGTTGGTGGATAGGGAAGGCAGCAAAGTCAAACCCTTGGTTGATTGGCCATGCCTCTTCAATATCACCCATATGCCATTTACCAATATGTGCAGTATTATATCCTGCATCTGAGAGAACCTCTGCTAGTGTTACTTCTTTTGCTGGTAATCCAAAGCCTGATATATCAACAGCAGTATCACCCATGCCATAACGAAAAGGTTGACGACCGGTCATAAAGGCGACTCGAGTCGGAGTACAAGATGGTTCTGTGTACATTCTGCTAATACGCATACTTTCATCAGATAACTTGTTGAAACTAGGTGTTTCGTAACCACGTAATTTATTCAGTTCTGGAATACCTAAGTCACCATATCCAATATCGTCTATTAGAATATATAAGATGTTAGGTGGATTTCCTCCGTTTGTTTCCCTGAAAGCAGCAAGTTTTTCGTCTACGATTTTATCATCTGCAGCCCATTTTTCAGCGTTTTGTGCTTCTAGGATGTAATACTCAGCGTCATGAACGATCTCCTGTTCAACAGAAAATGCGCTTACTGGTATAGAACACAATAAAGCTGAAATAAAAAATGACACATACCTTTTCATGTGCTTCTCCTTTGAGGTTTTAAGGTTCATGATTGTTACTGCAACCGTTAGATAATGTAGTAATCATTGTTAGTTAATAAAACATCAAGAACCAGAAAAATTACAAAAAACACCTTCGGTCTATGACTAAAATGGTTGTCTCAAAGGCGTTTGTCGATTTTGATGGTATTTCTTATGCAGTCCACGCTCGGAACCCTGACTTTGGATAACATCGATCCAAAGATGAGCCTTATTCCTGACAACCTCAAACTCAAACTCAGAGTTATTTAACTGAACCATATATTTCTATAAAATATCTTAGTAGGAACACATGTTATTGCAACGGCAGAGGTTATTCTTGGCAATGTTAACCATTTAAGAAAAACAGCAAATTCACCTTATTCCTGTACATGTCCTACGTGATCACGCCTAAAAACGTGCACAAAATGGAGCAACCCAAATTATTGATAATTCCAGAAAATCAATATAATTTTAATGGTCAGATAGTATCTAATATTCTGTCTTCAGCAGCTTTTTACAAGACCTTAATTTTGAGTTTTTAACCGGCCTCGAATAACATTGTTCTAAGTTGTTAGACGCCTTTGTGTTTCAAGTATGTGTTAGGCAGTAATCTCTTTGTTAATCATCTGTTATCTAAGCATTTATTAGAATTTGTGCCCGGTAACGTTACCCCCTCAATTAGTTTTGTTACCAAAAACACCCTCTTTTGTGTAATTCCACAAACATAGACGATTTGGTGCTAAAAAAACCAATCATTTATAGTCTCAAAAGAACATAGTTACATATCATTCTTTTCTTCGCAATTTCATTATTTTAGGGCTGATTACTATTTACTTTGATTTTGTAACGCAGTTTAGTTACGAAAATTGCTGTAATG
>JBLHNU010000130.1:0-5510 GCA_047622095.1 Desulforhopalus sp.
CGAACACGGAAGTTAAGCTCTTTAGCGCCGATGGTACTGCACGGGCGACTGTGTGGGAGAGTAGGTCATCGCCGTATTTTTTATCAAATCCCCAATCAACAGAAATGTTGGTTGGGGATTTTTTTTGCCTTTTTTCCTGCGTTAAACACAAAAGACCACTACGAAATTCACTTTATATGCCATCCGTAACAGGTCATATAAAAGTGCTACAGATTCTTAGGCGCTTAGATTATTTTAAATTTCCGAAGTATTTCCTACGAAAAACCGACCATTACATTTTTATTCTTGATATACTGTATTTATAATAACTATTTACATCATTCTTAATCCAGTGAATATCATTACACTTGTTATCATCTCACTATATTCTTAGGTGGCTCCTGATGAAGATTACAGCACGCGATATTATGATCACAAACTTTCACACCATTTCCCCTGATATTCATGTCAGTGACGCGGTTACTACTTTTAAGGAAGCAAGCCAACAAGAACAACGAAAAATATTTGGTATGATGGTACTTGATGATCATGGTCAATTGGTGGGAATGCTATCTATGTACGATATACTGCTTTACCTCCGCCCTAAACATATTCATATTTGGGGAATGATGGAAGATATCGACGTTGCAGGATTGGTGGACGGCGCATGTAGCAAAACGGCGAATATCTTAGTTGGCGATATAATGTCGCCAGATATCATTACTATTACCCCTGAGACACATAAGTTCATGATCTTAGATATTATGATAAAAAAACATATCCGACGGCTCCCAGTAGTCGATAATGGTAGTCTGCTGGGTATAGTGTATATATCTGACCTTTTCTACGATATCCTTGAACGCTTTACCGATTGAGGCACAAATGGACACTCCGATGAGCAAAAATACTTTAAGTGATGTTTTTGTTAAAGATGCAATGCGGAGAATAATCATCAGTCTTCCGCAAAATATCTCTATCGACTCTAGTATCAATACACTTATTAAACACAAAATAAGCGGTATCCTCACCTTGGATGATTCTGGCAAACCATCTGGCGTGGTTTCTAAGACCGATATTATAGGCGCATACTATGCCACCCTTCCAATCGACTCACCCCTTGAATACATAATGGCCAGTCCGCCACTCGTATGCTCAATGGATGATCCTCTTGAAGCAGCTCTTGAAAAAATGCGTGAAAGTAGCGTATACAGACTCTATGTCACTGGCAATGACGGTACTATTGTTGGTTCGCTTGCCTATCCTGACATAGTAGGCCTTTTATATCGTAGTTGCTACGAGTGTAATTACAGCCATTTTCGAAATAGTAATGAAGGCGATGTAGAGACCATAAAACGATTAAATGTTAAAGATGTTGTCGCTTTAGAATGTAAAACAGTCTCTCCTACAGACACACTCTTCACCGTAATGGAAGAAATCTCAACCTACCGTATAGGAGCAATTCTTGTTACAGATGATAATAATTTTCCTGTTGGGGTAATCTCTAAAACAGATCTCATTCTTGCGTATAAACATGGAATTGAACAAGAATCAGAGGCTTCACTTATAATGACAAGCCCTGTTCAAACCTGTAATGCTGATGATTTACTTGAAACTGCTGTAAGAAAAATGATTTTTACAGATATCCATCGTCTTTTTGTCAGAAACGAAGAGGATGGCGATATAAATGGCGTCTTTTCACTTGCGGATGCTGCTCGTTGTAGATCCGGATCATGCCACGCATGCATAAGTAGCAGAATCACCATAGATCACTAATAGCAATCTATATTATAAACTGTCTCTTGCCCCCTGCCTGGACAGGACTTCTTCTTACTTGGTTTTAGGTAGTGTAATTATAAACTTAGCACCGCCAAGTGAACTATCTTCTACGCCAATAGTACCTGAATGCCCCTCTACCACTTCCTTTACAAAACTCAGACCAAGACCAAAACCTGTTTCTTTGGCTTGACCTGCACCTCGAATAAATTTCTCGAACACTTTTGGCTTTTCACTATCATTAATCCCCTCACCACTATCTTCAACTAAGAGTTGAATACTATCATTTAGCTCTACCACTGAAAGCATTACTCTGGCTGATATGGGGCTGAATTTCACTGCATTGTCTAAGAGATTTAGAATGGCCTGCGTTATAAGTGATTCATCACCCAAAAGAGGACTTAGTTTCTGTGGTAGTTGATAGCCTATTTCAATATCTTTGACTGTTGCACTGTGGGCAACAGCACTTGCGGCATCGTGAACGACCGCCAACAACTCAAAGGGATATTTATGAATGAGATATTTTCCACTTTCAATACGTGCAATATCGAGAAAGTCTGCAATCATTTTTGCAAGACGACCAGATTGTTTCTGTATTTGTGTGGCATATTCCTTTTCAGGTCCATCGAGAGATTCAGATAACATTTCAGCAAATCCCATGATTGTCGTAAGAGGTAGTTTAAATTCGTGAGAAACAATATTCATTACTTCACTTTTCAATCGTTCCAGTTCACGAATTTCTGTAACATCAGTGAAGCTTGCCAGAATACCAATAAAACCTAATTCGGTATCAGCAACATTATGTATCACCACCCTGTGATACGCTTTTTTCCCGGCAAAGGTCGTCGAAATGTCAAGTGTACGATCGACTGTACCAAATTCCACCTGCTGAGGTTTTGTATTATTATCAACCTTTGTATCGGTTACTATTTTATAGCTAATAAATTTTTGAAACTCTTTGAGAGTGGGGAGATCTTCACCTGGATTTATCGTTGTTTGCCATAGGTTTGAAAAGCGATGGTTTGCCAGGACGACAAGACCATTTTTTTTCTGCCACAAAATGAGTGGTGGCGTTTCTTCACTCAAAAGATGATTAATAAAACCATTCTGAAGAGCAAGAGCCTGAATACCTCTGTGCATATGTGAAATATGTTTTTCAAAGCCTTCAGTTAACTTGAACTGCTTCTTTTTCTTTGGTGTATAAGCTAAAGAAGAAGGCAAAGTCATAAATACCGTTTCTATACCATCCACGAGTTGGTTATCGAGTAGATTTCGGATTTCGGTTCTTCCGACTCAAGCGTACTTTTGTCTCTAACGCCCATAATTATTGAGGTTTGAAAGAGAGATTTCTCTAGTCTCAACAAATCTGGTGAGGAAAACAACTTTTCAAATAGCGTTTTCTTCTCCCTTCCCTTTTTCAAAGGGTGGGAAGGGGACGATAGAAAATATTCGAAGCAACAAAATCCTTCAAAACAGAGCGTTGTGCTCCTTCACCTCGTCCACAATCCTTTATTACTGCGACATACAGATAAGTACGCTCAATCCTGAAGAACCCTAATTTCTTTAATCATCCCTGTGGTAATTTTAACCCACCAGAAAATAGAATGGGAAAGATAACTCACTAAGATTACAAACAAAGGAAATCCTACGTTAAGAACATAGTTGAACTGAAATAAGACAACGGATAATATGGTAAGAAGTGTCCCAATGACGATACAAATTATCGCATTTTGAGTTTCATTTTTATTTGACCACAACCACACGAGTACCACAAAACACGTAAGGGATAGAGTCCAAACGAGCCAATTCAGTTCTCGTAAGAAACTGTTATCAAGTATATTATTTAAAATAGTGGCTTGTACTTCTACGCCTGGAACCGGATGCTTTTTACTAAAGGGAGTGATATGTACATCACCCAATGCGAGAGCTTTTGAGCCAATAAGAACATAACGATCTTCGAAAAACTGATGACGATACTCTCCCTCCAACACATCACTGTATGAAAGGTAAAGAAATGTAAACTCTGAACCGTAAAAATTTATTAACCGACCAGGTCCTGAATCTGGAGAATTTCCCTGGGAATTAACTCCGCCAGCATCAACCATCGCTGCAGCCAATACTGGTACATTTAACTTATGTAGTTGAATTCGCCGAATGATGCCATCTGTGCCCAATTCTGTTTCAATGTGCCCCAGTTTTGTTCTATCTACAAATATATTTACAGGCTTTAAAACCTTACCCTGATAATTTGTAGCTAAAGCCATCGCAACAGGTGGTGATGAATCGATGGCTTCGGCTAACTTTAAATCCTCACTATCAGGATGAGAAAAAATCAAATCAAAGCCGATAACTTTAGCATCTTTGAGTTGCTCTAGAAGAAGAGCATGAGTACTTCTGGGAAAGGGCCAAGGGCCATATTTTTCAAGAGATTGTTCGTCAATTCCTACAATCACTATGGACTGACTGGTTTCTTTGATTCCTCTTGACTTAAAAAGCAGATCTAAACTAACATATGATAACCATGGAAAAAAATGAGTCTGAAAAAGAAGTGCACAAATACAAAATGATATTATAACTTCCCAAATTCGTTTATCTCCAGCCACCCTCTTCAATTCCTTAGAGAAGGATAATCCCAAGAAAAATGGCAATTACACCTGCATCCAAAAATCCAAATGGAGCAGCATCAATTTTGAGTTTTTGTGGAGGCGTCCAAGGACTAACCTGACCATCCCCCAACACACCACGAACACGTACAAAATAGGTAGCTGGGTCCATATAATCAGTATACACAAACACAGAGGTTTGAAGCCCTTTTTCAGAAACGAGGAGTTTGGTGAAGTTCTTATTTTTACTCACCTGAAGATCGTACACGATGCCTTCTCCCATTGATGCCCAGCGTAAATTCATACCACCTTCATTCGAGCCTTCAAGGGTCCCTAATGAAGCTTGCTTTTGAACTTTCCAGGTATCAACCAGGGAATATAAAGATGTGAATCCATCAGGAGCTATTGCCTGCACTCGAAGATGATATGTGCCGGGAGCCAAATCATCAAAGATAAAACTCGTATCCTCTAGATTAAGATCCACTTCTATTAACTTGAAATCGCTATCTGTAGCGAGTTGAAGGTGATAACTCTCAACACCTTCTTCTTGAAGCCAGCTTGATTTCACTGTTGTTTCAAAAGTAACTTTAGCATCTTGCGGAGATATAAATATTGGTGCTCCAGGTATCGTTCTTACTTCAAAAGAGAATGGCACAGCAGGAAGGCTTTCAAAATCTTCTGCGTCAATTGCGGTAAGAAATCCCCAATATACGCCATCAACTAGAGAAAGAAGGGTAAATGATGATCCTGGTTTTGTAAACTTTTCTAAAACAGTATTATCACCTTTTTCATCGGTTGTTACCCGCAGACGATATTCACTTATGTTTTCTATTACAGGTGTATCAATTTTGACAGGAAGCACCTTAAAGATGTTATCAATCGTAAGGATTCCAGGGGCTTTTGGCAACAATTTTGGTAGCTCAGGACTCATTCCTTGAACAACTTTAGTTCCTTCACCTTTTTTAAGGGCCAATTCTCCAGTATCACCTTTGACACTCACTACTCCCTTGAGGGTTTCTACAATATTAATGGCTCTTATAAAATATGAGTGGGTAAATATCACCGTTGACCAGCAGCAAATCTTATTTATGTAAAACGACTTTTCTATAAAATGAGGCTGACTCAGTGTCATAGCATAGCTGGTGGCACAGTCTA
>JBLHNU010000131.1:0-5474 GCA_047622095.1 Desulforhopalus sp.
TATTTTCGATCATGCCCCGATAATGGGACTCGCTTTGCTCCAGAGAAGCGGTTGCTTTGCGCAGCGCAAGGAGTGCCTGTCTGCGCCGGTGGATGTTTACCGCAAGGAAACCAAGTGCCGCCAGGAGCAGAGCTGAAAAAACGAGTACGGTTACGCCAACGGGCTTAGATACGCGATAAAAAGGTTCAGGACGGTTGAAGCCGATGCTTTCGTCGGGAAAGATATCTTCGTCTATCAGATAGCGTTGCATCATCCGGTGATCGAAGAGGTACTGGTTCGGGCTGTTGGTGTCCACGGGTAGAGCAGAAACCGGTGTGCCTCCAAGAATTTGCAGCGCAATCCTTGCCCCAGCCTCTCCTTGGGCAAACCCTGTCACACATTTTCCCCCGACCATCCCATGATTGATCATCCACTCCGAACGGCCGAACACCGGAATTGCGGATTTTCTGAATACAGCCTCCAGCTGAAACGGTTCAATATTCCGGCCGGTTCCATCCTTCCAGAAGCTGACGAAGAATGCCACGTGTTGGGGGGCTGCTTCTTGTAGTGTTGTGGAGAGCTCTTCGAGGCTCATGCGGTCTGTCAGGACAGCCTGGGGGCCGGGTGCTAAGGAAGACAGTACGGCAAGCAGATCCCGCGTATTGATTTCCCCCGTTTCTGTGTGATCGCTGATAATATACAGCTTTGTGGCATTCGGACGAGCTCTGAAGGCGATTTTCAGGTTGTCAGAAAAATCCCCGTATTCAACAACACCGGTTACTTCAGAGCGGGTGGCATGCAGAGCGGGCCTGTAATCATTGACGCCGCAGAAGACAACAGGAGTGTCCGGAAAAAGAGTCCGGGCATTTTCTGCCAATAGATCTAATGCGTTATTATCAACGCTGATTACAACGTCAATATGGGCTTCTGCATATTTATCAGTATAAATCTTTCGCAGGGTTTCGAGGTACTCCTTTGTTTTCAGCCGCTTGGTGTCCATGTATTCATAAAATAGGTTTACATTCTGGTAGGGTGTGAAAACTGATTCAATGCCCTTTTGGACATTATCAGACCATTCGGCCCGGTGGTATGAGAAGAGAACCAGAACGTGCTTGGGTGCGCTGATCACCGGCATGGTGATTGTAGATAAAGACTCCTGGTTTGACGCAAATGTGGAATGGGATGAACCGAGAACAGTAATAGCCAGGAGGAGGAGTAATGTCCAAGGCACAACACGTCTCCGGTAAAACAGGTCGATGAGGAGGTGGAGTATGTTCATTAGGTAGACCTTCCTTTTCGCATCGTTCTTGTATACTGCAGGGCGGCGTTTACTAAGACATAGCTTTTGTTAGGTAGAAACATATGGAGAACGGCTTTGTATGTCAATGAAATATTGATCTAAAAATGTGTGGTGTAGTGTTGGTAAAGAAGGAAATTGATGCGTCGAGGACCGTCCTTTTTGGTTCGCCCCATCTTGTTTTTCTGGTTAAAAGATAATTCCAAAATCTCTCTTATTGATGCTCTGGAACCATCTTTTGATCCACAGTGCTTTTTTTCTTGCCAGGCTATTCTTAACCTTGTTAAAGCTCAAAATGTCATTGTGTGTTGTTAGGTTTTCCAGATACCTTCTCAATTATCTTTACAGGAAACACCTTTAGTTTGAGTATAATGCTACATTGATTAGCTTCGTTGTGGCAATGTTAAATTCAAAGGCCAATCGCTGAAATTACGTTAGGAGTAAGGTCTAGTTGAAGTTTCTTCAGAGTAGATGAACTTGCCACGGATTATATAAAGATTGTATGATATAGAACCACGTTTTTAAAATTACTGGACTGTACCTGAAATCCAGCTAGAGGCCGGCTGACACTTCTACAAAACGTTGTCAAAATTTTTTGACTCGGAAATACCAGGAAACCTGATGGCTAAATACGATTTCATAATTGTCGGCCTAGGCACAGCTGGCTCGGCAACCTGCATGACCCTAGCTCGTCGTGGCTTCACCGTGCTGGGTATCGATCAATACCATCCCCCTCACGACATGGGTAGTCACCACGGCTCGTCACGGAGTGTTCGCCGTGCCTACCTCGAAGGAACCTCATATGTGTCGATGGCATTGAAGTCCTGGGAACTTTGGCGGAAATTGGAGAAGGATTCAGGGCAGAAACTGCTTGCCAAGACAGGCAATCTGACCATTGGCCCGCCTGAAAGTCCAGCGGTTTCAGGATTTGTTGCAAGTGCACAGTCATATGATATTCCTCACGAGTGTTTAACTGCGGCTGAGGTTCGAAAGCGATGGCCACAGTTAGCCCCACCCGATTCATTTGTTGCGGGATTGGAAAAAAAGGCGGGTATCGTGTTTCCCGAATTAAGTATTACCACCTTTTTAGCTGAAGCTAGAAAGGCGGGTGCCAATTTGGTTGTGGGTGAACGAGTGGATCGTTGGACTGAAGGGCACGGTAAAGTTCACGTCCATACAGCGAGAAAAACTTATGAAGCCGATCGTCTGCTCGTAGCGACAGGTGCCTGGACGAATAAACTGCTCGGCCTCCCGGACAGCCCGCTGACGCCTAAACGTGTTCCTGTGCATTGGGTTGAAGCGCCGAAGGACAGAAGTTATCATCTTGGAAATTTTCCAGTTAATTTCTGGCAGATTCCCACGGAGAAGAATCTGTCCACCCCTCAAACTTATAGAGAATTTTACACCTTGCCGGCAATTGACCAGGGGACAAAGATAAAAGCCGCGTTCCATAATGGACTTGTCGATTGCGATCCAGACACGCTCGTTCAAGAAGTATTGCCTGACGAGACACATATGGTTAGAGAAATTATTTCAGAACTTTTGCCGGGCCTTCATCAGAGCCCCATTACGTCTGAAGTGTGCCTATACTCAATGACACCCGACGGGCATTTCTACCTCGGTAGGAGACCCGGATCACACCGAGTATTTGGAGTTGCGCTTGCCGGACACGGTTTCAAGTTCGCTCCTCTTCTTGGGGAAATACTGGCAGATCTTATGGTTGATATAGCTCCCGCATTCGATATTGAATTGTTTTCGCCGAATCGATTCATTTATTTGCCAAAGGAACCCATTCCCAAACTGTAAATACGAGAATTAATCAATTTATTTCTCTCAACTCATCAGAGTGGGGAGCCTATTCATGCAGGACATGAGTGATAGTTTTGTAATTCTTCTTCCTTGAGGGCAGCGGGAATCCTCAATCAAATATCTGTATCATCGCTAATACCACACTACGAATTTTACGGCTCTGTTGCAACTGATATTAATTATCACAAAAACACAAATCGTCAGAAAAATGATCGACATAAAATAAGACTGTTACACAGCCATGATAACCACGAGCAACGCCCATATTGAGTTAGTAAATGTTTTTTGCAACAGAGCCGCCTGCAAGGGGTTAGTTGCTCAGCACCCTGTATTCTTTTCCGTCATCATCCAGGTCCGCTTGTACGTGCAAATTTCCCCAGGCACAATCTCTAACGCCCTGGCAAACATAAGAACAAGCCTCACTAAATTCTGCTTTGTCCACTACTGCTATCCACTCGCCAGAATATGTTTGGTATGTTGTCTTGGCGTTTACCTTTGTTTTCCTACCGAGGCTTCTTTCTCTAACTGTCATCGTTTTCATGATACCACTCCTCTTTTTGTCTACTGCAGTAGACTCTGTTTATAAAATAAGCTTAATACGTATGGTTGTTAAGAGGAAGTGTGGAAAAACCTACGTTTGTTGGATGGATTCACTTTCTTCGCATACGAGCATTCTATGGGAAAGAAGTGACAGTCATTGATGTTACTCCATTATTTCAGCATCGGATCAGTAATACTTTCGTATCAAGTGTTGATATTGGTAGTATGAATCTCTTGTGAGTCCATTTCCACCTGATTTTGACCTTATTCCTGTTCCTCTAAAGGGCGAGGAACATTTCCCGCCCTGTCAGAGAAAACTACCCATATAGCGTTTCTCTCCACCTGATGGCTTCCGTATCATTGACCTTCCCTAGATACCGTTGAGTTGTTGAGAGATTGGCATGTCGTAAAATGACCTTGCTGACGATTTCTATAGGTGTACCAGACCTTGAAGCGAAAGTTGCAACATGGCGCCTGAGGTCGTGAGGCTTTAACTCAATTTCAACCAATCTACCCGCCTTTCTCACCATCGACCAAGCAGCTACATATGAAATAGGGAAGATTCGTTCATCGGTGCTGAAATCGTTGATTTTGACATACTCACTTAACCTTACCAATATTTTTCGTGGAACATAAACCGTCTCTTCTGCTCTACCACTTTTCGGGTTCTGGATAATCAAAGAGTTTTCCTGAATATCGCCGGGGGTGACTTTTAAAACCTCTCCGATACACATACCACCTCTGGCCATAAGTTCTAGCATGAGCCTGTTTCTCTTATGTGTGGTACGAAAAATAATCTCGTCGACTGTCTCTTTGTCCACTATCTGCCATTGTATAGCATGAGGTCGCTTGAAGATCTTCCGGGTTATTGCCGAATTGCAGGGATTAGTGAGAGCAGGCAATGCGGTATTGATACTGAAGTTGTAAAAGGATGAGAGTACAGAGTAGCGATTTCTCTTGGTGGCTTGTTTATTGTCTTTGGTCAGCGATATCAGGAATTTAGTACTTCCTCTTGGGAGATGCTGGCTAGATCGCGTTTACCAAATCGGGAAGAAAACTTTGTCAGAACGTACTCACATGTTTTGATGGTATTTTTTTTGGAGTTGGCTCGGTGATATTGCAGATGAAAACTTACTGCTTGTGAGACTTACATAATACACCTCCTGTTTGCGTAGGGAATTGGTGGGTACAGCCTAGTTTAATGATACACTAAGATGTATTTGGGTCGCAGGAAGGAGACTAATGGTGAACAGGAACAAGGTCATGGTTGCAACTTTGCTTAAATGGTTAACATTGCCAATAACAGCCTCTACCATTACAATGACGTGTGTCCCAGTAAACTCACGTTAGACAGGTGAAATGGCATCATTTTACAAAATTTAAGATATTGTAATTGGCAATGTAAAGTTAGGAGTTAGCTACAGTTGCTTGCATATACTTTTTAAACACACAAATGGTTGTTAGTTTTCAGTCTCAAATTTAAGAAAATTTATAAAATAATATTTAGTTTGAAGGTTCGATCTAAATGTAAAAGAGGCTGTCCCCAATTGGGGGCAGCCTCTTTTTTTACTCGCTGTTGCTGATGTGCTACAAAAACCCGAAAAATCTTGGAAGCCACAAAGTTGTTTCAGGGATATAGGTAATGAAGAAGAGGGTAACAATTTGTGTGCCTATAAAGGGCCACATTTCTTTCATAACGGCATCAAATTTTTCTCCTGCCATACTTGCATATTCCAGAGCAATCTGGACACCGATTCCACGTGAAACTGGACGGTGATTCCATTTCATTCCGGACACCCATTCCATTTGAATCTGGACACTCATTCCAGACGATTCCGGACAGGAGTTT
>JBLHNU010000132.1:0-5350 GCA_047622095.1 Desulforhopalus sp.
CGGTGACAATAATATGAACAGATCGAAGTAGCAGGCACGTAGTAGCCGCGTGCGGCAAGGCGTCAAATGAAAGACGAGCTATGGGAGTTTCTGTTTTTGTATTAGAGGAACCGGTCTACTCGACCTTTTCGTTTTTCCAAGATGACATAGGCTTGAGATTGGCAATCACAAGCAAGTAATTATCATCAAGTGTCCAGGACTTCACAGATAATCTCCTGGTCTATTTCGTTTAAGGAGCCAGCATCAAAAACAATTCGTTAACAGATCGTAGATTTCAGCACTCTGCAAAATTGTAGAAAAGTTACCTCATGGTAAGTGTTCCCCCTCTCATATGTACTTCTGGTATCTGTGTAAAACTTGAAATATGTTTTTATTATCTTTAATAACAGTATCTTGTCAATATAGTGTTCGTGGCATAATAGTTGCGTATAAGGATTTGAAATACTCTTAATCATGACAATTCAACTTAAATGTAAAGGAGACTATTATGTCAAAGAAAAATGTAGAAGATTTACTTGTTGCTGGTGGGGAAAATGAGAAAATTCGTTTGAAATATGATGTATTTAAAACAATGGATGAGTTTGTCGAAGTTGCAGCCGCTGATGGTTATGAGTTTACTGTTACTGATCTTGAAGAGGTGTTAAGGGAGTCGGGAGACTCATTTGAATCCATTGGTAATCCTGCCAAAAAACTCATCTGGTGGTATTAAACCCTTTTTGATGGTATCTGCGTGTCAGTCTATGCCGCGTATGGATAGTTCAATAAAAAACCCCGTAACCAGACCTGAATCTGGTTACGGGGTTTTTAAGTTGTATAGATTTGACAACATATCATCCTGGATTTCTCCTTAACCGCAGCCTTCCCCTGTGCCGGAGCATGCTCCGGTTGCACATGAATTTTTTCGTCCGCGAAGAGAGGCTGCCTTTTTGTTCTCAAAAATCGTTTCTAGCCCTTCCTCGATAAAACCCGCCGCCTCAACTGGCCGAATACCTGCTCTATTAAGAATATCGTAAGGTGTTTCTCCAATACCACTAATCAGAACTGCTTTACAGTCGCCTAATATCTTGGCGAGCTGATGCCACCGTTTCATTCCTCCACCTGTATCAGGCGCCTTGCGTTCTTCAATTTTCTTGTAAGAATCCCCGTCTTGCGTCCAAATTTGAAACTTTTTAGCTTCACCCAGGTGGTGATTGATGAGTATCCCTTCTCTGGTTCCAACTGCAACGAAAGTGCGTTCTGCAACAGGGAGTGGTTTTAAGGTGGAGCATGAGGTAAGGCAGCTTCTAAATTCCTCAGTCCTGTCATCACCGAGTAACCCTACTGCATCGGCACGGCAGCGAGTACAGTGACGCATTTGCGGAATATACTGTTCTGCTGTTGATCGGATCTCTTCCATCATTTTCTTATTTGGTTGCTCTATCTCACCAAAAGGGGTGTTCACATTAGGGAACATTGCCATGGCGTTAAAGAGGTCAGCTCCGAGTTCTTTCATCTTTATGGCGACATTTTCAATGTGATGATCATTGATTCCTGGAATGACAATACAGTTAATCTTTACAGTTAAATTATGTTCTTTAAGTTTTTTTATGGCGGCAAGCTGTCGAGACAGGAGGAGTTCAGCACCCTGAAGGCCACGATATATGACCTTTCCGTCTTGAACCCATCTATATATTTTTGCACCAACTGTTGGATCCACTGCACACACGGTAATTGTGACATGGGAAACTTCCATTTCTGCAAGCTCTTCAATATACGGGGCAATACCCATCCCGTTAGAAGAAACACACAAAATGGTTCCTGGATGTTCTCTTCGAATATTTCGCATTGTGCCTATCGTTTCAGGACCATTGGCAAAGGGGTCGCCTGGGCCTGCAATTCCTGCAACTGTTATGCGAGGTTCCTTCTCAATAACCTTATTCATGTATACACGCGCTTGCTCAGGGGTAAGAATGGTTGAGGTTACGCCTGGGCGGGATTCATTTACACAATCATATTTACGATCACAAAAATTACATTTGATGTTGCATTTTGGTGCCACCGGCAGGTGAACTCTTCCGAATTTTCCTTTAGCGTCAGGGTTAAAGCAGGGATGTTTGCTAAAATCTTTCGTTGTTGTGTTCATGATATTTCCTTTATTGAATGCGGTAGGGTACCTATTACATGTAGCTGTAACCCACTGGCGAATCTGTTTGCTTTTGGTCGATGATTGTATTGGTTATCTGATCAAACAGAGATTGAGCCCCCTGATAACCAACGTGCAGGATGCGTTGACCACCAACACGATCATGGATTGGAAACCCGACACGTATTATCGGCAGGTTTTCTCTGCGAGCAAAGGCATATCCTTTTGAGTGACCTATGACGATATCAACCCCGAGCTCCTTTGCCATGCCTTCAATATCGTAGAAATCGACATCTTCTTTGACTATCGGGGCCTCGCAATTCATTCCTTCCAGAACTGCATTGACGGACTCTTGGAACTTGCCGCTTTTTCCACCTGAGGCACAGAGTATAGGCTGTATTCCGATCTCAGCTAAAAATGAGGTGATACCTACGACTAAATCCTCTTCTCCATAGATAACGGCACGTTTACCGTAGATGTATTTATGACCATCCACCATACTATCTATGAGTCTTCCCCTGGCCGCCGTGTATTTGTCAGGCGTTTTTCGTCCTGAAACTTCACTCATCAAGTCGAAAAATATGTCACTTTGGCGTATGCCTATAGGCAAGCCAGTACTATAAAGATGGGTTTTAAATTTTGACTCAAGTGTCTTACCGCCGGTTTCCTTAGGAAGGGTCCATCCCAGCTCAATAGTTGCCATTGCACCACCCATGTTTCGAATAGACTCTAGCGTAGTTCCACCTTCCGGGATAAGCGGATAGTCGTTTAAGGCTGGGCCATCGAGTGTATCTGAGTAGTCGGGAATAAGTGTGGCTTCGACTTTGAAGTCCTCACAAGCTTCCTTTAGGTAACGGATATCGGCAGTTGATATAAAACCGCTGAAGAGGTTAATGGTCTCGTTTGGCTCTGATTCGACTGCGAGTTGATCAACAACCGCCCTTACAGCAGCAGTAAACCCTTCCATATGGGTGCCTGAATAGCTGGGAGTTGAGACACTGACAATAAGAGGTGATTCGTCTGTTGCGAATTCCTTTTTATATTCTGCAACGAGCATAGGGACATCGTCACCGATGGTTTCGGTCAGGCAGGTGGTTGCAATTCCAATGATCTTTGGATGGTATTTTTCAGTAACATTATTCAGGCCCAGTTTTAAATTTGGGCCACCACCATATATTGCATTTTTTTCACCAAGAGATGAGGAAGCGATGTCGATGGGTTCGTTGTAATGACTGATGATATAACGTCGCATGTACGTTGCGCATCCCTGTGATCCGTGGAGAAAAGGGACACATCCTTCAATGCCTCTAAAGGCAAGAGAAGCGCCTAAGGGCTTGCAGAGTTTGCAGGCGTTGGTTGTCGCTGTATAGTTTGGCATTTTTGTCATGACTTATCCTCCTCTGATCTTCGTGGAACAAACTGCCAGACCGGACTCATCACCGATCCGTATACTTCTCTTGCAAAATTCAACATTCCCTGGAAACCGGCGAGCATTTCCTTGCGTTCATGGTTGTGGTCGCAGAATGCAACACCAAGCTTATAAGCAATGGGGCGTTCTTTTACCCCTCCGACAAAGAGATCAACATCCTTTTCTTTGAGGAAATCGGAAAGCTCAAGTGGGTTGGAGTCATCAACGATTATCGTGCCGTCATCAGTTATCTCATCAAGTTCAATGTAGTCTTCTTTGGTGCCTGTCTGGGAGCCGACCATGACGACCTGCATGCCGATCAGTCGAAAGGCTTTAACCAGAGAAAATGCCTTAAAAGCACCACCAACATAGATTGCTGCTTTCTTGCCGGCCAGCGCCTTTTTGTATTTGGCAAGCTCTGGAAGGATGTCTTTTAACTCTTCTTTTACGACTTCTTGGGCTTTTTGCTCAAGAGCAGGATCATCGAAATAACTGGCAACGTCATACAAAGCCTGGGCCATATCCTCAATTCCAAAGTAGGATACTCTGATAGATGGTATGCCGTAGTTCTCTTCCAGCATATTGGCAAGATCCATGGTGGCACCGGAACACTGCACCACATTGAGCTTGGCACCGTGGCACCGCTGGATGTCAGCAACCCTGCCATCCCCTGTGATATTGGCGACGACTTCAACGCCGATTCGCTGGAAGTATTCCCTGATCAACCAGATTTCCCCGGCAAGATTGAAGTCACCGAGTATGTTGATGGAATATTTTGAGATGTTGTTGATATCACCGGTTCCCACAAGCCTTGACATGGCGGCACACGCCGCCGCGTAACCGGCTCTTTTATTTCCTTTGAATCCTTCGGATTGTACTGGGAGAACCGGGATTCCTTTATCTTTAGCCGCTTTTTTGCAAACGGCTTCGAGGTCATCACCTATTAGACCTACGATACATGTAGAGTAGACAAAGGCGGCTTTTGGTTTATGTAAATCAATTAATTCATCAAGTGCCTTTGCCAGTTTCTTCTCTCCTCCAAAAATCACATCTATTTCCTGGAGATCAGTAGAAAAAGAGAGGCGGTGCAGCTCAGGACCCGATGAGAGTGCCCCACGGATATCCCAGGTGTAAACAGCACAACCGATAGGGCCGTGGACCAGATGGATGGCATCGGCGATGGGGTAAAGTACCACGCGGGAACCGCAGAATACGCATGCTCGCTGACTTACAGCACCGGCCAGACTGTCTTTGTCGCAATCCAGCTCAAAAGGAGCTGTACCTTTTCTGTGGATTTGCTTTGATCGATCTTTTAGTAGTAATGCAGAGCTCATTGGTATTATCCTTCTTCAAGGGTTGGTGTTGCTTTGTTTGATAAAAGCAAAGCCTGTGCCAATGAGTCTCTCCGATGTAAGTTTTTGAATATACAGGGTAATAAAATATTTTTAGTAATGGCTCTAATTTGCCTGTTATGGTTGAATCTTTCAAATCCTACATAAATGAAGGAGATCTGTCTTTTTGTAGGGTTTCGATGATTGGATGGTCGTTGGCGGATAAAAAAGCCTGACCCGTTACATCATAGTTTTAATAATATCAGTGTACTATATTCCATCCAGTTCGTTAGATATGAAGCAACTTTTCCATAAGGATTCTGAGAGGAATGACTAAAACCTTATTTCAGGGTTAACAGGAGTAGGTGTGCCACGAGAGCAAGCAGTTTTTGCTCGTAACTACGCAACAGATGAGGGTAGGCCCCTCGGAGTCGGCTTGCAGGAGCAGGCTTCAAACCACCTTAAGCTGCTGTGGTAAAGAGCCATGGT
>JBLHNU010000133.1:0-5159 GCA_047622095.1 Desulforhopalus sp.
CTGAGAATGGGCCCCAACTGGATGTTCGTCGGAAGAGTTGGCTTTTGCTGAAGCGGGTTATTACAAGGATGTTAAATTAATCTTTGTAAATGAGCAAATAAGGCGAAAACTATCTTGACACCTACCGGTTAATTCTTTACCAGAAGATGTCACAAATAAAAATCTTCTGCTTGAAAAAGAATTAGAAATATTAAAAAAGCGATATGACGCCGAAGTAAAGTCAAATTTAAATAAATATCGACGGGTTATTGATGCGACATCAGAAGGATTTCTTGAGTTAGATCTACAATCCAGAATTGTAGATTATAACGCTACAATTGTTGAATTAACTGGAAAGAGTGGTCAAAGTCTTCTGCACAGTCCGGTCGAAAATCTCTACGACAAAAGAACTGTTTTTGTCCATTTTGCCAACAAAGACCATTTAAGTTTTGAAGCTGAACTCCATATCGTAGGACAAGAGACTGTTTCACTGCTTTTCAAACGAAGTATACTTCGTGATAAAGATGGTCAACCAAATGGCTATCTGGTTTTTCTTACCGAGTTGACTGAGCTCAGAAAAACACAGGAAGACCTTAAACAAGCAGAAAGCAAGTATAGCAATATCTACCAAAATGCCGCACAAGGGATGTATCAATGCACTTTAGAAGGCAACCTACTTCGAGCGAATCCCGCTTTTGCCAGACTTTTTGGATATGCAGAAACAACGCTACTCCTCAATCATGTTGATAATATAATCACTCTGTACAAAGACCCTAACAATCGTCCACAGCTTGTCGCAGACTTAAAGAAACATCTGGTTGTTATCAACTATGAAATGGAAATGCAAGATAGAGACGGTAAATCCGTATGGGCGTTGATTAACGCCAGGTTGACAAGCAACACCACTGGCCCTCCCTTAATAGACGGAATACTCATTGATAACACTAAAAAACGCTTAGCAGAAGATCAACTGCGCAAAAGCAGAGAACGTTTTCGATACCTGGCAAACCATGACAGTTTAACAGGCCTTTTTAACACTCGATATCTCTATAAGTCCCTCGATAAATTAATCTCAGAAAGCAATGAAATTAATCGACCTTTCTCTTTGGTTTTTCTCGATATGGATAATTTTAAGCATATCGTTGATACATACGGTCACTTGAATGGAAGCCAGGCTTTAAAGGAGGTTGCCGAAACATTTAAAGAGGTTTTAATTGAGCCATCATATGGAGTTGCCTATGGCGGAGATGAATTCGTACTGGTGTTACCCCAAATCAATACAGACATTGCACTTGAATATGTAGACAACATTCGACAACTCATGAAATCAACCACCTATCTAACCAATAAAGGTCTAGAGGTCAGTATGTCTGCTAGTTTTGGTGTTGCTACATATCCTGATGATGCAACAGATAGTGTGGGACTGCTGGCTCTAGCCGACGAGGCTATGTTTCATGTTAAATCTTCAGGAAAGGATGCTGTTGGGGTTCCAAGCGACATTGAATAATTATAGAGATAAGTGTAGAAATTGAGACTCGATCTGACGTTTTCCCCAGACAGGTTTTGATTAAGTCTTACAGATCATCAAAACGATAGTGCTGAACAAGATGCTGATTGTGGTATCAACACCCAACCCTGACAACATTTTTCACATACGAGAAGATGAATATGAGGCCGTTATTAAATTCAGCCCCAGGTATCACAGATACAGGAACAAGGTAAATTTCAATATATATCAATATTGGCAGACATTTGGTTTGGCAACCTTAGGGAAATCACAAGGCAATACGTACTCGTAGACTGTATGCCCACAAGCTATCTTCCTCCTGATTGAGTGCCGGATCCTTGATATACTGAATAGACGGGGTAACAGCTAGTTCCTTAGTCAATTGATATCTCCAGAACAATTCTGTCGTATACTGGTCATCTGCACCGTCAAACGACGCCTGGTTTGGTTTGCCCCAGTTGAGACCTAAACCTATCACACCACGCTTTGGAATTGGCTGATAACCGACTCCGACAGTCATTGATCTTTCCAGGAGGCTGCCGCTATCTTCGGTATATCCGCCACGAACAAAGGGCAGCCATTTATCATTGACCCATTGCTGCCAGGAAGCGTTCAACCCCCAGCCGTCAGGCGTACCGTTTGCCCGCTCGTCGATATGCCAGAAGGTGACATGCACATTATCAAAGTACAACTTGTCCTGTTTGGGAGTAAAACCTACCTCTATCCATTTGAAAAAATCACTGTCGTTAGCCACCGAGTCAAAACCGTCTAAAGGTTGGGTGGGATCGGAGTTGGCATCTGCTATCCCTGCCTGGATATATACTTTACTACCAATCATACCACCCGCTGCAACGCCCAGAGTGGCATCGTTGGGAAGATCCATTGCTGCAGAACCGGTAGAGAAAACAAAGTTATTAAAACCGGTCCATGGGCTGGCAAGCAAGTATACATCTGCGAAATCAGTCGCATCAAGAAAGCCGCCGACAAACGCCCATTGTCCTTCGACAAAATATTGTTTCCAGTACAGGTTGGTCAGGCGTGTCTGCTGATCACTGAACGGTGGTTCGAACAACCCCACATACCCGCTCTCAAATCCGAGGCCACTGGGGGGGGGATCAGTGTAGCTATGACGATTTTCAACCTTCCAGTTCAGGCTCCCTTTGTTTAGGCCTCTGCGGTTCACCAAATCCCAATATCCGAAGAATCGAACCATGCCGCCACTAGCGTTATTTTCCCCTGGACTGTCGTTTACGCTCATAAAGAGGGCAGAGTAGTCAAGGCTCCAGTTAAACCCGGTGCGCTCTGCTATACCGTTCTTCCAGTCGTGTATAGGGGCCAGCAACCGCGACTCATAGAATGGGTTGGCTTCACGATCAAGGGTAATCTGGTTTTCCACCTCATCTGTAGAGAGGCTGGGTCTGACAGTATCCTCAGTGGTTGCTCCGGTAGCCAGTGCTGTTGTGGCAAAGGCTAAAAATACCGCAGGCAGCCATTTGAGTATTATAGATTTCATTTCGGTGAGGTTTTGAAGATGGAAACGGGACGCCGAAGCGCCCTGCTGGTTTAAATTTTACTACAGTGTATTCTTGTAGATCTTGCCGTCTTTCATGATGACACGCATGGTCTCAATGCCATCACGAGCAGGGGCATCAAACCATTTTTCACTGCCACCTATCACTGTTATGTCTTCAAGTGGATTGCCGTCAACCAATAAGAGGTCGGCATAGGCACCCTCTTCCACTACACCCAGAGGCCCTTCAAAATACGGATTCAGTACGTCACCAGAAAGAGCAACAATTTCACCGTTAACCGATGTCATGGATTTAAGCGCAAAGTGATTACCAAGAAATTTGGCACTTAAAAATATTTCGTGATCCGTCTGTTTTTTACAAGAATCGCCAAAACCGACACAATCTGCATTAAAACCAAACTTCGGTTGAAATTTATTAACATTGTCAATGAAATCGCTAAAAGCCGCCTGTGCAGTAGCTGCTTTGCGGGCAGATGCTGGGCTTGAACTGATAGCTTCGATTTTTCCCAATTCAGGAGAAAAAGCGTGCATATTTGTTGTCATATAGGCACCTTTTTCCTTCATAAGCTCTGCAACATCACCGTCAAACAAGAATGTATGTTCAAGTGTCTTTACCCCGTTCTCTAAACAGCGCATAATTGATTTTTTACTGTAGGCATGGGACATAACATACGAGCCATAGGCATCTGCAATCTCCACTGCTGCCTGGATTTCTTCTGCTGAATATGCGTCCAACTGCCATGGATCGAAGGCAGAAGCCACTCCACCGCTTGACATAATCTTAATCTGTGTTGCACCCTGCATAAAATTCTGACGAGCACCTGTCTTAATCATATCAGTACTGTCTGCAGTAAAAGTCATACCCAATCTGGACCCAGCTGAGTTGGCACCGTAAACAGTCTCGTTGGGGGTGGTAAAGTTTCTAAAATCGGCATGTGAGCCAGTTGGCCCGATAAATGCGCCTGCAGGATAGATACGTGGTCCGACAACTACCCCAGCATCGATGCTTTTTTTCAGCCCAGCTCCCATGCCTCCTGCATCACGCCAGGTTGTAAAGCCATCCATCAATGCAGCTTTTGCCTTTGCTGCCGAACGAATGGCAAGTTCTTCCCAATTTCGGTTATTCTCAATATCAGCCAAAGAGGTGCCGTTCATCTGCAAATGGCCATGCCCTTCAATAAGACCTGGCATTAGAGTATATCCACCACCGTCTATGATATTGACCTTGACTTGTTTCTTCTCAGTCTTTGCATCACCAGTCTTAACGTTGATAGTGTAGGTATTGGAGTCGTACCCGGAAGGAACGTGTAGTTTCTTCACTCCGCCACTTGTTACATCAAGTTCATAGGAGCCGGAGGACGGGATATCTTTTGCTATTTTTTTAATCAGGTTGCGAACCACCAGTACATCGTACCCCATTTTTAAGCTGTCGCTCTTTCCATCAAAGATATTTACGTTTTTAAAAAGTGTGACTTCGGCGGGTAAACTATCTTTCGCCTGCACAAATGAAACGAGTATAAAGAATACAAGAACAACTTTGATTCCAATTAATCTTTTCATAGTAATTTTCCCTGTTTTTTTGATAAAATCCAAGCAATTGCAAAGACGTCATTGGTCTGGATAAAGGTCTGTAACAATATAAAAAATGATACAGTTAAATGACGTTGAGCTGAAAGATGCTATATCTAACCCTATATAGGGATAATAACTAACCACAAAAAGGAAAGTAACAATAGATCAGAATTGTGTTAGAGAAGATCATTAGAAAGATATGTGTTGGCAATGTAAAACTGAGAGCAGATATGAGAACTTGACCTTCTTCCTGTACACGTCAAAGTTCCTGTCAGCAAATCCTCAAGCCCCTATCAATCGGTAGCTTCACAGCATCCTAACCGGAGGCAAAAATTCCGGTGTTTATTATAAAAGTAACTTTCGTCGTAAAATGATATAATACTGTATAAAAACGGTGGTGGAAGTAGGCCGGCATTTCACTGGTGTGCGCTCTTTATTTATGAGCAACCCGTTTCACAGCATGGTTCCAAGATTTGTGCCTTTATTATTTGTGAAGATTATCATTTTATGAAATATGGTGATCTATCCAGCTTAGAAGAATATTTTTTTCCTGCACTCTTGGCCATCACC
>JBLHNU010000134.1:0-5058 GCA_047622095.1 Desulforhopalus sp.
GGACAAACATCATTAGTCTTTAATAAATTCCACACCTCCACAAGTACAAATGCAGGATCACTCGGAGATACCTTCTTCTTTATCTATAGTGATTACGCTCCTATAGGATTTGAATATCCAAAAAAAAATATTGTTGTTACATCAGACAAGGCTATTGCATTAATGCCAGGGAATCTAAAACATATAGAGCGTTATGAAGGCTCAGAAGCAATAGCTGTGCGGACTACTATGGCAGACATTACCCACCATTTAGAATTATTGACTTCCCAGCACCACAAGGAATCTCTCATTTTTAAAGATACTATCGGCCTAACGAGTGGACCTGGTGCGACATTGAAGAGAATGATTAAGTACCTTTTTCAAGAACTCAATCACAGTGATCATCTTTTAGTCAATCAGGCTTTGAAAAGGAGTATCGAACATACGCTATTATCCGCCCTACTATCCCTACCACATAATTTAAATTGGAAGCTTAATGATGAGCGGAATCATGTAGCACCAGCGTGTGTTCGTAAAACGGAAGAATATATGCGGGAATATTTCACGGAAGCTATCACAATTATCGACCTCCTCCTTGTTGCTGATTGTAGTCGTAGTGTCCTGTTTTCAGCGTTTCGCAATGCTCGTGGATATAGCCCAATGGAATTTTTAACCGAACAGCGGTTGCGGATTGTTCATGAAAAACTCATCAAACCAGAGCAAAAAAATTCGGTTTCAACAATTGCAATGAGTTGCGGTTTCACAAACCTTGGTCGCTTTGCCCAGATTTACAGGAAACGATTTGGTGAGTTCCCATCTGATACCCTGCGAGGAAAGAACTGAACTACATTTCTTCACGATCAATTTCAATCGTATCCAAATGTAATTTACCAAGTTATTTAAGATGATAGTAGGGCGTCTTTAAAGATATCCACTGGCAGCAACAGGCTATTTGGAAAAATGGCAACTTGAAGTATTTCCTAATCACGTAATGTCTGCGACTTAACATTGCCCAAACGAAGATAATCAATGTTACTGCATGCTGTTACGAAAGGTTCTTCCTGTGAAGCTCTGATACTCTTGAGGTAGGACGCCTAACACATTTAAATTTACTGCCTGTCCAAGAAGTTTCCAGATAATCCATCGCGAGAGTTGCACCATTTTTGAGTGAACTCATGCACGATAGTACGCTGGAATCAGTCGGGTGACGATACTGCCAGTATGATACAATATTTTTAAGGGGTGTTTGGGGGCAACGTAGAATCAGTAGGTCAGATGGTTTTGAGTATGAAACTTTATTGTTCGCCCACAACAGCCACTCTTTCTGTATAACCTTACAAAAAGCACACTTCACAGTTCTTCCAGAATTAATTGTTATACTTTAGCAAAGGAATACACATGAAAAAATATCTCATTACATACAGAAATATATAGTCCACATCCATTGCATAATTCACTGTTAATTCATATTTCTGGACTCTCTTTTGTTCTTGACCAAGGGGTCCACTTTAATTGTCACTGTTTCACCCTCTGCTTTTTACCGGCAAATGAACAACGAATTTGGAAAGTAAGCTCTGGGATGACAATATCGCATTTTCCAGCTCAGAGATTGTGAAGTTTATTCTCCCTGGTCTCCTTTAGGAAAAGCGGCAATTACTCGTACCCTTCAATAGGCCAACAAACCTACTACTCAGGCGTTAATTCGAAAAAATCTAATCCCCGATCTTTACCAGGAATAACAAGGAGTCTTTTTTTAACAAACACTTTGTGGCCTTCAGCCTCAACTATCAATTCATACTCCCCGGCAGACAATCCAAAAAACCGCAGATATCCCCTATAACAATAGTCCGTGCGAGATATCTCCATTGCACTCCAATTGAACCTATTATCCTCACTTGCCTGAAGGGTTCGATCAATCCCGCCCCCCTTCAACCTAACGGAACGCACCTGAATTGTATTATCCTCGGGCAGATATTCCCAACCTGGCATGCCAAGAAACTTATTTTCCTGTTTGATTGCAGTGGAAATATATCCTGAAAGCACTCCGTCAGGGATTAAAACAAAATTGAGTTCATTGCTATGATTGTCCTCGACAGAGATTGGAACCATTTTTGTATCTGGCCTGACACCATTTGCAAATATACTTGCCTCATAGTTGCCACTGGGAAAAGGGCCGAGTTTTTTTCCATTATCACCAGGCCTCAGTATCACAACCGTTTCCGTCTTTTTTTCGTCCATGCTACGAAGTAAGAGTTTTGCCCAGGATTGCTCCATGTCACCGGGGGTATTATATGTATAGTTAAGCTTAATGTATCCCACCGATGAATGGGTTAACGCACGATTTTTTGCATCGAAGGTATTGATAATTGCATTGAACTGTTCCAACACTTCCTTGCTGGAAACGATGCTTGTATGATCCTCATTAAAGGCATAACTCATTTTCGCCTCAGCCTGAGGCCTTCTGTCCAGGAGACTGGACAATGCAATGGTACCATCGTTATTTGAGCTGAATGGACTGCGATTTCCCTGGTGGCCAAAAAACATGTAGTAATTTACCTTGTCGGGCATTTTGCTCCGATACAGGGATTGGATTAAATCCCCCTCCGGCTGCATATCTATCCAACACGGAATAACTGCAGGTGATTGTTTGACACCATATTCCGCCATCTTATCTCCACCCCAGGGGGTCGCCAGTGAGATAAAAAGTGTCACATAGGGAAACTCAGTCGAATGATCCTGGATGAATGAGCGGGCAACCAACCCTCCCATACTGTGCGCCGTGATATACAGGGTATCAAATTTATATTTTGCTTGAAGGTTGAGCAGTTTCCAAAATAACAAGTTTGACATGCTTCTTATCCGGGCACCAGAGGGGTAAGAGAAGAACCATGGCTGAAAACGGGTTCGGTCTATATTATCAACAAAAAATTTCCATCCCTTAGGGGTGCCGCCAGCCCCGTGTATGAAAAGAATAGGGATCTTCCTAGGATCATACTCCTCCAGAAAGAAGACCGTTCCTCCAAACGTTCTATAAAAAGCATTCGGTGTCCAGAAACCTTGACTTCCGCGCTCTTCGGAAAAGCGTTCATCGTCTAAATCCACTATTGCGCCTGCGAGTCGGCTATAAAGCTTTTGGGGCCTCTCTGCTGCAATTTTATCGCCGGTGCGCCAATCAATGGGGCGGCTCGACTCCGAAACAACGATATTAATATTAGATACAACACCGCCGGCAGGAGCAGCGACCACTGTAGGATCGCCATACTGGCCAGCTAGTTCGCCCTCGTCATAAATCAAGTTGCTGTTTTGGTCGATATAGGCGAAGACGTAGTAGTCCCCTTTACTCACCATCAGTTCAAACTCACCGCTGTCGTGCGAAATTGTATAATGGGCGATCGTTTTTTTTTCGTTTTGGTTTGAATAGGCAGCAACTATAAGAGGACCATCTACCGGTGATGGAGCAGACACATACCCGACGATGACTGTCAACAAGTCGCTCTCGTGCTGGTCTTGTTTGAGCTTGACCAAGGAACAGCCGGTGGTGAAGAAGCATATGGAAATCAGATAAATGGTTATTATCTGCCAGAAAGTTGACATCTCATATTTCAAATCCTTGCTTTTTGGTATGAAAATTATCATGGGATTATCCTCTACAATAAGATCCTTGTGTAATTTGAACCCCCAGTCCTTAAAAGTCTGCAGAACGCGCTCTAAATTCTTCAACCCCCATCATCTGGGTGGTAATTCCCAGGTAATTTGATCTTGCCATTGTTTTTGAAAAAAAGGCTACTGTTTTATACCCGAATATCTCCTGAATAGTATCACACGGCTGTGAATGGATCCAGTGGCAAGGTTAACGTTGAATTCTAAGTGAGTGGTTAAGGTGTTTCCTGTAAATGTAATCAATAAGGTGTCTCGAAAACCTAACAACATAACAAGGTCGTATTGATCTTTTTGAAAGCAAGATTGCCTATCAAGACAATCTCATTCCAAAATCCGAGTTTCTTCCAGATTCTCTTTTGTATTCCCTCTAGGAAAGATGTTAGGAATCGTACTCGATACCACAACAATATATGTAACAAATTCTCTTGGCCTAAAGTCAACATATTTCCACTAGATCATAACAGAAAGAAGTGGTGACAGACAGGAGAATTTTTTGACAATTTTCTTCGAAAACGACAAGTCAAAATCCATTGGAGAGATCTTTACTTTTGAAGATCAGAGATTCAGTAATAGTATCAGTCAGCATCTCCGTTCAAAATGAAGCAATTCTTTTGATTGATGTTTCCGGGTAGAAGCACCAGTTACCCGGCGCTCCCCCCACAGGTAGGGTCGAAGGCTTGGGCGGTACTTCAAAAGCCCGTTTCCAACCCCCGCCTCGACAAACCCAGCGTGCGGATTTCCCGCACTAGGCTTTCACTGTTATTTTCATTTCAAGGGTTATAAGACCTATCAAGCTGGCAGCACTTTCAGGCACGATGGTATCGAATTCCGTAATCATTATACAATCCCAGAGTTTCATATAGCCAAGCCCTACTCCATCTGTTCCAACCGAAGCCACAACGTTTACAGGCATACATTAAATGTCGTCTGATCTTTCTCTCTCCACCCAGTCTTTGACATAGCCAAAGCATTTGCTGGAGTTTCCAACCCGAAAATAGTTTGCCCAACCCCCTAACACAGGATTTATAAGATCAACAACCCTGCCGACAGGTTGGGACTGATGTCGACGAAACACATCCTTGAGCTTTTGCAGCAAGGATGTCCGTGCTTTCACGCGTGGAGTAACTCGTACCCCCCCACGCTCCACGGCGTGTTTTAATCCGCCGAAAGTCAAAGCCCAGGAAACTGAAAGTCTCATCCTGAGTAAGATTCACTATTTGGGTCTTTTCCAGATTCATCTGAACACCCAACTTTTCAAACTCTTCTACAAGCCTTTTGTAAGCAGCTTTTAGCAACCACTCCCACTTTCCAAAACCGTCAACCAAGACCACGACATCATCAGCGAAACGGGCATATTCAATATAGGTGAATCTGCCTTTACGGGTTACCTCTTTAGCTCGCTCCAGCATTTTATCCACC
>JBLHNU010000135.1:0-4920 GCA_047622095.1 Desulforhopalus sp.
TCGGTGCGTGGGCTAAATGCCCAATCTACATTTAGGCCAATATAATCAGTAGTATTTTCACCTTCTTCCAGGGTGTTTGAGGTGATGGAAATGATCCTTTGTGGAGAACTACGCCAATAAATACCGGCACCCTGACTGGTTGTATCGATAGTTGTTCTAAGGTTGCCGCCGCTGCTTGTGTCGATATCATTTTCTTCACTAGAGCCCGTTAGGGTAACGCCTATTTCTTTGTACAATAGTGCATTGATGTTTGCGTTAATTGATGTGGCTTCAAAATCCAAAAAGTTTGTTCGACTAGTTTTATTATATGTATATCTAACATCCCAACTGATGCGTTGAAATTCTTCACCTTGAAATAATCGACCCGAATATATTAGATTTTCATTATTTAGACCATCTTCTTCATCTTCGGCAGAGCTGTCTGATTTTGACTTTGAAGTGACAGCTTGTAGACTCATACCAAAATACTGAGGATTAGGGGTTCTAAAATTTATCCCCGCAGTATTTTGTTGTAATTTTGTCAATCTGCCGGGATTTAGAATTTTATCCCCCACAAAAGATTGATTTAGATCTACCGTACGGTAGCTTTGACCACCATCAACATTAATAAACAGCACATTGTCCACAAGTGTTAACTGGTTTTTATAGCTGATGTCATTATAGTTTTTATCTGCGTCCTCGGTGTTGTCTGTCTGGATAACCGCAGTATGTTTGATTAACACAGACGAATCTAAATAATGGCTGGTAAATATTCCTTTAACTGATGGAACCAGAGCCAAAGCTTGGTTTTCATTTGAAGGTGCATTGCCAAATTTAGAATTGTAATGATAAAGCGTTGAGACAAATCTGCCGTCTACCTCCAAATCACCTGAAAAAGCAAACGGAGAGATAATAACCAGAGTAGAAACCAACAGTTTGTAGAGGATTTT
Organism: Desulforhopalus sp.; assembly: GCA_047622095.1. Lineage (GTDB taxonomy): Bacteria > Desulfobacterota > Desulfobulbia > Desulfobulbales > Desulfocapsaceae > Desulforhopalus_A. Next base: position 930 of record JBLHNU010000135.1, read on the forward strand.
TTTGTTTGCTTTTTCTATTTTTCGCACTAATTTGCCCCGGCATAATAGTAACCATATCCATGCTCATCGTTATTCACTTTCTGTGCTTTGTTAACGACGAATCCAATAGCCATTTCTGGATGTAACTGGCTGACAGCTTTCTGTATATCAGCCAATTTAGTTTTTCCTTCTTCTGCAACAACAATTGCCTGACCAGCCAGATTGGCTAATATTGCGGTCTCATTTATGCCAAGTAAAGGGGGTGTATCGACTATTACGACTCGGTCAGGGTATCGATTAGCAAATTCCTCAACCGCATCATACATCTTTTCACTTGCCAGCAGTTCTGTAGATAGGTGGTGTGATTTACCTGCAGGAATTATTCGCAAATTTTCCAGATTTGTTTTACACATGATCTCTGAAATATCGTTTTTCTCGCCTAATAAATACTCCATTAATCCTTCTCTATTTTCCATTTCTAGAGTGCGCATTACATTTGGTCTTAACACATCAGCATCCACAAGTAACACTGTTTTGTCTTTTTCAAGAGCAATGCTAAGGGCAAGATTGACAGCGGTAAATGTCTTACCTTCACCAGGATTTGTGCTTGTCACCATAATTATGTTGCTGTTTTTAAGTGACTTGGAGAGGGCGCCAAAGGCATTGCCTAAAATCTTACGTTTTATTGCTCGATATTCTTCGTTAATTAACTGTCTTCGAGCATTTGTAGAAACAAAGCCTTTTTCTTCGAGCTTATCGAGATCTATTTCAATAGTTTGCCCTGTGTTTAATTCTGGACTTTTCAAAGGAACTTGTTCGGAGACTGTCTTGGTCTCGGCACGCTCAATCGTTGTTTGCTGTTGAGGCTTAACTGCTGTTGCCTCATTTTCACTCCGATTTTTCTCTAGTTCAGCAGAATCTTGCTTTTTCTTTAGTAAGGCTCTTTCAATAGTGTTCATGAAAAGACCCTCGCATATAAATTAAGTTGAAGAAGTTCAGCACTTATTAATGCACCGTAAAGAATAAAAATGAGTCCTGAAGAAAATACAAACACAATTAATCTGTTCCTGTTGGTCTTTTTAATCTGCGCTTTGTTTAAGTGACTAACAACACCGAGTACCGGATATGAAGTTAAAGCGCTAAGTTGACTTCCACGAATCAATACTGGATTTAATTGGCTGATCAGAAACGCCAGGCCTAATCCCGCGGCAAAACCCAACACAATAACAACGGTATAACCGATTAATCTATTGGGACCTGAAGGCTTTTGCGAAGCCAATGGCGGATCAATGACTTTAAATTGAACATCTTCAGAGGATACATCAGCTTTTTGCGCTAATTCAGCAGATTCCTTACGAGTCAAAAGCTCCTCATATTTCCGTTTCGTAATACCGTAATCTCTGTTTAGAGAAGTATTCTCAGCTTCAATCTGTGGCACTAGATCTATTTTTTGCTTCAGTTCATTTAATTTGCCTTGATAATCGGCTTGGCGAACTTCCAGGGACGCAATTAAACTTTTCAAACGGGTAACTTCGAGACGTAATTCGCTTGAAATAGAGCCAATTTCATCCGTTCCAACACCGTTATTATTTGACGCTAGATACTCTTCAATTTCCTTATCGCGAAGCTTTTGAAGCGATTCGAGTAAGTTTTTTGCCTCCATCACATCCGGATGTAAATCAGTGTATCTGAGCATCGCCTGATCGAGCTTTTCTTCAACGCCTCTGATACGTGAATCGTAACGAGTTGTTAGTGATGTCTGAGAACCAGGAGTTGTGGTTGAAAAGTCGTTATATTGATTTTTCTGATCATCTATTTGAGAAGTTAATGCTTTGATTTTTTGTTGAGTTTCTTTAATTGTCAGTTTTGTCTGATCTAAATTTTCTTCCAGAGTACCGTAGTTTTGGTAAAATGAACCTTGATTGGGAAGTACATCTGAATATTTTCGCTTAAAGTCAGCTAATCTTTGCTCGGCCGCTGCCAACCTGTTTTCATACTCTCCCACCTGCTCTTCGAGAAAGCGATTGGCAGAATCAGTATCTTTTCTGGAATTGCCATGAGTACCTTCAACGAACAAATCTAGGGTTTCCTGAACCACAGTTTTGGCAGTAAGAGGATTGTCGTGTGTATAGGCAATAGTATATAAATTGTCCTTGCCTGCGGCCCTAAATTTTATATTCGCACTCAAACCCGCGATCATACTTTCGTAGTCCGAAGGATTGGTGACAGATATATCAAGATCAGATTCTCGAGCAATAATTTCGAGGTTGGGCCTGCTGAGCAACGTTTTAACCATCATCGCGATTTCTTGTTGTGGATTTGTCTGAATAGTCAGTCCACGTAACAATGGTTGCAACACAGAGCGTGTATCAACGTATACCCGCGCCTGAGATTCGTAAACATCGGGCATTGATGCAACATAGATAAATCCTGCGGGACATACGAGCCACGAACACAGCATTACATATCGTTTTTTTACCCAAACGCCTCTCAGGTAGTCGAGTAATAATTCGATGGTTTTCTGGAGATCCTGCATTTATATTTCCGTCTATTGTGTCAACTAAAACCAAGCTTCTGGTATGATCACGATATCTCCAGGGAGCATATCAATGTTTTGCTTAATATCACCTTTTCTGATTAAGTCATCTATTCTCAATTCAAATGTTTTTTGTACGCCACCCAATGTTCTGACCAATTTCGCATCATTACCCGCAGCAAATTCAGTCAAACCACCAACAGATATCATCAAGTCAAGCAAGGTCATCTGTTCTGTGAAGCTCACAGCGCTTGGGTTGGTTGCCTCACCAATAACTCTAACCTGTTCACTTAATGGGCCAGAAAAACTATTAACACTAACCGTTACTCGGGGGTTATTAATATACTTAGACAGTCTTTCCTCGACCTCGCGAGCGAGCATAGTAGGCGTTTTTCCAGAAACGTCTACATCTTCCACAAGGGAAGTAGTGACTTTTCCGTCAGGTCTGACGATAAACGATCCGGAAATGTCAGGGTTACGCCAAACAAAAATGGATAAGTTATCGCCCGGTCCAATCAGATACTTATAGTCATCCACCGAAGTTGTTAAGGAAGGATAGGTAGATGCAAGAGGAAGGCCGCCATTATTAATGCTGGAACAGCCCGAAACTATAAAAATTACAAAAAATATTAAATTGAACAATGCTATTTTGTTAGTCTTCATGTAAATTAACGCCCCGTAAGTTTGTACTCATATGTTACTAATGTAACAAGGTTTGGTCTTGTTCTACAACAATAATATAACGATGAAGAAGAAAATCACTATGAGTTTATGCTTCTTGAATGTCACTGATATTTATATGTACTGCGATGAATTTATGCGTAAGGGGGATGTCAATGAGTTTTGTTAATCGTAAGGAAGTCCGACGATCAAATATTTTGATGTTGTTGGAAGCTTTGCTCACCGCCTATGTTGGATATCTTTCCTTTGGTATTGTTGGTCAGTATGTTCAAGCATCATCTGTTTCATTCTCGCAGTTAATCACCTTCATCGGTCTATTCTCCTTTTTTGTTATACTTTCTGCCCTCTCGGTTGGTTTATACGAGTCGAAGCTGAGGGAAACATTTAGAGGCATAATCCGTCGTATTTTTGTCAGTGTCGCTATTGGTTATTTCGTAATGGAAATACTCGGTAGTACCTTACTGTCGCATATTACGATGCACCAGTATTTCTTGCCGATAACGGCGGGCTTGACGATATTGCTGATCGTGACACTTCGCTATTTTATTATCCGCCTGGGTCTATTGGGTCTGGGGCAAACCAAAATCATTGTGATTGGTGCCGGAGAACGAGCGTCAATAATCGAAAAACGCATGCGTCGTGAAGTTGATCGGTTTGGGTTTGAGCTTTTAGGCTTTATTCCGATACCCGGTGATAATCGTGAAGAAGGTATCCAAAATGAGAAATTGGTTCACGTCAAAATAGATGAAAATTTCCGTAATTTTATTGCCGATAACGACATTGATGAAGTGGTGA
>JBLHNU010000136.1:0-4749 GCA_047622095.1 Desulforhopalus sp.
CCGGTGACAATAATATGAACAGATCGAAGTAGCAGGCACGTAGTAGCCGCGTGCGGCAAGGCGTCAAATGAAAGACGAGCTATGGGAGTTTCTGTTTTTGTATTAGAGGAACCGGTCTACTCGACCTATTTTTTTGCAATCAATAAAGATTGTCGAACTCTATAATCGAACAGTAATAACAAAGGTTTTTTTCATGGAGAAGGTTTTAGCAATCTGCATTGTCCTAACATTTTTGTTAATTTTTCCTGTTTCGCAATCACTGGCTGGTAGGGATCGTGAATCTGACGATTGGCAATTTGCACTCTCTCCCCTTTTCCTATGGGGAATGAGTTTGGATGGGACGACAGTTATTGGACCCGTCAGTGCACCACTTCAACTTGATTTCAAAGATGATGTGTTCGGGAACCTAGGGGCTGTTTTCACAGTGCATTTTGATGCGAAAAAAAATGATTTGGCGCTGTTTGCCGAATATCAATACGTGAACTTGGACCCTTCATCCAGTATTCCGAATGGCCCCACTGTTGATGTGGATTTCACTATTCAGGCTGCTTAATTTGGGGCCGGATACCGTGTCGTTAGCTGGGGCAATACAGACGTGGAGCCGATCTTAGGGTTTCGTTGGACGTATCAAGATCTTGGTGCAACAGTTCAGAGAGGTCCCCAGCTTGTTGATTCAACCGAAGACTGGTGGGATGTTTTCGGTGGAGTAAGGCTCTGGACTCATTTTAATGAAAAGTGGACGCTCATCAGCCGTGGTGATATTGGTTTTGGTGATTCTGACCTGGTCTGGAATGTATCGTTAATGGTTGATTATCAGTTTAAAGAATGGGGTTCGGTTTTTGGTGGTTATCGGTGGATGGATTACGACTATGATAGTGGTTCTGGTCAGAACAGATACGCCTATAACGCCTTACAGCAAGGCCCATTGCTAGGTGTTTCCTTCCATTGGTAGGCTTGAAGCAACACCATATCCGGCTTAACAACTAAGTTTAGGCAGCAAGTAATTAAAATTTCGTGTATTTGAAGATAATCTCAAGATGGAGACAACCGGTAAGATAACCTACACATTCCTGTGTATAAAAATCAAATTGGAGACAAGAAACATGCGACATTATAAAACGATGCTACATTCTATGATGTGCGGAGTAGCGTTTTCGCTAGTCCTGCCACTCATAGCGAACGCTGCCCATTACACAGACTTTCGCTTTCCCAGAGAAAAACAGCTCACGCAAGATGGCTACCCAACCCCGCTTAGCGGTCAACCCATTACCAAGACTCCTGTAATTGTCAAAAAAAAGGGCGTTACTCTTAAAAAATATCCAGAACATTATATCCCCGGGCAAGAGAAACTTGGTGCTAACGAGATGCGAATTACTATGCTGGGAACAGGCAGCCCAACCCCAGTTCGTCGGGCGCAGGCCTGTTCTTCAATCCTGGTCGAGGTAGGAAATGGTAAAAATTTTATTTTTGATATAGGTCCAGGAACAGCGGGTAATCTCTATAGCATGGGTATACATCCTGCGCTTCTCGATAAAGTGTTTATCAATCACCTCCACCTGGATCATGTTGGAGGTATCTTCCCTCTCTTTGATGCCATGGGCTGGGCCCGGAATACACCTCTTCTTGTGTGGGGGCCATCAGGCACAACGCCGGAACTTGGTACTGCAGCATTTACAAAGCATATAGTAGCAGCAGCTGAGTGGCATATTCAGGCCAAGCGGGATTTGTTACCTACTGGCGGCACGACGATCATCGCCCACGAAATTGATATTACTAAGTTCAGTCCTGAAAATCCTCGCCAACTCGCTTATGATGAAGATGGCGTAAAAATTTATGCTTTTCCCGTAGTTCATTCTATCGATGGCTCGCTGGGCTATCGCCTTGAATGGAAAGGGCTTGTCTTTGCGTATACCGCAGACAGTGAGCCAAGTACCTTCGAGGCAGAGCAAGCCAAAGGAGCAGATGTATTTATTCACGAGGTTTTTCCATCCCCTGAGGGTTTTGCTTCCCATACCAAAATGCCACTTGAACATGCGGAGAATGCTTTGGGTGAGCACACTGTGCCTGAAGAGCTCGGGCTTGTTTTCAGTATTGCCAAGCCTGGTCTGGGTGTAGGTTCTCATTATACATTAGGTGATGCCATGATAGACGAGGCTTTTAAAAACATGGCAAAAACATATGATGGGCCAGTGATGTTAGCGCATGACCTCTCTACCATAAATGTTACACCTGAACAGATCGTTGTTCGACAAGCTAAGACAAGTTTGCTTGCCTCAGTTCCTGATGCCCCTAAACTGGAAGGGGTGGATATGACACCAGGTGAACCCAGTGAGTCAAATACAGCAGATTGGTTGAAGAAAACCGTGATTAAGAAGTAGCCTTTTCCCCAATAGGTAAAAAAGTAATTATCCCCCGGCAAAGCCGGGGGTTTACCTAAAAGAAATTAAAATATCGACCACAGTTGTTATGACGGTTTTAGCTGTAAGTATTGGCGCTGGTAATGGTTATTGTGAAAACGCTTCAAACCCACTCGCTGCAGTAAACAACACGGATCTTCGCACCCAATATTTCGATTTGGACGATTCGGATCGCATTGATTACTGGGTGGACGGCTCGTATATGTTGAATCCCAAATTAAAACTGAAGTATGAACGCCACTATTGGGATACGGATGTAACTGGCGTTGACGAAAACGATTTTGAATCTATTCACCTCAAAGCTATCTATTTCCCTACACAGGGAAAATGGGGGGCCTGGAACTATAAAACTGCAATAGGCGCTGAATGGATTGCTGGATTCGGGAATGAAGATCTAGGTATCGGCTCCGGCTCCGATCAGATTGCTCCACAGGGACATCTACCGGTGCGGTTATTTTGCTCTTGGTAAGAATCATCCCCCCCTCCCCCCTAATTACATACTGGGGCATAATTTCAATTATTAATGCCATGATCACATAAAGATGCTAATCTTTAAATTAAGTCACTTGTTTTTCTCTCAATTTGAGGTACCAAATGCACAGAAAACTATTCTCCTTTATCTGCTCAGTAAGTACCTTTATTCTCATCACAGTTTATCTGGGAGCGCCCCCGGCCTGGTCTGCCCCCAGTGATAAAAAACCGGAGATTCAGAAACCTGCAGACAAAGATGTGATAAAGCCCGGCAACCTGGAAGACGGTGTTAAAGGGAAGGATTCTGTAAAGAAAAAATCGGTGAAGAAAGCAGGGACAGCTGCGGCGATTGGTGTTGCAGGGACAAAGGTACAATCCGGGGTAAAGGGAAAAGTTAAATAATAACAAATTATGCCACGGCGATTATATATATATAGTACCGCTTTATATTGCATGGGACTTCTGCTATCCCTACTTGCTTCTCCTGCGATGGCTTCAGAGCCTTTAGAAGTGAAAGTTGCGTTGAAAGTGAGTCAAATCACCTCCATTGACCAAAAGGCAGAAAACTTTGGCGTGGCGGCAACTCTCAAGATGGAATGGTTAGTCCCAGAATTAGCCGTTAAATCGGGGGAACAAGTGCCATTACGACGGATGTATAAGGCTGAAGATCTGATTAAGATTCTCTCTGAACGTAACTTAACCTGGCCTGCACATTCTTTTTACAATCTCCAGGGGCGTATAGCATATCAAAATCGTCTAATCGGTGTTGATCCTCAAGGCAATGTTATATATGTAGCTCGTTTCACGGCAACATTTCAGGCACCTGATTTTGATTTTAAACAATTCCCATTTGATGAACAACATTTTCACATCACGTTGGATTCCATAGTTCCTGCACATCTGGTTCAATTTACGATTATTCCGGAATCCTCAGGTCTTGGTGACACCCTTGGTGAAGAAGAGTGGGTTCTTGATAACGTGAAGACTGAGATAACAAGCCATGACACCTTTGGGCTTGATGCTCCTCGTTTCGTTCTCTCCTTTCAGGGGACACGGCACCTCATCTACTATATCGTTCGTATTCTCATCCCTTTACTTATTATTATACTGGTATCATGGTTCACCTTTTTCCTCAAAGATTATGGCAAACGTATAGATCTGGCCAGCGGTAATTTATTACTATTTATTGCCTTTAATTTCACCATTGCCAACGATTTACCCCGCTTAGGGTACATAACCCTGATGGATACCTTTATGATCGCCACGTTTGGCATTACCGGTCTGGTTGTGTTGCTGAATGTCTGGATGAAACGTTTGCAGAGGCATGGTCGGGATAAGTCTCTTAATAAATTAGACACGGTAGGTGTTTGGCTCTATCCAGTACTTTATGTCGGCGGTGGGGTGCTAATATATGTGTTGAACTCTGATTAATATCGCCTTCCAAACTTTAGCTGGGAATCAGCTATCTCCGGGTGAGACCGCCAGTAGCGGATTCTACCATTCTAGAAAATTTCACATCATTACTACTCTGAATCAGCAGAGGTACACGCTATCGCAATGTTTTAGGCTATTAATGGCAATGTTAACCATTTAAGCAAAACCGCAATTTAGGACTATTCCTGTTATGTTGCGTGTTGACCTATCTAGCTTGAATTAAAGGAATTTTGTGACATTTTCAAAGAATTCGATATTTACTGTAATATCGAGGGATTGCGGGAAGTTTGGGAATTGCTACTAAAAAGCTCGCAACATAATAATCTTACTCCGATTAAACTTCTACGATAAAATTTCTATAGGCATTGAAGGGCTACCTAAGTGAGAAATAATTAAATAAGGAAAGAAGTCTAACCGTTATATCGCT
>JBLHNU010000137.1:0-3829 GCA_047622095.1 Desulforhopalus sp.
GTTGAACATCAGACCAACTACCGGAAACAAATTTATATTGGATTCCCAGCGTGCGGGCGATCAAGATAGCATAATCAATTCCATATCCAGCCGGTTCGCCATCCTTATTGATAAAGTTAAGGGGGGGGAATTCCTCAGCTACTCCAAAAGTTATAACCGGATGTTCCCGAACCCAAGCTCGTTCTTCTTGCGTCAGGTTAAGCGGCGCCTTCATCAGCTCGACTGTTTCGCGGCCAACCCATTTTTCCAACAATAGGTTTTTTTCTCTTTCGCTTATCCGAGACAAAGCCTTATTGATAATGGACACCAGCTCCGGCCAGTCCTTGCGGATGGAGTAGACCGTGTCGAGTTTATTTTCGTGGAACACATAGGCAATTGCGATATTCCCTTTGAACGCATTGCGCAAGGTTGGGTATTGGCTTAATCTTATTAAAGATGCATCCGTCTTTCCTTCCATAACAAGCCTGAAAGATGCTGATTGAGAGTCGGCCTCAATGATCTGAACCCCTTCAATACTCTCAGTAAGTTTTCTGATCCACAAATTGCCTCTTTGAATGGAAACCGTTTTTTCCCGTAAATCAGATGAGTTGCGGATTGTTTTGCCTTGAGTAGGTGAGATCGCCAGTGCATAGTAATGGCTGTTATATGTCTCTGAAAAATGAAAGAATTTTTGTCTCTCTTCAGAGATGGCAGACTGTGCCAGCCCGTCGATTTCTTTCTTCTCAGCCTGTTTCACAAGATCATCCCAACGACCGGTGATCAATTCCATATTAGCACCGGTAAGTTCGTTGATCCTGTTTATCAGATCAATATCCAGCCCTTCCGGTTTGCCTTCATTCGGATAGATAAAGGGGGCCCATTCTGCATCTATTCCCAGGCGGATAACCGGATGTGCCGCCAGCCAGGCCGTCTCTGCAGAAGTGAGTTCTACTGTTTTTTCTTGTTGTGGAAGGTGGCTCCATTTCGCCACGATGGTATCAATCTCATTTTGCGAAAAGCTTGCAATCCCTTTATTGATAATTGTGATAAGTTCTGGCCAGTCAGGCCTGACTGCCATGCCGAATTTATCCGGATAATCACGAAATATGTATTTGGTAACAACATCGAATAATTGGTATTTTGTAATGTAATAGGAATTAACGCTGACCCCTATATAGAGATCTGCAGCTCCCTCACTTACACTCTTCAACCCTTGTATAGCATCCTTCACTCTCAGAATAGTCGCCTGTTCACCATATTCCCGGACTATTTTCTCCGAAAAATGGACCTTGTCTATGATCGCGATCTTCTTGCCGGCAAAATCGTCTGGCCCTGTAAAAGAAACATTTTTACGGGTAAAGACAGCCGGATAGGCCCTCAGGTATCCAATGCTTTTTAACAGGCCCAGCTTATCGGCATATTCTGGGTGAATCTCCAGAATGCCGTCAACCTCTTTATTTTGTGCCTTCTGAAGTATTCCGGGTATGGAATCGATCCGCAGAGTGATGCGGATTCCCAACCGCCTGTTCAATTCGTCGAGGAAATCGACCAATATACCATTATAGCTGCCGTCAGGATTGACGATGACTTCAGGTTCAAACGTGTCTGTATAGCCGATTTGAATATCGGGATGCGCTAACAGCCAGGCCTGTTCTCCGGGGGTAAGTATAATCTGCTGATTTGGCTGGCCGGATAATGCGTCTGTTTTAGGGAGAGGATTTTGAGCAAAGAGAGGTAGGGCGCACCCAAGAATGAGAAATACTGTGGTTAGGATTATTGTGGCAAGGTTTTTCATCTTACATGTCTTATTATTCGTCAGGTTTTAATGTGAATTATAAGTATTTGCTCTGAAAGCCTATACTAATTTTTCTACAATTCCTTTCCCAAAAATCAAGAACTCCTTTAACCTATCTTCTCTTTGTCGATTATTCCAGAATTATTCTCTCAACTTTAATCAATTCTGTTATCGCCTCATTTCAGCAAGAATGTTTTTCTGATGATCACTTTTGATGTGAAGTGATCATCAGCATGAACCTGGCAATAAGGTTTGCAGGAATATGCAACTACGCCTAGCTGATGCCTATTTGCAACCTCCGAGCAATGCATCAAGCGCCTCTTCCTTGTCTACAATAATAGATGTCTTCAGAACCAACGACTGAGAATTATCTTCTGCAAAAAACTAAAATGAAGACCTGGTTCTTGTTAATGCTAAGAATATTAATATTAGCAACGCCAACAGTTAATATAAAACCGTTTGTTAATATTATTCCTGATCACATAATGTCAGCGACTTATCATTGAGCTTAACATTGCCAAAACGAAGCTAATCAATGCTGCTGCATGCTACGACGAAAGGTGTTTCCTGTTAAGTTCCAATTTGATCATGTCTCAAAAATGTGCCAGAAAAGGAGCACTCTGGCACGTTTTAAAAATCAAAATTACTTCCAGAAAGCCAGCTACAAATGGAGCAGTCTGATTTATTGATGTTTCCAGAGAATCAACCGAGAGAGTTGCTCCATTTCCAAACAGTCCATGCGTTGACACTACTTTCTTATCAACGTCTGTTTCAAACTCGAAGCCGCCTATTTTAGGTAGACATACTTTCAAGTATGTAAAGCTTTCATATACCCAATTCACAAGTAAAGATATCTCCTATAGACCTGGAAAGATTGATTGGAAATAGTGTGCCACGAGAGCAAAGAATTTTTGCTCGTAACTACACGAAAGATGAGGGTAGGTCCCTCGGGGTCGGCTTGCAGGAGCAGGCACCAAACCACCTTAAGCTGCTGTGGTAAAGAGCCACGGTTGTGAGCGTTAAGGAAAAGGTCCGGCCAGATCGGACCAGGTATGGATTATGGAGACGAGTAACAACGAACCACTGATGAGGTGTCGAAAATCTAAAGGTGTCGTCAAAACTGGGAACTATTTCCATCCCAGGATAAGTTCGGGGGGTGCCTGTTTATTGCCCGAGCGGCGTCCGGCATAAAGGTGGCGTGAACATGATCTTGGCTTTCGTATAGAACGTGGGAACCTGTCGTTCTGATGCTAAGGGAGAAATCCAAATGGAGATCCCATGAGGGTGAGAGTACCGATGCGGAGCACAGGGGCGGAGTAGCCTGTAGTAGTGACGAAGTCCCTGTAATGGGGGTGGAGCGAAGGGGCTACATTGTTCAGCTTTTAACATTAAGACAACCAAAATTTGGGAGGATCTTTTTGAACGAAGCAAAGCCGTTTCAGATTTCTAAGAAGCAAGTTTGGGATGCATTTAAGAGGGTAAAGGCAAATCGCGGAGCAGCTGGCGTAGATGGACAGTCGATAGCCGACTTTGAAGAGGACCTGAAAAACAGCTTCTACAAACTGTGGAATCGATTGTCTTCAGGGAGTTATTTTCCCCCTCCAGTACGTCGAGTTGAAATACCAAAAAGCGATGGTAGGATACGGCCATTAGGAATACCTACAGTGGCTGATAGAATTGCTCAGATGGTAGCCAAACAAACCCTGGAACCGAAGTTGGCGGTATGCGTGGGTGGTAGATCCTGATATCAAAGGTTTTTTTGATAATATTGATCACGATCTCATGATGAAAGCAGTGCGACATAATACAGATTGCCAATGGCTCTTGCTGTATGTTGAACGGTGGTTGAAATGCCCAGTTCAACATCCTGATGGTACGGTCGATACAAGCGACAAAGGTACTCCACAGGGAGGTGTAGTGAGTCCCTTGCCCTATGTGTCAGAATGGTTTGCACCTTAAATATTTCCACATATAACCAATGGGCGAAGTGAGAAAATCTAGTGTCAAAACGTTACTCAGATGAGTTCAAAGAATCAGCAATAAAAAAGATGATGC
>JBLHNU010000138.1:0-3495 GCA_047622095.1 Desulforhopalus sp.
TAAATCAGCAAATTGTATTTCTCTCCGATGGTGGTGACACAGTACGCAACCTACAGCTCTATCTCAATCCGGAAGCTGAACATCTGCTTGATTGGTTCCATGTCACGATGCGTTTGACCGTGCTCCGCCAGATCGCCAAGGGCCTGCCTGTGACGGTCGGAGAAGGTTATGAAAAGTATGAATTGAAAGAGCCCACATTGAAAAAACTCGAAAGTATCAAATGGTATCTATGGCACGGTAACACTTACGAAGCACTCCAGCATCTGGATACCCTCGAAATGGATCTGGATGCCACAGATCAAGAAAGTAAGAAGTCGGCAACCCACAAGTTGTTGCGAGCTGTTAGAGAATTCCAAACGTACATTACAAACAATCAAGCATTCATAACCAACTACGGGGAGCGCTATCGCCAGGGAGACAGAATCAGTACGGCCTTCGTCGAATCTACAGTGAACTACGTCGTCGCCAAACGTTTTACAAAGCGACAACAAATGCAGTGGAGCCCTGAGGGTGCCCATTTACTTTTGCAAATGCGGACACGGGTACTCAACGGAGAGTTAGAACAAGTTTTTCGGGATTGGCATCCAGGATTTCGGGTGAAGGGTGATGACAAACTCATAAGGGCTGCTTAGCCTCCCCCGGTTTTGCATGCTCTCTATTGTTTTGCCAATTTACTAATGCAATTTATTCAAAAGTAACTTTCAAACATATTGCATTACAGCTAGTCGATTTTTACCTACAACTGGAGTACTACTGAGAAAGCAATCCCTATTAATAAATGACAATAGAGGAAAAATTCTTTACGCCAGAATATTCATGTGTCCAATTGATACAAGTCTATACAAAATGGTAGTCGTCAGAGATATCACCAGTTTTTTATAAATCCTAAAATCACAAATATTTTTCTGGATTTAACCATCACTTTTCAATTTGAGTCTTTTACAATTGATTCCATCGCATCAACCACACCAGGAACCATAAACTCTTCGCCGTATTCATTTAAGTGATCTCTATCCCTATAAAGGTTTCTCCCTCTATGCCGCGGTGATGAGAAAAATGGCATCGGATCCAGCGCAGGTACATTATGGACAGCTACAAAGTCATCAATAAAGTCGATGCTCGGTTGTTGCCATCTGGCGATAAAAGGTTTATCAAATTCACATGATCTCTCTTTGTGTAACAGTCTCTTTATCAATGGTTCCCAATCACAATCTTTTACGCCATCAAATAACGGTATCTGCTTCATGATGACAGGCAGTTTGCCTTCTCGCCGAATCGCTTCTACAGTTCCTTTGAGTTGAGATCGATAATACGCTGTATGATCTTTAATCTTCAAACCATTCTCATCTAAAAAATAAATCAATGGTTTTGTTTTATTGGCAAACGATAATCCTGTATGAAATAGATCAAATCGATGAGCAATCAGAACGATTTTCACTCTTGGGTCATCAACAATGTGCCTCTTAAACCTGGAGACAGATTCACTACATTGTGCAGCTTGCTTCGCTCCAAAGACACTGCCAAAACGGATATCACCAAGCATAATAGGGCAGGCGGCCAAAGCCTGGTAAGCGACATCATAGCCATTTTTTTCGGCCCAGGCGAGTATCCCATCAAGGAAGTGTGGCGAATGACTGTCACCCACAAGAGCAACAACAGGTGGGACTACTCCATCAGGGTCAGTACAGTTGAAATATAGAATACCGTTTTTAAACTCCTTACGGCATCCCGAAGTATAATGTTCGATGGATTTTTGCTGATTTTCCGCATAGCTCCGTATCCGCCATGAAGCCGTATCATGTTTTTCCAAAATACCAAATAATACGCTAAAAACGAGTATGAAAGAAGCCCCTATTCCAAGCACAGTTCTATCAGACAATGTTGTCTTCCTAACCGGCTGTTCAACAAAGAGATAGCTGAGAGTGGAAAGAGCCAATGAAATGAGGATTATAGTAAATGAGGATAATAGGCTGATTTCATCTACATTACTGTAGAGTTTCCAGAAAATTATTACCGGCCAGTGGTACAGATAGAGCGAGTAGGAAATTTTACCAATATAGACAGGAAATCTAGTCCCTAAAACCATATTTGCAAAACCCCTCTGGGGATCAGCATGAATAATTAAGGCCGTACCAAGACATGGAAGCAGTACCCCGAAACGAAGAAACGATACTCCTAGATACTCCTCTTTAACAAAAATAAAACTATAGCAGAGAAGAACTACCCCAATGATTCCCAACAGGCCTGCCAACGGCTTGGATTTGGCTTCAGGAAGGATTCGTAATGCGATCAAGGCGCCGACACAAAACTCTAGTGCCCTGGTATAGAACATGTAAAATGCTAAATTATAGTTCGTTTCTGCAAGGAAAAAGCAAGCTAAAAACGAGAGAAGCGAGATAACCAGCATCACTGCGCCGATCTTTTTGCGTAGCTCAGACTGAGCAAATATATTTGATTCTTTTCCTACCGAACAATTAGACATTTCTTGTTCAGTCTTGTCTTGATTAGAACGCAAACCCTTTTGCTGAGAAAAGACTTTGAAACAAGAATAAATTAAGAGTGGCCAGAAAAGATAAAACTGCTCTTCTACTCCAAGAGACCACGTGTGCAAAAGTGGTTGTTCAGAAAATCCTTCGCTGAAATAACCTACATCCCGTGAAAAGAAAAAATTTGCCAACTGACCAGACGCATATTGTGCTGAACGCATAAAGTTGGTGTAAGTGTCCGGCGTGAGCAGAAATGTTGCGACCACTGCTGACAAGAATAAAACGACAAAGAGTGCCGGGAAAATTCGCTTCACCCGCCGGGCATAAAAGTGTGTAAACGAGAAGCTCACTGCAAAATTTTCACGAAGGAGAATGCCGGAGATCAGGTATCCTGAAATCACAAAAAATACATCAACCCCTAAAAATCCGCCGGGGAGCAGGTTGGGCTGCAGGTGAAAGAAAAAGACAGCAAGTACTGCCAAAGATCGTATTCCATCAATATCTGCTCTGTATCTATCTCTTGATGTATTCAAATAGTGCAATGTTAAAAGTCCTGAAACCTATATATGGCAAGTGCTATTACGTAAAAAAATCAAAAAACACCAGAAAGTTAATCATATGTTTCTGGTCAGCCCACACCCTTGGATGAAGAACTGACGAAATAGTAATTGAAAAATATTATAAAACAAGGATGGATATATGGAAAAGTCTATAAAATGGTAATAATTATGTCTCCGGTATAAAACGGCAAAAGATATTATTTACTTAAATTTGTCCAAACCTAATCTTTCTACTGATTAGTCTGCAGTGACACACGTCATAGCAATGGTTGAGGCTAGTATTGGCAATGTTAACAATTTAAGCAAATCTGAAAATTCATACTTCCTTCTAAGTAACAAGATTTCCTGTTTCACACTCAATTAGCTGAAACCCCATACGTTTTGCTCTTTTTGTAAGATTTTTAAGGGTTCGTTTTTGATGGGCTTCTTCTTGGACATAAAAGACGGAT